>NZ_BOPO01000012.1 GCF_017312725.1 Actinocatenispora comari | reverse complement strand
CTTTCTGCGTCGGTACGAGCAGGCCACCAACAGCCACGATCCGGCCCGGCTGGCGCCGCTGATCGCGGCCGACGCGAGCTACTGGTTCACCGACGGCTCGCACCACGGGCGGGACGCGGTCCTCGCCGCGATCGGCCGCACGTTCGCCACCATCACCGACGAGACCTACCGGATCGAGGACGTGACCTGGCTCTACCGCGGCGACGACCAGGCGGCGTGCCGGTACCGGTTCCGCTGGTCCGGCACCGTCGACGGCCGCGCGGCCAGCGGCGCGGGCCGGGGTACGGCGATCCTCGTCCGCGGCGACGACGGCTGGCAGGTACGGCACGAACACCTCAGCCACTGACCGTCATCCGCCTCGGCGCCGACCGCGAGGCGGCACCGACGGGCCCGCCGACGATGGGTCACGGCACCGACGATGGCGTCGGCGGCAACGGCTCGGCGCCGGTCCCGGTCCCGGCGGTACCGGCCCCGGTTGCGGTCTCGGCCGCGTCTGCAATCTCGGCCGCGGCATCGGATAAGCCTGCGGTCTCGGTCTCGGTCTCGGTCTCGGCCGCGGTCTCGGCCGCGGTTGAGGTCTCTGCCGGGGTTGCGGTTGCGGCGGTTGCGGTTTCGGCCGCGGTTGCGACCAGCGCGGCGATCCGGTCGGGGTCGCTCAGGCAGTCGAGGTGTCCGCGGCCCGGCCAGCGCACCACCGTGCCCCGCCGGCACACCGCCCGCAGCGCGTCGAGGTCCCGGCCGAGCGGGTCCCGGCTGCCGGCGGCGAGCCACACCGGACCGGGGTACGCGCGCAGGCAGCCGACCGGATCGAGCCCGGCCAGCTGCGTCGCGATCGCCGGCAGCGCGGCGCTGTCGATGCCGCCGGCGGTCATCGCCGCCGCCACCGCGGGCGGCAGCGACCGGCGGAAACCCCAGCCGCTGAGCCGATCCACGGCCCGGGGGAACCGGCCGGCGGTGCTGAACGCCCAGCGGTAGGCGGTGTACAGCGGTCCGCGCGGCACCGCGGCCGCGCCGATCGTCACCAGCCCGGCGACCAGATCGGGGTGCCGTCCGGCGGCGGCGATCCCGACGTACCCGCCGAGCGACATGCCGACGACCAGCGCCCGGCCGCCGAGCTGCCGGATCGCGTCCGCGACCGTGGCCACCGCGCCGTCGAGCGAGAACGCTTCGCCGCGGCGGGCGCCGTGTCCCGGCAGGTCCGGCGCGCTGCTCCGGCAGCTCGGGCAGCGCGCGCGGACCGGGTCCCACATCGTGCCGCTGAGCCGGCTGCCGTGCACGAAGACGATCGGGAGGGTGCCGTTCGGACCGGTCATGCCACCGACCGTACCCGCGAAACACAACGCAACGTTGCGTTGCACTATGCTCAGGTATGTGACCATCGACACCGACGCCCCCGAGAACCCCCGGTCTGCGCGACCCGACAAGTCCGGGTCCGGCTCCGCGTCCGGCCCGCGGAAAGCGGCGGCGATCTTCAACGCCACGCTCGACCTGCTCGCCGAGAGCGGGTACGAACGGCTCACGATCGAGGCGGTCGCCGACCGGTCCGGCGTCAACAAGACGACCATCTACCGCTGGTGGAAGTCCAAGGGCGCGCTCGTCGGCGCCGCGCTGCTGGGCAGCCGCCGGCTCGACCTCGCCGTACCCGACACCGGCAGCCTGCGCGGCGACCTCGCCGGTCTGCTGCGTACCGTGCTGGCACTGCTCACCGAGGCGCCGACCGGCCCGGTCGCGGTGGCGGTGCTCGGCGCCGCCACCCACAGCGAGGAACTCGCCGGGTACGTGCGGGGCTTCTTCGCCGACCGGCTGGGGCGGGAACGGCCGCTGTTCGCCCGCGCGGTCGCCCGCGGCGAGCTGCCCGCCGACACCGACCCGATGCTGCTGGTCGACCTGCTCGCCGGCGCCGCCTGGCTGCGCGTCGTCTTCCGCGCCGAGCAACCGGACGCGGACTTCGTCGACCGCGCCGTCCACACGGTGCTGCACGGCGCCCGGTCCCGGTACCCCGACTGACCTCGGCCCGACCGGCGGGAGCCGCGCGAACCTCGCCGGGGCGCTCGAGTCCGTCGACGGCAACCGTTCCCGGCGCGGTCCCCCTGGCGCCGCATGGGTCGATCACCCCATGCCGAACTGGTCGCGGCTTCGACACGCCTACGGCAGCGCCGCGGACGTTCCCGCGCTGCTCGACCGGGCCGGCGCCGATCCACGGGCCGAGGTCTGGGATGACGTGTGGTCCCGACTGTGCCACCAGGGCACCGTCTACACGGCCAGCTCCGCGGCCTTGGCCACCCTGGCCTCGATCGCACGCCGCTTTCCCCCGGCGGACCAACGCCCGCGAAGACCACGGAAACGACCGTGTCCCCCAGAGCTGATCGCTCTGGGGGACACGGTTATCCGCGCCGCACCACTGGTCCCGAAGCTCCGGGCAGCGGATGGGCGGTTGCGGGTCAGCTGCAGCCGGAGGTGGAGCCGCAGCCCTCGCAGACGTAGCAGCTACCGGCCGGGCGCATCTTCGTACCGCAGGTGAAGCACAGCGGCGCGTCGGCCGCCTTGCCCTGCACCGCCTCCAGCAGCTCGGTGGACGAACCGGCCTGGCTGGACGCGGCCACCGTGGGCTCCGGCGCCGGCTCGGCCCGACGCTGCGCGACCGGTGCCGAGGACGCCATCGCGGCGAAGTCCACCGGCTCGTCGGCGTGCACCGACGCCGGGTCCTCGCCGCGCACCTCGGCGGCGCGCTCCGCGTTGGTCAGGATGCCCATCTCGGCCCGCCGCTCGAACGGCAGGAAGTCCAGCGCCAGCCGGCGGAACACGTAGTCCAGCACCGACGCCGCCATCCGCACGTCCGGGTCGTCGGTCATGCCGGCCGGCTCGAACCGCATGTTGACGAACTTCTCGACGTAGGTCTCCAGCGGCACCCCATACTGCAGAGCCACCGAGATCGCCACCGAGAACGCGTCCATCACGCCGGCCAGGGTGGACCCCTGCTTGCCCAGCTTCAGGAACACCTCGCCGATCCCGTCGTCCGGGTAGGACGACGCGGTCAGGTACCCCTTGGCGCCGGCCACCGAGAACGACGTCGTACGGCTCGGCCGAGACTTCGGCATCCGCTTGCGCACCGGCCGGTACTCGACGATCTCCTTGACCGGCTCGGCCGCCTGCGCCGGCTCCTTCTTCTTCGCCGACAGCGGCTGGCCGACCTTGCAGTTGTCCCGGTAGATCGCGAGCGCCTTCAGGCCGAGCTTCCAGCCCTGCAGGTACACGTCCTCGATGTCGGCGACGGTCGCCGACTCCGGCAGGTTGACCGTCTTGGAGATCGCGCCGGACAGGAACGGCTGCAGCGCCGCCATCATCCGCACGTGCCCCATCGGCCTGATGGACCGCTCGCCCATCGCGCAGTCGAACACCTCGTAGTGTTCCGGCCGCAGCCCCGGCGCGTCCACCACGTGTCCGTGCTCGGCGATGAACTCGACGATCGCCTCGATCTGCTCCTCCTGGTAGCCCAGGCGGCGCAGCGCGCGCGGCACGGTGCGGTTGACGATCTGCATCGAGCCGCCGCCGACCAGCTTCTTGAACTTGACCAGCGCCAGGTCCGGCTCGACCCCGGTGGTGTCGCAGTCCATCGCCAGGCCGATCGTGCCGGTCGGCGCCAGCAGCGACGCCTGCGCGTTGCGCCAGCCGTTCTTCTCGCCGACCTCGAGGCCCTTGCGCCACTCGGCGCCGGCCGCCTCGAAGATCCGCCGGTCCTCGACCCCGACGGTGTGCGCGGAGTCGTTCGCGGCGGCGTGCTTGCGCATCACCCGGGTGTGCGCGGACGCGTTGCGGGCGTACCCGTCGTACGGGCCGACCACGCCGGCGAGCTCGGCCGAACGCCGGTACGACACGCCGGTCATCAGCGAGGTGATCGCCGCCGCCACGGCCCGGCCACCGTCGGAGTCGTACGCGTGCGCGGTCGCCATCAGCAGTGCGCCCAGGTTGGCGTAGCCGATGCCGAGCTGCCGGTACGCCCGGGTGGTGTCACCGATCGCCTCGGTCGGGAAGTCGGCGAAGCAGATCGAGATGTCCATCGCGGTGAACACCAGCTCCACCGACTTGACGAACTTCGCCACGTCGAACGTGTTGTCGTCGCGCAGGAACTTCATCAGGTTCATCGACGCGAGGTTGCACGACGAGTTGTCCAGCGACAGGTACTCCGAGCACGGGTTGGACGCGGTGATCCGGCCGGTCTCCGGGTTGGTGTGCCAGTCGTTGATGGTGTCGTCGTACTGCAGGCCCGGGTCGGCGCACTCCCACGCCGCCTTGGCGATCTTGCCGAACAGCTGCTTCGCCTTGACCGTGTCGACCACCTCGCCGGTGGTGCGGGCCCGCAGCGCGAACTCCTCGTCGCCCTCGACCGCCCGCATGAACTCGTCGGTCACCCGGACCGAGTTGTTCGCGTTCTGGTACTGGACGCTGGTGATGTCCTTGCCGCCCAGGTCCATGTCGAAGCCGGCGTCGCGCAGCGCGCGGATCTTGTCCTCCTCGCGCGCCTTGGTCTCGACGAACTCCTCCACGTCCGGGTGGTCGACGTCGAGCACCACCATCTTCGCCGCCCGCCGGGTCGCCCCGCCGGACTTGATGGTGCCCGCGCTGGCGTCCGCCCCGCGCATGAAGCTGACCGGCCCGGACGCGGTGCCGCCGGAGGTCAGCAGCTCCTTGGAGGACCGGATCCGGGACAGGTTCAGCCCGGCGCCGGAGCCGCCCTTGAAGATCAGCCCCTCCTCCCGGTACCAGTTCAGGATCGAGTCCATCGAGTCGTCCACGGACAGGATGAAACAGGCGCTGACCTGCTGCGGCGACGTGGTGCCGACGTTGAACCAGACCGGCGAGTTGAAGCTGAAGTACTGGTGGGCGAGCATCCAGGTCAGCTCGTGCTCGAACACCTCCGCGTCGGCCGGCGAGGCGAAGTAGCCGTGCTGCTCCCCCGCGACCCGGTAGGTCTTCACCACCCGGTCGATCAGCTGCTTGAGGCTCCACTCGCGCTCCGGCGTGCCGACCGCGCCCCGGAAGTACTTCGAGGTGACGATGTTGGTGGCGTTGATGCTCCAGAAGTCGGGGAACTCCACGCCACGCTGCTCGAAGTTGACCGAGCCGTCCCGCCAGTTCGTCATCACGACGTCCCGGCGCTCCCAGGTGATCTCTTCGTACGGGTGCACACCCTCCGTCGTCCACACCCGCTCGACGCGCAGACCCTTACCGGGCCGCTGATCCTTCTTCTTCGACCCCCGCTGGCCCCTGCCGGCCGCTGAATCGGACGACGTGCCCACCGCCTCGGTCATCTCTTCCCCCTCTGCGTGGCCCCCACACCGGGTGCCACCGCGTCGTGTCGCCCACCCCGTCGTACCGGCCGGGCGGACTGCTGGCCGCTGTGCGTCGTGCGTTGTCCGGCGTCACGCGTCGTCGCCGACGGGCACCGGTAGCGACCACGCCCGGTCACCGCGCTCGATGCCGCGGTCCGTTCGCCTCGGTCGTCTGTGCTCTGGTTGTGCTGTCGGGGTCGTGCCCCGTGGTTCGTGCACCCGTGCGAGCCGCGACTCGGCCGGGTCGTCCGCTGGCGCGCCGCGGTTCAGTCGCCGCCGACCCGCACCCGCGCGCCGCCCGGGGTCTCCACCGACCGGCCGGCCGGCGCTCTGCGCCGGGCCGCGTCGGGATCCGCCGGGCCTTCCCGTTCGCCCGAGCCACCGCCTCCGCCGTCCCGCGTCTCGCGCAGGCTGGAGATCTCCTTCTCGAAGTCGTCCAGCGTGTCGAACGCGCGGTAGACGCTCGCGAACCGCAGGTAGGCCACCAGGTCGAGGTCGCGCAGCGGACCGAGGATGGCGAGCCCCACGTCGTGGCTGGGCACCTCGGCCGCACCGCGGCCGCGGACGCTGTCCTCCACCCGCTGGGCGAGCAGGGCCAGGTCGTCGTCGTCGACCGGCCGCCCCTGGCACGCCTTGCGCACCCCGGACATCACCTTCGCCCGGCTGAACGGCTCGGTGACGCCGCTGCGCTTGACGACGGCGAGGACCGCCTCCTCCACGGTGGTGAACCGCTTGCCGCACTCCTGGCAGGCGCGCCGCCGCCGGATGAGCTGGCCGTCCTCCGCCTCGCGGGAGTCGACCACCCGGGACTCGGTGTGCCGACAGTACGGACAACGCATGTCGAGCACCTCCTGACGATCTGCGCAGCCACGCGGTCGGCGAGGCGTTCGCGGGCAGCACGAAGCTGCCCGGCGAGGGCCCGACGACCTGTGTACGGAACGAACCGGCGAGGCGACTAACCCCAACCAGTGCCCATCTTACAGCGCTGTAACTACTAGATGTTGGGGCTGACGCTATTCCGTCGGCCCGGTTATCGCAAGCTGATCGACAGTTCGGCGTGTCACTGTCGCCCGCTCAGGGGAACCCGACAGGCGGGGCCACAACACGGCCCGCCGACACCCGAAGAGGTCAACGGTCGCCGGCCGGGACGTTCAGCTCCTGCCCTGGATAGATGGTGTATCCGGACAGGTGGTTGAGGTGGCGGATTCGCTCGATCGTGGCCACCGGATCGCGGGAGGCAGAGTACCGGTCGGCGATCGACCAGAGCGTGTCGCCCCGGTGCACCTCGACCCGCCGAACCGGCGGCTCGGCGCCGCCCGAACTGGCCGCCGCCGCCCCCAGCCCGGCCGCCAGCACCAACACCGCCACGGTGCGCACCAGCCGACCGCGCCGGGTCAGCCGCACCGGCCGGTGGGCGCTCGACCCTTCGGGCAGCGACCGCCGCCGTGGCGGCACGGCGCGCGGGGACGACCCCGCTCCGCGACCGGCCACCGGCCCGGTGCGGCGCCGCCCGACGAGCCGCGGATCAGCGACACCACCCTGGATCAGCCGCAAGGGTGGCCGACCGCCGTCGTCGACTGCCTGATTTCTCCCGATTGCCGCCGGATTCCCCGTCATCGGCTTTCGCATCACGCTGCGCCGTGCCGTCACCATCGGCCTCATTCGTCACTGCCCCCATGTGTCGCGCACCACCGCGGACGGCCCGCCGCGGCGACGCGCGGCGGCGGGTCGACCCGAAGGAACGACTGCCCGCATGATCGAACACAAGTTCGATCGAACGCACGTACGATTCATACCAGCGGGCGGGGCCGATTTCGAGAGTTTGTCGGCGTGTCTATCGAACACATGTTTGGTGTCGCGCCGGGTTGGCCGATACGGTCAACGGTGACAAGGATGCGCGGGCGTTGCCGTTCCGGTCGTGATCGGCCCACCGCGCGGGTCGCGCGCCGGGCTGCGTTCCGGCGTGTCGGCGCAGCCTCGCGGCCGCCGCGGGGCCGACCGAAGGGATGCCGTTGTGGACGCCGACCAGAGCCACCAGACCAGCACCGGCCGGGGCCGCCGGTCGAGCACCGGCGGGCGCGGCGGCGTGACCCCGCTGTCGAAGGCGGGCGGCCGCCGCGGCGCGCAGCAAGACGGCGGGTCGGCCACGCAGGCGGGCGCGGCGGCGCCGACCAAGCTGGCCGACGCGGCCCGCAGGGCCGACCCGACGAGCAAGGCCGGCCCGACGGGCAAGGCCGGGGGGGCAGGCAAGGCCGGGGCGAGCGGGCGGGCCCGCCGCGGCGACAGCGCTGGGCCCGGGCACGGCCGGACCCCGACCGAGCCGCCGGCGGAGGCGACGGTGGTGGCGACCTTCCCGGACCAGCCGGAGGCCGACCTGACCGTCCGACAGCGGCGCATCCTCGACGTGATCCGCGACTCGGTCGAGCGCCGCGGCTATCCGCCGAGCGTCCGGGAGATCGGCGAGGCGGTCGGGCTCACCTCACCGTCCTCGGTGGCGTACCAGATGGGCATCCTGCAGCGGCGCGGCTACCTGCGCCGCGATCCGAACCGGCCGCGCGCGCTGGACGTCCGGCCGCCGCGCGAGCAGCCGAAGTCGGGCGAGGCGGCGGACGGCAGCCCGCTCAGCTCGATGCCGGAGGCGACCTACGTGCCGATGGTCGGCCGGATCGCCGCCGGTGGCCCGATCCTCGCCGAGCAGGCCATCGAGGACGTCTTCCCGCTGCCGAAGGAGCTGGTCGGCGAGGGCACACTGTTCCTGCTGCGGGTCACCGGTGACTCGATGATCGACGCGGCGATCTGCGACGGCGACTGGGTCGTGGTGCGGCAGCAGCCGGTGGCCGAGTCCGGCGACGTGGTAGCCGCGATGATCGACGGCGAGGCGACCGTCAAGACCTACCGCCGGCGCGACGGCCACGTCACCCTGGTCCCGCACAACCCGGCGTACGAGCCGATCCCGGGCGACGAGGCCACCATCCTCGGCCGGGTGGTGACGGTGCTGCGCCGGATGTGACGCACCGGTGGCGCGGCCGGGCCGCGCCACCGACAAGACGGAGCTGCAGCCGGACGACCGGGCGCCGGCACGACGGCGCCGGCGCGATGGCCATGACGGCACGGCCGGCTCGGTCGCGACGCGACCGGCACGACAGCGGCGGCGGGCTCGGTCGGAATCGCGGCGCGACCGCGGTCGACGGCGCTCGGCTCCGGTCGGCAGCGCGGTGCGATCGCGGCCATCGTGGTGCGCCCGACGCGGTGCCCGCTCAGCGCAGGTCGTCGAGCCAGTCGATCTCGTGGTCGTCGTCGCTCGGCCGGCGCGACCGCCCCGGCGGCGGCGGAGTCTCCCGCGCCCGGTCTGCCGGAGGCTGGGGCCGGGCCCGCCCGTCCTGCCGCGAGCGGCGATCGGTGGGCGGCGCGCCGGACGGGCCGCGCGGCGGCTCGTCCCGGACCTTGTCGATCACGGCGGTGTCCACGTCGGGTTCGGGTCGGTGCCGGGACCGCGGTGGCGCCGGTTCGCCGTCGGGGCCACCGCGCGGGCGCGACCGCGGCGGCAGGGTGGGCTCGTCGTCCGGGTCGTACCGGCGGCGGGTGGCCGGCGGTGGCTCCCCCGCCTCGTAGCGCCGGCGTGCCGATCCGTCGTCCGGCCGCCGCCCGTACTGCCGCGACCGGGACTCATCCTCGTCCGGTCCGTACCGCCGGGACCGCGGCGGCTCGTCGTCCGGCCGGCCGCCGTACTGCCCGGACCGGGGCGGCGCCTCGTCCGGCCGCCGCCCGTACGGCCGGGACCGGGGGCGCTCGTCGTCCGGCCGGCCCCCGTGCTGGCGCTCGTCGGGCCGGCCGCCGCCTTGCCGGGACCGGGGTGGCAGCGTCGGCTCGTCGTCCGCGTCGTACCGGCGGTGCGGGTTGCGCTCGTCGTCCGGGCCGCCGCGCCCGCCCGACCGGGGCGGCAGCGTGGGCTCGTCGGCGGCGTCGTGCCGGCGGCGGGAGGTCGGCGGCAGCGTCGGCTCGTCCTCGGGGCCGGGTCGCCGGCGGCCGCGCATCGAGGTCTCCACCGGCGGCACGTACGGCCGGGCGCGGGACGGCTCGGGCGGCTCGTCGGCGTACGGCGGCTGCTGGGCGCGCGGCGGCGGGGTGCGCCGGTCGGGTGCCTCGCTTCCCATCCGGCTCTCCCGGCGCTCGTCGACGCGCGGGATGTACGCGGTCTCGACGTCGTCGGCGCGCGCTCCGCGCCGCCGGTCCGGGCCGGAGCCGGAGGGGCGCGGCCGGTCGTCGCCCCGATCCCCGTCGTCGGGGCCGGCGGGACCGCCGCGCCGCCGGGCGCGCCGGATGCCGACGATGCCGACGATCACCAGCGCCAGGCCGAGCACGCCGACGACGATGACCAGTTCCTTGATGTCACTCAGGTTGATGTTGCCGGAGAACAGGCCACCGCCGCTGTCGCTGGTGCCCTTGGTGGCGGCCGAGCTCTTCGTCGGCGCCGGCGCGGCGGCCGGCGCGTACTTCAGGATCGTCGGCGCGGCGCTGGTGCCGGAGGTGTTCGAGACGGTCAGGAACGATCCGCCGTCGGCACTGTAGGTGATCGCCTCGCCGGACGGCTCGTTCGGCAGCGGGGTACGCACCGGCTTGCTCGACACGATGCTCTTCGCGACGTCGCCGCCGGTGACCTTCCACTGGTAGGCGTCGGTGAAGGTGCGCAGCACCGCGTGGGTGCCGTCCGGCGACACGGCGCCGCCGGTGAACACCCGCTGCGCGCCGGGGCCGACCGAGCCGCCGGGTGTACCGGTCGCGTCGAGCTTGATCGAACCGATCGACTTCATCGGGGTGGTGGCGGTGGCCGACAGCTTGCCGGTGGGCTCGTACACCTTGCCGACCCCGGCCTGGTAGGTGACCACGATCGGGGTGCCGTCCGGCTGCATCAGCAGCGACCGGGCGTCGACCGGGCCGGCGCCGGACGGGTAGCTCATCCGGTACAGCTGGGTGGGGCTGCTGTCGGCGGGGATCTTCCAGACGGCGATCGTCTGGCGGGACTTGTCCGAGTCGCCGGTGTCGGCGATCCACAGTGTGCCGTTCTTGGTGGCCGCGATGTCCTGCGGCGAGGAGGCGCCCCGCCCCTGCGAGTCGCTCACGGTCCCGGTGACGTTGCAGTGCGAGTCGAGCTGGTAGATGGCCAGCGGCTCACCGGGGCCGGCGTTGTTGACCACCGCGTAGCCCTTGGCCGTGGTGGTCAGCCCGGTGACCGCGTCGATGCGCTGGTCGGAGATGGTGCACACCTTGTGTCCCGCGGCCGCGGACGGCTTCGGGGACGGTGCGGCCGTCGCCGGCGCACCGGCCAGCACGGCGAGCGCCAGGCCCGCCAGCAGCGACCCGAGTACCCCGCGACCGCGTGCGCGCAGCGGTCGCGGCGCGCCCGGCGAGCGGAACGTCGACACAGGCCCTCGCAGATTCACGGCGCAAGTGTGGCAGAGCCGGCCGCCGTTCGGGCAGGTGGCCCGCCGTGACCAACCGACGGTTTATCGGGAATTGACCGAGTGTCGTTACCAGAAGGTAGCTGGGAGGAACGTCACAGTCGACCGACCGTGCTGGCCGCGACGCACATCGACGCCGGCGGATTCCCCGCCGGCGTCGACGAACGTAAGCCGGGGGTAAACCCGGCGTACCGGCTCAGCCGGTCGGCGCCGGCTCCGGCTCGGACTCCGACACCGCGAACGGGGTCAGCTCGTTGGCCAGCACCGGGTCGACCCGCACCCGCAGCACCGTGCCCTCGGCGGTGTGCTCGAGCTCCAGCACCTCACCGTGCTCCCGGGCCCGGTTGACCAGATCACCCCGGTCGTACGGAACGCGCACCAGCATCGGCACCGGCGGTCGGGGCAGCCGCGCCTCGAGCGCCGCCCGCAGCTCGTCGATGCCGGCGCCGCTGTGCGCGGAGCAGAACACCGCGTCCGGCCAGATCCGACGCAGCCGCAGCAGCGTCTCCGGATCGGCGGCGTCGATCTTGTTCACCGCGAGCAGCTCCGGCCGGCTCGCCGCGTCGATCTCGGCCAGCACCTCCCGGACCGCGGCGACCTGCGCCTCCGGGTCGGGGTCGGAACCGTCCACGACGTGCAGCACCAGGTCGGCGTCGGCCACCTCCTCCAGGGTGGAGCGGAACGCCTCCACCAGCTGGTGCGGCAGGTGCCGGACGAAGCCGACGGTGTCGGACAGCGTGTAGATGCGGCCGTCGCCGGTGCGGGCCCGGCGGGTCGTCGGGTCGAGGGTGGCGAACAGCGCGTCCTCGACCAGCACGCCGGCGCCGGTGATCCGGTTGAGCAGGCTGGACTTGCCGGCGTTGGTGTAGCCGGCGATCGCCACGCCGGGCACGTCGTGCCGGCGCCGGTCGGCCCGCTTGGTGTCCCGGGCCGCCCGCATCGCCTTGATCTCGCGGCGCAGCTTGGCCACCCGCTGCCGGATGCGCCGGCGGTCGGTCTCCAGCTTCGTCTCACCGGGACCACGGGTACCGACGCCACCGCTGGCGCCGCCGGCCCGGCCACCGGCCTGCCGGGAGAGGCTCTCGCCCCAGCCGCGCAGCCGCGGGATCAGGTATTCCAGCTGGGCCAGCTCGACCTGCGCCTTGCCCTCCCGGCTCTTCGCGTGCTGGGCGAAGATGTCCAGGATCAGCGCGGTGCGGTCGATGACCTTGACCTTGACCCGGGTCTCCAGGTTGCGCAGCTGGCTCGGGGACAGCTCGCCGTCGCACACCACGGTGTCGGCGCCGCTCTCCACCACCACGTCGCGCAGCTCGTCGACCTTGCCGCGGCCGACGTAGGTGGCCGGGTCCGGGCGGCCGCGCCGCTGGATCAGCCCCTCCAGTACCTGCGAGCCGGCGGTCTCGGCGAGCGCGGCCAGCTCGGCCAGCGACTGCTCGGCCGAGGCCAGGGTGCCCTCGGTCCAGACGCCGACCAGCACGACCCGTTCGAGTCGCAGCCGCCGGTACTCGACCTCGGTGACGTCGGTGAGTTCGGTGGACAGGCCGGCGACGCGGCGCAGCGCGTGCCGGTCGGCGAGCTCCAGCTCGCCGGTCGTGGCGTCGTCGGCGAACACGGAGCCGTCCGGCAGGGCCGAGCCGCCGAGCAGCGCCGAGTCACCGAGCAGCGCCGGGTCGGCGAGTTCGGGGTCGGCGAGGGTGGCGTCGGCGGTGAGCTCCGGCTCACCGGGCCCGACGCCGGCCGGGGCGGAATCGGTCGTGTACCGCTCGTCGTCGGGCGCCCCGCCCCGGAGCTGCCCGTCGAGTGCGGCAGAGGTATGTGTGTCAGCCATTGCCTCGATCGTGGCACGCGAAACGCGTCGGTCGCACCCCCATTAGCGGTGCGTCGGGCGACACGCCGCCCTACTTGCCGGTAGCCGCGCGGACCGAACCTCGTGGCCCGCCCCGCAGGGTCCCCACGGCGATCGCGCAGAGATACTGTCCGGATCAGGGAGTTCGGTACGAACCGGCGAGCGCGCGCCGGGCACCGGACACCAGTACGCAGTACGTGTCAACGACGACATGATGCAGCCGCGTCCGGGGTGCGCCCCCGGGCGCGGCCGCGACCCGGAGAGGACCGATCCGTGACCACCCGTAGCCTGCCGAGCGCCGGCTTTTCGATCACCGTGCGGGTCTCGGTACCCGCCGACTCCACCTCGATCGGCCGGTTGACCACCGCGGCCGGTGACGCCGACGCCATCGTCACGGCGCTCGACGTCGTCGACTCCGACCACCAGACAGTCACGGTCGACCTCACCTGCGACACCGCGGACGCGGCGCACGCGGAGAGCGTGGTGCACCATCTCGAGTCGCTCGACGGCGTGCAGGTACGCAAGGTGTCCGACCGGACGTTCCTGCTGCACCTCGGCGGCAAGATCGAGGTGTCCTCGAAGGTCAACCTGCGCAACCGGGACGAGCTGTCCCGGGCGTACACGCCGGGCGTGGCCCGGGTGTGCATGGCGATCGCGGAGAACCCGGAGGACGCCCGCCGGCTGACCATCAAGCGCAACACGATCGCGGTCGTCTCGGACGGCTCGGCGGTGCTGGGGCTGGGCAACATCGGGCCGGCCGCCGCGATGCCGGTGATGGAGGGCAAGGCGGCGCTGTTCAAGCGGTTCGGCCGGGTCGACGCGTGGCCGGTGGTGCTGGACACCCAGGACAGCGACGAGATCGTGTCGATCGTCAAGGCGCTCGCCCCGGCGTACGGCGGGATCAACCTGGAGGACATCGCCGCGCCGCGCTGCTTCGAGATCGAGGCCAAGCTGCGCGAGGCGCTGGACATCCCGGTGTTCCACGACGACCAGCACGGTACGGCGATCTGCGTGCTCGCCGCGCTCACCAACGCGCTGCGGGTGGTGGGCAAGCAGATGAGCGACGTCCGGGTGGTCGTGTCCGGTTCCGGCGCCGCCGGCACCGCGATCATGAAGCTGCTGCTCAAGCAGGGCGTCGGCGACATCATCGCGTGCGACCGGCCGGGCGCGCTGCACCGCGGCATGCCGGGCCTGAGTGGCAGCTGGGAGTGGCTGGTCGAGCACACCAACAAGTCGAACTACTCCGGTTCGCTCGCCGGCGCGCTCGCCGGCGCCGACGTGTTCATCGGGGTGTCCGCGCCGAACCTGCTGGAGGGCAAGGACATCGCCACGATGAACTCCGACGCCATCGTGTTCGCGCTGGCCAACCCGGACCCGGAGGTCGACCCGCGGGAGGCCCGGCAGTACGCGACGGTCGTCGCCACCGGCCGCTCCGACCAGCCGAACCAGATCAACAACCTGCTCGCGTTCCCCGGCGTGTTCCGGGGGCTGCTCGACGCGCAGGCGCCGAAATGGACCGACGACATGGCGCTGGCGGCGGCGAAGGCGATCGCCGACTCGGTCGGCGAGGAGAGCCTCAACGCCAGCGTGATCGTGCCGAGCGTGTTCGACCCGAAGGTGTCGCCCGCGGTCGCGGCGGCGGTCCGCGCCGTCGCGAAGGGCGCCGAGGACCCCGACCCGGACAGCGAGAAGGCACCGCTGTCCCTGCGCTGATCGCCCGGCCCGGTACCGCGACGGCGGTACCGGGCGGTCGACCGTGCCGGGGCAGCGCCGGCCGGCCTCAAGCGGAGTAGCGGTCGGCGATCGCGGCGAAGGCGGCCTTGGGCTCCCAGGGCATGCCGGGGTAGGTCTCGCCGAGCTTCCCGTCGAGCACCTTGACGACGCCGAGGCTGGCCAGGTCGAGGTCGTCGCGCGGGTCGCCGTCCGGCCGGTGCGGCAGGTTGTACAGCGCGAACAGGTGCACGAAGGTGCTGTCGACGCCCTCGTCGTCGAACAGCTCCAGCAGCTCGCGCAGGTAGTGCGCCTGGCCCGCCTCGTCGCGCTCGAGCACCGCGGTCAGCCGCGGTGCGCTGGTGGCCGGATCGCTGCCGAGGATCTCCATGCTGCGCGGCGCGACGTCGCCGGAGCCGCGCCAGGTCGCGGTGCCGAAGCCGGTGACCGCCAGCGGTTTGGGCTGGGCGACGAGGGTACGCACGCCGTCCCGGAACCGGTCGGCCACCTCCGCGGACCGGATCAGTTCCAGCGTGACGATGTCGAACAGTGCCCAGTCGACACCCTCGAACTGGATCGCCGCGTACGTGACGGGCCCGTGGAAGGCCGCCCGGATCGCCGGCACCAGGTCGCGGAAGAACTCACCGAGCCGCGCCTGTACCTCCGCGATGCGGGCCGGGCGGGCGGCCGGGTCGGCGAACAGGTACCCCAGGCGGTCGGTGACGGTGTCACCGTCGAGGAAGCCGCGGTTCATCATGCTCAGCTCGACGCCGGCGACGAACACCACCTCGGCGCCGTCGTGTCGCAGCCGCTCGGCCCGGTGCGCGCAGTCCAGCAGCAGCGACCGGATCTGCTCCGCCGTCAGGTCCAGCGGGTACGGCGAGAACCAGACCGCGAGGCCCAGCTCGGCGGCGCAGCGGGCGGCGAGTTCGAGCCGGTCCGGATCGCCGCCGACCACCTGGACGGCGGTGCAGTGCAGGTCGTCGCGGATGATCGTCAGCTCGCGCCGGACCAGGTCGGGGTCGAACCGCTCGCGGGACGTGCTGCCGTCGCGGGCGCCGTCGAGAAACCCGGTGTCGTAGCAGATGCCCTTGGTGCGCATGGTCGTCTCCTTCTCGTTCGTCAACCGGCCCGAACCCTAACCACAAAACATGCGTGCACGCAATTTTGCGCGCGCGCATGGATTGTGCGAGGATGCTGGCGTGACGACCAGGCGCACCGGGCTGCGCGAGCAGAAGAAGCAGGCCACCCGCGAGGCGTTGCGGGCCGCCGCGCTGCGGCTGGCGCTGGCGCACGGGCCGGAGAACGTCCGAGTGGACGACATCGCCGCGGCCGCCGGCGTGGCGCCCCGCACGTACAACAACTACTTCGCCAGCCGGGAGCAGGCGATCGTCGCGGCGGTGACCGCCGACCGGGAGGCCCGGGTCGCCGCGGCCGTGGCCGGCCGCCCGGCCGGCACCCCGCTGTCCGAGGCGGTCACCGACGCGATCGTCACCGAGTACACCGAGCCGGGCGAGGACGCCCGCGACGCGCTGCTGATGATCACCACCCGACCGGCGTTGCGGCAGGCGTACCTGGACGCGGCGACCGCGATCGAATCGCCGCTCACCGAGGTGTTCGGCGAGCGCACCGGCGATGCGGCCACCGCCCGGGTACTCGCCGCCAGCGTCGCCGCCGCGGTCCGCATCGCGCTCGACCGCTGGGTCCGGCCCGCCGACGGCGGCGCGGCGACCGGGCTCGTCGTGGTCCGCGACTCGCTGCCCGCTCAGCTGCGCGCCGCGCTCGCGCCGCTCGCCCCCGCCCTCGACGCCGCCGACCACGGCCGCTGACCACGGCCCCGGCACGCCGGTCAGCGGACTCCGTCGCGCCGCACCCGGGCGACGGATCCCCGCATCCTTGCTCGACGCGGCCGGCCGGCGCGGCTGGGTCAGGCGAGAATGCCGGTGGCGACGATGACCGCCGGGCCGGCGAGCACCAGCGAGTCACCGTCGACGGTGGCGGTCAGCCGGCCGCCGGGTACGTCGACCGCGACGGTGCCGGCGGTCTCGCCGGCCTCGGCCAGCACCACCGCGGCGACCGCGCACACCCCGGAACCGCAGGAGCGCGTCTCGCCGGCACCCCGCTCGTACACCCGCATCGCGACGTGCCGGTCGGCGCCCGGGGCCGGGTCGGGCAGCTCGGCGACGAACTCGACGTTGGCGCCGTGCGGGAAGACCACCGGGTCGATGCCGGGCGGTGCGGTGAGGTCCAGCCCGGGCAGTTCGGCCGCCGGTACCGGGCAGACCAGGTGCGGGTTGCCCGCATCGGCGGCGACGCCCGGGTAGCCGACGCCGCGAAGCTGCGCGCCGGTGGTGCCGAGCAGCGCCGGGGTGCCCATCTGCACCGCGATCGTCTCCCCCATCCGGCCGGTACGCAGGCCGGAGCGGGTGGCGATGGTGATCTCGGTGCCGGCCGAGCCGGCGATGCCAGCGCTGCCGGCGGCCAGCCCCGACTCGGTCAGGTAGCGCAGGAAGACGCGGATGCCGTTGCCGCACATCTCGGCGATGGAGCCGTCGGCGTTCCAGTAGTCCATGAACCACTCGGCCGCTCCGGCGTGGCCGGCCGCGTCCGGATGCTTCGCGCTGCGCACCACCCGCAGCACGCCGTCCGCGCCGAGCCCGGCGCGCCGGTCGCACAGCGCGGCGACCAGCTCCGCGGTCAGCGGCAGCGCACCGTCCGGGTCGGGCAGGATCACGAAGTCGTTCTCGGTGCCGTGGCCCTTGGCGAACGCCGCGCCGGCGAGCGTCGTACTCATGTCGTCCACTCTGACACGGCCCGGTGACCGGGCCCGCGCGGGCCGGCGGGGATCCGGTGGCGCATTCGGGATGGACCGTCACGGACAAGACTTCGGGTTTTCTTTCGGTGCCAGCCGGTCACCGCGCTGCCAGACTTGCGTGGCCACGGATCGGCGGAACGTTCGGGAGGACGGGTGGAGCTTGCGCACTGGCTGTCCCGAGCCGTGTCCGCGAACGAGGAATGGGCCGCCCGCTTCGGGTCGTACGCACCGCATCCCGCCACCGAGATCGACGACGCGGCGTTCCACGCCGCGTTCGAGGAGTTCGACGCGCGGATGGCGGACAACTACCCGTTCTTCCATCCCCGGTACGCCGGGCAGATGGTCAAGCCGCCGCATCCGGCCGCGGTCGTCGGCTACCTGGCGGCGATGCTGCGCAACCCGAACAACCACGCCCGCGAGGGCGGCCCGGCCACCTGCGACATGGAGGTCGAGGTCGTCGCGCAGCTCGCCGAGATGTTCGGCCTCGGCACGCATCTGGGGCACCTGACCGGCGGCGGCACGATGGCCAACCTCGAAGCGCTGTACGTGGCCCGGCAGAGCCACCCGGACCGGGGCGTGGCGTACAGCGTGGACAGTCACTTCAGCCACGCGCGGATGTGCGGGCTGCTGCGGATGCCGGGCCACCCGGTCGCCGTCGACGCGGCCGGCCGGATGGACCTCGCGGCGTTGAGCGCGGTACTGCGCGACGAGCGGATCGGTACCGTCGTGGTCACCGCCGGTACCACCGGCACCGGCGCGGTCGACCCGATCCACGAGGTGGTCGAGATCGCCCGGCGACACCGGGTCCGGGTGCACGTCGACGCCGCGTACGGCGGGTTCTTCGCGCTGCTCGCCGGCGCCGAGGGCATCGCCGCCGAGCCCTGGCAGGCGATCCGGCGGTGCGACTCGGTGGTGGTGGACCCGCACAAGCACGGCCTGCAACCGTACGGCTGCGGCGCCGTGCTGTTCACCGATCCGGCCGTGGCCCGGCACTTCCGGCACGATTCGAGCTACACCTACTTCACCCCGGCCGACCTGCACCTGGGCGAGATCAGCCTGGAGTGCTCCCGGGCCGGGGCCGCCGCGGCGGCGCTGTGGCTGACGTTCCGGGTGCTGCCGCCCACGCCCGACGGGCTGGGCCGGCTCCTCGCGGCCAGCCGGCGCGCGGCGACCGGCTGGGCGGAGCGGATCGACGGATCGTCCCGGCTGCGGCTCTACCAGCGGCCGGAGCTCGACATCGTGACCTACCTGCCGGCGCGACCGACACTGTCCGAAGTGGACACCGCCACCGACCGGATGTTGCGGGACGGCATGACCGACCCGGACGACCCGGTGTACCTGAGTGTGCTGCGCGCCGACGCGGACGCGTTCCGGCAACGCCACCCGGACCTGGTCCGGGACCGGCCGGACGCCCGGGTGCTGCGCAGCGTCCTGATCAAACCCGAAGCCGAGACGGAACTGGCCGGGCTGCACGAGCGCATCGAGCGGCTGGCCGGCGAGAGGAGCACCCGATGCCCGACACCAGCGTGACCGACACCGCCGTACCTGCCCTGGCCGCGGACGAGGAGGTGCTGGTCGGCCTGCTGGCCCGGGTGTTCCGGACCGACCCGATAGCCGAGTGGGTGTTCCCGGACGCCGCCCGGCGCGACGCGGTCCTTCCGCGGTTCTTCGGGATCCTGTACTCCGCCGCGGTCGGCAACGGCGGCGCCTACACCAACGCCGCCCGTACCGGGGTGTTGCTGTCGCTGCCGGCGAACGCGACCGAGCCGCCGGAGCTGGTCGGCGCGCTGATCGAGGCGGTGGGCGAGGACGCCGTCCGGTTCGGGACGGTGGCGCAGGCCCAGGCCGAGCGGCGGCCGGAGCGGCCGCACCAGTACTTCACCTTCGGCGGGCTCGATCCGTCGGTGCAGGGGCACGGCGTGGCCGGCGCCCTGTTCGCCTCGGTGCTGCGGCAGTGCGACGCCGACGGGGTCGGCGGCTACCTGGAGGCGAGCTCGCCGGCGGGGCTCGCGGTGGCCCACCGGCTCGGGTTCACCGAGTTCGGCGACGAGATCCGGATGCCCGACGGCCCGGCGCTGCAGCCGATGTGGCGAGACGCCCGTGCCCTCGACTGATCCACCGTTGTGGTCGGCGGCGGACGTCGACGCCGGGCTGGTCGACGACGAGCGGCTGCGTACCGTGCTGGCCTGGAGCCGGCGGTTCCTCACCACCGGGCACGCCGAGCTGGGTCGCAGCGGCCCGGTCTGCCCGTACGCGGGTCCGTCGCTGCGCCGTGACCTGTTCCGGCTGTCGGTCGTGCCGGGCGCGGCCGACGCCGGCCAGGTCGGCGGGCTGCTCGACCGGTACCGGGAGCGGTTCCAGGAGCTGGCCGCCGCGGTACCGGACCGGGACGCCGAACTGGTCGCGGTGCTGGTGGTGCTGCCCGACTTCGACCACGCCGACTCGGCCCCGCTCGACGAGCTGCAGCGCTCGGTCAAGCAGCGGTTCGTCTCGGCCGGGCTGATGGTCGGCCAGTTCCACCCGCGTTGCCCGGAGCCGGGGCTGTGGCGGCGCAGCTTCCGGCCGCTGCGCTCGCCGGTGCCGCTGATCGCGATCCGCCGGATGATGGCCGGCGACCTGCCGTTCATGCTCCGCTCCGAGCAGCACCTGGGTGCCTACCTGGCCCGGTTCGCGCCGCAGATCCCGGCTCGGGTGCGCGACCAGCTGAGCGCCCGCGCGGTGCACAGCCCGCCGGCCGGCTGACGCCGCGGGACCGACCGTCGGGCCGGCCTCGTGGCGCGTCTGCCGGTGCTGTTGCGCGATGGCTGCCGTGCCGGCGCGGTCCGGCCTCTGGTGGGGCTCAGCGGTGGGCGGCGAACGCCGCCTCGACGCCGGTACGGTCGGCGCCGGCGGCGAGCAGGCACCGCAACAGGACCCGGGCCCGGTACGGGGAGAGCAGGCCGCCGTCGATCAGCCCGCGCCGGGCCAGGTCGGTCTCCGACCCGATCGCGCCGTACGTGTGGGCGAGGACCGAGCCGCCGCCGGTGCGGGAGGTGAGCACCACCGGGATGGTCTCGGCGAGGCCGCCGAGCACCGGCGCCAGCGCGCCCGGCACGTGCCCGACGCCGTACCCGGCGACGACCAGCCCCTGGTAGCGGTCCGCGAGGTGCGGCAGCAGCGCGCCGTCGTCGTCCAGCGTCGCGGTGTGCAGCGCGACTCGTACCCGGTCGAACGCGGCGGGTTCGACGGCCAGCGCGGGCAGCCGGGCCGGGCGGGTGAGCACGCGTACCCGGCCCTCGATGACGTGGCCGAGCGGGCCGGTGTCGGGCGAGACGAACGCGCCGGTGGCGGTCGCGTGCGCCTTGCGCACGAAGCGGGCCGCGTGCAGCTGGTCGTCGAGCACCGCGAGCACGCCGAGGCCGCGGGCGGGGTCGGCGGCCGCGACGCGGACCGCGGCGAGCAGGTTGGCCGGGCCGTCCGGGCCGGCGAGCGTCGGGTTGCGCATCGCGCCGGTGAACACCAGCGGCTCGTCCCGCCGCCAGAGCAGGTCGGCCAGGTAGGCGGTCTCCTCCAGGGTGTCGGTGCCCTGGGTGACGACCACGCCGGCGGCACCGTCGCGTACCGCGGCGTCGGCGGCGGCGACCAGCTCGGCGATCCGGCGGAAGGTCAGGTCGGCGCTGGGCACCGGCTCGGTGTCGCGCACCACCAGCTCGGCGCCGACCCCGGCCAGCCCCGGTACGGCGGCGGTGAGCTCCGCGCCGCCGAGCCGGGCCACGACGCCGGCACCGGTGCCGCCGGCCATCGCGATGGTGCCGCCCACCGTGTACAGCACGACCCGCATCGCAGCCCCCCGATCGACTGGCCACGACGCTACCCAACGCGGTGGGCCGCACCGGATCGGGGATCCGGTGCGGCCCACGGCTCGCGCGTACCGGTCAGGCGAGGCCGATCGCGAAGATGTGCATCGTCGCGGACGGGTTGGGCAGGGTGACGCTGGCGACGGTCTTGCCGGCGGTCAGGTCACCGGAGGTGGCGAACACGTACGTGTCGACGTTCTCCTTCGAACCGGAGGTGGAGTTGCGGTACGGCATCGACGCGACCGTGGTGTCGCCGGGCAGCGGGTCGTAGCCGCCGGCGCCAAGGGTCCAGTCGCTGAACCCGAGCGTCAACTTCTGCGTGCTGCCGTCGGTGTAGTGCACGACCAGGTCGCCGACCGCGCCGGTCTCGTCGGCGTTGGTCGCCGAGCCGAGAATGCCGAGCTTGCTCGCCCCGTCCGGTACCACCAGCGGGACGGTCTGGCCGGCCGCCTCGATGTTGTCCAGCTCGCCGGAACCGGCGTCCGGCCAGGTGTAGTCGATCCCGTTCACCGTCACCGGCTTGCCGGCCACCAGGCCGTCGGCGGCGAGCGCCTGCGCGGAGTACGCGTAGCCGCTGGTGTCCAGGCTGGCGGAGCTGGCCTTGCCGTCGTCGGAGATGCCGGCGTTGGTGTAGTACGGCCACAGCTCGCCCGGCTTGGCCACCGACAGGTGCGCCGACGCCGGGTCCAGCTCGGTGCCGTCGGCGGTCGTCAGGTCGAACGACACCGTGTACCGGCCCTCGGTCTGCCCGGCGGTCACGGTGACCGGCGCGCTGGCCGTGGACCGGGCGGCGACGTCCAGGCTGCCCGAGGTCGGCGACACGCTGACCCCGTCGTCGCCCTTGCCGGTCCAGTTCACCGAGATCGGCTGGTCGGACACGTTGGTGACCTTGACCTGCAGCTGCCCGGTACCGCCGGGCTCGATGACGGTCCCGTCGGACGGGCTGACCGAGGTGAACGTGGACTGCTGGCCGGTACCGTCCGACGGCGGCGCGTCGGCCGGATCGGCGCCCCAGGTCTTGTTCGGGATGCCGGTCAGGTCGTAGTTCAGGGTGCCGCCGTTCGCCAGGTCGCCGTAGCGCAGCCACGGCTTGTCGACCGACTTCCCGCCGAGTTTCAGCCCGTCGACGTACGCGTTCTCGACCGAGGCGTTCGGCGCGGTGATGGTCAGCTTCTTGCCGCTGGGCAGCGAGACCACGGCCTTCTGGAAGACCGGGCTGCCGAGCGCGAGCACGTCGGTACCGGGGGTCTCCGGGTACATGCCGAGCTCGCTGAACACGTACCAGGAGCTCATCGCGCCGAGGTCGTCGTTGCCGAACTGGCCGACCGGGGCGTCGAAGTAGAGCTTCTGCTGCGCCTCGCGGACCACCTGCTGCGTCTTCCACGGCGCGCCGACGTAGTCGTACTCCCAGGGGATCTCGATGCTGGGCTCGTTGGACAGGTCGGCGTTGGTCGGGCCGGGGTGGTCGATCGAGGTGAACAGGCTGTCCAGGTACTTCTCGTAGCCGGCGGCGCCACCCTTGGCCAGGATCAGCGCGTTCAGGTTGTGCGGCACCATCGGCGTGTACTGCGCCGCGGTGCCCTCGACCATGCCGGTACCGGTGCCCGGGGAGAAGCCCGGCACCCACTCGCCGTTGGACTGGCGTGCCTGCACGTACCCGGAGCCGGCGTTGAAGGTGTGCTGCCAGTTCTGCGACCGGGTCGCGAACGTCGTGTAGGTGTCGTCGTCGCCCAACGACTTCGCGTACGCGGCGATCGCGTAGTCGGCGCTGTCGTACTCCAGCTGCGTCGAGGTCGGGCCGTAGAAGTTGCAGCAGCCGTACTTCAGGTCGTACGGCAGGTAACCGTACTTGTCCAGGGTCGCCTGGCCGGGCCGGATGTTGCTGGTCGCGGTGGCCTCGTGCACCATCGCGTCCAGCGCGTGCTGGTGGTCGAAGTCGCGGGCCCCGAACGCGTACGCGTCGGCGATGATCGCGTCGGCCGGGTCACCGACCATCACGTAGCTCTCGCCGTTGGCCAGCGACCACTTCGGCAGCATGCCGGACTGATCGTAGTCGTTGAGCATCGAGCGGATCGAGTCGCTGGTCTGCCGCGGTGCCACGATCGAGGCGAGCTGCACCTGGGACCGGTAGATGTCCCAGCCGGAGTAGTTGGCGTACTGCGCGTGCCCGCGCGCCGCCGTGTGCACCTTGCCGTCCATCCCGTAGTACTCGCCGTCGACGTCGGAGAACACGTTCGGGTGCAGCAGCACGTGGTACAGCGCGGTGTAGAACTGCTGCTGCTGGGCGGCCGAGCCGCCGCTGACGGCGATCCGCTTCAGCAACGCGTTCCAGTCGGCGTGCGTCTGGTCGCGCACCTGGTCGAAGTTCCAGCCGTGGATCTCGCTGGCCAGGTTCTTCCTCGCGTTGGCGTCGCTGGTGAACGAGATGCCGACCTTCGCGGTGACCCGCTGGTTGTCGGACGCGTCGAAGGTCAGGTACACCCCGCCGGGGCCGGTCGTCGCGGCCGCCGACTGCGTGCCGTGCACGGTCGGCGCCTCGTGTACCGAGCTGGCCGACGGCTTGGCGTCGCCGTGGAACGGCTGGGCGGCCTTGCCCTTCGCGGTGGCCGCGGCCGGCGGTGTCGGCTTCGCGGTCGCCTTCGTGCTGGCGTGCTGGCGCAGTGTCGCGTCGCCGGCGGTGGTGCCGTCGGCGTCCCAGGTGCCGTACGTGCTGAACGCGCGGTCGAACTGGATGTCGAAGTGCAGCGTGTAGTCGTTCTCCAGGTCCTTGGACTGGCCGCAGAAGTGGCCGGAGGTGACCGAACCGGTGACCTCGTGGTCGCTGACCACGGTCGCCGAGGTGCCGTCCACCGTGCTGGCCGAGCCCGCCACCTTCAGCAGCAGGTTCGCCTTGCTGGTACGGGGGAAGTCGAAGGTGCCGATGCCCGACCGGGTCCGCGCGGTCAGCGCGGTGGTGACCCCGGCGCCCTGGGTCACCGTGTAGTAGCCGGCGTCGGCCTTCTCGTTGATGTGCGAGTAGGTGTCGGTGGCCGAGCCGGGCTTCGCACCGATGTCCCCGACGGTCGGCAGGATCGGTACGTCGCCGAGCGCGCCGCAGCCCGGCCCGGAGATGTGCGTGAGGCTGAACCCGGTCAGCGTCGAGTCGTTGTACTCGTAGCCGCCGCCCGGCGTGCGGTGCGGGCTGGTGTCCGGGCTCCACTGCAGCATGCCGAACGGCGCGTCCGCGCCGGGGAACGTGTCGACCGCGCCGGAGGTGCCGATCAGCGGGTTGACCAGCGAGGCCGGGTCGGTCGCCGGCTGCGGCGCGGCGAACGCCTGGCCGGCGAACGGTACCGCCGCGGCGAGTACCGCGACGATCGTCGTCGCGGCACGGGCCGCGCGACGGCGGGGTGGATGCTTCATTGCCCGTCCTTTCCGGTGGCCGGCGGGTGACCCGCGGCCTGAGGGGTCCGAGGAACAGGCCCGGGCGCGGAGAGCTGGGTACGGCCCGGGTGGTGCGTATGACATCGTTGTCAGGCGGGAAGGCGCCACCCGACTGAAACTGGATGCTAGGCGCCCGGTGTACCCGGTATCAAGATCTGTCCGACTTGGAGGTCGTGCCTGGAACGCCGGTCACGCTCCCGTTGCGGCCCTTCTCACCCGGAAGGGGCTCCTCGTACCAGTTCGACCGCCGCGGCCGTCAGGTCCGGCCGGTCCGCGGCCAGCCAGTGGATCCGGCGGTCCCGGCGAAACCAGGACCGCTGCCGGCGCACGAACCGCCGGGTCGCCCGGACCGTCTCGTCCCGCGCCGCGGCCTCGGCGCACTCCCCCGCCAGGTACCGCAGCACCTGCTGGTAGCCGAGCGCCCGGCTGGCCGTA
Organism: Actinocatenispora comari; assembly: GCF_017312725.1. GTDB lineage: Bacteria > Actinomycetota > Actinomycetes > Mycobacteriales > Micromonosporaceae > Actinocatenispora > Actinocatenispora comari. The sequence continues at coordinate 8,083 of NZ_BOPO01000012.1, read as the reverse complement.
CGGCCCTCGGCCAGCCCCCGTGCCGCGAGCGTGCGGACCTCGTCGACCAGGCCGGCCGCCCACATCCGGTCCACCCGGCGCTCGACCCGCTCGTCCAGCACCTCGGTCGGCAGGTCCAACCCGATCCGGACCGCGTCGTACACCGGGGTCGCCTCGGCCGGCAGCGCCGCGACGAACGGACCGCCGGTCAGCGCGATCACCTCCAGCGCCCGGACGATCCGCCGCCCGTTGCTCGGCAGGATCCGCGCCGCCGCCTCCGCGTCACGCTCGCGCAGCCGCCGGTACAGCGGGTCCGGTCCGTGCTGCGCCAGCTCCTGCTCCAGCTCGGCCCGCAGCGCCGGGTCGGTACCCGGGAACTCCATCGCGTCCAGCACGGCCTGCACGTACAGCCCGGAGCCACCCACCAGCACCGCGGTCCGGCCGGCCGAACGCACCCGGTCGACCGCCGCCCGGGCGAGCCGCTGGTACGCCGCGACGCTGGCCGGCTCGGTCACCGGCCAGATGTCCAGCAGGTGGTGCGGCACCCCGGCGGCCTCCGCCGCGGTCACCTTCGCGGTGCCGATGTCCATCCCCGCGTACAGCTGCATCGAGTCGGCGTTGACCACCTCGCCGGACAGCTCCCGGGCCAGCGCGACGCCCAGCGCCGACTTGCCCACCGCGGTCGGCCCCACCACCGCCACCACCGGTGCGGCGGCGGACGCCGGGTCGGTCACCGCGGCCGCCAGGTCGCGACCAGGTAGGTCACCTCGGCCGGGGTTCCCGCGTAGTGCAGCCGGGCCGACCACTCCCGCCCGGCCACCGCACCCGCCAGCACCTGCCACGGCGCCCGGCCGACCGCCGACAGTGCCCGCGCGCGGGCCGGCTCCAGCGCCCGCAACGCGGCCGGGTCGCCGGCCTCGAACGCCCGCTGCGCCGCCGCGTCGAACTCGTCCGCCTCGGCGTCTACCGCACCCGGCTCCGCCAGCGCCCGCCGCGCCGCCGCGTCACCCATCACCAGCAGGCCGATCGGGCGGTTGCCGCTGTCGGCCGCGATCCGGCGGCCGGTGGCCAGGCACTCCTCCGTACTGGCCGCCGCCGGCACCGTCACCGCCAGCCGCGGCACCGTCACGTCGGCCAGCAACCGGGCCGCCACCAGCAACGACAGGTCGCCGAACGTCCGGCCGGTGCCGTCGCCGCCGAACCCGACCGGCAGGTCGCGCCCGTACCCGGCGAAGGTGCCGTGGTCGTTCGGCCCCCAGCTGTCGGCCCGGTCGCCGGCGCCGACCACGAGCACCTGCTCCACGGGCGGGCGCACCAGCTCGCGGACCGCGGTGGCGCAGGCCGCCCGTACCGGGGCGAGGTCGGCCGCGGCGCCGGTCGCCAGCTCGGGCAGCAGCAGCGGCGGCTGCGGGCAGGCCGCGACGGAAACGATCACGCACCAACGGTAGCGGCGCGGCCGGTCGTACCCGCCGGGCGGTGCCGGCCGCGGTCCCGGAGTGCGGGAGCATCGGGGCTGTAACGGTCGCCAGGGTCACGGTTCGGCGTCGACCCGTTCCCGCAGGGCTGGACACACCTGTGACAATGCTCCGAGACACACGAGACTGTTGAGCCGGTACATGCGGCAGGCGGCCCGGGACGACACGGTGCCGGGACCGGAAGGATCTGAGGGTGGATTCGATGAGCGGTGACGGACGCGACTGGACGACATTCGGTCGGGTCGACGCGAACGGCACGGTCTATGTCAAGACGGCCGCCGGCGAACGGCCGGTCGGTTCCTGGCAGGCCGGCACACCCGAGGAGGGGCTCGCCCTGTTCGCCCGCCGGTTCGCCGATCTGGTGACCGAGGTCGAGCTGCTGGCGAACCGGCTGTCCTCCGGCAAGGCCGACGCGGCGCACTCGGTGGCGACGATCCGGCGGCTGCGCAACGAGCTGTCCACCGCGCACGTGGTGGGCGACCTGGACATGCTCGCCGGCCGGCTGGACGAGCTGTCGGTGATCGCGCAGAAGAAGAGCGAGGAAGCCAAGGTCGCCCGCGAGGCGGCCAAGGTCGCCGCGGTCGAGCGCAAGCAGCAGCTGGTCGCCGAGGCCGAGCAGCTCGCCACCGAGTCCACCCAGTGGAAGGTGGCCGGCGACCGGCTCAAGGAGATCGTCGAGGAGTGGAAGACGATCCACGGCGTCGACCGCAAGACCGACGGCGAGCTGTGGAAGCGGTACGCGGCGGCCCGGGACGCGTTCGCCCGCCGCCGCGGCACCCACTTCGCGAGCCTCGACGCGGGCCGCAAAGAGGTGCAGACGATCAAGGAGAAGCTCGTCGCCGAGGCCGAGTCGCTGTCCAGCTCGGACGACTGGGGCCCGACCGCGTCCCGGCTCAAGCAGCTGATGGCCGACTGGAAGGCGGCCGGCCGCGCCTCCAAGGAGGCCGAGCAGCGGCTGTGGGAGCGGTTCCGCGGCGCCCAGGACGCGTTCTTCTCCCGGCGCAGCGAGGTGTTCAGCGCCCGCGACGCCGAGCAGCAGGAGCACCTGACCGCCAAGCGCGCCTTGCTGGCCGAGGCCGAGGCGCTCGACGTGGACGCCGACCCGAAGGCCGCCCAGCAGAAGCTGCGCGACATCCAGGGCCGTTGGCACGAGATCGGCCGGGTGCCGCGGGACGCGGTGTCCGGGCTGGAGCGCCGGCTGCGCACGGTGGACGAGAAGGTCCGGGCCGCGATGGACACCGCCTGGCGGCGTACCCCGATCGAGCAGAACCCGCTGCTGGTGCAGATGCGCGAGCAGGTCGCCGAGGCCGAGGAGCGGCTGGAGCGGGCGAAGGCGGCCGGCGACGCCCGGCGGATCAAGCAGGCCGAGGAGTCCCTGGAAGGCAAGCGCCGGTTCCTGGAGCTGGCCGAGCACACCGGCTGACCCACCGCCGTACCGCTATCGTCCCGGCGCCGTGCTCCGGCGAGCACGGCGCCGGCGCGCGTTCCCCGCGACGCCGTGGTCGACCCGCGGTTGCGGGCGAACGGGACTGTCCGACCCGGACGGTAGCTTGTACGGCATGGATCGGGATCGATACGTGCCGTTCACGACCGTGTTCAACTTCCGCGACCTCGGCGGCTATCCGGCCGACGGCGGGCGGCAGGTGCGCACCGGCGTGCTCTACCGCTCCGACGGGCTGCACCGGCTGGTCGAGGCCGACCTGGGCCGGTTCGCCGCGCTCGACGTGCGCCGGGTGGTCGACCTGCGGCGCACCGACGAGGTCGCCAACTACGGCCGGATCCCCGATTCGCCGGGCCTGGACTACCACAACGTCTGCCTGCAGACGCTGGCCTGGACCGCCACCGAGGTGGCGCCGGGCGAGCTCGCCGGCTACCTCGCCCAGCGGTACGCGGAGATCGCCGACGAGGCGGTCGGTGGCGCCATGGCGCGGGTGCTGCGGCTGATCGCGGAGGACACCGCCGGCGGCACCGTGTTCCACTGCATGGCCGGCAAGGACCGCACCGGCGTGGTGGCCGCGGTGGTGCTCTCGCTGCTCGGGGTCGACGACGACACCGTCGCCGCCGACTACGCCGCGAGCCGGTTCTCGGAGCAGCGTTACCTGGCCTGGCGGGCCAGCACCGCGCCGGACGCCCCGCGGTACCTGCCGTCGTCGGGTGACCCGGCGCCGGCCGAGACGATGCTCGTGTTCCTCGCCGGGCTGCGCTCCCGGTACGGCTCGGTCGCCGGCTACGTGGACGCCGCCGGGTTCGGCCCCGCCGACCGGGAGCTGCTGCGCGCGCGCCTGCTCACCCCGAACTGATCCACCGCGGCCGCCGGGCACCGTGGGTGCGCCGGAGCGGGCTACGGTGACGGGGTGGGAGGGGCGACAGGCGAGCGGCGGGCGCCGACCATCGCCGACGTGGCCCGGCTGGCCGGGGTGTCCACCGGCGCGGTGTCCTATGCGATGAACGACCGGCCGGGGGTCAGCGCGAGCACCCGGGAGCGGATCCGGCAGGCCGCCGCGCAGCTTGGCTGGGAGCCGAGCGGCCCGGCGCGGGCGCTGATGCGGCAGAGCTCGCAGGCGGTCGGGTTGGTGGTGGCGGCCACCCACCTGCTGACCGGCAACGACTTCTTCGCCTCGTTCGTCACCGGGCTGGAGCAGGCGCTGTCCCGGCGCGACTTCGCGCTGCTGCTGCGCGCGGTGGGCGCCGAGCCGCAGGCGGAGTTGCTCGCGTACCGGCGGATGTGGCAGCAGCACCAGGTGGACGGCGTGATCGTGGGTGACGTCCGGGCCGACGACCCGCGGCTGGCGTTCCTGGCCGACGTGGGCATGCCGGCGGTGGTGGTGGACCGGCTCGCCGACGGCCCGAGCGGGTTTCGCACCCTCGACTCCGATCATCCGGCCGGTGTCCGGCGCGCGGTACGGCACCTGGTCGGGCTGGGGCACCGGCGGGTGGCGTTCGTCGGCGGCCCGCCGCACCTGCGGCACGTCGCCGACCGGTTCTCGGCCTGGCGCGCGGCGCTGGCCGGGGCCGGCGAGGAGCCGGGCCCGGTGGCGTACGAGGAGGCGACCGAGCGCGGCGGCATCCGGGCGACGCGGGCGGTGCTCGCGGCCCGGCCGCGCCCGACGGCGATCGTGTACACCTCTGACCTGATGGCGATCGCCGGGCTCGGCGCGATCCGGGCCGCCGGCCTCGCGGTGCCCGACGACGTGTCGGTGGTCGGTTTCGACGACGTGCGGCTCGCCGCGTACCTGACCCCGCCGCTGACCACGGTGCGGGTCGACTACGTGCGGCTCGGCCGCTCCTGCGCCGACCTGCTGCTCGCGGTGCTGGCCGGTGACGATCCGCCCACGCCGCCGCCGGTCCCGGCCGAGCTGATCGTGCGGGGCAGCACCGCCGCGCCGCCGGCCCGACGCTGACCGCCGCCGGTCGGCAGGTCGTCGGTCACCGTCGGGTGCGCAGCCGGCGCAGGCTGGGACGGGCTTGACAGACCCGCTACTTAAGCCCTTAAGTATGGCGAAGTCGTCAAGCTATGGAGGACGAATGCCCTTCCCCGAAAGCGGCCGCCGGCGCCGGCGGCTCCGACTGTTCGGCGCCGGTACCGCCGGCGTCCTGCTCGCCGCCGCACTCGTCGCCGCCGGCACCGCGCCGGCCGCCGCGGCGCCCGCGTGCTCCGTCGGTACCGTCTGCCAGGCCGAGACGGCGCAGCTGTCCGGCGGCGCGCACGCCACCACCAACCACAGCGGCTACACCGGCAGCGGCTTCGTCGACGGGTACGGCAGCCAGGCGCAGCCGGTCGTCGGCGCCGACACCCGCTGGTCGCTCGCCGCAGCGAACGCCGGCGACTACGTCGCGACCGTCCGGTACGCCAACGCCGACCCGGGCGACGGCAGCTCCGCCGCCCGCACGATCGGCGTGTACGCCGACGACACCAGGCTGGCCACCCTCACCCTGCCGCCGACCGGCAGCTGGGACAGCTGGTCCACCGCGCGGACCACCGTGACGCTGCCGGCGAGCACCGGTACCGTCGCGCTGCGCTGCGGCGAGACCGACTCCTGCATGGTCAACCTCGACTATCTGGCGCTGTCCGCGCCCGGCGCGCCGGTGCCGACCCCGCCGGAGCAGTGCACCGCGCGCGGCGGCAGCTACACCGACGCCGGCCTGATCGGCTGGGAGGGCGACAAGGACGGCGTGGTCGTCTGCCAGAACGGCTCGTTCTACCTGCGGGACGGCAAGAACACCGCGGAGGGGTTCGGCGTCGCCGCCGCACCGACCCGGCTGACCTGGTCCAATGTGGACGGTTACCTGCCCGCGCTGGCGACGGCGTTCGACACCGCCGACGGCGCGACGGTGACCGTCACCGACTTCGCCGACAAGTTGACCCTCGGCGGGCACGACTACGTCGCGGTCTACAGCCGGGTCTCGGTGCACAACCCGACCCGCGCGACACTGACCGTCGACCCGGAGCCGACCGACGGCCTGCTCCCCCTGGACCACAACGCGAACACCGTGCCGCCGGGACGCACCGTGACGCACGACTACGTGGTGGCGGCGGACCGGTTCGGCGCCGACGTCGCATGGCCGTCGGACGCGCAGCTCACCGCCGCCGGCGGGTACGACCGGCACTTCCACCACATGAAGTCGTACTGGGACGGCCGGCTCGCGTCGCTCGCGCACCTGGACGTGCTGCCGGACCGCACCCTGGTCGACGCGTACAAGTCGGGGTACGTGTACACGCTGATCGCCAAGGACGGGCTGCACCTCAACACCGGCGAGAACGGGTACGACGAGGAGTACAGCCACGACAGCATCGGCATCCTCGCCACCCAGTTCAGTCTCGGCGACACGAGCCAGGCGACCGACCTGCTGCTGCGGCTGCGCGACCTGATCGGCGGCCAGCCGCAGTATGTCGACGGGGTCTGGAAGTACTCCTGGCCGTGGGCGGTCTACCTGGCCAAGACCGGTGACCTCGACACGGTGCGGGCACACTTCGACACCGAGGGGCCGGCGGGTGCGAGCCAGCCGTCGATCGCCGACACCGCGCACCAGATCGCGGCCGACCGTACCGGTCCCGGCGGCATCATGAAGATGACCAACGACATCGACTCCAACGGGTACTGGACGATCGACGACTACTCCGCGCTGATGGGGCTGGCGTCGTACCGGTACCTGGCGCAGCGGCTCGGCGAGCAGGCCGAGGTCGACTGGGCCGACCAGCAGTACGACTCGCTGCTCGCCGCGACCAACGCCACCCTGGCGAAGACCATGGCCGACAACGACCTGGACTACCTGCCCTGCTCGATGGTCGAGCCCAACACCGCCAACCGGTGCGCGGTCGCCACCGACGCGAACTGGGCCGCGCCGTTCCTGTTCGGCCGGTGGGCCTGGGACGGGTACCTGCTCGGTGCCCGCCAGGAGGGCCCGGCGCTCACCGCGATCGACTCGACCTACGCCTACGGCTTCGGCCGGATCGGCGACAGCCTGCCGGCGCACGACTTCGGCGGCTACCCGGGTGCGCTCTACGCGTCGGCGTACAACGCCGGGTACGGGGCGGCCGGGCTGCGCGGCAGCGGGTACCGGGACGAGTCGATCCGCGCCTACCAGATGATGATCGCGCACACCCAGTCCGGGCCGTACTCGTGGTGGGAGTCGGCGTCCGCGCCGAACCCGGAGCAGCCGTGGGTGGGCTCGCATCCCGCGCACGGCAACGGATCCGCGCCGCACGCCTGGGGCATCTCCACCGCCAACAAGGCGCTGCTGGACTCGCTCGTCGCCCAGCGTGTCGACGGTGACCTGCTCGTCGGCCGCGGGGTACCGAACTCGTGGCTGGGCAAGCCGATCCGGGTGTCGAACGTCCCGACGCTGGACGGTGGCCGGGTCGCCGTCACCATCGCCGGCCACGGCCGGACGGTGACGCTCACCGTCACCGGTGCCGGCAGGTCCCGGGTGCTCTTCCAGCTGCCGGCGTTCGCGGGCAACGTCGCCGCGGTCAGCGCCGGTCACGCCGACTCCGCCGGTACGGTGACCCTCTCCGCCGGTACCCGACACGTCACGGTGACCCTCAAACACGGCGCCTCCTGAGGAGTAAGCCACCTCTATGCGCTGAGGTGATCCCGAAGCCCCGGGGTAAAGGCCACCTCTGTTCGCCTCTTTCACCCCCCGTGGGGGAACGTGGGGAGCGGGCTTCGCCCCTCCCCACACCCCTCCCCATCAAGGGGGCAGTCGCCCCCTTGACATCCCCTGCCCGGGAACCAGTGATCAGGCAGGACACCGCCTGGCCGCTTCGGAACTACGGGGCCCGGCCCGGCCTGCCCATCGACGCCTAGCTGTTCTGGGTCATGACGTTGGTGACGCCTGCGTGCAGCCGTGAGGCTGGTGGGCGGTCTCCGATGGCGGTGTGTGCTCGATGGTAGTTGTAGTGAACGTTCCATACGTCGATGGCGGCGGCGCGTTCGGCTTCGCTGGACCACGCTCGGGTGTAGAGCAGTTCGTCGGCCAGGATGCGGTTGTAGCGTTCGACCTTGCCGTTGTGTCGGGGTGTGAACGGTCGGATGCGTTGGTGGCGGGCGCCGTGGCTGGCCACGATGCGGGTGAAGCGGTGCGCGCGGTAGTTGGCGCCGTTGTCGGTGACCACGCGGGTGATGCGG
>NZ_BOPO01000011.1 GCF_017312725.1 Actinocatenispora comari | reverse complement strand
CGGCGCCAACTACCGCGCGCACCGCTTCACCCGCATCGTGGCCAGCCACGGCGCCCGCCACCAACGCATCCGACCGTTCACACCCCGACACAACGGCAAGGTCGAACGCTACAACCGCATCCTGGCCGACGAACTGCTCTACACCCGAGCGTGGTCCAGCGAAGCCGAACGCGCCGCCGCCATCGACGTATGGAACGTTCACTACAACTACCATCGAGCACACACCGCCATCGGAGACCGCCCACCAGCCTCACGGCTGCACGCAGGCGTCACCAACGTCATGACCCAGAACAACTAGTTGGTCGAGCAGGAGCCCTCCACCCAGTAGCGATCCGGATCCTCATACGTCAGATACAGCAGTGCCCGAGTCGATCGAGTCGGATCGCCGCTGGCCGGGTCGGCCAGTTTTTCGGGCGAATCAGCGCTGACCCGACAAATTCCTCTGTAATCGTGGTTCTTCGTCTCGCACCGAAATCACACTGGCGCGATCTGCTAGACCGCGTCACGGGGCTTCCGGATCGGGTGGTCGACGGCGGGCTCGCGGCGCGCGGGTGGGTGGCGGAGGTGGACGCCGGCGGCGCGCAGCCAATCGTCGACGGCGAGCGGACGGCAGAGGGGCAGATCGGGGTACTCGGCGTCGCGCACGTGGTCGGCGCGCGAGAGGAGGCCGAGTTCGCGCAGTACCCGCCGGCCCGACAGGAACACGAACGACACCTCCGGCCACTCCATCCAGTCCATGCCGGTCGCACCCGGAACGGTGTCGCAGAGCAGTTCCGCGATCTCGGCGATGCGCCGAGAGTCTCGTTCCACGAGCAGCCTGGCGTTCGCCTGCCGGTGTGCGGGATCGTAGCCGGCGCCGTCGATGACCGTCACCTCGGACGCGGCCTGGAGCATCACGGGATCGAGCATCCGTCCATTCTGGACCGTTCGCGAAACTCCCGCGCCCCAAGGACTGCGGGCCGGAACAGCTCACGAGGCGGCCGCACCCCAACGACTCCGGGCCGACACACCACCGCGAGCCCGGACCCACGGGGGAACGGCCGTGCCGCGGACCCTGACGCCAGGCGCCGACACAGCCGGTCAGGCCATTCGGGTGGACCACCGTTGCAGGCTCGTGGCGAAGTCAGGGAGAGCGGCGAGTTGGGTTGCTGCCCGCTGTTCGGCGGCGCCGGGATCCAGGGAGCCGGATGGCTCCTCGCCAAGGCTGACCGCGAGTTTCTCCGCACACCGGGCCAGGTGGAGCCCGAGCCGACGGGCGAGCAGGAACTCGCCGCGGCGCAGCTGCCCGCCGTGGGCGCGGTAGGAGTCCAGCGCGGCGGAGATCCAGGCGCGGTCGGGGTCGTCGCCGCTCGCGGCGTGCCGGGCGGCGTCCCAGCAGGCGGCTGCCGTTTCGAGGGTGGCGCTGTCGGGGCCGGCGGTGTCCCAGTCGATCAGGACAGGTCCGCGGTCCCGGGTCACCAGTACGTTGTGCGGCACCAGATCGCGGTGGGTGCGGACGTGGTCGCCGACGCTGCGGTACGCGGCGTCGATCGCGGCGGTGAGCTCGCCGATCAGGCCGCGGTGGCGGCGCAACGGTGCGGCCCAGGCCAGGTCCCGGGCGGTACCGGCGGCGAGCCACCGGCCCCACGTCTCGGCCGGGTGGACGCCGTACCAGAGGTGCCAGGCGGCGTCGACCGGCTCGGCGGCTGGCGCGAGCGCGTGCAGTGCCGCCAGTGTCGAGCCCCACCACTCCGGGGTCGCGGCGCCGCCGGGCACGGCGTCGAGCCACTCGTGTACCCGGACGGCACCGTGACCGTCGCCGAGGTCGGCGGCGAGCTCGAACGCGGCCTCGGCCGGCTCGACCGGTACCGCCACGGGCAGGCCGGCGCTCGCGGCGTGCCGCTCCAGCTCCATGGCTCGGGTCAGCAGGTCTCGCCAGCCGTCGACGACCAGCCGTTTCACCAGGTACCTGCCGGCGGCGGTGTCGAGCCGCCAGGTCTCGCTGCTGCCGTACCGGACCGGCACCAGCGGCGCGACGGGGGCAGCGAGCCGGAACGCGCGAGCGACCGCGACGGCGTCCGGTACGGAAGGCATCCCCGCAATGTAGGCCCGACCGGGAAACGCCGCGCGCCACCCATGTCGGCCAGCCGATTGCCGGGCCGAGCCACCGCCGGACCAAGCCACCGCCGGACCGAGCCACTGTCGGACCGAGCCACCGCCGGGACCGAGTGTGCGCCAGACGTGCAGTCATCGCCATATCGGCATGCGTCCATTTGTTATTGAAAATCGTTGTCATTAGCATCCGGGGCAACCTCTCAGTACGAAGGAGTTCCGGTGAACCAACCCCGTCGCCGTGGTCGACCAGGCCGCGTCCGAACGATGGCGCTCGCACTGGCCGGCGTCGCCCTCGCCACCCTGGCCGCCGGGTGTTCCACCGGCACCACCCCCTCCGGTACGGGCGGCGCCACCCACCGCATCCAGGTGGTCGCGGCCGAGAACTTCTGGGGCAGCCTCGCCGGGCAGCTCGGCGGCAGCCATGTCACGGTGCGGAACATCATCGACAGCCCCAGCGCCGACCCGCACGACTACGAACCGATCGCCGCCGACGGCCGGGCCATGGCGGGCGCCCAGCTCGCGATCGTCAACGGCATCGGCTACGACTCGTGGGCGGGCAAGCTGGTGTCCGCCAACCCGAGCAAGGACCGCACCGTACTCACCGTCGGCGAGCTGGTGGGCGTCAAGGACGGCGGCAACCCGCACCGGTGGTACTCACCGACCGACGTACGGACCGTCATCGACCGCATCACCGCCGACTACGAGAAGATCGACCCGAAGCACGCAAGCTTCTACGGCAAGCAGCACGACAAGGTCGTCGACACGAACCTCAAGGAGTACTTCGGCCTGATCGGCCAGATCAAGTCGACCTACGCCGGCACCCCGGTCGGCGCGTCGGAGTCGATCTTCACGCCGCTGGCCGACGCGACCGGGCTGGACCTGAAGACGCCCGCGTCGTTCCTGACCGCGATCAGCGAGGGCACCGACCCGACCGCCGCGGACAAGCAGGCCATCGACCGGCAGATCGCCGGCAGGCAGATCAAGGTGTACGTGTACAACTCGCAGAACGCCACGCCGGACGTGCAGGCACAGGTGAAGGCGGCCAAGGCGAAGGGCATCCCGGTGGCCACCGTGACCGAGACGCTCACCCCGGCCGGCGCCTCGTTCCAGCAGTGGCAGGTGGCGCAGCTCAAGGCGCTGATCTCGGCCCTGCACCAGGGAACCGGCAAGTGACCGCCGACCCGGCGGCCCACTTCGGACGGCTCCCCGCAACGGTGATCGAGGTGCGCGACGCCGCGGTCGAGCTGGGCGGGCGTCGGGTCTGGCACGACGTCCGGGTCGACGTGGCGGCGGGCGAGTTCGCCGCCATCCTGGGGCCCAACGGGGTGGGCAAGTCGACCCTGCTGAAGGCGATGCTCGGGCTGCAACCGTTGGCAGCCGGGCAGATCCGGGTACTGGCCACCTCGCCGGCCCGGGCCCGCCGGGCGATCGGTTACCTGCCGCAGCGTCGCAGCTTCGACGCGAGTACCCGGATCCGCGGGGTGGACCTGATCCGGCTGGGCGTCGACGGGCACCGGTGGGGCCTGCCGTTGCCCGGCCGCCCGGCCCGGCAGCGGAAGCAGCGCATCGCCGAGCTCGTCGAGCTGGTCGGGGCAGGCCGGTACGCGCACCGCCCGGTCGGCACGCTCTCCGGCGGCGAGCAGCAACGGATCCTGATCGCGCAAGCGCTGGCCCGTCGCCCCCGGATCCTGCTGCTGGACGAACCGCTGGACAGCCTGGATCTGCCCAACCAGGCGGCGATCGCGGCGCTGGTCGGCCGGATCGGACGCGACCAGGGCGTCGCGGTGGTGATGGTGGCGCACGACGTCAACCCGATCGTCGCGCACCTGGACCGGGTGGTGTACCTCGGCCCGGCCGGATCGGTCGTCGGCGCGCCGGAGCAGGTGCTCGACAGTGCGTCGCTGACCGCGCTGTACGGCACGCCGGTCGAGGTGCTGCGGACCGCCGGCGGCCGTACGGTCGTCGTCGGGGTGCCCGACTCGCCCGTCGGCCACGACCACCAGCCGGTCGGCGGCTGACATGGACGACGTCCGCTTCTCGGTCGACCTGGTCGCCGACGTGGTGCAGATGTGGTCGCAGCCGTTCATGGTCAACGCGTTCCGGGCCGGCACGATCGTGGCCGTACTGAGCGCGTTGACCGGCTGGCTGGTCGTGCTGCGCCGGCAGACGTTCGTCGCGCACACGCTGTCCGCGGTGGGCTTTCCCGGCGCCGCGGGCGCCACCCTGCTCGGCGCCGGCGCGCTCACCGGGTACTTCGGGTTCTGCCTCGCCGCCGCCGTGGTCATCGCGTTACTCGGCGGGCGCGGCGCCGGCCGGCACGGCCACGAGTCCGCCCTGGTCGGTACGGTCCAGGGCTTCCTGCTGGCCTGCGGTTTCCTGTTCGTCGCGTTGTACAAGGGATTCCTCAACGGCACCAGCGCCCTGCTGTTCGGCAGCTTCCTGGGCATCACCGGCGGTCAGGTCACCGTCCTCGCCGTCCTGGCGGTGCTGGTGCTGGCGCTGCTCGCGGTGGCCGGCCGACCGCTGCTGTTCGCCTCCACCGACGCCGAGACCGCCCGGGTCGCCGGCGTGCCGGTACGCGCGCTGGATCTGGGTTTCCTGCTGGTACTGGGCGCCACCGTCGCCGCGGTCGCCTCCATCACCGGCGCGCTGCTGGTGTTCGCGTTGCTGGTGTTGCCCGCGGCGACCGCGCACCGGATCACCGCCCGCCCGGCCCGCGGCCTCGCCCTGTCCGTACTGTTCGGCCTCGTCGCCGTGTGGAGCGCGCTGACCGCCACCTACTACTCGCCCTACCCGCTCGGGTTCTGGCTGACCAGCATCGCGTTCGCCGGATTCGTGACCGCCGCGGGTGGCCGCGCCGGGCTCGACCGCCGGCACCGCGGCGGCCGCCTGGTGACCGTGTTCCCGCGCGACGGCCTGCCCGGCTCCCGGAGGACAGCCCCGTGAAATCACTCGCGGCCCTGTGCGCGCACGCCGAGCCGCAGCGCATCCGGCGGTTCGACCGGTGAGCGCGCTCGCGACCATGTTCTCGCACGCCTACCTGCGGGAGGCGTTCCTCGCCGGTACCTTCGTCGCACTCGCCGCCGGCCTGGTCGGCTACCTGCTCGTGCTGCGGGCGCAGGTGTTCACCGCGGACGCGCTCAGCCACGTCTCGTTCACCGGCGCGTTCGCCGCGCTGGCGCTGGGGCTGGACCTGCGCGTCGGGCTGTTCGCGACGACCGTACTGGTCGGGCTCGGGATGGCCGCCGCGGGCCGCCGCGCCAAACCCGACGACGTGGTCATCGGCGGCGCGTTCGCCTGGGTGCTCGGCTTGGGCGTGCTGTTGTTGACGCTCTACACCACCCGCCGCAGCGCGGGCAACGGTGCGGCATCGGTGACCGTACTGTTCGGGTCGGTGTTCGGGATCGGCCACGGCCGGGCGGTCGCCGCGGCCGCGATCGGCCTGGGCGTCTGCCTGCTGCTGGCGATCGTGGCCCGGCCGCTGATCTTCGCCAGCCTCGACGAGACGGTCGCCGCCGTGCGCGGGGTACCGGTACGGCTGCTCGGGTTCGGGTTCCTCGCCCTGACGGCCGTCGCCGCCGCCGAGGCAACCCAGGTCGTCGGGTCGCTGCTGATCCTGGGGCTGGTCGCCGCGCCGGCCGGGGCCGCCGCCCGGCTGGTCGGCAACCCGTACCGGGCGCTGCCGCTCTCGGGTGCGCTCGCGGTGCTGTCGGTGTGGGCCGGACTGACCATCGCATACCTGGTGCCCGTGCTGCCGCCCAGCTTCGCCATCCTCGCCGTCGCGACCGGTCTGCTGGTCGCCGCCCTCCTCACCGGTCGGCTCCGTCGACGCTCGCGCCGACGGTCGCTGGCGCCCGGGACCGACCGGGTCCCGGCCGTACGCGGCGGTTGACTGCACCTGACGACGAGGGACGCCGGCACCGTCCGCCAGTCCGCCATCAGGCTCGGTTCCTGCGCTCCGCCGTCGACGTGACCACGGCAAGGGATGCGCGATAGTACGATGAACTGTATATTGGGCGGATGACGAGCATGCGCCGGCCCAGCTTCCTGATCCTCTCCGCGCTCGCCCTGCACCCGCTGCACGGGTACGCGGTGATCCAGGAAGTGTCCCGGCTGTCCGACGACCGGGTGCGCCTCGCGGCCGGCACGCTGTACGCGGCGCTGGACCGGCTCAGCGGCGAGGGGCTGGTCGAGGTCGACCGCGAGGAGACCGTCGACGGCCGGCTGCGCCGTTACTACCGGCTCACCGACGACGGCGCCACCCAGCTCGCCGCGGAGGCGGCCCGGATGCGGCAGGACGCAGCGCGGGCGACCCGCCGGCTTCGTGGCGTCGCCGAAGCGCCCCATCCGGCGTGATCACCCGGCCGGCCCGCCGCCAGCGGCGTTGCGGCCCTCTGGCCAGCCCACCGGCCGTGCCGCCGGTTGCCGCGCAGGACCCCACCACCGAAGGGATGCCGATGTCCGACGAGAACCGCGCCGAGGCGCTCGCCCGCCGGTACCGCCGCTGGCTGCTCGCCTACCCCCGGGCGTACCGGCGGGAACGCGGTGCGGAGATCCTCGGCACGCTGCTGGACGCCGCCGAACCCGGCCGCAGCCGGCCGGCCGCCCGCGAGGCGGTGCGCCTGCTCGGACACGGACTCGGCCGGCGGGTCGTGGATGCCGGGGTACGCACGTTCGTCGTCGCGACGGTGGCGGCCGTGCTCGGCGCGCTGTGCGGCATCGCGCTGGGTTCCTGGATCTCCTGGCGGCAGGTGGATCCGCTGGCGCCGGACAAGGCCACGGCGACCAGGCTGGCGCGCACCGTGCTGCCGGTCCGCCCGCACGACGACGGCTACTTCGGCCGGCACACCTTCTGGAACCCGTACAGCGAGCACAGCCTGCACGGAGGCACCGGGGTGCGGGTCGGCAGCGCCGACTTCAGCGGGTCGGTCCCGCGGCACGCCGACTACCGGGCGCTGGCCGACCGCGTCGCGCGGCGGATGCGGGCGCACGGCTGGCACGAGGTCCGCGTCGACGTGGAGCGGTACGCCCCGGGGAGCTCGCCGCCCGGCACGGCCACGGTGTCCGGCAGCCGCGACGGGTACCTCGCCGCGGTGTCGGTCTGGAGCAGCGACCAGGACAACCCGGCCCAGCTGTCGGTCGGGATCCGTTGGGACGAACCGGCCAGCCAGCCGGTGGACACGATCCTCGGCGGCATCGCCGGTGCGGCGCTCGGTGCGCTGCTGGGGGTGGTCACCTCCCTACGGATGCGTCGGCGCAGCCGCGCACTGCGGCGCAGCTACGTGGCGCTGTGCGTGGCGACGCTGCTGCTGCTCGCCCCGGCCTGCTTCGGCAACATCCCGACCGCGGCCGGTTCGCTGATGGCCAACACCCACCGCGACGGGCCGGGCCCGTCGATCTTCTGGGGCGGCTTCGTCATCTTCGGCGCCGAACCGCTCGCCATTCTTTCCGTCGTACCGATCGTCGCCATCCTCGCCGCCTGCGCCTTCCCCCGCCTGGCCACCACCCGATCCCCAGCCAAGGCCTGACCACGACCTGCCTACGTACCTGCGATCCGGTGCAGCCGAACGGGACCGCGGCGGTCACGCGACCGCCGGCCGGTTCGGGTCCAGGACGTTGGCGGCCCGCTCGTCCATCCGGCCTTCGAACTCCCCCGGGCCAGCGAACCGAGCACCGAGTGCAGCTCTGTTCCCGCGGTCACGAAGCCTCACCCATCCCGTCGCCCGGGTTCGCGTCGGGTCGCCGCGAAGATCTCCCGCTGCAGCCTCTCCAGCGCCGCCTGCTCGGGGCGCACACCGCTACTGTCCTGCGGCACCAGGTCCTCGAAGCAGCCCATGCCACCGGTCGAGACACCGATCGCGTCGACGGCGCCGAGCTGACCGTCGGTCAGAGGTCCTCGAAGCTGTTCTCGCCGGGGCGCCAGGCCATCCAGGCGCCGTCGTCGAAGCCGCGGAGCATCGCGATCTCCGGACCGACGAGGTCGTCCTGCGCCGGGTGCAGCAGTATCGAGCCGGCCGCGAAGTCGATCGCGATGCCGGTCCCGGTCGACTCCCGCGTGCCGAGCACGTCCTTTCCGATCAGTGCACGCAGCGCATCGGCCCACCCGGAACTCGCCGGCGGGTACTCGCGACCGGCCGCGGCCACGATCGGCATGACCTCACACGTCAGGATCGGTTGCTCGGTCGAGGCGCCGTCGAACCGCAGCTGCAGATAGTCGAGAACGAACTCGACCGCCAGGAGCCGCGATCCGACGAGCCGGCCCAGCAAGGAGTTCGGTTCGTAGGCCACGACTGCGAGTCTAGGTGTTGGCCTGCCGCCGCCGGGGCCCGACGACGGGGCGACCGAACCGGACTCGTGGCTATCGGACCGCGGTGCGGTCTCCGGGCCGCGCCCTCACCCCGACGCGTCCCCGTCGCGGGGTGGAAGTTGGGTGTGGGCTCGGGCGGTGTGGGTGGTGCGGCTGGAGGGGTCGAAGTAGACGGCGGCCTCGGCGGTGCCGGTGGCGGTGGCGGGCAGCAGCCAGGTCAGTTCGTGCTTGGCGCCGGGGGCGAGGACCTCGTCGAGCATCAGCAGCGGGTCGGCGGACGGGCGGAGCAGGCGAGCCCGGTCGAGCCGGATCTCGGCGGTGCCCTCGTTGACGACGGTCGCCGTGACCGCCGTACCGTCCGGCCGGGGTTCGGCGCGCAGCGACACGGTGACCGGCGGCGGATCGACCGGCGGCAGCGTGGCCGCGATGTCCGAGGCGGTCGCGACAGTGTCGCCCCGCGGCTCGGTGGGCGCGTCGGCCAACTCCCGTGCCCAGCCCCGTTCGAGGTCGTACCAGTCGGTCGTCGCGCGGCCCGCCCGCAGGTCGGTGAGGAACCGGCGCCAGCGCCGCGCGTAGTGACCGGCCATCAGGCCGGCGGCGTGCCGGGCCGCGTAGTCGTGCAGCTCGTCGCGCTCCGGGGTGTCGCCCCAGGTGGTGACGAGCGTACTGATGTCGTCGACGCCGGCGGGGCCGGCGGTCGCGGCGGCCTGGGCCAGCCAGGTGCCGAGCAGGAACTCGCTGCGGGTGGCCAGGACCTGCTCGCACTGGTCGATCATCCGCAGGAACCAGGCGCCCCACCGATCGACCGCGGCATCGTCGCCGGCGTCCACCGCCGCGCGCAGTTGCGGCAGCAACCAGCGACTGCGGTTGGACAGCACCTGCACGGTCACGTCGACCAGGTCGTGCCGGTAAGGCTCGGACTCGCCCGCGGCCGGCGCCGCCCGGATCAGCGACCGCCAGCCGGCCTCGAAGTCGGCCACGTCGTACGGGACGATCCACGGTCGCCACTCGATCGCCCGCTGCGCGTCGAGTGCGGGGCGCGCCACGAACAGCGAGTCCGGGCCGGCGTTGGTGCCGTCGATGTCGTCGGCGATGTACTGGCCGTACGCGGTGCGCACGAACCGGTGCCAGGCGGCCACCGCCGAGCCGTCGTCGGTGCCGTACCGGCGACGCACGTACCCGGCGATCCAGTCGTCCAGGTCGATCTCGGCGTCGGACCAGATGGCGTCGGCGAGCAGGTCGTCGACGACCGGGTTGCTCTCCAGGCTCTCCGCGGCCTGCACGGTGCCGCACAGCCGGCCGGTGCCGGTCAGCGCCGGCAGCCGGCAGATCTCCGGCAGCTTGCCGAACACGTACTGGCGGCCGCCCCAGGTGGAGATGGTGCCGAACACCCACGGCGCACCGTCGAACGCCTGCCGGGACCGCCAGCGCGGGGTGTCGTCGGCGTTGATGTCCAGTACCAGCAGGTGTTCCGGGTCGACACCGGCGAGCAGTTCGGGGGTCGGGTTCGCGCCCCAGGCCTGGACCACCCAGGTGGCGTCCGGGTGCGCGTCCAGCAGCGCGCCCTGCAGGTTCGCCGCGGCGGCGCAGATGTCCATCCCGCCGGCGAGCCCGCCCTCGTGCAGCACGTCCATCGAGTACGCGGTGGACGCGCCGAACCTTTCGGCCTGCAACCGGTACCAGCGGCCCGCGACGTCACGGAAGCCCGGCGCGGTGGGGTCGATCCAGGTCGGCCGGTCGAACCCGAGCCACTTTCCCTGCGGTACCGCGGTGAGGTCGTCGCGGGCGTCCACGAGTTCCTGCGGCACGAACCCCGCGAACCCCGGCAGCACCGGGGTGATGTCCAGTTCCCGCAACCGGTCGAGGATGCGACGACCCAGCGCGGCACGCTGTTCCAGCAGCTCGGTCGGCTGCCCGCCGCCGTAGCCGTACAGGTTGCCCATCCACTGCCAGGGCAGGTGGCCGGGCATGCTGAGCCAGCCGCGGGCCGCCTCGTCGGTGAACCCGAGCTCGACCAGCAGGTCGCGCCAGACGATCTCCTGCCCGGTGAGCACCAGCAGGTGGGTAGTGCCCGACCAGGCCAGGAAGTCGATCTCGCGTTCCCACTCCGCCCAGCCCCAGTACGAGGCGGAGTAGCCGGAGACGGTGTGGTTGTGCGCGAAGCGATGCGTGTGCCGGGTGCGCCGGCGCACCGGCGCACCCGCGGGCGGCAGCTCCGTGGGCAGCCGGTCGCCGTGCCGGCTCAGGTGCCCGTGCGCCACGTGCGAGACGTACCAGCGGGCCCCGGCGAGCAGGTCCGGCAGCCGCGGTGCGGTCACCCGGACCGTGCCACCGGCGTCCTCGATGCGGAACTCGCTGCCGGGCCCGGGTTCGAGCACCAGCTCGAACCGGTCGGCGCGGTCGCGCCCGAGCAGCCGTTCCAGTACCGCACGGGCGGCGGAGATCGTTGGTGTCACGGGCAACCCTTCCACGGGAGCGGCAGTTACTTCAGCGCGGCGGTCGCGCCCGCCTCGGCCTTCTTCAGCGCCTCGGCCGGCGATTCCTTCTGCAGCAACGCCTTCTCCAGCTCGACGGACAGCGCGTCGGAGATCCCGGCGTACGCCTCGATCGACGGCCGGCTCTTGGCGTAGCTCAGCGCGTCGGCGAACACCTTCATCCGCGGGTTCTGCTCGAGGTACTTCTTCCAGGCCGGGTCGTCGGTGGTCCTGGTGTTGGTGGGTAGGAACCCGTTCGCGGCGTCCCACTTGGCCTGGGTCTTCGGCGTGAGCCAGTACTGCAGGAACGCCCAGGCGCCGGCCTCCTGCGCCGCCGTGCCCTTCATGATGTACGAGTTGTTCGTGCCCAGGTTCATCGCCGGCTTGTCCAGCGGCGGCAGCGGCGCGACCCCGACGTTCTCCTTGCCGAGCGCCTCGTCGAGCACGCCGAGGTTGTAGGCGCCGTTGATGGCCATCGCGGCCCGCTTGGAGGTCATCGCGGCGGTGTTGCCGTTGTCGCTCGGCGTCTGCAGGCTGGTCGGGTAGGCGGTGCCGTTCTTGACCATCTCGGTCCAGGCGGTCAGCGCCCGCACCCCGGCGGGGCTGTTGAACTCGACCTTGGTGTTGTCGGCGTTCATGAACTCGCCGCCGGCGCTCCACAGCATGGACTGCCAGTAGAACGGTGCGGTCCCGCCGGTACCGATCGGCAGGTACATCCCGTACTGCTTGGTGCCGTGGGTCAGCTTGGCCGCGTCGCGCTCCAGCTCGGCCCAGGTGGCCGGCGGCTTGTCGATACCGGCCGCCGTGAACATCTTCTTGTTGTAGATCAGGGCGTAGTCGCCGCCCTGGGTCGGCAGCGAGTAGACCTTGCCGTCGAAGGTGCCGGTGTCCGCCATCCCCTTCGTGAAGTCGCTCTTCGTCAGCGTCGAGCCCTTGCGGTCGAGGTAGCTGTCCAGCGGTACGACCGAGCCGGTGGCGATGACCTGACCGAGCTCCTGCGGCGCGCCGTCGTCGAGGACGAGGTTGGGGCCCTGCTTGTTCTTGACCGCGTTGATCAGCTTCGCGTGCGCCTCGGTACTGGCGGGCTGCACCTCCAGCTCGACCTTGTACTTGTGCTGCGAGGAGTTGAACTGGTCGATCAGCTGCCGCTTCAGCGGTTCGGTGCCGCCGGTACTGCCGGCCCACACGGTGATGGTGGTCCGGCCGGCGGAGTCGCTGTCGTTACCGGTCACCGAGCCGCCGCAGGCGGTCGTGGTGAGCGCGGCGATCACCGCGGTGGCGCCGGCGATCCCGACGCGGGTGCGCCGGGCGAGGAGGGATCGAGAGGTCATGGCTGCTCCTGAGGTTCGACCGGGATCGGTTCGACCGTGGTCGGTTCGAGCGGGACGTGACAGAGCGGGATCTCGTACGGGACAGGCATTCTCAGCGCAGGCCGCCGGACATGGCGGAGACGAGCTGCCGTTGGAAGATGAGGAAGACGATCATGACGGGGATGATCGCGAGGGTGGATCCGGCCATCAGCAGGCCGAAGTCCGTCGTGTTGTTCTCGCCCTGGAGTTGGGCGAGCCCGACCTGCACCGTGTAGTACCTCGACCTGGTGGTGACGAGGAACTGGAAGAAGAAGTTGTTCCAGTTGTAGACGAACGACAGGATCGCGAACGATCCGATCATCGGTCGGGCCATCGGTGCCATGACCGACCACAGCCGGCGCCAGATCCCGGCGCCGTCGATCCGGCTGGCGTCCTCGATCTCGGTCGGGAACGACAGGAAGAACTGCCGGAACAGGAACGCGCCGAGGATCGACGGCACGTTCGGGATGATCAGTCCCTGGTAGCTGTTCAGCCAGCCGAGCTGGGACAGCAGCGTGACCAGCGGGGTGAACACGACCTCGAACGGCACCATCAGCGCGGCGAGCAGCACGACGAAGATGACCGTACGGCCGCGGAACCGCATCCGGGCGAACGCGTACCCGGCGGCGAGGCTGGTGACGATCTGCCCGAAGGTCGCGAGCACCGTGACGATGGTGCTGTTGAGGTAGTAGAGCCCGAACGGCGCCACCGTGAAGATGCGCAGGTAGCTGTCGAAGCGCCACTCGTGCGGCAGGAACGTCGGCGGGAACGACAGCGCCTCGCTGGACGACTTGAAGCTGGTCAGCAGCATCCACACGAACGGGCCGAAGAAGATGGCGACCGCGACGAGCAGGATGGCGTGCCGGGCCACGTTCGGTGCGAGGCGGCGCAGCCGCAGCGGTTGACTCATGTCCGTCCCCTCAGCCGAGCTCGGCGGTGTTGCGCCGGGCGAGAACCCGCAGCTGCAGGACCGACACGAGGATCCCGCACAGCAGCAGGAGGACGGCGGCGGCGCTGGCCGAGCCGCCGTGGAAGTACACGAAACCCTGCTCGTACACGTAGAACAGCAGCGTCTGGGTGGACTGCAGCGGGCCGCCCCCGGTCAGCACGTACACCTGGGTGAACACCTGCAGCGAGGAGATGATCCCGGTGATGGCGAGGAACCCGGTGGTCGGCGCCACCAGCGGGAACGAGATGGAGAAGAACCGGCGGACCGGGCCGGCGCCGTCGAGCCGGGCGGCCTCGTGGTAGCTCGGCGGGATGTTCGCCAGCGCCGCCGAGTAGATGATCATCGAGTACCCGACGCCCTGCCAGATCGAGAAGACGATGACCGACACCAGCGCCCACGGTTCGGTGGTCAGGAACCCGATCGGCGCGACGCCGAACGCGCTCAGCGCGTAGTTGACGACGCCGCCGAGCGGCGAGAGCAGGTAGCTGAAGACCAGCGCGGTACCGACCGTCGGCGCGATGTGCGGGACGAAGATCAGCGCCCGGTAGACGCCGCGGCCGCGGAACGGGGTGGCCAGCATCGCCGCGAAGAACAGCCCGATGGCCAGGGTGCACGGCACCACGACCGCGACGTAGATCGCGGTGTTGGCGGTGGCGCGCAGGAACTGGGGATCGCGGACCAGGTGGGTGTAGTTCGACAGGCCGACGAGGGCGTCGGAGCGGCCGGTGGCCGGGTTCCAGTTCGTGAAGCTGTAGAACACGGTCTGCGCGAGCGGGTACAGGTAGAACAGCACGAGCAGGACCGTGGTCGGCGCGATGAGCAGGTAGCCCGCGCCACCCTCGCGCCGCTGCGAGGCCGTCATCGTGGCGGCGGCCCGCCGGCGCACCCGCCTGGCGGCGGGCAGAACTGCTTCCTCGGACATGGCACCTTCCTACCGCTGGTCCGAAATTATTTCAATGTCGAGCAGAGACCTGTGCAATGTTTTCCTTGGCGTTGTTCTGCTGTTCAGCGACCGGCGTCGGCGCAGGTCAGTTGCTGTCGACGGCGAACCAGCGGGCCCGGTAGATGCGCCCGCCGGGCAGCGTCCTCGATGCCCGGGGCTCGTCGCCGAGGTAGAAGTCGACCTGGTCGGTGCACCAGTCGCACTCGTCGTCCGGCTTCGGGGTCGTCTGCAGCACCGCACCGGATCTCCGGTCGGTACCCACGCTCTTGACGTCCGGCCGGTCCCACGCCCGCGCCCCCGTCGCGAACCGCCCGGCGACGGTATCGAACCGGTACACCCCGTGCACCGTGGTCACCCACAACAGCCGCGGATCGCCGGCGACCGGCTGCAGGTCGTGGCCGCCCGCGGTCGGCAGGTCGTGGCTCGCCGCGCGCCGCAACGTCGGGGCCGCGGCGGACCCGCCCACCTGGTACCGGACGAGCAGCTCGTCGCCGATCGCCCACAGCGCACCGTCCTCGGCGCGCCACAGCACCTCGTGCGCGCCGGGCAACCGGTCCTCGGCGTACCCGTCCGCACCCGGGCCCTGGCTCGCCGGGTACACCCGGACCCAGCCGCCGGTGCTCGCCGCGGCGGCGACGTTGCCGTCCGGCAGCAGCTCGATGCCGTGCGGGTTCGCCGCCGCGCCGGCGTGCACCGACCAGACCGGCGCCCCACCCTGCGGGTAGCGCACCTGGGCGAGCAGCCCGTACGAGTCGGCGACGAGCACGTACCGCTGGCCCGACGCGTCGCGTCGCAGCCGCGCGTCGGTGGGCCACCGCCAGGGCCGGTCCGGGTCGTCGGCGTCCACGTCCGGCCGCCAGGACCAGCGCACGGCGGATTCCGTCGCCCAGTCCTGGTCGGTGTCGAGCACCAGGATGCGACCGCTCGCCTGCTCGGTGACGACCACCGGCGTCGGGGTCCGGTGTGCCGCCCGGTGCTCGCCGGTGCGCGTCTGGTACGGCGCGGTCGCCTGCCCGGCGAGGGTCAGCAGCCGGTTCGCCTGGCTCGCGCGGCGCTGCGAGACCCGGACGTAGAGCGCGTCGGTGACGAACAGCTGCGCGTGCCGGCCCGCGGTGCCGCGGTAGCGCGCGGTCGTACTGCGCGCCGTGGTGACCAGGGTCAGATCGGCCTCGGTGACCAGCGGGGCGTGCACGCTGCTGGTGATCCCGGCGGTGAACGCGCCGCGTTCGCGGGCCACCGACAGCAGGTCGAGGGCGTGCTGCGCGGTACCCGAGTGGCTGATCGCGATCGCCACGTCGCCGGCGCCGAGGGTCACCGCGTGCGCGGCGGCGATGGTCACGTCGGGCGAGGTGAGCGTGACGACGCCGATGCCGACGAGCTGGTCGGCGAGGTAGCGCGCGACCTGCGCGCTGCCGCCGAAGGCGAAGATCTGCACCTGCCGGGCCTCGTCGACGGCGACCGCGAGCCGGCTCAGCGCGTCGGTGTCCAGCAGCGTGGCGGTGCGGCGGATGGCGTTGACGCTGGACGCGGCGATCAGCTTGACGGTGTCCCGGGCGCTGGCGGACGGCTCGATCTCGCCGGTGGGGTCGGCGTCCAGGTCGGCCGCCGCCTGCCCGAGCTCGGCGGCGAGCGCCAGCCGCAGCGCGGTGTACCCGTCGAGGCCGATCACCCGGCAGAACCGGGTCACGGTGCCCACCGAGGTGCCCGCCGTCTGGGCGAGCTCGACGATCCCGATGTTCGCCGTCAGTTCAGGGTTTCGTGAGATCGCGTCGGCGACCCGGATCAGGCCGGCCGAGAAGGTCGGTCGTGCCGCCGCGATCCGCTCGAGCACCGTCGGCACCTGGGCCCCCGGCGTGGAGCCATCCTGCGTCATGCGGCTGATCGTTGCACGCCCCGGCGAGCGTCGTCAATACTTTCAATCTGCGCTAGCCTGCTGATACATTTTTCAAAGCAGATCGGATCTCAGCCCATGACTCACCACCACCCCCCAACCCCGGCCGACCAACCGAAGGGGCTGCTCGTCGACGTCGGCGGGGTGCTGCTGCTCCCCAACGCCGCGATCCTGACGCCCGTGATCGCCCGCCACGGCGGCGTCGACACCCCCGAAGGCTTCGTCCGGGCGCACTTCGCGGCGCACAACGCGGCGTTCCCGACCCGCGGCGCGCCGCAGGGCGACTACTACGACCTGCTCCCCCGGTACGCGGGCGTGCCCGAGCAGCGGTGGCGCGCCTGCGCCGAGGAGTACCTGGCGATCTCCCGCACCCGCAACATGTGGCACGCACCCGATCCGGCGTCCAAGCAGGCACTCGCCGCGGCGACCGGGGCCGGCCTGCACGTCGCGGTGGTCTCCCAGGCCGACGGCCGGATCGCGCAGATGCTGCTCGACGCGCGAATGTGCCAGGAGGGTGACGGCCCCGGCGTACCGGTCGACGCGGTGCTCGACAGCGCGATCGTCGGCTTCGACAAGCCCGACCCGCGACTGTTTCGCGCCGCGCTGGACCGGGTCGGCGTCGACGCCGCGCACGCGGTACACGTCGGGGACACCGTGCCGGCCGACGTGCGGGGCGCGCAGGCGGCCGGCATCCGGGCGGTCCACTACGATCCGTACGACGACTGCGACGACCCGGGCGACCACGAGCACGTCCACCGGCTGCAGGAGGTGCTCGCGTTCGTGCCGCGCTAGCCGCGGGCGCCCGGTGGCGCGCTCCCCACCGGGACGGGTGAAGGAGATCGATGAGTCCTGCGGCACACGGCGTGGATCTGGTCGTACCGATCAAGCGGCTGGGCGCGGCGAAGACCCGGCTGCGCGGGGTGGTGCCGGCCGACGAGCACCCCGGCCTGGTCCTCGCGCTGCTGCTGGACACCGTGACCGCCGCCGCGCGGGCCGACGGGGTGCGCCGGATCCTGGTGATCTGCGAGGACAAGCGGGTGCCGGACGCGCTGTCCGGTACCGGCGTCGAGTGCATCGACGAGCGCGGGCTGCCGGGGCTGAACGCGGCGCTGGCGTTCGGGGCCGAGCGGCTGCGCAGCCCGGCCGGTACGGTCGGGGCGCTGCAGGCCGACCTGCCCGCCCTGCGCCCGGCCGAGCTGGCCGCGGCGATCGCCGAGGCGGACGGCCGGCGGGCGTTCTGCGCCGACCGTCCGGGCGTCGGTACCACCCTGCTGCTCGCCGCGCCCGGACAGCCGCTCGACCCGCACTTCGGCGTCGGCTCCGCGGCCGCGCACGCGGCCACCGGCGCGGTACGCATCGGTGCCGGGTCACCGTCGCTGCGCTGCGACGTGGACACCGGCGACGACCTCGCCGTGGCGGCCGGACTCGGCCTCGGCCCGGCCACCCGCCGGGCGCGCAACCGGCGGGGCACCGCCTGATCGCGCGCCGTGGCCGATCAGTGCAGGCGGCGGCGCAGCGCGATGACCCGCTGCAGCGCCTGGTTGGCCTGGCCGCGGTTGAGCCGGCGGTCGGCGATCGCGGCGTGCAGCGCGTCCACCGCGTCCTGGCCCTGGCTGACGTCGCGGGCAGAGCACAGCAGGACGTCCATGCCGGCCGCCGCGGCGCGCACCGCGCGCTCGCCGGTACCGCCGAACTCGTCCAGCGCGCCGGCCTCGATCGCGTCGGTGATGGTGACGCCGCGGAACTTCAGCCGGTGCCGCAGCTCGCCCTGCACGATGCGCGGCGACAGCCCGGACGGCAGGTGCGGGTCCAGCGCCGGGTACGTCGCCCAGGACGTCATGACCATGTCGACCCGGGCGCCGATCGCGTACCGGAACGGCAGTTCGTCGATGCTGCGCAGGTCGGACCGGGACACGTCCAGCGTGACCGGGCCGAGGTCGGTGTTCGCGTCCCGGGTCGCGGCGCCGAGCCCGGGAAAGTGCTTGGCCGTGGTGACCACGCCGAGCCGCTGCTGCGCGACGATCGACGCGGCACCGCAGGCGCCGCAGACGGCCGGATCCATGCTGTACGAGCGACCGAACCGGTCGTCGAAGTTCCCCGCCTCGCGGTAGACGTCCAGGACCGGGGCGAGGTTGCAGTTCATCCCGGCGTCCAGCAGGTTCTCCGCGGCGCCGGTGCCCGCCGAGGTCGCGGTGGCCACCGGGTCCGCCGACGCGCCGATCTGCTTCTCGGAGATGCCGGGAGCGCCGGGCAGCCGCTGGACGATGCCGCCCTCCTGGTCGGTCATGATCAGCATCGGGTACCGGATGCCGCTGTCCGCCTGTGCCTGAGCAAGCGCGCGGGTCACGCCCTGGATCTGGCTGCGGTCGTTACGGTCGATGTTCTCGCCGAAGAAGATCACGCCGCCGACCAGCCCGGCCCGGATCGCGTCGAACAGCTCCTGCGGCGGCGTCAGCCCCGGGTACGACCAGATCACCCGCTGGCCGGCCTGCTGCCGGGGCGACAGGTCGTGCGAGCCGGCGCGGGTCGCGTCGGCCGGGTCGTCGGCGTACGCCGGGGCCGCACCCAGCAGCCCGGCGCCGGCGACCAGGGCGGCACCGCCGACGAGGGCGCTGCGCCGGGTGACCACTCGCCTGCCGATGTCACCCGCAGTGCCGTCCCGGTGCTCGATGCCGGGCGCCGCACCCTCGCCGGGCGTCGTGTCCCTCGGGCCACCACCGATCGCCATGCCGTCCTCCTCGCGTCGTACCGGATCGCGTCGTACCGGATCACTCGGAGCGAGCCGCGGCCGCGACGTGGTGCCGGCCGGAATGTGGTGGCCCGGTTCGGTTCGTGCTCACCCTGGCACCGGCGGTTGCGGCCGTCAAGACTCCGAACGGCACGCGATTCCGCGACATCGGATCGCTTGCCCGGCTTGACGTTCAGCATCCGATGACAGGGGTTTTGCCGCTAATATCCGCACTGTAGCTCCCGGCTCCGGACGCCGCGGTGCGAACGCTGATCCTGGTACCGACGTTCCTGCCGCGGAGCAGCCACCGCGTGCCGACGACAGCGGGCCGGCACGACCGCGGCGGCCCGCCTCGTCCGACCACCGATCCGAGCGGCGCGGCCGGCGTCGTTGCCCGGACGGTACAACCACGGTTGTGCCCTGCCACAACGAATCCAGGATGGGCCCTCCGCACCACCGCCGGCGGCTAGGCTTCGCGGAATGACGGGTGGTGATCGGTTGTGGAGGCACGGAATCGCACCGGAGCGCACGACCGCGGCCCGGTAGCGAGCGGGCCCCGCGACCGGCGTGCGACCCACCCCCGCCCGGCGCCATGAAGGACCGGCTGCGGCGCGAGATCGCCGAACTGTCACCCGGTTACGCGGCGCTGGTGATGGCCACCGGCATCATCTCGACCGCGCTGGCCGCGTTCGGTTGGCAGTTGCTGTCGCGCGTCCTGCTGGTCGTCGCGGTGGTCGCGTTCGCGCTGCTGCTGGTCGGGTACGGGTGGCGCGCGGCGCGGTTCCCGGGCCGGATGCTGCGCGACGCGCGCGATCCCGGTCGCGGTTTCGGTTACTTCACCCTGGTGGCAGCGCCGAACGTGCTCGGCATGCGGCTGGCGGCCGACCAGCACCTGCTCACCGCGTCGATCCTCGCGCTGGCGAGCGTTCCGGTCTGGCTGGTGCTGGTGTACGGGATTCCGGGCGCGATGATCGTCGGCCGCCGGGCCGAGCCGGTGCTGCCGCGGACCAACGGCAGCTGGTTCATGTGGGTGGTCGGTACCCAGTCGTTGGCCGCGTCGGCCGCCACGATCGCGGCCTCGGCGAGCGACCGCGCCGGGTGGCTCGCGCCGGTGGCGGTGGCGTTCTGGGGCATCGGGGTGGTGCTGTACCTGATGCTTGCCGGGCTGGTGATGTCGCGGCTGCTGGACGCGCCGGTCACCCCGCACGCGTTGAGCCCGACCTACTGGGTGTACATGGGAGCCACCGCGATCACCGTGCTGGCCGCGGCGAAGATCGTGTCGTTGCCGGCCGGTCCGCCGGTACTGGCGGCGACCCGGCCGGTGGTGTCCGGGCTGGCGTTTTTGTTGTGGGCGTTCGGTACCTGGTGGATTCCGTTGCTGCTGGTGTTCGTGATCTGGCGGCACCTGCGGCACGGCGCGCCGCTGCGTTACGACGCGAGCCTGTGGAGCATGGTGTTCCCGCTGGGCATGTACGCCGCGGCCAGCGTGAACTACGGCCGAGCCACCGGGGTGGTGTTCATGGTCGACATCGCCCGGGTCGAGATCTGGGTGGCGTTCGCGGTGTGGGTGGGCGTAGTGGTCCTACTCGCGGTGGAGTTGGTACATCCGGGTACCACGCTGCGGATCACGGTGCCGGACGGTGGCTCGGCGTACTCGGGCAGCGGTGCACTCGACGCGCCGGCGACCGGCGTTCACGCTGCTTCGGCGGGCCGACGAGCTGGCAGATCGCGGCAGCACGCTGCCGGAAGCGACGACGACGGGCACGACCCGCGCTCTCGTTGAAGGAGCGCACGGGCAGGCGAGTCAGCACACGGGCGACGCGAGAGAGGGCAGCGGAGATGAATGATCGTGTGGTCGAGATCTGGGGTGAGCGGACACCCTACGCGTCTGGCGATGCCTGGCCGGATCGAGTCGACCAGTTCCTGGTCGACGGGGTGGCGGAGTCCGACGTGGAGAGCTGGGTGCGGGGCGCGTGCCTGTTGTGTTCCAACGGATGCGGGGTGGAGGTCGCGGTCGCCGGGGGGCGGATCGTCGGGATCCGGGGCCGGGCGGAGGACCGCGTCAACCACGGCCGGATGGGGCCGAAGGGGCTGTACGGCTGGCAG
Source organism: Actinocatenispora comari (assembly GCF_017312725.1). Taxonomy (GTDB): domain Bacteria; phylum Actinomycetota; class Actinomycetes; order Mycobacteriales; family Micromonosporaceae; genus Actinocatenispora; species Actinocatenispora comari. The sequence continues at coordinate 5,984 of NZ_BOPO01000011.1, read as the reverse complement.
GGGCAGCAGCACGACCGGCTCACCGCACCGTTGATCCGGCAGGGCGGCCGGCTGGTCGAGACCGACTGGGAGACCGCGATGTCCGCGGTGGTCGAGCGGTCCCGGAACCTGCTGGACACCAAGGGGCCGCTCTCGCACGGGTTCTTCACCTCCGGCCAGCTGATGATCGAGGAGTTCTACACCCTCGCGACGATCGGCAAGGGCGGCATCGGCACCCCGCACATGGACGGCAACACCCGGCTGTGCACGGCGACCGCGGCGACCGCGTTCGGGGAGAGCTTCGGCTGCGACGGGCAACCCGGCTCCTACACCGACGTGGACGACTGCGACGCGCTGTTCCTGTTCGGGCACAACGTCGCCGAGACCCAGACCGTACTGTGGGCACGGATGCTGGACCGGCTGGACGGGCCGAACCCGCCGCGGCTGGTGTGCGTGGACCCCCGCCGTACCAAGGTGGCGGAGCGGGCCACGGTGCACCTGCCGATCCGCAACGGCACCAACCTCGCGTTGATGAACGCGCTGGTGCACCAGCTGATCGCGGTCGGCTACGTCGATCGGGAGTACGTGGCCGCGCACACCGTCGGCTACGACGAGCTGGCGGCGGCGACCGCGGACGCGACCCCCGAATGGGCGGCCGAGATCTGCGGGGTACCGGCCGCCGACATCGTCGCCGCCGCGGACGTGTTCGGCACCAGCGACCGGGTGGTGTCCACCTGCTCGATGGGGTTCTACCAGTCGCACCAGGCGACCGCGGCGGCCTGCCAGGTCAACAACCTGCACCTGCTGCGCGGCATGCTCGGCCGGCCCGGCGCCGGGATCCTGCAGATGAACGGGCAGCCGTCGGCGGAGAACAACCGGGAGGCCGGTTGCGGGCCGGCGCTGCCCGGCTTCCGCAACTGGGGCAACGCCGAGCACGTCGAGGAGCTGGCCCGGCTGTGGAACGTGGACCCGCTGGTGATCCCGCACTGGTCGCCGCCGACCGACGCGAACGCGATGTTCCGGTACGCCGAGCAGGGGTCGATCGGGTTCCTCTGGATCGCCGGTACCAACCCGGCGGTGTCGATGCCGAACCTGAACCGGATCCGCCGCATCCTGTCCGGTAACCAGTGCTTCGTGGTGGTCTCCGACGCGTACCGCACCGAGACCACCGAGCTGGCCGACGTGGTGCTGCCGGTGGCGCTGTGGGCGGAGAAGACCGGCACGTTCACCAACGTCGACCGCACCGTGCACCTGCAGGAGAAGGCGATCGAGCCGCCCGGCCAGGCGCGCAGCGACCTGGACGTCTGGATCGACTACGCCCGCCGGCTGGGGTTGGCCGACAGGGACGGCGGACCGCTGCCGGCCTGGGACACTCCCGAGGCGGCGTTCGAGGCGTGGAAGGCCGCCACCGTCGGCCGGCCGTGCGACTACTCCGGGCTGAGCTACCAGCAACTGCACGACGTCGGCGGGATCCAGTGGCCCTGCAACGACACCGCACCGGCCGGCACCGAGCGGCTCTACACCGACGGCGTCTTCGTCACCGACCGGGCCCGCTGCGAGACGTACGGGCACGACCTCGCGACCGGCGCCGGCGTGTCGGCCGAGCAGTACAGCGCGCGCCGCATCGACGGTCGCGCCATCCTGAAGACCACCGGGTACCAGCCGGCCTACGAGGTGCCCGACGAGCAGTTCCCGCTGCGGTTCACCACCGGCCGCACCGTGTTCCACTGGCACACCCGGACCAAGACCAAGCGGGCCCGCCAGTTGCAGGACGCGGCCCCGTCGATGTGGGTCGAACTGTCCACACAGGACGCCGCCCGGCTCGGCGTCGGCGAGGGCGACATCGTCCGGGTCACCTCGCGGCGGGGCGCGATCCAGGCACCGGCCCGGATCTCGCACGTACGGGAGGGCACCGTCTTCGCGCCCTGGCACTACGGCGACTCCGGGTTCGTCGAGACCGCCGCCAACGACCTGACCATCACCGCCTGGGACCCGATCTCCAAGCAGCCGGAGTTCAAGGTCGCCGCGGTCAACGTCCAGCTGATCCGGCACGGCGACGGGCCCGCACCGGCACCCACCAACACCGCGTCCGCGCCGGTGGACGCCACCATCACGAACCCGGGACGGTGAGCACGATGCACCTGTGTACCTACCTGATCCTGCTGGCGGCGGCCGAGCAGACCCTGGCCGACTCGTACGTCACCGTGTCGCAGGGGCATGCCGACGAGGCGGACGTGCACTACACCTGCGCCGACTTCGCCCGGCAGGCCACCGCGCACGTCGAGGCGCTCGCCCCGGTCACGGCGCGTTACACCGACCGCCGGGAGCCGGAGCCGGAGCGGCTGCGCCCGGACGGGCTCACCACGACCCGCGGCGGGCCGGTCGGGCTGCTGCGCGACCTGCAGGACCTGTACCAGCTGGTCAGCCTGGTCGACATCACCTGGGCGCTGGTCGGGCAGGCCGCCGCCGGCGCCCGGGACCGGGAGCTGATCGACACCGTCGCCGGCTGCCATGGCCAGACCACGGCGCAGCATGCCTGGCTGCGCAGCCGGATGCGCGCGGCGGCACCGCAGACGCTGCTCGTGGCGACCTGATGGAGGTCATCGAGGCGGTCGACGCCGACCGGATCCGCGCCCTGCGCGGGCGCGGTGAGCCGTTCTGGCTGCGGCTGACCGACCCGGCCGAGGGCGACCTGCACCGGGTCGGGCAGCTCCTGCCGATCCACCCGATGGCGATCGAGGACTCGCAGGAGTTCGGTCAACGCGCCAAGTTCGACGCCTATCCGCACGGCGCGCTGCTGGTGTTCTACGGCGCGCAGTCCGGTACCGGGGACCGGCCGAAGCTGGTCGAGGTGCACCTGCACGTCACCGACGGCGCGCTGGTCACCGTCACCCGGCAGCCGCTGGCGGCGTTGCAGGCGGCGGTCAGGCGCGTCGCCGCCATCGACCCCGGGCACGTCGGGCGGGCTCTGCACGGCGTGCTGGACGAGCTGGCCGACCGGCTGCTGAACACGCTCGACGGCTTCGACGGCACGATCGACGACCTGCAGGCGTCGGTGGCCGAAAACGCCACCCGGGCCAAGCGCCAGCACATCTTCGCGCTGCGCCGGCAGCTCACCGAGCTGCGGCACGTCGTGGTACCGCAGCGCGAGCTGCTCGACCCGGCCGGCGGGCTGTTCGCCACGCTGGGCGACGCCATCACCGACGACGACCGGGTCGGGTTCCGCGACGTCCACGACCATCTCGACCGGGCCGCCGGGCTGATCGGCTCGTACCGGGAGCAGCTCGGCGGGGTGCTCGACCTGTACCTCACCGAGGTGTCGAACCGGATGAACCAGGTGATGAAGCGGCTCACCATCGTCGCGACGGTGTTCCTGCCGCTGACATTCCTCACCGCGTTCTTCGGGATGAACTTCGGCTGGTTCGTGCAGCAGATCAGTCCGATGTGGACGTTCTGGGTGTTCGGCATCGCGCTCGCGGCGGCGGCGACCGCCGGGCTCGCGGTGTACCTGACCCGCGCCGGCCGCGGCTGACCGGCGCGGTCACGGCTCGCCGGCGCAGCCTGGCCGGTCGGCGGCCCGGGCGCGCACGTGCCGGTCGGCCGCGCGGGTGCGCACGTGCCGGTCGGCGGCGCGGGCGCGCACGTCGGCGTCCGAGCAGAAGCCGGTACGGCTGCGTTTGAGGCACAGCAACCCCATCAGCCGGCCGGCGCCGTCCACGACCGCCAGCCGGCGGCGCCGCCGCCGCGCCAGGATCGCCGCCGCCCGCTCCACCGGATCGTCGGGCCCGACGGTACGGCCGGCAAGCGTACCGACCGACCGGGCCAGCGTGGCGCCGGGCAGCGTCGTGGTCAGGTCGGCGCGTTCCACCGTGCTGACCAGCCGGCCGTCCGGCGCGACGATCAGGGCCAGGTGCACGTGGTCGTCGGCGAAGTACCGACGCAGCTGCGCCACGGTGGTGGCGGTGCCGTGCGTGCTCGGCGCGGTGACCATCGCCTGCCCGACCCGCTGTGTCGTGGTCACGTCGGCCATCCGCACACCTCCCCGCACCGGTACCGCCCGGCGGTCAGTCGGCCGCCTGGTCGCCGACCGACAGCACCACCGCGGTCTGCGCGCCGGCCGGCGCGTCGTAGCGCACCGTGTCGCCGGCGCGGTGCCCGGCGAGCGCCCGGCCGAGCGGGCTGTCCGCGGTGACCAGGCTGGCGTCCGACTGGTCGTCGAGGGCCGCGATCTCCACCGTGCCGACCGAGCCGTCGGCGAACCGCAGCCGCACCGTGCTGCCCACCCCGATCACGTCGCTCGCCGGCCCGCCGGGCGCCGCGGTACGCAGCCGGTCGGTGAGCCGGGCGATGCGCTCGTCGATCGGCCCGAGGTTCATCGCCCGGCGTTCCCGGTCGGCATGGTCGGCGGCGTCGCCGTCGCCCGCCGGGTCCTGCAGGGTCGCGGCCAGCTCGGCACGCTCCGCGTGCAGCTCGGTCAGCTCGCGCTGCAGGGCCTGCCGCTCGCTGTCGCTGATCGGCTCGTCGCTCATCGCTCCCCCTGCGCCGCTCGGCCACCGCCACCGCCGGCAGCGCCGGCGCACGCCTCGAGACTAGTGCTCGTTCGGTCCCAAACCGAACCGATCGTCCAACTCGGATCGGCCGGCACAACCACGCTTGTACCCGGCGACCACGCGCCGCGGCAACGCCCCGGCCCGGGTACCGCCGTGCCGGCCGCCCGTTGTCCGGGGCCAGGGTCCGGCCGCGACTCGGCTGGCCGGCTGGCGGCGCACGCGCCTGGCCCGGCCCCGGACGGGCCCGGGTGCCGGTCGGCTCAGGTCGGGTCCGGGGCGGTGCGGTCGGTGTGCAGCTCCAGCAGGTCGAACAGGCGAAGCCAGCCGTTGGTGGTGGCGGCGCAGGTCAGCGGGCGGCCGGCGGCCACGTGCCGCTCGCGCAGCAGCACCGTGCAGTCCGGGTCGGCCAGCGTGACCCGCCAGCCCGCCTCCCCGATCTGCTCGACCGCGACCACCCGCACCGCGTCGACGCCGGTCGCGCCGGTGGCGGCCCGGGCGTGGTACTGGGCGGCCTGCGCCGCCGGCGGCAGCGAGGTGCGGCCGCGTACCCAGTGCGGGTCGAGGGTGCCGGCGCGGTAGTCCCGGGTGATGCGCACCGCGTCGGCGGGCGGTACGCCGCCGAGGGTGTAGCCGTGCGGCAGCAGCACCAGTACCGGTGCGAAGCGGCAGCCGCCGACGTGGCTGCACTCCCAGGTACCGGCCGGGTCGGCGGCGGCGAGCGTCGCGGCCAGCGCCCGCCCGCGCACGGCGCAGCAGGGGTCGTGCCGGCCGTGCGCGCAGACCAGCTGCAGCGGGCCGGCGGCGGGTTCACCCGGCGCGTCGAGCGCGGCGACCAGGTCGGCGTCGGTACCGAACGAGCCGGTACGGATCGCCTCGTGGCCCGGCCGCGAGTCGACCCGGAACCAGCGGCGGGCCGCGACCGGCCGCCCCCGCCGACCCGGGCGGCGGATCAGCGTCACCCGGCCCCCGTACGTGCCGGCCCACCCGGCCAGCGCCGCGACGGTGTCGGTGCCGAGGCCGGACTGGGTGAGCGCGTTGCGGCCCCACGGTCCGGGATGCTCGATCAGCAGCCAGCGGTTCGCCGGCGGCGCGGTACCTTCCCGCGGGTCACCGGCCGCCTCGGCGAGGAACGAGCAGCGCGGCCAGGTACGCACGTCACGACCCGGTCGACGCCGTCAGCACGCCCTCCCGCAACAGCCGCCGCACCAGCACCAGCTGGTCCGCCCCGGTCAGTTCGGGCAGCTCGCCGACCCGGCTGGTACCGCCGGCGAGCAGCACCCGCAGCGCCGGGGTCGTCGCGGCCGGCAGCCGGATCTGCCGGTCCGCCAGCTCCAGCACCGCCTGCTCGTCGCCCTCGACCAGCCGGTACGGCAGCCCGACGCGCCGCCGCACCGCGTCGCCGGGCGACAGGTTCGCGGCGAACTGGGCGGCGGCCGCCGGGCGCACCGGCTCCGG
>NZ_BOPO01000010.1 GCF_017312725.1 Actinocatenispora comari | reverse complement strand
CCGGCCACCGGGCCCGCCGCCGGCTGCCGGACGCCCGCCGGGGTGACCGCCTCCGCGTCCCGCGCCGTGGCGGCCGCGGCGGCTGGTGTGCCGGCCTCCGGGTCCGGTGGCGTGCCGGCCTCGCGGACCGAGGTGGCCCGCGCCGTGGCGGCCTCGGCGGCCGAGGTGACGGGCTCCGGGTCGTGCTGTGTGGCGGCCCGCGCGGGCCACTCGCCGGGCTCCGGTGCCCAGGAGGCGGGCGGCGGGGTCGGTTCCGGGTGTCGGGGTCCGGCCGGTGTGGCCGGCTTCGGGTCTGCCGCCGACGAGGCGGCGTGGTCGGTGCCGGTCGGCCGCGGCTCGTCCGGCTCGGGGTCGAGGTGGGTTCCCGGATCGGTACTCATGGGTCGAGCGTGCGCCGGTGCACTGCGGCTCGGCTGGCGGGTGACTGGGAGCTTGCGGGGAGTACCGGCCGTTGCTGTGCCGAGCCTGTGCCCGGAGAGTCACCACCGGCTCGTCGGCCCCGGGCCGGAGGTCGTGCCGGCCGGAGGCCGGGCCGGCTTCCGGCCGGCTGGGAGGTCGGGCCGGGCCCGAGGTCGGACCCGGTCCGACCTCGGGCCTCGTCAGTCGTTGGACGGGTCGGCGACGCCGGCGACGAACAGCGTCTCGTCGGTCACCGAGCCACCCGGGCCGACCGCCGTCGCCGGATCGACGAGATCCTGGAAGAAGCCCCAGCCGTGCCCGTACGGGTCGGTGAAGTCGGTGAACGCGACCACGCCGGGCAGCGACTGGATCGGCGTGCACTCGACCCGCAGCGACACCTCGGCCCACGTCACCGCGGCCCGGATGTCGGCGACGCCGAACCGGAGCCGGCCGGTACCGCCGGTCGCGGCGCCGGGGCACACCTGCACCCAGGTGCCCGGTACCGCCTGCCACTCCAGGAAGTCCTCGTGCGGGGCGAAGTCCGGGTCGCGGCCGAACAGCCGTCGGTAGAACCCCGCCGCCGCGGCGACGTCGGCTACCGGCAGCCGGACGGTCAGCTGGTCGAAGCGGGGGTGGTCGGTCATCCGGTCACTCCGTTCCGCCGGTCACCGGTGCGCCCGGCGACGGTCTGCCGGTCACCGGTGCGGCCGGCGACGGTTCGGGTACCAGTACCGCGGCGCCCTCGACCCGGTCGCCGGCCAGGTCGGCGAGCGCCCGGTCGGCCTGCGCCAGCGGGTACGGCGTGGTCGTCACGTGCAGGTGGTGCCGGCCGGCGAGGTCGAGGAAGCGGCGACCGTCGTCGCGGGTGTTGGCCGTGACGCTGCGCAGGGTGCGTTCGCGGAACAGGTGCCGCTGGTAGTTCAGTGGCGGGATGTCGGTGAGGTGGATGCCCGCCACCGACAGGGTGCCGCCGGCGTCCAGCGCGGCCAGCGCCACCGGTACCAGGGTGCCGACCGGGGCGAACAGGATCGCCGCGTCCAGCGGCTCGGGCGGTGCGCCGTCGGCCGGGCCGGCGGACGCGGCACCGAGCTCCAGCGCCAGTTGCCGGGCCGCGGCGGACCGGGTCAGCACGTGCACCGTGGCGCCCTGGGCGAGGGCCAGCTGCGCGGTGAGGTGAGCGGAGGCGCCGAACCCGTAGATGCCGAGCCGTCCGCCGGCCGGCAGTTCGGCGCGCAGCAGCGCCCGGTAGCCGATGATCCCGGCGCACAGCAGCGGCGCCAGCTCCACGTCGGAGTACCCGGCGGGCAGCCGGTAGGCGTAGCCGGCCGGCACGGTGGTGTACTGCGCGTAGCCGCCGTCGGCGTCCCACCCGGTGTACCGCGACGCCAGGCACAGGTTCTCCGCACCGGCCCGGCAGTACCGGCAGTGTCCGCACGTGTGCCGCAGCCAGGCGACGCCGACCCGCTCGCCGACCGCCCACCCGGTCACCCCGGCCCCGACCGCGACGACGCGCCCGACCACCTCGTGCCCGGGCACCACGCCGGGCCGGTGCACCGGCAGGTCGCCCTCGGTGACGTGCAGGTCGGTCCGGCACACCCCGCAGGCCAGTACCCGCACCAGCAGCTCGTCCGCCGCCGGGGTGGGCACCGGCAGCGTCGTCGCGCGCAGCGGCCGGTCCGCCACCGGTGCCGGCGTGGTCACCTGCCAGCCGGTCATCCGGTCCGGGATCGGGCCGGCCGGCGTCGCGGTGTCGGTCATCGCACACCTCCGGCTCGACCGTAGGCGATCACCGAGCGACCCGCGCCCCGACCGGCCATCCGCCGGCGCTACGGCACCAGCCGGTGCAGCCGGTACCCGTCCTGGACGTAGTAGAGGTTGCCGTACCGGTCGGCGGTCAGCCCTTCGACGGTGCCCCGGCGCAGCACCGTGGCGTGCAGGGTCCGCGGGTCGAGCCGGAACACGTACCGGCCGTGGATGGTGCCGTAGAGGTTGCCATCCCGGCCGGTGCGCAGGAACGCGTCGTGCGCGTCGATCAGCTCGTCGCCGGGCACGTCCAGTTCCGGGAAGATCCGCTGGTCGGCGACGAACCGCTGGCTGACCGGGTCGTACACCAGCACGTGGTCCTCGGCGATCATCCAGAGCCGGTGGTCGGGGCCGACGGTCAGCCCCAGCACGGTACGCAGCCCGCGGCTGGGCAGCGCGATCTCGTGGTGCGCCCCGGTCGCCGGGTCGTAGGCGAGCAGCACCGCCTCCCGCTGGGACGGCTCGACCCCGAGCCCGCCCCAGATCGACGTCCCGCCGTACACCATGCCGTCCAGGTACGCCAGGCTCGCGACGGTGCGGTCGTCGGCGATGTTCGGGTGCGTGACGCAGGAGCCGGTCGCCGGGTCGTAGACGGCGAGCGCGCCGGTGAGCTTGCCGTACCCGGCCTCGGTGCCGATCACGAGCTTGCCGCCCGCGTTCACCATCCCGTACGGCCGGTCCTGGTCCTGGTCGGTCAGCGAGCAGACCTTGACCGGGTTGGTGCCGAGCTTCCACGGCTTCGCCGGCTGGTAGGCGTACACGTTGGCGCCGGGATAGCCGCCGAAGTACATCGTGTCGCCGATGACGGTGGCGCCCTCGACCTGCGGCACCCCGGTGTACTGGACGTCGGCGTCGGAGCGCATCGGGGTGTACACGCCGGTGCCGCCGGACAGGAAGCCGGAGGTGTAGATCCTGCCGTCCGGGCCGAGCAGCGGGGTCTGCAGGTTGGTCGGCGCCGCCGGTACGCCGGTGGCGGTCACCGAGCTCACCGTGCCGGTGCCGGTGTCGTAGCGCATCACCACCGGGCCGGCGGCGGTGTTGCCGACCGCCTCCAGTGCGGGTGCCGGGCCGCCGGTGTCCACGCCCCAGGACCGGCCGGCGGCCGGCAGCCCGCTCGCCACCGCGGCCGACGTGCCGGCCGCGAGGTCGTAGCGCATCAGCTTCGAGCCGCTCAGGTAGTACACGCCGCCGGCGACGACCGGGGACGCGCCGGGGTAGCGCACCTTCGGGATGTCGGCGACCTTCGTGGCGGTGACGGTGTCGCCGGTCGCCGTCACCTTCATGATCAGCAGGTGCCCGTCGCCGGTGTTCGACAGGTTCGCGAACACGTAGCCGTCGCCGGCCTCCAGCGAGTAGGTGAACTCCTCCGCGGCGTACTCGGCCGGCAGGATGTCGGTGCACGTCGTCCCGCCGCCCGGGCAGGCCATCAGGTGCGCGTGCGAGCCGATCCCGGCGTACGCCACGTCGTTGGCCGGGTCGTAGGCGACGCTGCGCACGTACTGCTCGGGCGCGACCATCGGCCGCGCGCCGACCTGCCGGAACCCGTCCGCCGGCGAGTACCGGAAGGCGCCGCCGGACGGGTAGCCCCCGCCGTACACGCTGCCGTCCGGCCCGGCGGTGACGTCCCAGACGAACGTGTCGCCCGCGATCGGCTGCCCCAGGTCCTGCACCGCCGTGGCGCCCGGCACGTACCGGTAGAGCCGGCCGTTCCTGCTGGTGTCGTCGAAGTTGTAGCTGCCGACGTAGACCGAGCCGTCGGTGGCGGTGGTGGCGTTCCACGCGCCGGTGGCGCCCGGCAGCGGCAGGTCGACGGTGACCTTGCCGGTCGCCTCGGTGATCCCGACCAGGTGCGCGTCCCAGTTGCTCGCCCCGGTCACGACCGTGTACGCGGTGCGCGCGCCGGCGCCGTCCACCCCGAACGTCGTCGCGTTGACGGACGCCTTGCCCACCTGCGAGCCGAGATCGGTGTCGGTGGCGGTGATCAGCGCGTCGTCGGCCCACACCGTCGCCTTGGCCACGTCGAGCCGCACCGCGACCGTCGCGGTACCGGCGGGTGCGGTCGCGGCGGCCGACACGGTGGACCAGCCGGCGCCCGGCGTGCCGGCCGGCCCGCCGGACACGTCGAGCACGGTGCCGTCGGCGGCGGCGAACACCAGCCGCAGCCGGGCACTCGCCTGCGGGCCGGAGATCTGCAGGAAGGCGTGATAGGTCGTACCGGCCTGTACGGCGACCGGGTCGGCGACCGCGGCGGGGGTGGGGCAGCCGGCGGCGGGGGACAGCCGCAGGCTCGCCGAGCCGTCGGTGTGCCGGTCGGTCACCGCGGTGCCGGCGCACGCGGGATCCGGCCGCGGGATGTCCTTTCCGGCTCGGCCGAAAGTCCAGCCGTCGGTGCCGGACTCGAAGCTGTGGTTGCCGATGAGGATGTCGCCGGTGCCGGCCGGCGTGGCCCGGGCGGCGCCGTCGGCCGGGCCGACGACGGCGCAGACCGCCAGGACGGCGGCGGCGAGGAGGGGAGCGGTACGAACGCGACGAGCAGGCACGAGGGCCACCCTTCCGGTACGTCGGGGAGCTGCCACCCTGTTTGAGGACATGACCGTAATGAAGTGCGCAGCAAAGGTCAATGGCGTCGCGCCTGGTGGGATCGCCCGGCATGCCGGGCCCACTCCGGCGGAGCGCTGTCGCGCGTGGCTAATTGCACATCTCTTGCAGGAACCAAGACTGCGGCTTTAGGGTCTGGACGTGCCGACACTTCATCGCGACGCGCCGGGTACCGGCCGGAGGGCGTCATGACCGGTTTGTCATCCGCAGCGCCGACCCGCACCCGCCGCCGGCTGTCCGCCGGTGAGCGCCGGCGGCTGATCGGCATGGGACTGTTCGTGCTGGCCCTGCACGTCGTCGGCTGGGGACTGCTGGTCACCCTGGTCGCCCCGGCGCAGTACCGGGTCGGCGGGCAGATCTTCGGCATCGGCCTCGGCGTCACCGCGTACACGCTGGGCATGCGGCACGCGTTCGATGCCGACCACATCGCCGCGATCGACAACACCACCCGCAAGCTGATGGGCGACGGGCAGCGGCCGGTCTCGGTCGGGTTCTGGTTCTCCCTCGGCCACTCCTCGGTGGTGTTCGGGCTGTGCGCGCTGCTCGGCTTCGGCGTGCGTACCCTCGCCGGCCAGGTCGAGAACGACTCGTCGACGCTGCAGACCGTCACCGGGCTGATCGGCACGCTGGTCTCCGGCGTGTTCCTGGTCATCATCGCGGTGCTCAACCTGGCCGTACTGACCCGCATCGCGAAGGTGTTCCGCCGGATGCGCTCCGGCCACTTCGACGAGGCCGAGCTGGAGGAGCAGCTCGACAAGCGCGGCTTCGTCAACCGGATCCTCGGCGGCGCCACCCGCGCGGTCCGCAAGCCGTGGCACATGTACCCGATCGGGCTGCTGTTCGGGCTCGGCTTCGACACCGCGACCGAGGTCTCGCTGCTGGTGCTCGCCGGTGGTGCGGCCGCGTTCGCGCTGCCCTGGTACGCGATCCTGACGCTGCCGATCCTGTTCGCCGCCGGCATGTCGCTGTTGGACTCGATCGACGGCTCGTTCATGAACTTCGCGTACGGCTGGGCGTTCGCCAAGCCGGTGCGCAAGGTGTACTACAACCTGACGATCACCGCGCTGTCGGTGGCGGTGGCGCTGATCATCGGCGTGATCGAGCTGCTGTCGGTCCTGGCCGAGAAGCTGTCGATCTCGACCGGCCCGCTGGCCTGGATCGCCGGCCTGGACCTCAACTACGTCGGCTTCGTGATCGTCGGGCTGTTCGTCGCGATCTGGGGGATCGCCCTGCTGACCTGGCGGTTCGGCCGGATCGAGCAGCGCTGGAACGCCCGGCTGCGCACCGAGACCGTGGACGACTGATCACGCCCGAGCGGCCACCCATAGCCTGTAGCAACGGGTTACGGGTGGCCGAGGGGGAGTGGATGTCGCAGAGCACGCCGCGGACCGGCTGGTGGCGATCGGTGCGACCGGCGCGGGTGCTGCGCCTGGTCCGGGCGCTGGACGGGGGCCGCAACATGCGGCTGATGGTGCTGGCCGGCATCGTCACCGTGCTGGTGACCCGCCTGTACCTGGCCGCCACCGGGTACCCGCAGATCGGCGGTGGCAGCCTGCACATCGCGCACGCCCTGTGGGGCGGGCTGCTGATGCTGATCGGACTGGTCGTCGCGTTGCTGTTCGCCGACCGGACCGCCCGGCTGGTGACCGCGCTCGCCGGTGGCGTCGGGCTCGGCCTGTTCGTCGACGAGGTCGGCAAGTTCATCACCCGCACCAACAACTACTTCTTCGCGCCGGCGGCCGGCGTGATGTACCTGCTGTTCGCCGCGCTGGTGCTGCTGGTGCTGAAGGTGCGCACCCGGCGTCGCGGCGGGCCCGCCGCCGACGCCGCGGCCGCCGCGGTGCTCGCCGCCGGCGGGTTGACCGGCGGGCTGACCGTGCGGCAGCGCAGCGAGGCGATGGCCTTGGTGGCCGGCCGGGAGGACGCCGCGGCGCTCGGGGTGCGGTACCTGATCGCGGCGGCGCCGTCGCGATCCGAGCTGCGTCCCGGCGCCGGCCGGCTCGGCTCGCTGCGGCGCCTCGCCCGCCGGGTGGTGGACTGGCGGTTCCTGCCGCCGATCGTGGTCGGCGTGCTGACCGTGACCCGGCTGATCGTGGCGGTGGTGTTCGTGGTGCAGGCCGTGGTGGCGCTGGCCCACGACGACCAGTCGCTGCTCGGCCGCGAGTTCGGTGCGGTGCTGGCGAGCGCGCTGACCCGTACCGCCGAGGCGGTCCTGGTCGTGGTCGGTGCGCTGCGCTGGCGGCGGGACCGGGCCGCCGGCTACCGGTGGCTGATCGCCGCACTGTACGTGAACCTGTTCGTCACCCAGCTGTTCAACTTCACCGACAGCCAGTTCGGCGCGCTCACCGAACTGCCCAGCGCGCTGCTGATGCTCGGCCTGCTGACCTACTGGCGCCGCCGCGACGCGGCCTGATCGATCAGCACGCCGAGCCCGTCGAGCACCCGGGCCAGCCCGAACTCGTACGCCTGAGCCGGGTCGTACGCGCTGCCCCGTGCGGCCCCGGCCGCGGCGCCGATGCGGACCGCGCGCGGGTAGGCGGACTCGTCGAAGATGCGCGCCAGCAGCGGCCCGGCCTGCGCCCACCACTGCTGGTCGGTACCGGCGGCCGCGGCCGCGGCGCGCTCGTCGCGGGCGTTGGCGTACACGAAGCCGAGCAGGTAGCTCAGCGCGTCGTCGCAGGTCACGTCGGGCAGCCCGAGCCCGTCGAAGGCGGCCAGCTCGTGCTCGTACTTGGCCATCAGGCCCGGGCCGAGCGTCGGCCGCGCGGTGTAGACCCCGGCGACCCACGGGTGGTCGCGGCACAGCTGGCGGTTCTCCGCGGCGATCGCGGTGAGCCGGCTCCGCCAGTCCTGGCCGGTGCGGTCGGTCCGGTCCATCGCCCGGTACGCGGCGTCCAGCATCAGGTCCAGCAGCTCCGCCTTGCCCGGTACGTAGGTGTAGACGGTCATCGCGGAGACGCCGAGCCGCTCGCCGACCCGCCGGATGGTCAGCGCGCCGAGCCCGTCGGCGTCGGCGACCGCGGTGGCGGCGGCGACCACGTCGGCCACGGTGAGGCCCGGGCGCGGCCCGCGGCGCGGCGGCGCGGCCTCGTCCCAGAGCAGGTGCAGGGTCTTCGCCGCGTCGCCGCCACCGGTCCGTTCCGCCACCGCCCGATCCTCGCAGAGCGTCGCCCGAGCCGTTATACTGTACAACGTAAATAGTTTTACGAGAGGGGCTCCCATGCAGGTCACCGCATCGGCGGTGTCGTTGACGGTGGACGATGTCGCCGCGTCCAGCGCGTTCCTGTGCCGCCACTTCGGCTTCGCCGAGCAGCTGGCGGCGGACGGGTTCGCCTCGCTGGCCCGCGCCGACGTCGGGATGAACGTGATCTTCCTGCGCCGCGGGTTGTCGACGCTGCCGGCCGACCAGCGCGACGAGCACGCCGCCGGGCTGATCCTCGCGCTGACCGTGGCCGACCTGGACGCCGAGCTGGCCCGGCTGCAGGGCGAGGGCGTGCCGATCACCATGCCGCTGACGGTGGAGGAGTGGGGCGAGCGCGCCTTCCAGGTGCGCGACCCGAACGGCGTCATCGTCCAGCTGGTCGACTGGAACGGCTGACGACCCGCGCGCCGGCGCGCGGCCGGCTCAGCGGCGGGTCCCGGCGCCCGGCAGCCGCACCGCCCGCCGGGCCGGTACCCGGGGGCGACGGCTCGGCGCCGGCCCGGCCAGCGCCGCGGTGATCTCGATCGACCCGGCGAGCAGGTCGTACAGCATCGGGTCCGGGTCGGCGATGCAGGCGGTGGCCACGCCGTCCACGGCGCCGGTCACCGTCGCCGGCGCCGCGTACCGACGGAACGCCTTGGCCGACGGGGAGAACCCGGGGCTGAACTGGCGGGCCCAGCGCCACGCGTGCGGCACTGCGGCCAGCGCCGCCCGGCTCGCCTCGTCGAGGCGGTCCTCCGGCCGGTCGTCCAGCGCGTTGGTGAGCCGGTTCGCCGACAGCACGGCGACCGCGAGCCCGCGCTGGCGTTCGGCGGCCACCACCGGCAGCGCGGTGATCGCGCAGTGCAGCGCGATGCCCACCTCGATCCGGATGTCGTCGCCGGTCAGCCCGATCACCGACGGGATCAGCGCGGCGAGCCGGGCCCGGCCGGCGTCGCTGATCCGGTCGTTGACCTGGCGGGCGGTGGCGGCCAGCAGCGGATGGGTGCAGGCCGGGTGGTCGCTCCAGCGCTCGCCGGCCAGGTAGGACGCCATCTCCATGAAGCAGGCGCCGCGCCGCGGGTTGCGGTGCCGGCCGCGGGACAGCACGGGGACCAGGTCGGGCGTACGGGTCATGGACATCGTTGCCCCCTCGGGCTGATCAGTACCCGTTCGGTCCCAGTCTGCGCCACCTCGTCGGCCACGTCGAGACGATCGGCCCGGCCGGGACCGCGCGAGTGACCCGGCGGCACCCCGACACCGGGTCGTTTCGGCGCCGGGGCGAGCGGGTACGGACAAAACACCCACCGCACCGGCGGTCGCGGGGCCATCATGGGGGTACGAGCGGCGTCGCGCCAGCCGCAGCGGTTGGCCGACGACATCCGGGGGGTGGATGGCTCGTGCCATACCAGAACGACCCGTCGTTTCGGCAGGCGGACGAACAGCTCACGGTGATGCGGTCGTGTCCGGCGGGCGACCCGCGACGGGCCGCCGCCCGGTCCGCGGCGATCCTGGCCTACCTGCCGGTCGCCGACCGCATCGCCCGGAGATACGCACAGCGCGGCGAGCGGCTCGACGACCTGACCCAGGTGGCCCGGATCGGCCTGATCAAGGCGGTGGACGGCTTCGACCCGGATCTCGGCCCGTTCCTCGGGTACGCGGTGCCCACCATCTCCGGCGAGCTGAAGCGGTACTTCCGCGACGCCTGCTGGGACGTCCGGGTGCCGCGCCGGCTGCAGGAGCTGCGGTTGGCGGCGGCCGCGGCGGCCGAACGGGTGGCGCAGCGTACCGGCCGGGAACCGGGCACCGGTGAACTCGCCGCCGAGCTGGGCGTCGCGGTCCGCGAGCTGACCGCGGCGCTGGCCGCCGCCAGCGCGTACGCGCCGGTGTCGCTGAACGCGCCGGGCGGTGGCGACGGGATCGAGCTCGGCGAGTTGCTCGGCGGGGCGGACGAGCGGGTGGAGCAGGTACCGGACCGGGTGTCGTTGCGGCCCGCGTTGCGGCAGCTGCCGGAGCGGGAGCGCCGGGTGCTCGCCATGCGGTTCGTCGAGCAGCGCACCCAGGCCGAGATCGGCGCCGCGGTCGGGCTGTCCCAGATGCACGTGTCCCGGCTGATCGCGCGGACCCTGGTCGGGCTGCGCGACTGGATCGACGGCGACGCCACCCGGGTGGAGGTGTGCCAGGCCCGGCCGCGGCGTGGCACCCGGCGGCCGGCGGCGGGCCGGTCCGCGACGACCGGGCGTCCGGCCGCGACGGCGCGGCGGGCGGCGAGGTCGTCGTCTCGGGCGGCATGACCACCCGAACGGCCACGGCTCGCCCCGGGCGGGCCCACCGAGCCGGGCGCGGGGTGATGATGACCTCGGGAAGCGGCGTAGGGAGGACCCGATGGCGACCTTCGTGCTGATCGCCGGCGCCTGTCACGGCGGCTGGTGGTACGCGCCGCTCGCGCACCGCCTGCGCGAGTACGGCCACCGGGTCCTCACCCCGACGCTGACCGGCCTGGGGGAGCGGGCGCACCTGCTGTCCGGCACCGTCAACCTCGACACCCACATCGAGGACGTACTGGCGGTGCTCGCGGCCGAGCAGCTGCGCGAGACGATCCTGGTCGGGCACAGCTACGGCGGGATGGTCGTCAGCGGTGTCGCCGACCGGGCTCCGGAGCTGGTGGACGCGCTGGTCTACCTGGACGCGTTCGTACCCGACGACGGCGACTCCTGCTGGCGGCTGACCACCGACGAGCAGCGTTCCTGGTACCTGGACGTCGGGGACACCGGCTTCGCGGTGCCGCCGCTGCCGTTCTTCGACCGGCGGGCCACCCCGCACCCGCTCGCGTCGCTGCTGCAACGCATCCGGTTGACCCGGGACCTGTCCGCGTTCCGCCGCCGCGACTACGCGTACGCGCTGCGCTGGCCGACCTCGTCGCCGTTCGAGCCGACCTGGCAGCGGTTGCGCGCCGATCCGGACTGGACGGTGCACGAGCTCGACAGCGAGCACAACCTGCTGCGCGACGCGCCGGACCAGGTCCTCAAGATCCTCCTCGACGCGGCCGCCTGACCCGCGATGTCAGTGCAGGTCGGACTGGCGGGCGATGGTGGCGGCGGCGCGACGCACCGCACCCGGCGGCGACGAGGGCACCACCCCGTCCAGGAACGCGTACCGGCGGCGCAGCGACGCGTGGTAGGCGTCGGTGCTGTCGCAGTCGCGTACCGCGTGCCACCAGTCGGCCAGGTCGCCCCACCCGGGTGCGGCGAGCGAGCCGCCGAACTGCTGCACCGACAGCGCGGAGCAGGCACCGGCGAACGCCAGCCGGTCGGTGAGCGGCCAGCCGGCGAGCGTACCGAGGACCATGCCGGCACCGAACACGTCGCCGGCGCCGGTCGCGTCCAGCGCGTCCACCCGCGGCGCCGGTACCCGGGCCTCCTCGCCGGTGGTGGAGTCGATGGCCAGGGCGCCGTTCGCGCCGTCGGTGACCACCGCGAGCGGGACCAGGTCGGCCAGCGCCCACAGCGCGTCCTGCGCGCTGTCGGTACGGGTGTAGGCCATCGCCTCGGTCGCGTTGGGCACGAACGCGTGGCAGCGGGACAGCCGGTCCAGCACCTGCCGGTCCCAGGTGCCGCTCGCGTCCCAGCCGACGTCGGCGAACACCAGCGCGCCGGCGTCGACCATCGGATCGGCCCAGCCGGCGGCGCCGGCGCGGCCGAACCCGTCCTCGTTGGACAGGTCGACGAAGATCGCCGCCGAGCGTGGCGGCGCGCCGACGATCGCGGCCGCCGGTACCGGCGCGTCGTGCCCGTGGGTGACCATCGACCGGTCGCCGTGGCAGGCCATCGACACCGTCACCGGCGAGTGCCAGCCCTCGAACCGCCGCGACCGCGACAGGTCGACGCCCTCCTGTTCGGCCAGCGTGCGCCAGCAGAAGTCGCCGTAGTCGTCGGAGCTGAACGCGGCCGCGAGCGAGGTGCGCAGTCCGAGCCGGGAGGCGGCGATGGCGAGGTTCGCGATGCCGCCGGGGCAGGAGCCCATGCCCTCGGCCCACACCTCGGTACCCGCGCCCGGCGGCTGGGCCAGCCCGGTGAACACGATGTCCAGGAACACCGTGCCGTACACGAACAGGTCGAAGTCGGCGCCGTCCGCGCTGCGCGTCGCAGCCAGTGGATCGAACCCCACGATCCGCCCTCGCTTTCCCCGAGCCCCGGTTCCCGCCGATCCGCGTACCGCGCGGGTCCGCCCGCCGGGGCGTTGCGTTAGGCTAGTCCGCCACGCCGGGCGGCGTCCGCGGATCCCACCCGGCCGCCGGCCTCAGCCGCGGCCGCCGGCTCGCCGGGCTCAGTCGCGGTGGCCGGTGACCACCGTCATCTCGTAGCGGCCGGTCAGCCCGTCCGGGCCGGCCTGCGCGGCGAGCGGACCGGACAGCTCGGCCCACAGTGCCGCGCGTGACCGTGCAGGCAGCCGGTCCAGCGCCGCCCGCCAGCCCATCGTGTGGATCCACCGCCACCAGGTGTCCCCGTCGCCGAACCGGATGTCGGCGGCCACCACGGCCGCGGTGACCTCGGTGAACCCGGCGGCGGACAGGACCGCCGTCGCGTCGAAGGTGCCGGCCGGCCACGGCGTCCCGGGCAGCCCGGCCGCCTGCCAGTGGCGCAGGAACGTCGGGCGCAGGAACGGCCAGCCGCCGTCGGTCTCCCGCGGTACCGACACCGCGACCCGCCCGCCGGGCCGCACCGCGCGGTGCAGCTCGGCGGCCGCCGCGGCCGGGTCCGGCAGCAGGAACAGCGCCGACCCGCACAGCGCCAGATCGAACCCGCCGGTCGGTACCGGCAGCGCGGCCGCGTCCGCGGTCGCCACCGCCACGTTCGGCCGGCCGGCGAGGTCCCGGCGCAGCGCCGCCACCATCGGCGCGGCCCGGTCCACGCCCAGCACCAGACCGGCCGGGCCGACCCGGTGCGCCGCCGGTACCACCGTCGCCCCGCGCCCGCAGGCCACGTCGAGCACCCGCTCGCCGGCGGCGGGCGCCGCCAGCTCGACGGTGCGCCGGCCGAACTCGGCGAAGTACGGCACGATCTGGTCGTACTGCTCGGCCATCGCGGCGAACAGCGCGGCA
The DNA here is from genome assembly GCF_017312725.1 of Actinocatenispora comari. Taxonomy (GTDB): domain Bacteria; phylum Actinomycetota; class Actinomycetes; order Mycobacteriales; family Micromonosporaceae; genus Actinocatenispora; species Actinocatenispora comari. Next base: position 23,774 of record NZ_BOPO01000010.1, on the reverse strand, counting down.
CGGTCGGGCACGGCTCAGGGCTCCCGGCGGCGGGGCGCCCGCCCCGGCGGCTGCAGCGGCTCCGGCCAGCTCGGCGCCGGGGGGATCGACCGGGTCACCGGGTCGCCGGGGGCGAGCATCAGCCGCTCGCCGTGGTGGCCGATCGGGATCGCCGGCCCGTCGACCAGCGAGTACGTCGCGGTCTCGCTGGTCACCTCGACCCGCAGGTGGTGGCCGCGGATCAGCATCCGGAAGGCCACCCGGGACAGCCCCCGCGGCAGCCGCGGCGCGAACGCCAGCCCCTCCTCGGAGTCGCGCAGCCCGCCGAACCCGGCCACCAGCGCCAGGCAGGCCCCGCCCAGCGAGGCCATGTGCAGCCCGTCCTTGGTGTTGGCGTGCAGGTCGTACAGGTCGGTCAGGGCCGCCTCGGCCAGGTAGTCCAGCGACAGGTCCAGGTGGCCGCACTCGGCGGCGATCACCGCCTGGCTGCACGCCGACAGCGACGAGTCCCGCGTCGTGATCGGCTCGTAGTAGGCGAAGTTGCGCGCCTTCTGCTCCGGGGTGAACGCCTCCCCGCAGGTCTGCATCGCGAGCACCAGGTCGGCCTGCTTGACCACCTGCTTGCGGTAGATGTCGAAGTACGGGAAGTGCAGCATCAGCGGATACCGGCTGCCGGTGGCGGCGAAGTCCCAGTGCTCGTGGCTGGTGAACCCCTCCGACTGCGGATGCACCCCGAGCGTCTCGTCGTACGGGATGGTCATCGCCTTCGCCGCGTCCCGCCAGGACGCCATCTCCTCGACGCTGACGTCCAGCTCGCCGGCCCGCGACGGATAGCGTTCCGCCACGTCGGCCGCCGCGATCAGGTTCCGGCGCGCCATCAGGTTGGTGTAGACGTTGTTGTCGGCGATCGCCGAGTACTCGTCCGGGCCGGTCACCCCGTCGATCCGGAACTGGCCGTGCGTGTCGTGGTGGCCCAGCGAGCGCCACATCCGCGCCGTCTCCACCAGCAGCTCCAGGCCCACCTCGCGCTCGAAGTCGCGGTCGTCGGTCGCCTGCACGTACCGCACCACCGCGTGCGCGATGCCCGCGCCGAGGTGGAACGCGGCCGTACCGGCCGGCCAGTAGCCGGAACACTCCTCGCCGCGGATGGTCCGCCACGGGAACACCGCCCCGGCCAGCCCGAGTTGCTGGGCCCGGTCCCGCGCCATCGGCAACGTGTTGTACCGCCAGCGCAGCGCCTGCTCCACCGCCTGCGGCACGCTGTAGGTCAGCACCGGCAGCACGAAGATCTCGGTGTCCCAGAACGAGTGCCCGTCGTAGCCGGGGCCGGTCAACCCCTTCGCCGGGATCGCCCGCTGCTCGGCCCGGGCGCTGGCCTGCAGCACGTGGAACAGCGCGAACCGGATCGCCTGCTCGATCTCGGTGTCGCCGTCCACCTCGACCGAGGCGCCCTGCCAGAACTCGTCGAGGTACTTGCGCTGCTCGGCGAGCAGCCCGTTCCAGCCGGTGAACCGGGCCGCCGACAGCGCCGCGGCGACCTGGTCGCGCACCGCCGGCACCGACCGGTACGACGACCAGCCGTACGCGAGGAACTTGACCAGCCGCAGCTTCTGCCCGGGGCGCAGCACGGTGGCGACGGTGGTCCGGGCCAGGTCGTCGAACGACTCGGTGGCCACGTGCAGGTTGACCTCCTCGGGCACCGTGATCCGGTGGTCCATCCCGGCGGCCACCCGCAGCCCGGAGCGGGCCGTCTGGTGGATCAGGATCGCGCCCCGCTCGCCGGACACGCCGTTGTGCTCGGCCCGCAGCGGCGCCTCCAGCACGGCGGCGGCGCGCGGGTCACCGGACTGCTCGGGCAGCTGCTCGTTGGCCACCAGCTCCGACTGCAGCACCACCCGGGCCGGGCCGTCGACCGGCTCCACCTCGTAGCAGATCGCCGCGATGGCGCGCTGGGTGAACGACACCAGCCGGGTCGAGGTCACCTGCACGGTACGGCCGGCCGGCGAGGTCCAGGTGACGTCGCGGCGCAGCACCCCGTCCCGGAAGTCCAGGTTGCGCTCGTGCGCGCGCAGCGTGCCGTACCGCAGGTCGAACGGTTCGTCGTCGACCATCAGCCGGATCAGCTTGCCGTTGGTGACGTTGATGACCGTCTGCCCGGACTCCGGATAGCCGTACCCGGCCTCCGCGTACGGGAGCGGGCGCAGCTCGAACACGCCGTTGAGGTACGTGCCCGGCAGGCCGTGCGGCTCGCCCTCGTCCAGGTTGGCCCGCAGCCCGATGTGCCCGTTGGACAGCGCGAACACCGACTCCGACTGGGCTATCCGGTCCAGGTCGAGGCTCAGTTCGCGCAGGCACCAGGGCTCCACGGTGAACGCCCGGCCAGTAGTCATGGTTCCCCGATCTTCATGGTTCGTGGTGTACGCCGGCTGCGGCGCCATTCGACGCCGTGACGGCAAGCATGGGTGATGATGTGGTTGTCCGGTGGCCGGTCCGGCCCGGTGTCACCGGATCGCCGACGGCGCCCGGGTGCTGCGGTCCGGGTCAGTGCCGCGCGGTATGCGGCTCTGCCTCGGGGATGTCGGCGTCGATCAGCTCGGCGAGGTCGTCGACGACCACCTCGGCGCCGTGCTCGCGCAGCGCGTCGGCCTGGCCTACCCGGTCGACCCCGACGACCAGACCGAACTTCCCGGCCCGGCCGGCCGCGACGCCGGACAGCGCGTCCTCGAACACGGCCGCCTCGTCGGGTGCCACGCCCAGGGTGCGGGCCGCGGCGAGGAACGTGTCCGGCGCCGGCTTGCCGGCCAGGCCGTCGCGGGCGGCGACGACCCCGTCCACGATCTCCTCGAACAGGTCCTGGATGCCGGCCGCGGCCAGCACGTCCCGGCAGTTGGCGCTGGAGGAGACCACGGCGCGGCGCAGGCCGGCCCGGCGCGCGGCCAGCACGTACCGCACCGAACCCGGGTAGGCGTCGACGCCCTGGTCGTGGATCAGCCGCAGCACCAGCTCGTTCTTCCGGTTGCCCAGCCCGCGCACGGTCTCGGCGGTCGGCGGGTCGTCCGGCGACCCCTCCGGCAGGGTGATGCCACGGGAAGCGAGGAACGAACGGGTGCCGTCCTGCCGTGGCTTCCCGTCGACGTACCGGTCGTAGTCGCTCTGCGTGAAGGGCTGCGCGGTGGCGTGCTCGCGGCGCGCACGCTCCGCGAGGTACGCGTCGAACATCTGCCGCCACGCCTCGGCATGCACCACGGCGGTGCGGGTGAGCACGCCGTCAAGATCGAACAGGCAGGCGCGGACGCCGTTCGGAAGCCCCAACACGGCACCGATAGTAACGGCGAACAGGGGGATTGGAACGTCGTGGCGCGGCGCGCCGTCCGCCGTGGCCTCCCCGTGATCTAGCCGGCCGCCGGCCCGGGGCACCGAGGTCGACGGGTCTCGGCCCGCGCACGGTCGCCCGACCTGCACCGGGATGATCTTGCCGCCCGACGCGGCAGTGGCGCAGTTACCTAGGAAGCAATGTTGGGCGTGGTGCAGCTCACGCGGCCGAGCGCGAAACGGCCCACCCCTCGTCGCCGACGGTGACCGATCGACGACCGGTGACCCGGGCTACGCCGGCCGTGCCGGGGGAGCGGTCAGCGGAAGGCGGGGACTCCGGTGAGCGCCTGGCCGAGTACCAGCGTGTGCACCTCGCTGGTGCCCTCGTAGGTGAGCACCGACTCCAGGTTGTTGGCGTGCCGCAGCGGGGAGAAGTCCAGCGTGATGCCGGCGGCGGCGAGGATCGTGCGGCACTCGCGGGCGATCGCGAGCGCCTCCCGGACGTTGTTCAGCTTGCCCAGGCTGATCTGCTCGCTGCGCAGCGTGCCGGCGTCCTTGCGCCGCCCCAGGTGCAGCGCGAGCAGCGTCGCCTTGCCCAGCTCCAGCGTCATGTCCACCAGCTTCTGCTGGGTGAGCTGGAAGCCGGCGACCGGTCGGTCGAACGCCTGCCGGTCGACCGACCAGGCGATCGTGGTCTCCAGGCAGTCGCGGGCGGCACCGGTGGCGCCGAACACGATGCCGAACCGCGCCTCGTCCAGGCAGCTGAGCGGGGCGCGCAGGCCGCGCGCGTCCGGCAGCATCGCCTCGGCCGGCAGCCGTACCTCGTCGAAGGCGAGCTCGGCGGTGACCGAGGCGCGCAGCGACAGCTTGCGGGTGATCTCGGTGGCGGTGAACCCGCGGGTACCGGCCGGGACCAGGAAGCCGCGCACCCCGTCGTCGGTGCGGGCCCAGACCACCGCGACGTCGGCGACCGTACCGTTGGTGATCCACAGCTTGCTGCCGGACAGCACCCAGTCGTCGCCGTCCCGCCGGGCCCGGGTACGCATCCCGCCCGGGTTCGAGCCGAAGTCCGGCTCGGTCAGGCCGAAGCAGCCGATCGCCCGGCCGGCGGCGAGCTCCGGCAACCAGCGCATTTTCTGGGCCTCCGACCCGAACGCGTGGATCGCGTACATGGCCAGCGAGCCCTGCACCGAGACCAGGCTGCGCAGGCCCGAGTCGGCCGCCTCCAGCTCGGCGCAGGCCAGCCCGTAGCTGACCGCGTTGGTGCCGGCGCACCCGTACCCGGTCAGGTGCATGCCGAGCACGCCGAGTTTGCCCAGCTCCACGGCGAGCTCGCGGGCCGGCACGTGCCCCGCCTCGTACCAGTCGGCCAGCTGCGGCCGGACGCGGTCGGCGACGAACGCGCGCACGGTGTCCCGGATCTCCCGCTCGTCGTCGGTCAGCAGCTCCTCGACCCCGAACAGGGCGAGCGGGTGCTGGGCTGCGGGTGACGTGCTCGCCATGCGGTGCTCCTCGGGTGGCTGTCGACCGACACCCGTACCGTACGGCCGGCACCGCGCCGGCGCGCCGCCAGTCCGCGATCGCGTCGGCCCGCACTCCGAAGCGTACGTTTCCGGCGGGCCGGACCGCATCGTCACCGACGACGATCTTTGCGCCGCGCCAACCGGACACACTGACCGTACCGGGTGAGGGGAGCGGCGATGGCGAACGTGGTGTGGCTGGGTGGCGGCTGCGGGGCGGGCAAGAGCACCCTGGCGCGGCGCCTGGCGTACCGGTACGACCTGCGGTTGGTGCCGGTGGATGCGTACAGCTACGCGCACGAGCGGCGGGCCGCGACCGAGCCCGGCTGGCCGGTGATGCGCGGCGCGGCCGGCCTGGACTTCACCGAGCGCTGGCTGTCCGCGTCGACGCACGACCAGCTGGTGCGCTTCCTCGGGTACGCCTCCGAGCAGTTCGCGATGCTCGCCGACGAGCTGGCGGCACTGCCGGACCGGACGCTGACGCTGGTGGAGGGGCCGCAGCTGCTCCCGGCACAGGTGACCGCGCACGGTGGCGCCGCCATCTGGCTGATCCCGACACCGGCCCAGGTACGGCGGTCGCGCCGGCACCGCGGCTTCACCGGCCCGGCCGACCGGGCCACGCTGGGCCGGGTGCTGAACACGCTGATCGACCGGGACGTGCTGCTCGCCGAGCACCTGCGCGCGCAGACCCGGGCGTTCGGCGGCGCCGCCGTCGAGGTCAACGACGACGCCGACTGGGACCGTCTCACCGACCTGGTCGCCGCACGCCTCGGCCTTCCCGCCACCCCCGCGGGCACCGACACCGCCGACGTTGCTGGCCGGGTCGGCGCGGCCGACGTTGCCGGCCGGGTCGGCGCGGCCGACGTTGCCGGCCGGGTCGGCGCGGCCGATGGGGACACCCGGCAGCGGTTGCGGCGGGCCGAGAACGCGGCGGTGCTGGCGAACCTGACCGCGCACCGGGCATGGATCGGCACCACCGCGCCGCTGGCCGGACCGTTCGTGTGCGAGTGCACCCGGCTCGGCTGCGCCGCCGAGGCCGACATCGACATCGACGACTACCGGGCCCGCACCGGCCCGCTGGTGCTGTGCGGGCAGCGCCAGCCGACCGTCGGATGACCGCTACGCCGAGGCGGTCTCGGACAGCGCATCGGTGAGCCGGGTCAGCGGCGAGGCCAGGTTCCAACGCTCGGCCAGCGCCAGCAGCTGCTGCTCGTCGGCCGGAACGGTGGGCAGCGCCGTGTCGACCGCCGGGACCTGAGCCTCCGCGCCGGCGGCGACCACCCGCGGCGCCACCGCCAGGTAGTCGCGGGCCGCGGCGAGCTTGCGGGCCTGTGCGGGGCGCACAGCCGGATCGGCGCCGTCGACCGCGGCGAGCAGCGCGTCGAGCGTCCGGTACCGGGTGATCAGGCCGGCCGCGGTCTTGTCGCCGATGCCGGCGACGCCGGGCAGCCCGTCGGACGGGTCGCCGCGCAGCACCGCGAAGTCGACGTACTGCGCCGGGTGCACGCCGTAGCGGCCGTGCAGGGTGGCGTCGTCGTAGACCTCCAGCTTGGCCACGCCGCGACCGCAGTAGAGCACCCGTACCTGCCGGTCGTCGTCGATGACCTGGAACAGGTCGCGGTCACCGGTGGCCACCTCCACCGGGCCCGGTTCGCGGGTGGCGAGCGCGCCGATGATGTCGTCGGCCTCGCAGCCGGGCGCGCCGAGGCTGGCGATGCCGACCGCCCGCAGCGCGTCCAGGATGATCGGCACCTGCGGGCTCAGCGCCTCCGGCACCTCCTCACCGCCGTCGGCGGCGAGGCGGTGCGCCTTGTACGAGGGGATCAGGGCGACCCGCCAGGCCGGCCGCCAGTCGGCGTCCAGGCAGCAGACCATCCGGTCCGGCCCGCGGGTGCGGATCAGCTGGGCGAGCATGTCGAGGAAGCCGCGGGCCGCGTTGACGGGAGTGCCGTCGGGCGCGGTGATCGAGGCGGGGATGCCGTGGAAGGCACGGAAGTACAGGCTCGCGGCGTCGACGAGCAGCAGCGGTCGGCTCACCCGTGCCAGACTGCCATGCCGGTACGACAACCGCTGCGCCTCACGGCACGAGGCGAGCGCCGTGCCGGCTGGTGCCTCACGGCACGATGACCAGCTTGCCGTGGGTGTGGCCGCCGCGGCTGGCGTCGAACGCGGCGCCGACCTCGGTCAGCGGGTAGCTGGCCTGGACCGGCACGGTCAACCGGCCACGGTCGGCGAGCTGCGCGAGTTCGGCCAGCCCGGCGCCGTCCGGCCGCACCCAGACCCAGGCGCCGCCGTGCTCCTCGACGCCGGGGTCGGCGATCGACACGTGCCGGCCACCGTCGGCGAGCACCGCGATCGTGGTCGGCAACTGACCGCCCACCAGGTCCAGGACCACCGTCACCCCGTCCGGTGCTAGGTCGCGGACCCGCTCGACCAGCCCGTCGCCGTACTCGATCGGCGTGGCGCCGAGGGCCCGCACGGCGTCGTGGCTGGTCGCCGACGCGGTGCCGAGCACCCGGGCGCCGCGGGCGACGGCGAGCTGGACGGCGAGGGTGCCGACCCCGCCGGCGGCGCCGTACACCAGGACGACGTCGCCGGCCTGCACGTTCGTCCGGTCCAGGCAGCGCTTCGCGGTCAGCCCGGCGAGCGGCAGGCCGCCGGCCTGGGCCCAGTCGAGCGCGGCCGGCCGGGCCGCGACCGCAGTGGCCGAGACGGCGACGTACTGGGCGAACGTGCCGGCGCCGACCGCCTCCTTGCGGGCGTAGGCCATGACCTCGTCGCCGGGCGCGAACTCGGGCGTGTCCGGGCCGCGGCCGACCACCACGCCGGCGACGTCCCAGCCGGGGATGACCGGGAACACCGCGTCGATCATCGGGTCCAGGCCGCCGGCCAGGACCTTCCAGTCGACCGGGTTGACGCCCGCGGCCCGTACCTCGACGAGCACCTGACCGGGGCCGACCTTCGGATCGGGCAGCTCGCCCACCCGCAGCGTCGAGTTGTCGGCGGCGAAGGACTCGTAGTAGACGGCGCGCACCAGCGTCTCCTCCTGATCGTGCGGTCGGGCCAGCTGCGACCGTACGCGTCCCGCCTTGCCCGCGGCCCGAAACCGGCGCAGCGCGCGCTGCCTCGCGAGGTGACCCAGCCCCGGGACTGCGCGCCCGACTGGGTGCTGCGCGGCCGTGCGACCCGGGCCTGCGTGGTGACCCGGGCCTGCGTGGTGACCCGGGCCTGCGTGGCCCTCGCCCGGGCGGGGCTGCTGGCCGATCGCCGGTACCGCGCGGGGTCACCGGCGTGGCCGGTAGCCGGCGACGGTGACCGCGGCGGTGGTGTCGGTGGCCGCGGGCAGGGTGGCGATGCGCTCGGCGAGGGTGTCGGCCGGCAGGTGGCGGGCGCTGGGTCCCATGCCGACGACGGCGGCGACCTCGTCGTGGTCCAGTCGCAGCCCGAACCGCACCGTCTCGGTGCCGACCGGGACGAAGTCGGCGAGGGTCGCGGCGAGCCGGTCCGGTTTGGCCGCGTCGACGCCGACCAGCCCGAGCCTCGCGACCAGTTCGCCCAGGTGGTCGGCGGCGGGGGTGACGACCAGCAGCAGCCCGTCGGCGGTCAGCACCCGGGCGATCTCGGCGGCGTTGCGGGGCGCGAAGACGTTGAGGACCAGGCCGATGTGGCCGGGGCGTACCGGCAGCGGCTGCCAGGCGTCGGCACCGATCGCGGCGATGCGGGGATGGGCGCGGGCGGCCCGGCGCAGCGCGTAGCCGGACAGGTCGACGGCGATGCCGACGCGGTCGGGCTGGGCGGCGAGCAGCTGCGCGAGGTAGTGGCCGGTGCCGGCGCCCAGGTCGAGTACCGGGTCGGGGCCGGCGGGTGCCGCGGTCCTGATCGCGTCGCTGATGGGGGAGTAGTGGCCGGCGGCGAGGAACCGGTGCCGGGCGGCCACCATCTCGGCGCTGTCGCCGGTGCCGGGGCCGGCGCCGCCGGCGCGCAGTGTCAGGTACCCGTGTTTGGCGACGTCGAAGCTGTGGCCGCGGGGGCACCGCGCCCGCCTGTCGTCGAGGGTGAGCGGGCCGGCGCAGTTCGGGCAGCGCAGGTGGTCGATGGCGTCGCTGAGCACCTTCCGATCATCCCCGATCCGCCATATTTCCAGCTTCCTAGGAAGGCATAGGCGGCGTAGCCGCCACCACACCCCACATCGGAGCTTCGCCGACTCCCCACGAGACCCAAACGAGCGTTAAGCTGCCGCCAGTTGCGGCAGGACAGGAACTTCGGGAGGGAACCATGGGCGAGTCCGGCGCCGGCCCGGTCAGTACGGTGCAGCGGCTGCTGCCCACCGACGAGGCCGAGGCGCTGCTGGAGTTGACGGCCGACCTCGCAGACCGGGAACTTGCCCCACGTGCGGCGGAGTTCGAGGCGCGGGGCGAGTTCCCGCGTACCGCGTTCGCCACGCTCGGGCGGGCCGGGCTGCTGAGCCTGCCGTACCCCGAGGAGTACGGCGGGGGAGCCCAGCCGTACGAGGTGTACCTGCAGGTCGTGGAGGAGCTGGCGCGTCGCTGGCTGTCGGTGGCGCTCGGCGTCAGCGTGCACACCCTTGCCTGCTTCCCGGTCGCCGAGTTCGGCACCGAGCAGCAGCGCAAGCGGTACCTGCCGGACATGCTCGGCGGCGACCAGCTCGGTGCGTACTGCCTGTCGGAGCCGGCGGGTGGCTCGGACGCCGCGGCGCTGACCACCCGCGCTCGGCTGGACGGCGAGTCGTACCGGGTGAGCGGGACGAAGGCGTGGGTGTCGCACGGCGGCGTGGCCGACTTCTACAACGTGTTCGCCCGTACCGGTGGGCCGGGGCCGAAGGGCATCTCGTGCCTGCTGGTCGACCCCGGTACCGAGGGGGTGGTGCCGCAGCGGCCGGAGCACAAGATGGGGCTGAGCGCCGGGCCGACGGCGCAGATCGTGTTCGACGACGCGGTGGTGCCGGCGGAGCGGCTGGTCGGTGCGGAAGGCGTCGGTTTCCGGATCGCGATGCAGGCGCTGGACTCCGGCCGGCTGGGGATCGCGGCGTGCGCGATCGGGGTGGCGCAGGCGGCGCTGGACTACGCGTGCGGGTACGCCGCCGAGCGGGAGCAGTTCGGTCGGCCGATCGCGCAGTTCCAGGGGGTCGGATTCCTGCTGGCGGATGCGGCGACGCAGGTCGCTGCGGCGCGGGCGTTGCTGCTGACCGCGGCCCGGTTGAAGGACGCGGGCCGGCCGTACACGGTGGAGGCGGCGAAGGCAAAGCTGTTCGCCACCGACACCGCGATGCGGGTGACCACCGACATGGTGCAGGTGCTCGGCGGGTACGGGTACGTGGCCGACCATCCGGTGGAGCGGTACTTCCGGGAGGCGAAGGTGCTGCAGATCGTGGAGGGCACCAACCAGATCCAGCGGGTGGTGATCTCGCGTGCGCTGACGTCCTGAGGGCGTCGCGGCCGGCGGTGTAGCGTTTCCGCGTGGAGCAGATCGATCGGGCCATCGTGGCCGCGTTGTCGGCCGACGGCCGGTTGTCGTTCACCGATCTCGCCGAGCGGGTGGGCCTGTCGGTCTCGGCGGTGCACCAGCGGGTGCGGCGGTTGGAGCAGCGCGGCGTGATCCGCGGGTACGCGGCGGTGGTCGACTACGAGGCGCTGGGGTTGCCGTTGACGGCGTTCGTGGCGATCCGGCCGACCGATCCGGCGGCGCCGGACGATGCGCCGGAGCGGTTGGCGCACCTGCCGGAGATCGAGTCGTGCTACTCGGTGGCCGGTGAGGATTTCTACCTGTTGAAGGTGCGGGTGGCCTCGCCGGTGGATCTGGAGGGTCTGTTGCAGCGGATCCGGTCGATGGCCGGGGTCACGCACCGCACGACGATCGTGCTGTCCACGCCGTACGAGGGGCGTCCGGCGCGGCCGCCGGTCCCGCCGGCGGACACCGACTGAGCCGGTCCGGGGCCGTGCCGGCCCCGGACCGTCGGGTCAGTGCACGCTGATGGTGTCGAAGGTGGCGATGCCGGTGGCGCCGGAGCCGCCGTTGGCGGCGGTCATGAAGATGCCGATGTCGGGGGTGGCGGCGAGGCCGCTGGGGCGCACGGTGCCGAGGGTGGTCCAGGTGGTGCCGTCGGGGGAGTAGGCGGCGGTGAGGTCGGCGCCGGCGCGGGTCAGCCGCAGGGTGACGGGTGCGACGGGTCCGGCGGCGGAGGTGACCTTGTTGAGCTTGCCGTCGCCGTTGTCGTCGACCGACAGCGCGCAGCCGTGTTGCGGGGTGACGGCGAGGTTGGCGTAGCCGAGGGATCCGTTGGTGGCCAGCGAGTTGCGGACGACCAGGCCGGCGCGGGCCCACTGGCCGGTGGGGTCCTGGAGGACGACGCGGGCGGTGGCGGTGGCGCCGTCGGGGAGCCCGCCGGGTAGCACGATGGCGGCGAACTGGTTGGTGCCGCCCCACATGTCGCGGCCGCCGCCGTAGATGCCGAAGCCGGTACCGGCGGCGGCGAAGGTGGCGTCGTTGAAGTCGACGGTGGTGTAGGGGGCGGTGACGGGGCTGCCGGCGAGTACCCGGGCGGTGCCGGTGGCGTGGCCGGTGGTGCGGCCGGCGCGGTAGTCGGCTCGTACGGTCAGGGTGGCGGTGGGTTGGTCGGTGTGCCAGTCGGAGGGTGCGGTGACGCGCCAGCGGACGGTGGCGCTGGTGCCGCCGGCGAGGGTGGCGATGCCGGTGGGGTCGAGTGCGGTGACGGTGGCGCCGTCGGGTACGCCGGGGGTGAGGGTGGCGGCGTGCACGTCGGACAGGCCGCTGGCGTTGGTGATGCGGGCGGTCAGGGTGGTGGCGGCGCCGGCGACGAGCACGGCGGGGTCGGCGGTGACGGTCACCGGTACCTGGTGGGTGTCGGCGGCGAGCGCCCGGTGCACGGCGGTGGCGAGGGCGTGTTCGTCGCCGGTGGGGTGGCTGCGGTAGGTGTTGGTGCGGCGGGTCCAGGCGTCGGTGAGTGCGTACCAGTCGATCGGGGTGGGTGCCCGGCCGGTGGTCAGGGCGGTGCGCAGGCTGTCGAAGTAGCGGCGCCAGCGGTCGAGGTAGACGTCGCCGATCAGGCCGTGCCATTCGCGGTTGGCGTAGTCGTGCAGGCCGCCGACCTGGCTGGCGTTGCGGTCGCCCCAGACGGTGAGGATGGTGCGCTGGTCGAACTCGCCGGCGGCGCCCGCGGTGCGGTGGGCGGTGGCGAGGGCGGGGCCGAGCAGGAATTCGGGTCGGCTGGCGACGAGTCGGTCCAGCAGCCGCATCCAGGTCAGCCACAGGGTGGTGAGTTCGTCGAAGGTGGCGGTGTCGCCGGCGTGGTGGGCGGCGGCGATCTGGGGTAGCAGGATGCGGCTGCGGTTGGTGAGGGTCTGCCGGGCGACGTCGACGAGGTCGTGCCGGTAGGCGTCGGTGTGGCGCAGGGTGGGGTGGGCGGCGAGCAGCAGGGGCAGCGCCTGGTCGAAGGTGGCCCCGTCGTACTGCATGGTCGTGGGTGACCAGCCGGCGCCGGAGGTGGCGGACAGGCTGGGTTGGGCGGCGAACAGGCTGTCTTGTGGTTCGCCCTTGACGGTGCCGTCGAGGGCGTAGGCGGTGGCGCGCAGGGTCTGCCAGGCGGCGGTGGCGTGCCGGTCGGCGCGGCCGTAGCGGCGGGTGGCGTAGTCGGTGTAGAAGTCGTGGGCGTCGATGGCGTGGTCGGTCCAGGCGAGCGAGGCGAACAGGTCGAGGGCGGCGGCGTTGGTGTCGCCGGCTTCGGGCATCAGGGCGATGCCGGACAGTGCGCCGCCCGGTTTGTCGCGCCACTGCCGGTACTTGCCGAGCCAGGCGGCGCCGGCTGCGCCGAGGGTGGACTTGCCGCCGTAGTTGAAGATCGTGCCGAAGGCGTACGGGGTGTGTGACCAGTCGGTGTCGCGGTCGGTCTTGTCGGCGTGTTCGGACAGCCCGTCGACGATGAGCATGCGGCTGGTGTCGACGGCGGCGATGGTGTCCTTCTTGGGGTTGTCCTGCCAGCCGAGGATGACCCAGGTGGCGTCGGGGTGCGCGGTGCGCAGGGCGGTCTCGACGGCCTTCGAGGCGGGGCCGACGGGGACGTCGCCGGCGGTGCCGCCCTCGTGCAGCAGGTCCATCTTGTACATGGTGGTGTCGCCGTAGCGGGCGGTGGAGTGGCGGTAGAAGGCGGCGGCGAGCCGGGTGAAGTGGTCGTCGCGGGGGTCGAGCCAGCCGGGTCGGGTGAAGCCGCACCAGCTGCCCTGGGGTACGACGTGGGCGCCGGTGTTGCGGTCGGCGAAGTCGGGTGGGACGGTGCCGAAGTAGCCGGGCAGTACGGGGGTCATTCCGAGGGCGCGGATGTGGTCGATCAGGCCGGCGGCGGTGCGGGCGCGGTGCTCGATGAGGTCGGCGGCGACGGGTCCGCCGAAGCCGGACATGTTCTGCAGCAGCCACCAGGGCTGGTGGGCGGGTGCCGGGATCCAGGCGCGGACCTCGTCGTCGGTGTAGCCGAACTCGCGCAGGGTGTCGCGGTAGACGGCGTCGGCGCCGAGGTAGACGAGGATCTCGTTGAAGCCGTGCAGGGCGAGGATGTCGACCTCGCGGCGCCAGCGGTCGAGGTCCCAGTAAGGGCCGGTGTAGCCGTCGTTGGTGTCGTTGAGGGCGAACCGGTGGGGTACGTCGGCGTGGCCGGTGATCGGGGTGGCGGGTGCGGGTAGTTGGGCGGGCAGGTGGTCGAGGTTGGTGCCGGCCCACCAGATTCCGGCGTGCAGGGTTTCGCCGAGGTAGCGGTGGAAGCCGGTGAGGATGGTCGCCGGGGTGGTGGCCTCGATGTGCAGCCGTCCACGGTTGCCGAAGATCCGGTAGGTGTCGGTGTCGCCGCGGTCGGTGAGGCCGAGGGTGAGTTGGTCGGCGCGGCGGCCGATGAGGCGGCGCAGGGCGGCGCGGGCGGGTTCGGCGGTGTCCTGGGCGGCGGCGGGGCCGGCGAGGCCGGTGGCGGCCAGGCCGGCGCCGGCTGCGCCGGCGGCGAGGACTGTTCTGCGTCGCGTCATGGGGGACCTCCGGCCGGGGCGATCGGGTTGCGGGCAGCCTATGGTGCGCGAAGTTGGTCGACAAGGGCTGTTGGGCGACAAGTTTGCGCATTGAGGCCGGTGCCGCGGCTGTCCGGTCACGTCTGCGGGCGGCGGTACGTCATGGCGGTGGGGCCGGCGCACGGCACGCCGGCTGGGTGGTCGAGCGGTGGAGGGACGTGCCGGCGATGGATTCGTGGAGCGGGGCGCGGCCGGTGGTGTTCTGGGTGGCGACCGGGGTCGTGGCGGCGGAGCTGGCGGTGGGCGGGGTGTGGGATCTCGCCCGGTTGTCGTTCGTGGCCGACGTGGTCGCTCACCTGGGGTACCCGTCGTACTTCCTGGTGTTGCTGGGGTGCTGGAAGGTGGCGGGTGCGGCGGTGTTGCTGGTGCCGCGGTGGCCGCTGGTGAAGGAGTGGGCGTACGCGGGGGCGTTCTTCGTCTACACCGGCGCGATCGTGTCGCACCTGGTCTCGGCGTACGGGGCGGGTGAGGTCGTGGTGCTCACCGGCCTGGCGGTGTTGACGGTGCTGTCGTGGGCCCTGCGGCCGGTGTCGCGGCGGCTGCGGGCGCCGCGTCGGGCCGGCGGCGCGGTGGTGGCGCCGCGGTCCGGTAGCCGGGTCTGAGCCCGGTGCCGACGTGCCGGTGGCCGACGTACCCGGTGGCCGACGTGGCGGTCACTGTGCGGTGTTGCTGTCGCGCGGGTGCAGCGCTCAGCCGGTGACGGTGGCGTTCCAGCTGGTGATGACCGGGCGGCCGTGTTCGAAGCCGAGGGTGGACAGGGTGCCGGTGTCGAGCTTGAGCAGCCCGCCGCAGGCGGCGGCCAGGCCGATCCAGCGGGCGCCGGCGACCCGCAGGGCGTGGCCGTGCGCGACGAGCGCGACGTCGCCGTCGCAGAGGTGTTCGCGGGCGCGCTGCAGCACCCGGTCGAGCCGGGCGCCGACCTCGGCGGGTTTCTCGCCGCCGGGGGCGCCGTCGGTCCACAGGTCCCAGTCGGGTGCCTCGGTGTGGATGTCGGCGGTGGTGCGGCCCTCGTAGTCGCCGTAGTTCCATTCGGCGAGGTCGTCGTCGAGGGCGGTGACCGTCAGCCCGGCCAGCTGCGCGGTGCGCTGCGCGCGGATCCGCGGCGAGCTGTACACGGCGGTGAACCGGCGCCGGGCGAGGGTGGTGGCCAGGTCGCTCGCCTGTCGTTCACCGCGTTCGGTGAGCGGCAGGTCGGTGACGGAGGTGTGCTGGCCGCTTGCCGACCAGGCGGTCTCGCCGTGCCGGATCAGGACGATCTCTGCCATGGCCACAGTCTTCCCGATCGGCTCCAGCGGTACGCGGGGTTCCCGGCGCGGTGTCGACCGCGCCACCCGGCGCAGAAAGGCACCGCCGCACCCGACGCCGTTGTCGGGTGCGGCGGAGACGCGGCGCGGCGGGTCAGGCGTGTACGGCGTCGCGTTCGGCGGCCGCGCGGGACGCCGCCGCGGCATCGGCGGCGGCCGCGGTGTCGGGCGGGAAGTTCTCCCGCCACCACTGCTGGCCGGCCTCGGGCAGGGTGTAGATCGGGTCGTAGAACGGGTACCGGCGGTCGAGTGCGTCGGGGTCGTCGAGCTCGATGCCGGTGCGGTAGTTCTTGGTCCAGTAGGAGATGCCGCGTTCGCGGTTGTAGTCGGCGAGCATGTGCACCCAGCGTTTGCCGACGAACGGCACGTCGCACACGATGCGCGGGGTGGCGTAGCCGGGCAGGTAGCCCATGATGGCGTGCTGCAGGTGCTGTGCCTCGGCGACCGAGACCCGCCAGTGTTCGGCGTTGGGGATCATGTCGCACATGTAGAAGTAGTACGGCAGGATGTTCGCCTCGCCTTGCAGCCCGAAGCACAGGTCGAGCAGGTCGGTGTCGGTGGCGTTGACGCCGCGCATCAGCACGCCCTGGTTGCGCACGTCGCGTACGCCGACGTCCAGGGCGGTGCGGGCGGCCTCGGCGACCAGCGGGGTCAGCGAGTTGACGTGGTTGACGTGGGTGTGGATGGCGAGGTTGACGCCGCGCCGGTGGGCGGTGCGGGCCACCCGCTCCAGCCCCTCGACGACGTCGGGGGCGAGCCAGTGCTGCGGCATGCCCATCAGCGCCTTGGTGGCCAGCCGGATGTCGCGGATGGTGTCGATGGCGAGCAGCCGCATCAGGAACGCTTCGAGGTTCTTCCACGGCACGTTGGCCACGTCGCCGCCGGAGACGACCACGTCGCGCACCTCGGGGTGCTGCTGCAGGTAGCTGATGATCGCGTCGTACCGGTCGACCGGCTTGCCGGACAGCCGCAGCTTGTCGATGGTGGGGGTGGAGTTGCCGACCAGGTCCATCCGGGTGCAGTGGCCGCAGTACTGCGGGCAGGTCGACAGCAACTCGGCGAGCACCTTCGTCGGGTACCGGTGGGTCAGGCCCTCTGCCACCCACATGTCGTGCTCGTGCAGCGAGTCGCGGGTGGCGTGCGGGTGGCTGGGCCAGTCGGTGCGGCGGTCGGAGGCGACCGGCAGCATGTACCGGCGGATCGGGTCGGCGTAGAACGCGTCGGTGTCGGGCACCCCGGCGGGCACGATGGTGTTGAGCATCTGCGGCGGCAGCAGCATCGACATGGTCGCGTGCTGCTTCTGGTCGGCGGCGAGGTCGTCGTAGAACCTCTCGTCCAGCAGGTCGCCCATCAGCTGCCGCAGCTGCTTGATGTTCTTGACGCAGTGCGCGCGCTGCCACTGCGCGGAGCGCCACTGGGCGGCGGTGACCTCGGCGAAACCGGGCAGTCGGGTCCAGTCGGGTTCGACCAGCTCGACCCGGCGGTACTCGTACGGCTGGCCGCCGGTGCCGTCGCCCTGCGCCAGGGTGCTCTCGACCTGTTCCGCCACAGTGTTGCCGGCGTGCTCCGCCACGGTGTTGCCTCCTCGCTTGCCGGTGCCGCGTGCTCCGGTACCTTAGCGCAAGGATAGTGGAATTCTTGCGGGTGAGTAATTATCCTGCCGAAGGATTTCCGGTGTGGCACGGATGTGGAGGGGCGCATGAGCGGGGTCGCGGAACGTAGCGAGGCGACGGCGACCGAGTCGCCGGTCGGCCTGCACCGGGTGCTGGCGCCCGTCGGGGTGCTGCCGCAGGCCGCGCAGCGACTGGACACCCGCCCCGACATCCGGCCCGGCGAGGTACGCATCAGCCTGGAACGGCTCAACCTGGACGCGGCGAGCTACCGGCAGCTGGCGACCAAGCACGGCGGTGACGGCGACGCGATCCGCGCCGAGGTGCTGGAGATCATCACCAGCCGCGGCAAGATGCACAATCCGGTCACCGGCTCCGGCGGCATGCTGATCGGCACCGTCGACGCGGTCGGCGAGAAGTCGCTGCTGGGTCTGCGGGTCGGGCAGCGGGTCGCCACCCTGGTGTCGCTGACGCTGACCCCGCTCGCGGTCACCGACGGGCTCGCCGGCTGGGACGGCCGCGGCGAGCAGGTGCCCGCCGCCGGCCACGCCATCCTGTTCGCCCGCTCCATCGCCGCGGTGCTGCCCGACGACGAGGACCCCGAACTGTCGCTCGCGGTACTGGACGTGTGCGGCGCGCCGGCGCTGACCGCCCGGGTGGTCGAGGCCGCCGCAGCCCGGCTCGGTGGCGCGCCGCGGGTCGCGGTGCTCGGTGGTGCCGGCAAGTCCGGCAGCCTGTCGCTCGCCGCCGCCCGCCGCGCCGGCGCCAGCACCGTCGGCGTGGTACCGACCCGGGCCGAGGCCGACCGGCTCACGGCGGCCGGCCTCGCCGACACCGTCGTGATCGCCGACGCCACCGACCCGGTCGCGCTCGCGGCCGCCGTGGGCACCGGCGCCGACGTGACCGTGGTGTGCGTCGACGTACCCGGCTGCGAGCACGGCGCGATCCTCGCCACCGCCGAGGGCGGCACGGTGATCTTCTTCTCCATGGCCACCTCGTTCGCCGCCGCCGCGCTGGGCGCCGAGGGGCTCGCCGCCGACGTCACGATGCTCGTCGGCAACGGCTACGTGCCCGGCCACGCCGCGTTCGCGCTGGAGCTGCTGCGCACCGAGCCCGGAGTGCGGGAGCTGTTCGGCGCCCGGCTCGCGGGCTGATCGGCGCGGCGGCAGGCACGCGGGGAAGACTGGAGGGCATGGTGCGAACCCTGTATCGCGGCGGTCGGGTGTACAGCCCGGCCGACCCGCACGCCACAGCCCTTGCCGTCGACGGCGACCGGATCAGCTGGGTCGGCACGGACGACGACGCCCCCACCGCCGAGACCACCGTCGAGTTGGACGGGGCGCTGGTGGCGCCCGCGTTCGTCGACGCGCACGCCCACCTGACCAACACCGGCCTGACCATGACACTGCTGGACGTCTCGCCGGTCCGGTCGGCGGCCCAGCTGCTCGACGCGCTCGCCGCGCACGCGGCCACGCTGCCCGCCGGTGCCCTGGTGTACGCCCGCGGCTACGACGAGTCGACCTGGCCGGACCCGGCGCTGCCGCACCGCACGCAGCTGGAGTCCGCGGTCGACGGGCGGCCCTGCTACGTCTCGCACATCAGCGGGCACGCCGCGCTGGCCACCGGTGCGCTGGCCGCCGCGGTGCCGGGGGTGACCGGCATGCCCGGCTTCGGCGCCGACGGCCGGCACACCCTGGAGGCGGTCGACGCGCTGTACGTCGCCGCGACCGGGCAGCTGGACGCCGCGACCCGGCACCGGGCGCAGCAGCTGGCGCTGGCCACCGCCGCGTCGGTCGGCATCGGCTGCGTGCACGAGTGCGGCGGGCCGACCACCAGCTCCGAGATCGACTTCACCGAACTGCTCGCCGCCTCCGCGTCCCAGCCGGTACCGCAGGTCATCGGGTACTGGGGGGAGCTCGGCGCGGCGAGCAAGGCGCGGGAGCTGGGTGCCGTCGGCGCCGCCGGTGACCTGTACGCCGACGGCGCGCTCGGGTCCACCGACGCGTACCTGAGCGTCCCGTACGCCGACGCCGGGGGCTGCGGGCACGGGCTGCTGTCCGCCGAGCAGGTCGCCGCGCACATCGTCGACTGCACCGGGCACGGCATGCAGGGCGGCATGCACGCCATCGGCGACGCGGCGGTCGAGACCGTACTGGCCGGGTTCGCCGCCGCCGCCGAGGTCGTCGGCATCGAGCGGCTGCGCGCGGCCCGGCACCGGGTCGAGCACGCGGAGATCCTCACCAAGACGCTGATCGCCGGGCTGGTCGAGTTCGGGCTGACCGCCAGCGTGCAGCCGGCGTTCGACCGGCTGTGGGGCGGCGCCGGCCAGATGTACGAGACGCGGCTGGGACTGGACCGCTCGCTGGCGTCCAACCCGTTCGGGTCGCTGTCGGGGGTGGGGGTGCCGCTGGCGTTCGGGTCCGACTCGCCGGTCACCCCGCTCGACCCGTGGGGCGGGGTGCGGGCCGCCGCCCACCACCACAACCCGGCGCAGCGCATCAGCGTGCGCACCGCGTTCGCCGCGCACACCCGCGGCGGGTGGCGGGCCGCCCGGTACGACGAGGCCGGCTACCTCGCCCCAGGCGCGCCGGCGACGCTGGCGGTGTGGGACTGCCCGGCCGGGCTGGACGAGCACGGCCTGCCGCTGCTCGACGACCCCGACGCCACCCCGCGCTGCCTGCGCACCGTACGCGACGGGGTCACCATCCACACGGCCTGACCGGGCCGCCGGCGGCCACCGCCCGGCGGCGCAGAGCAGCACCATCGCCTGGCGGCGCGGGGCGGCACGGCCGCGGGGCGGCGCGAGGCAGCACCGCCGCCGGGCGGCACGAGACACGGTCGCCCGCGGGGCGGCACGAAACGAGCAGGAGGTCATCGAGGTGGCAGCAATGGCGCGGCCCCGACGCGGTCGCAAGCTGGACCTGGATCCGGCGCTGGTTCGCCGCGCCCGGACGCTGGCCCGCCGGGCCGGCCGGCCGGTGGTGAAGCTGGCCCGTGAGCACACCACCGTGTCGGTGGAGCGTGCCGTGCTGCGGCTGGCCGGCATGCACGGCGCCGACCCGGACGGCATCCCGTGGGTCAACCGGCTGGTCGACGCCGTGGTCGCCGACGTCGGCCTGACCGCCGGCGCCGCGCTGCCGGTGTTCCACGCGCTGGCGCAGCAGGGGCTGGCCGGCCGGGACGTACCGGTCGGCGACGCGCTGGTGGCGCTGGCGCAGAAGGCCGGCGCCGGCTCGGTGCGCTTCGAGGTACCCGACGGCAAGCAGGCCACCGCCGCCCGGCGGGCCGCCCGCCGCGCCGCCGCCGCCGGGGTACGGCGGATGGACACCGCCCGCAGCACCCGCGACCGGCTGGTGCGCCGGCTGGGCGACCCGCCGCAGCGGCCCTGGGTGTACCTGATCGTGGCCACCGGCGACATCTACGAGGACATCCCGCAGGCGCAGGCCGCCGCCCGGGAGGGCGCCGACATCATCGCGGTGATCCGCTCCACCGGCCAGTCGCTGCTGGACTACGTGCCCGAGGGCGCCACCCGCGAGGGGTTCGCCGGCACGTACGCCACCCAGGAGAACTTCCGGCTGATGCGCGCCGCGCTGGACGAGACGTCCAAAGAGGTGGGCCGCTACATCCGGCTGACCAACTACGCGTCCGGGCTGTGCATGCCGGAGATCGCGGCGCTGGCCGGGATGGAACGCCTGGACATGATGCTCAACGACTCGATGTACGGGATCCTGTTCCGCGACATCAACCCGATCCGCACGTTCGTCGACCAGCGGTTCTCCCGGCAGGTGCACGCCCGCGCCGGCATCATCATCAACACCGGCGAGGACAACTACCTCACCACCGCCGACGCCGTCGACGAGGCGCACACCGTCACCGTCTCCCAGCTGCTCAACGAGTACTTCGGCAAGGAGGCCGGGCTGGCGGACTGGCAGCTGGGCCTGGGGCACGCGTTCGAGATCAACCCCGATCTGCCCGACTCGTTCCGGCTGGAGCTCGCGCACGCGCTGCTGGCCCGCGAACTGTTCCCGAACGCGCCGCTGAAGTGGATGCCGCCGACCAAGCACATGACCGGCGACGTGTTCCGCGGCAACCTGCTCGACGGGTTCTTCAACCTCGCCGGCACCATGACCGGCCAGTCGATCCTGCTGGTCGGCATGATGACCGAGGCGGTCGTCACGCCCTGGCTGTCGGACCGCGACATCGCCCTGGCCAACGTGCGCTACGTGCTGGGCGCCGCCGGCAACCTGCACGAGGACTTCGTCCCCGCGCCCGGCGGGTTCATCCAGCAGCGCGCCAACCAGGTGCTGTCGGAGGCGCTGGACCTGCTGGAGCGCATCGGCGAGCAGGGGCTGCTGGACGCCATCGGCGCCGGCACCTTCGGCATCATGAAGCGCCCACCGGACGGCGGGAAGGGCCTGTCCGGGGTGGCGGCCAAGGACACCGCCTACTACAACCCGGCCACCGACATCCTGGAGGCGGACGCATGACCGAGCCGCAACACCAGATCGTCCGCCCGTACGGCGACACCACCGGCGACGGGATGGTGCAGCTGTCGTTCACCCTGCCGGTACCGCACGACAAGCGGGCCGAGGGGGCCGCGCTGCAGCTCGCCGGCAAGATGGGCATGGACCCGGCGATGCTGGTCCACGCCAAGGCGATGGGCCCCGACTTCACCTTCTTCGTGGTGTACGGGCAGGTCAAGCACCTGGTCGACGTGTCGACGGTGCAGGTGGTGGAGCGCGACTTCCCCGAGCTGAGCGCCGCGGCGGTCAACCAGACGATCCGCAAGAAGCTGCGCCGCAAGCTGGTCGTGGTCGGCGCCTGCATCGGCACCGACGCGCACACCGTCGGCATCGACGCCATCCTCAACATCAAGGGCACCGCCGGCCACAAGGGGCTGGAGTACTACCGGGAGATGCGGGTGGTCAACCTCGGCGCCCAGGTCGCGGTGCCCGACCTGGTCGAGGCCGCGCGCGCCGAACGCGCCGACGCGGTGCTGATCTCCCAGGTCGTCACGCAACGCGACGCGCACCTGCACAACACGCGGGAGGCGTCCGCGGCGTTCCGGGAGGCGTTCGGCGCCGACAAGCGGCCGCTGCTGGTCGCCGGCGGGCCGCGGTTCGACGAGCTGATGTCCGGCGAGCTCGGCGTCGACCGCATCTTCGGCCGCTCCACCACCCCGGGCGAGGTCGCGTCCTACCTCGTCGACGCCCTGATCACCCGCCGCGACCGCGCCAAGGAGACCGTGCATGCCTGAGCCGCTGGCACCCGCCGACCAGGTCACCGTCGTACACCGTCGGTACGTGCCGGCCAGCCACGCCCACTACGCCGGCAACCTCGTCGACGGGGCGTACTCGCTGGGCCTGTTCGGCGACGCCGCCACCGAGCTGTGCATCCGTACCGACGGCGACGAGGGGCTGTTCGCCTCCTACGACGACGTGCAGTTCCGCGCCCCGGTACGGGCCGGCGACGTCCTGGAGGTCACCGCCACCCTGATCGCCCGCGGCCGCCGCTCGCGGCGCATCGAGTTCGCCTCCCGGGTGGTGTGCCGGGGCCGCCCGGACCGGGGCGAGTCGGCCGCCGAGGCGCTGGCCGAGCCGGTCGTCGCGGTCACCGCCACCGGCACCGTCGTCGTCCCGTGACCGAGCCCCGCCGCCCGTCGCCCGCCGGCGGGCCGGGGACCGGCGCCACCCCCGCGGAGCCCAGGCCTCGGTCCGGCGCCGGGACCACCCGGCGCCGGGGTGGCACCGAGACCACCGAGCGCCGCGGTGGTGCCGAGACCACCGGGCACCCGCCGCGTGGCGCCGAGGCGGTCGCGGTGTGCGGCGACGTCGGCTCCACCTACACCAAGCTGCTCGCCGTCGACCTCGCCACCGGTACGGTGGCGGCCACCGCCGAACACCGCACCACCGTCGACACCGACGTGTTGCACGGTTACGACGCCTGCCTGGCCGGGCTGGCCGAGCAGCTGCCCGGCGCCGACCTGTCGGCGCAGTACGTGTGCTCCTCGGCCGGGGGAGGCCTGCGCCTGGCCGTGGTCGGGTACGAGCCGCTGGTCACCGCCGATGCCGGGCACCGGGTCGGGCTGTCGGCCGGCGCCCGGGTCGTGCACGTCGCCGCCGGCCCGCTCGACGCCGCCGGGGTGCGGACGCTGAGGGCCGCGAAGCCCGACGTGGTGCTGCTGGTCGGCGGTACCGACGGCGGCGACGCGCAGGTGCTCACGCACAACGCGGCGCGGCTGGCCGGCACCAGGCTGCGGGTGCCGGTGGTGGTCGCCGGCAACGCCGACGCCGCCGAGACGGTGCGACACCGGCTGGCCGACGCCGGGGTACCGGTCACCGTCACCGACAACGTGCTGCCCCGCATCGGGCAGCTGCACCCGGCGCCGGCCCGTGCCGCGATCCGGCAGGTGTTCCTGTCGCACGTGATCGGCGGCAAGAAGCTGTCCCGCGGTGCGCGGTTCCCGCGGCTGGTGCGGGCCGCCACCCCCGACGCCGTACTGGCCGGGGTGGAGCTGCTCGCCGACGGCGCCGCCGAGATTCCCGCGGCCGGTGAGATCCTCGCCGTCGATGTCGGCGGCGCCACCACCGACGTGTACTCGGTGCTGGTCCCCGACGCCGAACGCGACGGGCCGCGCCGCGAGGTCGCCGGCACCCTGTGGCGCTCCCGTACGGTCGAGGGCGACCTCGGGATGCGTTGGAACGCCCCCGGCATCCTCGCCGCCGCCCGGGACGAACGGCTGCTGTCCGACGATGCGGTCGCGGCGTTCGCCCCCGGTGCCGACCGGCGGGCCGCCGAGCCGGGCCTGCTGCCGGACAGCGCCGCCGAGCGCGACCTCGACCGGCGGCTCGCCGGCCTCGCGCTGCACGTCGCGCTGCGCCGGCACGCCCGCGGGCAGCGCCGCGCCGACGGCAGCCGCGGTCCCGGCCGCGACCTGCGCCAGGTGCGGCTGGTGGTCGGCTCCGG
>NZ_BOPO01000009.1:18813-53770 GCF_017312725.1 Actinocatenispora comari | reverse complement strand
CGCCACCGCGCCCGCACGCCGGGCCGCTACCGCGCCCGCGCGCCAGTCCGCTGCCGTGCCCGCGCATCCGGCCGGGGCTGGGGTGGCGCGTCGGGCCGAAGCCGCGCACTGTGGCCAGCCCCACCTCGCGGCTGCGGCTGCCGTCAGGTCCGATTCAGGTGCTCACGGCAGTGTGTCCGCCGATCCCGGATGTGACCGTGTAACTGGCGGTGCCGGAACGGCCGGAACCGCGGGGGACACGGCCGGGGGTGAGACGGTGCGATCGGTACCTGGTGCCGCGGTGCTGTCCCTGTCCCTGGTCGGTCTCGCCGTCCTGCTGATCGGCTACCTGCACGGCGCGACCGGAGTCGATCCGGTGCACGGCATGGTCAGCGACTACGTGTTCACGTCGGTCGGCTCGGTGCTGCTGCCGATCGCGGTGCTGGTTCTCGCCGCCGGGCTGATGGTGTTGCGGCGGGCGCTGCTCGTCGCGGGCGCCGCCGGCCGGTGGACCGGGGTACTGGTCGCGGTGGCGGCGCTGGGGTCGGCACTGATCGGGTTGTTCCCGGCCGACGTGACCGGCGCGCCGGTGACCACGACCGGCCTGGTGCACAAGCTCGCCGGGGGGTTGCTGTTCGGTGCGGTACCGGTCGCGGTGCTGACGCTGGTGGCGGGCTCCCGACGGGACCGGTGGCAGGCGGTGGCCCGGCCGCTGCGCTGGCTGGCATGGACCGCGATCGCGCTGTTCGCCGGATTCCTGACCAGCTACCTGCCGCTGTTCGGGGTCCCGTTCCCGGGCGGCGATGCGCTGGTGGGGATGCAGGGACTGCTCGAACGGCTGGTACTGGCGCCGGAACTGGCACTGGTGGTCGTGGTGGCGGCGCGGCTGTTCCGCCTCGGAACCTCCAGCGCGCCGGCACCGGTGGCGGTCGCGATCGGTACGGCCGAGGCGGAGGTGGCGCGATGACCGTGCTGGCGATCGTGTTGGCGCTGGCGGGAGCGGTGGCGTACGCGCTGGCCGCGCACGTGCAGCATGCCGCGGTGCGCACGGCGTGCGCACCGGGCCGCGGCCGGCTCGGCCGGCTGGTACGGCAGCGCCGCTGGTTCGGCGGCCTGCTGCTCATCGGGGTCGGTGCCGGGCTGCACTCGGCGGCGTTGGGGCTGGCACCGCTCAGCGTGGTGCAGCCGCTGGGCGTGCTCGCGGTGGTACTGGTCGCGGCGCTCTCGGCGGTCTCGGCCCGGCGCTGGCCGGGCGGGGTGACGCTGACCGCGATCGGTGCGACGACCGCGGCGGTGGGCGGGTTCGTCCTGCTCACCTCGGGGCAGGCCCGGGACACCGTGATCTCGGACGTGGCCATCGGCCGCACCGCGCTGCTCGCCGCGGCGGGCGTGGCGGTACTGGGTGCGTTGGCGCCGCTGGTACGGGGCCGGGCGCGGTGCCTGGCGCTCGCCACTGCCGGCGGCCTCGCGTACGGGTTCGTGTCGGTGTCGACGCGGGTGGTCGTGCAGCGGCTGCTGGTCGGCGGCGTCGGCGCGACGCCGGTGCTGGTCCTGATCGGGTTGGTGGTGGCGCTGCTGGTCGGCGGCGCGCTGATCCAGCTCGCCTACGCGTCGGGGCCGCCGACCGTGGTGGTGGCGTGCCTGACCATGGCCGACCCGTTCTTCGCGGTACTGGTCGGTGCGGTGCTGCTGGGCGAGGGCGCCGCGATGTCGCCGGCGACGGTGGCCGGTCAGGTGGCGTTGGCGCTGGTGGCGGCCGGTGGCGTGGTGCTGCTGGCCAGGTTC
Organism: Actinocatenispora comari; assembly: GCF_017312725.1. Classification (GTDB taxonomy): domain Bacteria; phylum Actinomycetota; class Actinomycetes; order Mycobacteriales; family Micromonosporaceae; genus Actinocatenispora; species Actinocatenispora comari. Next base: position 52,006 of record NZ_BOPO01000009.1, on the reverse strand, counting down.
CACCCGGATGCCGCGCCGCGAACGGTGCGCGACGGCGGGGAACCGGGCGTGCTGGTCGGCGAGCCGGCAGCACCGGCGCCGGCCGGGGGGCGGGAGCTGACCGGACGACGGGGGGTCATGGCGCGCCGTGGAGGCGCACCGGACGCCGAGAACGAGGCAACGCAGCGGATACCGGCGCGGGCGCCGGGAGCGGGCGGATCGAACGGATCGGGGACGACGGCGACGGCGCCGTCGCGGACGAGGGAGCAGACGGTGAATGGTGTCGACAGTGCGGCTCGGCGCATCGTGGTCGGTGCGGACACGTTCGTACCGGACGTCAACGGTGCGGCGCGGTTCTCGTACCGGCTGGCGACGGGGCTGGCGGCGCGCGGGCACGAGGTGCACGTGCTGGCGCCGTCTCCGGACGGGGCCGCTGGAGTGTCCATGATGGACGGTGTGTTCGTGCACCGGGTGCGGGCGCGGCGCACGCCGTTCCACCCGACGTTCCGATTCTGCCCGCCGTGGCAGGCGAACGCGGCGGCCGACGACCTGATCGCGGAGCTGGCGCCGGACGTGGTGCACATCCAGTCGCACATGCTGATCGGCCGGGCGCTGTCGGTGGCGGCGAACCGGCACCGGGTGCCGCTGGTGGCGACCAACCACTTCATGCCGGAGAACCTGTTCGGCTACCTGCGGCTGCCGCGCGCGCTGCACGACGCGGCCCGGTCGGCGGCCTGGCGGGACGCGGCGAAGGTGTTCCACCGCGCGGTGGCGGTCACCGCACCGACCCAGCGGGCGGTGGAGCTGTTGCAGGAGAACGGGATCGAGCACGCCGAGGCGGTCTCCTGCGGGATCGACCTGGACCGGTTCGCGGCCCGCCGGGCGCCGGACGCGGAGGTGCCGACGGTGCTGTTCGTCGGCCGGCTGGACGCCGAGAAGCGGGTCGACGAGCTGATCCGGGCGCTCGCGCTGCTGCCGGCGGCGCTGCCGCTGAACGTCGAGCTGGTGGGCACCGGGTCGCGCCGGGACGAGTGGCAGCGGCTCGCCGCCGACCTGCGTGTCGGCGACCGGGTCCGGTTCAGCGGGTTCGTGCCGGACGAGGAGCTGCCGGCCGCGTACGAGCGGGCCGACATCTTCTGCATCCCCGGCATCGCCGAGCTGCAGAGCCTGGTGACGATGGAGGCGATGGCCGCCGGCCGACCGGTGGTCGCTGCGGACGCGATGGCGTTGCCGCACCTGGTGCACAACGGCGACAACGGCTGGCTGTACCAGCCGGGCGACGTGGCCGGGCTCGCCTCCCGGCTGGGCATGCTCGCCGCCGACCCGCAGCTGCGGGTCCGGATGGGTGCGGCGGGCCGGCGCCGGGTCGAGCAGCACGCGGTGCCCGCGACCCTGCGGCGGTACGAGGAGATCTACGCCCAGGTCCTCGGCGAGCGGATGCCCGAGCCGGCGCTGGCGGCCTGACGGCGACCCGGCGGCGGAACGATCCCACCGCGACCGGCCCCCGGCCGGACGGCACTCGGCGCCCCTGTCACCGACAGGGGCGCCGAGTCGTACCGGAGTGGTGCGGTGTTACTTCGGCGGTTCGCCGCCGCCGAGCGGGCCGGCCGCGACCGGCTCCTCACCGGTCTGCATCGCGGTCAGCGGTGCCGCGGCCAGCTTACGGGAGCGCGACATCCGCCGCTCCAGCCAGGCGGCCAGCCAGGACAGCAGCAGGTTGATCACGATGTAGATGGCGACGACCACGATCAGCGTGGTGACCACCGGCGGCTGCGGCAGCTCCCAGATGTCGGCGCCGCCCTGGTAGATCCGCTTGCCGAAGCTCAGCAGCTCCTGGTAGCCGACGATGAAGCCGAGTGCCGAGTCCTTCAGCGCCACCACGCACTGCGCGACGATCGCCGGCAGCATCATCCGGATCGCCTGCGGGGCGAGGATCATCCGCATCACCGCGGTCTTGCGCATGCCCAGCGCGTACGCGGCCTCGGACTGGCCCCGCGGTACCGCGTTGATGCCGGCCCGGAACACCTCGGCCAGCACCGACCCGTTGTACAGGGTCAGGCCGACCACCAGCGCGGCGAACGCGTCCGGCGGGGTGGCGCCGATCGCGGTACCGATGAACGACAGCGGCGGGCCCCAGGTGAACAGGCCGAACAGGATCAGCAGCAGCAGCGGAACGGCGCGGAAGAACTCGATCACCACGAACGCCGGCCAGCGCAGCCAGGCCCGGTCGGACAGCCGGCCGGTGGCGAGGACCGCCCCCAGTACCAGCGCGAGCACGATCGACAGCAGCGCCGCCTTGATCGTGGCGAACAGCGAGTCGAACAGCTGACGCCACAGTCCGGGGTCGGCGAACGGGCTCCACATCGCGGCCGACAGCTGCCCCTTGCGGGCCACCTGCCAGATCACGAACGCGACGACCGCGGCCAGCGCCAGGACGCTCACCGCGGTCCAGAACCGGACCCGGCGGCGCGCGGCGGGCCCGGGGTTGTCGTACAGCACGCTTGTCATCGAGACACCGCCAGTCGCCGCTCGGCCAGGTTGAACGCGCCGGACACCAGCAGCGTCAGCACGATGTAGCCGACCGCCACCGCGATGAACTCGGCGTACAGGTGCTCGGGGTGGTCCCGGACCTGGTCGTCGAAGAACCTGGTCAGCTCACCGACGTTGAAGAACTCGGCGATCGCGGAGTTCTTGATCATCGCGATGTACATGCTGGCCAGCGGCGGCAGCACGGACCGCAGCGCCTGCGGCAGCACCACCAGCCGCAGCGTCTGGCCGAACGTCATGCCCACCGCGCGGGCCGCCTCGGCCTGCCCGACCGGTACCGCGTTGAAGCCGGACCGGATCGCGTCGGCGACGAAGCAGGAGGTGTAGGTGGACAGCGCGATCACGGCGAAGATGAAGAACGTGTCGACGCCGATCGCGTCGGCCCAGGCGAACCGGATGCCGACCAGCGGCAGTACCACCGAGGTGGCGAGGAAGACCAGGGTCAGCGGGGTGTTGCGGAAGAAGCCGGACCAGGCGGTACCGGCCACCCGCAGCGCGGGGATGGGCGACACCCGCATGGCGGCGACGATCAGTCCGATGATGGTGGCGAGGATGCCGGCGACGACGGACAGTTCGACGGTGCCGAGCAGGCCGCTGAAGAACGGCCCGCGCTGTTGCCACAGGAATTCCAGGCCGCCGGTGGCTGCACCGGCGGTTTCGGCGAGAACCACGTGTCCTCCACGGGGCGGTGACGCGAACCGGGCCGGCGCGATGGCGCCGGCCCGGTCCGCGATCGGTCAGTAGCGGTCGAGGGTCGGCGGGTTCGGCGCCTCGGAGCCGGACTTGCCCAGCGTCAGGTCGTAGGCCTTCTTCCAGCTGCCGTCGGAGAAGGACGCGTCCAGCCGGTCGTCGATCCACTTCCGCAGGTCGGTGCGGTCCTTGTTCATCCCGATGCCGTACTTCTCGGTGGAGAACGGCTTGCCCACGACCATCAGGTGGTCGGGGTCCTGGGCGGCGTAGCCGAGCAGGATCGCGCCGTCGGTGGTCAGCACGTCGACGGTGGAGTTCTGCAGCTGGGTGACGCAGTCGGAGTACTGCGCCAGCGCGACCGGCTTGGCCTTCGGGTAGTTCTTCTCGATGTTGGCCAGCGGGGTCGAGCCGGTCACCGAGCAGACCTTCTTGCCGGCCAGATCGTCCGGCGTCTTGATCTTGTCCTTGTCCGCCTTGCGGATCAGCATGTCCTGACCGGTCTCGTAGTACGGACCGGCGAACCCGACCAGCTGCTTGCGCTCGTCGGTGATCGAGTACGACGCGATCACCAGGTCAACGGTGCCGTTCTCCAGGAACGTCTCCCGGTTCTTGGACACCGTCTCGACGAACTCGACCTGCTTGTTGTCGTTGTAGTCCAGACCGAGCTGACCGGCGATCATCTTGCCGATCTCGATGTCGTACCCCTCGACCTTGCCGCTGGTCGGGTTCTTGTAGCCGATGCCGGGCTGGTCGAACTTGACGCCGATCTTGATGTGCTTGGCCTTGTGGATCTTGTCCATCGTCGAGCCCGCGGCGAACTTCGGGTCCTTGACGATGGTGTACGACCCGGAGGCGGCCTTGTCCTTCTTGGTCTTGTCGTCCAGCTTGCTGCCACCGCACGCGGCGACGGTGCCGAGCGCGAGCGAGCCGATGACGGCGACCGCGAGGAGTCGCTTCAGTTTCATCAGTGCCTCTCTTGGATGGGGAGATGCGCGACGGCCCTGGCCGTCGCGCACCGTCACGGGAACCGTCGGCGGGTGCGTCGCACCGCCGACCACGACGCCGTCAGTGCGTCAGGATCTTCGACAGGAAGTCGCGGGCCCGCTCCGACTGCGGGTTGGTGAAGAACTCGTCCGGGGTGGCCTGCTCGACGATCTGGCCGTCGGCCATGAACACGACCCGGTTCGCCGCCCGGCGGGCGAAGCCCATCTCGTGGGTGACCACGATCATCGTCATGCCCTCGCGGGCCAGCGAGGTCATCACGTCCAGCACCTCGTTGATCATCTCCGGATCGAGCGCGCTGGTCGGCTCGTCGAACAGCATCACCTTCGGCTGCATCGCGAGCGCCCGGGCGATCGCCACCCGCTGCTGCTGGCCACCGGACAGCTGGGCCGGGTACTTCTCCGCCTGGTTGGCGACGCCGACCCGCTCCAGTAGGCCCATCGCGCGCTCGCGCACCAGGTCGGACTTCTCCCGGCGCACCTTCACCGGGCCGAGCGTGACGTTCTCCAGGATCGTCTTGTGCGCGAACAGGTTGAACGACTGGAAGACCATGCCGACCTCGCTGCGCAGCCGGGCGAGCGCCTTGCCCTCCTCCGGCAGCACCGAGCCGTCGACGGTGATCGTGCCCTGGTCGATCGGCTCCAGCCGGTTGATCGCCCGGCACAGCGTCGACTTGCCCGAACCGGACGGGCCGATCACCACGACGACCTCGCCGGTGTGCACCGTCAGGTTGATGTCCTGGAGCACGTGCAGGGGGCCGAACCACTTGTTGACGCCGTCCAGCACGACCAGCGGCTCGCCGGCGGTCGGCGGCTCGGTCGGCTCGGGAGTGGTGGCCTCGGTCTGGGTGTCCACTGCTTCGTCCTCAATCGTGCGGGGGTTCGGCGATCTGGATGGCGTTTTTCCGTCTGCTTGCCTTGCACCGTGGCGGCAACTGTAACGGTACCGACCGGCACGGCACGCGGTGACTGGTGTCACGGCGCGGTAACGGGCGCTGTTTGTGTCCAAGTGACCGGGCAAAAGGGGCACGACGGCGGGAGTTCTCGCCTTCCGTGGTCGGCCGAGTCCGGTCCGTACCCGTCGGGTAGGGGCGTGCGGGCCCGGCGGGCCGCCGTGGACGTGCCGGGATCGGCGCCGTCGCGCGCGGCTACCCTGGTCGATTGAGATGAGTGCTGCAGTCGAGATGAGTATCGCCGTGGACACCCCAGCCGCCGCCCGCACGTACCAGGTCCGCACGTACGGCTGCCAGATGAACGTGCACGACTCCGAACGGATCGCCGGCCTGCTGGAATCCGCCGGGTACGTCCAGGCTCCGGAGGCGGACACCCCGGACCTGGTCGTGTTCAACACCTGCGCGGTGCGGGAGAACGCCGACAACCGGCTGTACGGCAACCTCGGCCACCTGCGGCCCACCAAGGACGCGCACCCGGGCATGCAGATCGCCGTCGGCGGCTGCCTGGCGCAGAAGGACCGCGGCGAGATCGTCAGGCGGGCTCCGTGGGTCGACGTCGTCTTCGGTACCCACAACGTCGGGTCGCTGCCGACGCTGCTGGAGCGGGCCCGGCACAACGAGGCGGCCGAGGTGGAGATCCTCGAATCGCTGGAGGTGTTCCCGTCCACGCTGCCGGCCCGGCGCGAGTCCGCCTACGCCGGCTGGGTGTCGATCTCGGTCGGCTGCAACAACACGTGCACCTTCTGCATCGTGCCGTCGCTGCGCGGCAAGGAGACCGACCGGCGGCCCGGCGACGTGCTCGCCGAGGTACGCGCCCTGGTCGAGCAGGGCGTGCTGGAGGTGACGCTCCTCGGCCAGAACGTCAACTCCTACGGCGTGGAGTTCGGCGACCGGCAGGCGTTCGGCAAGCTGCTGCGCGCCTGCGGCGACATCGACGGGCTGGAGCGGGTCCGGTTCACCAGCCCGCACCCGCGCGACTTCACCGACGACGTGATCGCGGCGATGGCCGAGACGCCCAACGTCTGCCACCAGCTGCACATGCCGCTGCAGTCCGGGTCCGACGCGGTGCTCAAGGCGATGCGCCGCTCCTACCGGTCCGGCCGCTACCTCGACATCCTGCGCCGGGTGCGCGAGGCGATGCCGGACGCGGCGATCACCACCGACATCATCGTCGGCTTCCCCGGCGAGACCGAGCAGGACTTCCAGGCCACCCTCGACGTGGTCGCCGAGGCCCGGTTCGCCTCCGCCTTCACCTTCCAGTACTCGATCCGGCCCGGCACCCCGGCCGCGACCATGGCCGACCAGGTGCCGAAGCCGGTCGTCCAGGAGCGGTACGAGCGGCTCGTCGCGCTGCAGGACGAGATCTCCTGGGCGGAGAACCGCACGCTGGAGGGGCGCGAGGTCGAGGTGCTGGTCGCGGTCGGCGAGGGCCGCAAGGACCAGGCCACCGGGCGGCTGTCCGGCCGGGCCCGGGACGGTCGGCTGGTGCACTTCACCGGCGCCGAGGGGATCCGCCCCGGCGACGTGGTCACCACCACGATCAGCTACGGCGCACCACACCACCTGGTCGCCGACGGTCCGGTGACCTCGCACCGGCGTACCGCCGCCGGCGACGCGGCCGAGGCGGGTCGCACCCCGAGCACCCCGGGCGTGCTGCTCGGCATGCCCACCATCGGGGCACCGGCCGCCCGCTGACCCGGCTCGGCGCGGTCTCGCCGGGCGCCGCAACCGGTGCTCGCCGGGAAACCGCTACCGGCGCCGGCCGATCAGCAGCCCGACGGGCCGGGCGGGCAGGTCCGGGCGATCAGGAGGTGCGTGCGGTCGCGGCGGCGGCGAGGGCGGTGAGCACCTCGGCCGGCTGCGGCTCGATCGGGGCACCGGCGAGGGCGTCCAGAGCGACCGCGGTGAGCTGCTCGATCCGGCGTTCGGTGTCGTCCAGCGCGCCGGTCTCGACGATCAGCCCGCGCAGCGCCGCCACCCCGTCGGCGTCCAGATCGGCGGTACCGAGCCGGGCGTCGAGCACCGCGCGACCGGCCGGCGTGGTCGCCTCGTACGCGGCGGCCACCAGGTAGGTGCGCTTGCCCTCGCGCAGGTCGTCACCGGCGGGCTTGCCGGTCCGCGCGGGATCGCCGAACACCCCGAGCACGTCGTCGCGCAGCTGGAACGCCGCACCCAGCGGCAGCCCGTACGCCGAGTACGCGGCGAGGGTGGCGCCGTCGGCACCGGCCAGCCGGCCGCCGAGCAGCAGCGGCCGTTCCACCGTGTACTTCGCCGACTTGTACCGTGCGACCCGCTCGGCGCGGTCCCGGGACGAGTGCGCCACGTCCGCCTGCGCCAGCACGTCGAGATACTGGCCGGCCATCACCTCGGTACGCATCAGGTGGTACGCCTCGCGGCCGGCGGCGAGCCGGGGCGCCGGCACCCCGGACCCGTCGTACATCTCGGCCGACCAGCCCAGGCACAGGTCGCCGAGCAGGATCGCGGCCGCGGTACCGAAACCGGCTGCCTCGCCGGACCACCGGTGCTGCTCGTGCAGCGCGGCGAAGCGCCGGTGCACGGCCGGCTCGCCGCGCCGGGTGTCGGAGGAGTCCATCACGTCGTCGTGCATCAGCGCGCACGCCTGCAGCAGCTCCAGCGACGCGAACGCGGTGACCGCCGCGTCGTCGTCGACGCCGCCGGCACCGCGATAGCCCCAGTACGCGAACGTGGGGCGCAGCCGCTTGCCGCCGCCGAGGACGAACGCCTCGACGGCCGCGCAGATGTCGTCGAGCTGCGGGTCGATCCCGGTGAGCCGCTCGCGTTGGCCGGCGAGGAAGTCGCGCAGCGCCGACTCGATGCGCGTGCGCAACGCGGCCGAGGTGGTGGCGGGCACCGTGGGCACCTGGGCTGTCCCCCCGATCGTGGCGGCTCGACCCGCCGGTGGTTGGTACGGCGGCCGCAACCGGCCGGTCGCCTGGCTGCACGGTATCCCGACCCGGGTCGGCTGGTGACCGCCGGCCGACCCACCGTCTCGATCCGGGTGCCGCCGTGAGACCCGCGGTCCCGGCTGGCCGATCGGTACGGTGTCAGGCGGCGTCGGCGACATGTCCGATCCGGCAACGGCCGCGCGGCGCGTACCCGGCCGGTACAGTGACCGGGTGGCACTCGGTACCCCTTCGGTGATGCCCGGTGGCGATCCCGCCATCGGGCAGTTGGTGCGTGTGGCGGCGCCGACGTTCTCGTTCGAGTTCTTCCCGCCCAAGACCGAACGCGGCAACGAGTTGCTCTGGCAGGCGATCCGGGAGCTGGAGCCGTTGCACCCGTCGTTCGTGTCGGTCACCTACGGGGCCGGCGGGTCCACCCGTGGCCGCACCGTGGAGATCACCGAACGCATCGCCACCGAGACGACGCTGACCCCGATGGCGCACCTGACCGCGGTCAACCACTCCGTCGCCGAGCTGCGCAACCTGGTCGGCCGGCTGGCCGAGGCCGGGGTGCGCAACCTGCTCGCGCTGCGCGGCGACCCGCCGGGCGACCCGATGGGGGAGTGGGTCCGGCATCCCGACGGCGTCGACTACGCGGCCGACCTGGTCCGGCTGATCCGTGAGGCCGGCGACTTCTCGGTCGGGGTGGCCGCCTTCCCCTACCGGCATCCGCGCTCGCCCGACGTGGCCAGCGACACCGGGTACTTCATCGACAAGTGCCGGGCCGGCGCCGACTTCGCGATCACCCAGATGTTCTTCGACGCCGACGACTACTTCCGGCTGCGCGACCGGGTCGCCGCGGCCGGCTGCGACGTGCCGATCCTCGCCGGCATCATGCCGGTGACCCGGATGGGCATCGTGGAGCGCTCGGAGCAGATGTCCGGTGCGCCGTTCCCGCCGGCGCTCGCGGCCGAGTTCGAGCGGGTCGCCGACGACCCGGAGGCGGTCCGGCAGCTGGGTGTCGAGCAGGCCAGCCGGCTGTGCGAGCGGCTGCTCGCCGGCGGCGCGCCGGGCATCCACTTCTACACGCTGAACAGGTCCACCGCGACCCGCGAGGTGTGGCACAACCTGGCGCTGCCGACCGTCGCCGCTGGCGGCTGATGGCGATGGACCGGTAGCGGCCGCGATGGTGGCCGGCGGGGGAGTCCAGACCGACTGGGTCGGCTACGCGACCCGGTGGAAGGCGCTGCACGGCGGCTACGACCCGCAGGCCGCCGCGTTCCCGGTGCGCGGCTGGTTCTACCTCACCTACCGGTCGGCCCGCGGGCTCGCCCGGATCGGCGTCAGCCCGGCCGCGGTGACGGTGCTCGGCCTGGTCTGCTGCCTGTTCGTACCGGCGGTGGCGGCGCAGCACGGCCGGTGGCCGGTGGTGGCCGGCGGCCTGGTCGCGCTCGCCGGCGTACTGGACAGCCTGGACGGCGCGGTCGCGGTGGTGGCGCGCCGCGTCACCCGGTTCGGCTACGTGTACGACGCGGTCCTCGACCGGCTCGGCGAAACCGCCTGGCTGGTGGCGTTCTGGCTGGTCGGCGTGCCCGGCTGGCTGGTCGCGCTGACCGCCTGCCTGGCCCTGCTGCACGAGTACCTGCGGGCCCGCGCCACCGCCGCCGGGCTGTCCGGCCACGCGGTCACCAGCCTGGCCGAGCGGCCGGTCCGGGTGCTGGTCAGCGCGCTCGGACTCGCGCTGGTGGGGGTGTCCGGCGGGCTGTCGGACACCCTCGCGGCCGGCGCCGGCACCGTGGCGGTATCGATCTGGCTGCTGCTCGGGGTGGTCGGGTTCGTCCAGCTGTTCGCCGCGGTCGGCCGCGACCTGGGCTGACTCCGCCCTCCGCGCGCTCCGGCGCCGCCGGGTGAGCGGGGGTCAGCGGGCCGGGCCGAACCAGCGGGTCAGCGCGCCGGTCAGGTCGTCGCCGGTGCGGTCGGTCCAGCAGACGTGCCCGTCCGGCCGGACCAGTGCCGCGCCGGGCAGCTCGACCGGGTCACCGGACAGCCCGTCGTCGGGCCGGGGACACGCGGCGACGGTGTCGACGCGGTCCGCCCAGCCGGCGGGCGCCCGGCCCGGATCGGCGAACTCCAGCAGCAGCCCGCGGCCGGTACGCAGCAGTTCCGCCACCCGGGTCGGTCCGGCACCGGTGTGCAGCGCCACGTCCGGCAGCCGGGCGCCGAGCAGCGGTTCGGCGGCGTCGCCCGGCCCGTACCGGACGTCCAGCCCGGAGATCGTCCCGGCCACCCGCCGGTTCGCGGCGGGCAGCCGCAGCAGGTCGGTGAGCAGGTCCCGGACGTCGGCGACGTCCGGGTCGGCCGGGCTCATCAGGACACCCTGGGCGCGGGTGTTGGCGAGTACCCGGGCGGCCACCGGATGCCGCTCGTCGTGGTAGCTGTCCAGCAGCGCGTCGCCGGCGTCGCCGCGCAGGTGGGCGGCGAGCTTCCAGCCGAGGTTCATCGCGTCCTGGATGCCGAGGTTGATGCCCTGGCCACCGGCGGGCAGGTGGATGTGCGCCGCGTCGCCGGCGAGCAGCACCCGACCCAGCCGGTACCGCTCGACCTGGCGGGAGGCGTCGGAGAACCGCGACGCGTGGCGCACCCCGGTCAGCCGCAGCCCGTCGCCGCAGGCGATCTGCAGCGCCTTCGCGATCTCGGTCTCGGTGACCGGCACGTCCCGGGGCACGCCCTGCTGGTCCGGGCCGCCGAACAGGAACCGCCAGACCCCGTCGCGCAGCGGTGACAGCAGCGCCTGCTGCTCGCCGTGGGCGCGGACCGCCTGGCTGAAGTGCTCCAGCCGGTGCGGCAGCCCGGCCAGGTCCGGGCCGGTCAGCGTGATGTCGCTCGCGACCATCCCGTACCGCCCGGAACGGCCCGAGAACGCGACACCCGTCGCGGCCCGGACCCGGCTGTGCGCGCCGTCGCAGCCCACCAGGTACGCGGCGCGAAGCCGGGTGCCGTCGGAGGCCACCACGGTGGCGCCGTCGTCGTCGGCGGTCAGCTCGGTGAGCGCGCAGCCGGTGCGCAGCCGTACCGTCGGCAGCGCCGCGAGCCGCTCGACCAGGAACACCTCCAGGTCGTACTGCGGCATCGTCACCGGGTGCGGCCAGCGGGTCTGCCAGGGCCGGTAGTCCAGCGGCACCGGCAGGCCGGCGAGGTGCCCGCCGACGGTGCCGGCGGGCGGACGGCCGGCCAGCAGCGGGTCGAGCAGCCCGCGCGCGTCGAGCACCTCGGCGGTACGCGGCTGGATGGAGCCGGCGCGGGACTGCCGGCTGCGTTCGGTGGCGGCGTCCAGCACCAGGGTGCGCACCCCGGCGCGCCCCAGCTCGCCGGCGAGCATCAGCCCGGTGGGTCCGGCCCCCACCACGACCACCTCGGCGTCGTTGCCCTCGATCTCGATCATGTCGCGCGTCCCCCACGTTTCGGCTGCGGCCCCTGCGGCCGCGAGCCCCATCGTGGCTCGTTGGATTTACCAAGTCAAGTTTTTGTCCAAGATAGTTTTCTGCCTTGGTCACGTGCGGGATATGATCGCGCCATGGACACGGACACCGAGGGGCTGCGAGCGCGCAAGAAGCGGCGCACCCGGCAGGCGATCTCGGACGCCGCGATCGCGCTGATCCTCGACCGCGGCTTCGACAAGGTGTCGGTCGCCGACATCGCCGCCGCCGCCGAGATCTCCAAGCCGACCCTGTTCGCGTACTTCCCGACCAAGGAGGACCTGGTCCTCGACCGCATCGACGATCACCGGGACGAGGCGGCCCGGGTGGTGGCGCAGCGCGGCGACCAGCCACCACTGGCCGCCCTGCACGCGCACCACCGCGCCCTGCTGGACGCCCGGGACCCGGTCACCGGGCTGTGCGACGAGCCGGACTCGGTGCGGTTGCGCGAGATCATCTACGGCACCCCGAGTCTCGCCGCACACCTGCTGCGGTACGCCGCGCGCAGCGAGCGGGCGCTGGCCGACGCGCTGGTGCGTACCGCCGGGGTCGACGAGGTCACGGCCGCGATCGCCGCCGCCGCGATCAACGCGGTGCAGCTGACCCTCGCCGAGCGCAACCACCGGGCGGTGGTCGCCGGGACCAGCGCGGACGACCGGTACCCGGCCGCGGTGCACGCCGCCGACCGTGCCTTCGCCCTGCTCGGCGCCGGGCTGGCCGACGAGCTGGCGGCGCCCGCGGGCACCGAACCAGCCTGACCGCTGCCCGCGTCGCCGGCCGGCGGACACCTCCGGCCGCCCGCCGGGTGCGTCGACCGCGCCGCCGGGCATGTTGCGGGCGCCGCCTCGGCGGTGGCCGGGTGGCGGCGGGTCAGTGTTCGCGCGGCCGGTTCGGCTCGGCGTCGGGCGACTGCGTCGCATCCGCGGCGGGTTCGACAGCGGGTTCGGCGGCCGACCCGGGCTCGGGCGGGTCCGCGTCGGGCTTGCCGCTGACGAACTCCTGCACCGCGATCTTGGCCCGGATCAGCGGCTTGCGGATGCGTTCCTCCCGGCGCCGGGCGCGCCGCAGCTTGCGCGGCCGCTTGCCGTACCGCCAGCGGGCCCACGGCGCGTCCGGGCGGCTGAGCCGGATCGCCCCGATGATGGTCAGCAGCGGGATGAAGATGCCCACCAGGCCGGTCCAGATCTTGCCCTTGAGCAGGGTGATCACCACCAGCGCCAGGTTGACCAGGGTGTAGCCGGCGCCGATCAGCCAGCCGCCGAGTCCCGGGTACAGGGCGCGGGCGTCGCTGACGTCGCTGACCCCGATCGGGGTGACCCGCAACAGGATCAGCCCGGTCACCGCGATCGCGGCGAACACCGCGTCGATGGAGGTCCGGCCGGCCTTCGCCCAGTACACGTCGTCCAGGTGCAGGATCAGCGCGAACTCGTCGAGCACCAGCGCCGCGCCGATTCCGAACAGCGCCGCGACCCCGGCCCGCCAGCCGATCAGGTTGTCCGGTAGCGCCAGCCCGATCACGCCGCCGACCAGCATGAACACCACCCCGAACACGACGTGGTGGATGTGCGTACCGCCCGGGGTCACGTTGCCCGGCCACCACCGCACCTGGGCCCGGATCATCCGCACGCTGAACCGGATGAACAGGAATCCGACCACGAAACCGCAGAAGAAGCAGAACAGCGGCAGCCGACCGGTTTCGACGATCGAGTCGTGGAACCAGCGCCCCATCCCCGCTCACCCACCCGGTCCGGGTCGGCGCCGACCGCCGCATGCACCTGCCATGGGGCTGTTCTTACCGTCGAGGACGGCCCCGGTCGGCCGGAACGGTCAGATTCCCGCCTCCAGCGGCAGCCGGCGGCCCAGCACCGCGAACGGACGCTCGTCGCCGGGGAAGCGGAAGTGCCGCAGCACGTCGACGAACCCGGTGCGCCGGTAGAGCCGCCAGGCCCGGGACGACTCGTACGGCGCCTCCGGCGTGGACAGCAGCACGGTGGCCTCGGTGGCCCCGTCGAGCAGCGCGGTCAGCTGCGCGTACCCCCGGCCGTGGCCCTGCGCGTCCGGCCGGACGTGCAGCTCGACCAGCTCGAAACAGTCCGCCAGCCAGAACTTCGCCGCCTCCGCCGGCAGCCCCGAGGCGACCTGCTCGTGCCACCACTGCCCGGTGCCGGACCGGTAGCCGTACCCGAACCCGAGCAGCCGGTCGTCGTTGTCCAGGCTGGCCACCGCCCGGAAGCCGCGGTAGTGGGTGTGCGCGGCGACGAAACCGCGCCGCGCCGCGACCAGATCCGGCGGGTAGTCCATGGCCTCCGCGTACACCGTGAGGACGTCGTCGATGCGGGCGAGCAGGTCCTCCGGGGCCCAGTGCACGAGGGTCATGGCGGCAGGCCGTTCCTTCCGGTGGATCGAGGTGCAGCCGGCGCGGCTGTGCTGTGACCGTACCTTGGGCGGATCAACCACGAACCGTTGCCGCACGGCTCACTCGGCGTGCCGGTCGGCCCGCACGTCGATCAACCCGAGCGCGGCCCGCACGTACCGCAGCGACTGCTCGGCGGTCAGCCCGAGCCGGCTGGTCTGCACCGCGTAGGAGTCGGCCAGCTCGCGCGCCCGCTGCGCGGTGTGGTTGCCGCCGGCGGCCACGTAGGTGCCGCCCCGGCCGCGGGTCTCGACGATGCCCGAGGTCTCCAGCTCCCGGTAGGCGCGGGCCACCGTGTTCGCCGCCAGTCCCAGTTCGCCGGCGAGCGCGCGCACCGTCGGCAGCCTGGTACCGGCGGGCAGCTCACCGCTGCCGGCCAGCTGCGCGAGCTGCCGGCGCAGCTGCTCGTACGGCGGCAGCGCCGAGTTGGGCTCCACCTTCAGCCGCATCGCGTCCCCTGCCCTCGTGGCGGCAGTACCGGCTCATTCTGGCAGTAGCGGCGCCCGGTGTCCGTCCCGAAACGCGGTGCGAACACACATCCGGTCGCCGGTGGCGGGCGCGCTACCGTGCTCGAATGCAGACCACGACGACACCAGACCCGTTGCCGCTGCCGGCACCCGACGCCGACTGGGCCGCGTTCGTGCAGCGTCGGGCGGCCGACAACCTGGCCGCGGCGCGCGCCGGCGTCGAGCAGCTGGCCGCCCGCGCCGCCGAGGACCCGGCCACCGACGACCCGGCCGAGGTCATGGCGCGGTGGAACGACATCGGCGTCGCCATCGACAACGTGGCCCAGCTGGGCGAGCTGCTCGCGCAGACCCACCCGGACGAGGCGGTCCGCACCGCCGCCGAGACCTGCCAGCAGGACGCGGACCGGCTCGCCACCGAGATCGGCCTGGATCCCCGGCTGTACCGGGTGCTCGCCGCGGTCGACGCCGGCGCGCTGGACGACGCCGGCCGGCGGGTGCTGGAGCGCAGCCTGCGCGACTTCCGCCGGGCCGGCGTCGACCAGCCCGACGAGGTACGCGACCGGCTGCGCGCGCTCGCCGAGCGCCAGGTGCAGCTGGGGCAGCGGTTCGACAAGAACATCCGGGACGACGTGCGGTCGATCCGGATCGAGCCGGAGCGGCTGGCCGGGCTGCCCGCCGACTACCGGGCCGCGCACCCGGCCGACGCCGACGGCCTGGTCACCGTCACCACCGAGTACCCGGACTACCAGCCGTTCAAGACGTTCGCCACCGACGCCGCCGCGCGCCGGGCGCTGACCGTCGAGTTCCTCAACCGGGCCTGGCCGGCCAACGACGCGGTGCTGACCGAACTGCTCGCGGTGCGCGCCGAACAGGCCCAGCTGCTCGGCTACGCCGACTGGGCCGACTACGACGCCGAGGTCAAGATGGTCGGCTCCGGCGCCGCGATCGCCGGGTTCATCGACCGGGTCGTCGCCGAGGCGCAGGGCCCGGCCGACCGCGACCGGCAGGTGCTGCTGGACCGGTTGCGGGCCGACGACCCGGCGGCGACCGGCATCGACGCCGCCGACAACGCGTACTACGCCGAGGTGGTCCGGCGCGAGCGGTTCGACGTGGACGCCACGAACGTCCGCCGCTACTTCGACTTCCCGGCGGTACGGGCCGGGCTGCTCGCCGTCACCGGCCGGCTGTTCGGCCTGCGGTACCAGGAGGTGACCGGCGCGGGCGCCTGGCACGCCGACGTGGCCAGCTACGACGTGTACGCCGGCGAGCAGCTGCTCGGCCGCATCCACCTCGACCTGCACCCGCGGCCCGGCAAGTTCTCGCACGCGGCGATGTTCCCGCTGGTGTCCGGGATCGCCGGCCGGCAGCTGCCGGAGGGCGTGCTGCTGTGCAACTTCCCGCGCGGGCTGATGGAGCACTCCCAGGTGGTGACGCTGTTCCACGAGTTCGGCCACCTGGTACACCACGTGCTGGCCGGCCGGCACGGCTGGGGCCGGTTCTCCGGCGTGGCCACCGAGTGGGACTTCGTCGAGGCGCCCTCGCAGATGCTGGAGGAGTGGGCCTGGGACCCGGAGGTGCTGGGCAGTTTCGCGGTGGACGAGACCGGTGAGCCGATCCCGGCCGAGCTGGTCGCGCGGATGCGGCAGGCCAACGACTTCGGCAAGGGCTACTTCGCCCGCACCCAGATGTTCTACACCTCGCTGTCGTACCTGCTGCATCACGAGAAGGTCGACGACATCACCGCGTTCAGCCAGCAGTTGCAGCGGCGGGTCGACGCGTTCGACCCGATCGACGGCACCCACTTCCACGCCGGGTTCGGCCACCTGGTCGGCTACACGTCGGCGTACTACACGTACATGTGGTCGCTGGTGATCGCGAAGGACATGTTCTCCGCGTTCGATCCGGGCAACCTGTTCGACGCGGAGGTGGCCGGCCGCTACCGCGACCGGGTGCTCGCCGCCGGCGGCAGCGACGACGCCGCGGTGCTGGTCGAGCGGTTCCTCGGCCGGCCGTACACGGTGGACGCGTTCAGCGCCTGGCTGGCCCGCTGACCCGTGGGGTGGCCGGCGACGCCGCCGGCCACCCCACCACGATCGGTCCGTCCCGGGCCGCTGCCGCACCGGGTCACCGGGTCGCCGGGTCACCAGGTCACCGGGAGCTCCTCGACGCCGCTGACCAGGACGTGCCGCCAGCGCAGCCGCTCCGCCGGTACGGCCAGCCGCAGCCGCGGGCAGCGCGCCGCCAACGCCCGCAGCGCCTCCTGCAGCTCCACCCGGGCCAGGTGGGCGCCGAGACAGAAGTGCGGGCCGATGCCGAACGCGAGGTGCCGGCCGGGTTCGCGATCGAGCACCACCTCGTCCGGCCGGTCGAACGCGCGCGGATCCCGGTTGGCGGCGGCGATCGCGGCCATCACCCCGTCGCCGGCGCGCACCGTGACCCCGGCCAGCGGTACGTCGACGGTGGCCACCCGCAGCTGGCCGACCTCGCTGAGTCGGGTGTGCCGCAGCAACTCCTCCACCGCGGTCTCGATCAGCTCCGGCTCGGCGACCAGCCGGTCCCAGTGCGCCGGCTCGCGCAGCAGCGTGGCGACGAAGCTCGCGAGCTGGTTCGCCGTCGTCTCGTGCCCGGCGACCAGCAGGTTCATCCCGAACGCGACGAGCTCGTCGGTGCTGAGCGCGTCGTCGCCGGCGTCGCCGGCCAGCTCGGTCAGGATGTCGTCGCCGACACCCGGACCGTCCGCCACCAGCCCGGCCAGGTAGCCGGTCAGCGCGTCCATCGCCCCCTGCACCTGCTCGGCCTGCGCCGGGACCAGGCTGTACGCCAGCTCCGTCCAGGCCCGGAACCGGTCGCGGTCGTCGTACGGCACGCCCAGCAGCTCGCAGATCACCTGGATCGGCAGCGGCAGGGCGAGCGCCGCGCGCAGGTCGCCCGGCGCACCGGCGGCGACCATCCGGTCCACCAGGTCGCCGGCCAGCCCGGCGATCCAGCCCCGCCGCTGCTCGATCCGCCGGCGCGAGAACACGCCCGACACCAGGCCGCGCAGCCGGGTGTGCGCGGGCGGATCGGTGGTCGGCAGCGTGCCGGGCAGCGGCGAGGACACGGCCACCCGGGGCGCACCCGGCGCCACCGTGCCGGCCCGGGAGAAGCGCGGATCGGTCAGCACCGTGCGCACGTCGTCGTACCGGGTGACCAGCCAGACCACCGAGCCGGCGATGGTGCGTACCCGGGTGATCGGCTGCTGCTCGCGCAACCGCGCCCACTCCGGATCGGGGTCGAACCGGAAGCTGTCCGGGAGCGGGATCTCCGGAACGTGCGGGCATCCCTCGTTGCCGGCAGGCATGGCCATGGGTGGTACCTCCTCCGAACGGCCGGCAGGTCCGAATAAGGCTAGCCTGATCAGACGGTGGGAAACGGATTTTTCGGGCGCCAGGGGCGCGCCTGGTCGTGTCGCCCGGTCCGGTTGTTGCGCTCCGCCGGCAAACGCGCTTTACTGGAGCGGTGTTCGAACAGGTGTTCGAACGCTCTCGGTGAGGTGAATCGCGGCACCGACCCGAGAGGCGCGGTCTCCGTCCTGCCTGCCGACCAGACCCCCAGGTGGGTGGGCGGGGCCCGTGGCCGGCCGGTCGGCCGGGCGAGGTGAGGGGAAGCATCCCGCCCGCCCGGCCGGTGCCCGGTGCCGCACTTCCCCTGCGGCTCGGGTCGGTGGTCCGCCACCGCGGCATGCAGCGCTGTCGCGGCCGCTTCGTCGGCTGCGCCGGCTTGGTCGGCCTGGGCCGGCTGCGCCGGGTCTGCCGGTTCGCCGGCTGCGTCGTCGAGCCGGTTTCGCCGGCTCCGTCGGCGTACCGGCTCACTGCCGGACCGATCGCGAGCGAAGGGGAACAACCGACATGGCAAGAATGCACAGGCCCGGTTCCGTGGCACCGGCCGTTGCCGGGCGCGCCGCGGCGGAGCTGCCGACGATCCCCGCCCACGTGATGCCGCACCGGTCCGCCCACGAGTTGCTGGCGCTGGCCCGGCGCGGGCTGATCGAGGCGGCGGAGACCCGCTCCGACGGCCAGCGATACGCCACCGCCCATCTCGCCGCGCTGCGCGCGGCCGCGGCCGTGCTGGTGTCCCGGGCCAGACCCACCCCGGCCCGGCGCCGCCGGCCCACCAACGTGTGGGCACTGCTGTCGGCCGTGGCGCCGGAACTGTCGCAGTGGGCGGACCGGTTCGCCGCCGGTGCCGCCAAGAGATCCGCCGCCGAGGCGGGCCTGCGGGTGGTCAGCACGGTCGAGGCCGACGATCTGCGCGCCGACGCCGAACGGTTCGTCGCGGTGGTCGAGCTGTCGCTCGGCCTGCCGCACCAGCCGCTGATCACCGCCAGGGCGAGCTGACCACCGGCGGCACGGCCTTCCGGCCGCTGACCGGTACCACGTCGCCCGGGGCCAGCCACCGCTGGTGGCGTGTCCCGGGGCCAGGGCGGTGCCGGTGGGGAAGCGTTGGTCGGGCCCGTGTGGGGGCTCGGGTCGTGCCGTGCCGCCGGTCTCATCCGTAGCTGTCCGATCACGGTGTCCGTCCGGTGGCGCTGCCTGTCCGGTGGTGCTGCCGGTCCGGCGGTGCTGCCTGTCCGGCGGTGCGGCCTGTCGGCTGGGGCTACCTGTCCGGCAGCGCCGTCCAGCGGTGCCGTGCAGCGGTGCTGTGCAGCGGTGCCGTCCAGCCGGTCGCCGTGTCGTGCCGCGGTTCGCGGCCGACCGATCCTGCTTCGCGGCTGACGGCCCGGACGACCGGTTCGGGACGGCGGGTCGCCAGTGCGCGCGGTGGGCAGGGCCGTGCGGGGTAGTACACAACGGGGGAAGAGATGAGAGGCGAGGCCGTCCGGCCCGCCGGCGGTGCGGTACGTGGACCCGCGCCGGCGCAGCTGCTGCGCTCCGGCGCCGTTCGTTCGGCCGCCACGATCCACCATCGCATCGGCCGGGTCCTTCCGGTGTACCCGCCGCTGCGGCAACTGCTGCCCGACGGCGGGCTGCGGCGGGGCAGCGTGCTGTCGGTGGCCGCCGCGATCGGCGGCACCTCGCTGATGTTCGCGCTGCTGGGTGCGGCGTCCCAGCAGGGCGAATGGTGCGCCATGGTGGGGTTGCCGAACGTCGGCGTGGTCAGCGCCGCCGAGTTCGGGGTGGCCCCCGAACGCCTCGCCCTGGTACCGGACCCCGGACACCACTGGTGGCCGGTGGTCGGTGCGCTGCTGGACGGGTTCGGGCTGGTGGTGGCGCGGCCGGCCGGGACGGTGCCGGTGGGGCAGGCGCGCCGGCTCGCGGCCCGGGCCCGGCAGCGTGGCGCCGTCCTGGTGGTGCACGGCGACTGGCCGGGCGCCGACGTGTCGCTGCGCTGCACGGATCCGGTCTGGGAGGGGCTGTCCGACGGGCGCGGCCGGCTCCGGCGACGCACCCTGACGGTGCGGGCCACCGGCCGGGGCGCCGCGGCCCGGCCTCGCTCGGCCCGGCTGCTGCTGCCGGCGGGCCGGCTCGGCGAAGCGTCTGTGGTGGCGGCCTTCGCCGCCACCACAGACTACGGTTCGCCTGCTGGGACGGGGGCGGCGATCGGTGCCGGGGCTGCCGCCAGGGACTACGGTTCGCCTGCTGGGACGGGGGCGTCGATCGGTGCCGGGGCTGCCGCCACGGACTACGCGTTGGCCGGGGCGGGCAGTGCCGGGGCCGCGGGCGTCGCTGGCGCCGAATCCGGTGCGGTGACCGGCATCGAAGCGACCGGCGGTGCCGGGTCGGGTGGCCGGGTGGCGGGCGGTGCCGGGATGGGGCAGCCCACCGACGCCGGTACGCAGTCCGCAGGTCCGGCCGGGGCCGAGGCGGTGGGCTGAGGTGGATCCGATCCGCACGCTGGTGCTCTGGTGCCCGGACTGGCCGGTTGCCGCGGCCTTCACCGACCACCGCGACGCCGGGATCGAGCTGGCCGAGCACCGGCCGGTGGCGGTCATCGACGCCGGTAGCGTGATCGCCTGCTCGCAGTTGGCCCGCGCCGAGGGCGTCCGGCGCGGGCAGCGGCGGCGCGACGCCCAGGCCTGCTGCCCGGAGCTGATCGTGGTACCGCACGACCCGGTGCGTGACGTGCGGGTGTTCGAACCGGTGGCCGACGCGGTCGCCGAACTCGCCGCCGGCGTCGAGGTGGTACGGCCGGGGGTGGCGGCGCTCGCGGCCCGGGGCCCGGCCGGGTACCTGGGTGGCGAGGCGACCGCGGCCGAGCGACTGGTCGATCACGTCGCCACCAGCTGCGAGGTGGAGGCGCAGGTCGGCATCGCGGACGGGGTGTTCGCGGCGACGCTGGCAGCCCGGGCCGGCGTGCTGGTCGAGCCGGGTGACACGCCGGCGTTCCTGGCCGAGCTGGACGTGCGGGTGCTGGCCCGGCCGGAGCTGGTGGGGCTGCTGCGCCGGCTCGGCATCCGTACCCTCGGTGCGTTCGCCGCGCTGCCGGCCGGTGACGTGCTGGCCCGGTTCGGGTTCGACGCGGCGGTGGCGCACCGGCTGGCCGCCGGCCGGGAGCAGCGGCTGCTCGCGCCCCGGTCGGTGCCGCCAGAGCTGTCGGTACGCGAGGAGTTCGACGATCCGGTGGCGCGGGTGGACACCGCCGCGTTCCTGGCCCGGTCGCTGGCCGAGCGGCTGCACGAGCGGCTGACCGCGCACGGCCTGGGCGCCACCCGACTGACCATCGTCGCCGGTACCGGCAACGGGGAGCAGCTGGAGCGCACCTGGCGCTACGACGGGCTGCTCGGGCCGGCGGAGATCGCCGACCGGGTCCGCTGGCAGCTGGAGGGGTGGCTGACCCGCGCGGGCCGGCCGACCGCCGGGGTCACGACGCTGTGCCTGGTCCCGGACGGGCTGGTCGAGCACGCCGGCTTCCAGCGCCGGTTGTGGGGCGAGCCGGGCGACGAGGGGGCCGACGCGCGCCGGTCGATCACGCACGTCCAGGGGCTGTTGGGGCCGGCCGGGGTGCTGGCCCCGGTGCTCGGCGGCGGCCGGTCGCCGACCGAGCTGACGCGGCAGGTGCCGTTCGGCGACGAACGGGTACCGGCGTTGCCGCCGGCGCCGTGGCCCGGGCGGCTGCCGATGCCGGCGCCGGCGGACGTCGCGGCGGCCGGTGCCGCCGTGCTGGCCGCCGACGGGGTGCCGATCGGGGTGACCGGCCGGCACCAGATCACCGCGTCGCCGGCGACGGTGGCGGTCGGTACCGGTGCGCCGGCGGCGGTGCTGTCCTGGGCCGGGCCGTGGCCGGCGGAGGAGCGCTGGTGGCAGCCCGGCGAGGCGCGGCGGCTGGCCCGCATCCAGGTGTCGCTGGCGGACGGCCGGGCCCTGCTGCTGGCGTGCTCGGACGGCCGATGGCGGGTGGAGGCGAGCTATGACTGATTATCTGTCCACAGTGGAGTGTGTAGGTCACGACGGGGACGGGGTGCGCTGATGGGGTGGCACAATCCGCCGATCTCGTGGGCGGAGTACCGCCGCCGCCTGGTCGGCGGCCGGTCCCCGGACGACCCCGAGCCGTCGGGTGACCGCAAGCCGGCGGACGACCCCGAACCGTCGGGCGATGTCGAACCGTCGGGCGATCGCCACCCCGCGCACGGCCGCAAGCCGGTGGGGGGTCCCCAGCCGTCGGCTGATCTCGAGTCGCCCGAGGGGACCCGGCCATCGGGTGGCCTCGGGTCGCCGGGTGCCGGGGGAGAGGCCGGGGGAGAGCGGTACGGCACGGAACCGGTGGGCGGTGGCCGCACCCGGCGGCGTGACCGCCGGCTCCGGGCGCTGCCCGGCGCCGGCACCGACCGGTACGACGTGGACCGGCCCGGTGCCGTTCGGGCCGGTGGCGACCGGAACGGTACGAACGGTGGGCGGGCGGCGGTGCCGCCGGGGGCGTTTCGACGGGCCGGCCGGGTCCGGCCGGTACCGTACGCGGAGCTGCACTGCCACACCAACTACAGCTTCCTGGACGGGGCGAGCCCGCCCGGGCAGTTGGCCGAGCAGGCGGCCAGGCTGGGGCTCGCCGGCCTCGCGGTCACCGACCACGACGGGTTCTACGGCGTGGTCGATTTCGCCGAGGCGGCCCGCGACCACGGGCTGGCCACGGTGTTCGGTGCCGAGCTGACCCTGGCCGCGGCGCCGGTGGCGTCCGGCCCGAACCAGGATCCGGCCGGCGAGCACCTGCTGGTGCTGGCCCGGGGCGCGGAGGGCTACCGGCGGCTGGCCACCGCGATCAGCGAGGCGCACCTGCGTGGTGGCCGGAAGGGCCGCCCGGTGTACGACCCGGCACAGCTGGCGGAGCTCGGCCGGGGCCACTGGTGGGTGCTGACCGGTTGCCGCAAGGGTGCGGTACCGGCGGCGCTCGCCGCGGCGGGCCCGGGTGCGGCGATGGCGGACGGGCGGGATGCGGCGGAGGCGCGGCTGCGGGAGCTGGTCGCCATGTTCGGCGCCGACCGGGTGGCGGTGGAGCTGACCGACCACGACCGGCCGGACGACGACGACCGCAACGAGATCCTCGCGGAACTGGCGCAGCGGCAACGGTTGCCGGTGGTGGCGACCGGCAACGTGCACTACGCCCGGCCGGCGGACGGGCGGCTGGCGGCGGCGCTCGCGGCGGTACGGGCGCGCTGCTCGCTGGACGAGCTGGCCGGCTGGCTGCCCCCGGCCGGCGCGGCGTTCCTGCGCAGCGGCGCGGAGATGGCGGCCCGGTTCCGCGGCTGGCCCGGCGCGGTGGAGTCCACTGTGGACATCGCCGCGGACTGCGCGTTCGACCTGCGGTTGGTGGCGCCCCGGTTGCCCGACTTCGACCTGCCGGCCGACGTCGACTCGGAGATGGCCTACCTGCGCCGGCTCACCTACGACGGCGCGGCCGAGCACTACGGCTCGGCCGCGCAGCATCCGGGTGCGTACGAGCAGATCGAGCACGAGCTGGCGATCATCGACGAGCTCGGCTTCCCCGGGTACTTCCTGGTGGTGTGGGACATCGTGCGGTTCTGCCGGGAGAAGGGCATCCTGTGCCAGGGCCGGGGATCGGCGGCCAACTCCGCGGTCTGCTACGCGCTGGGCATCACCGCCGCCGACCCGATCGCCTACGACCTGCTGTTCGAACGGTTCCTCGCGCCGGAACGGGACGGGCCGCCGGACATCGACATCGACATCGCGTCGGACCGCCGCGAGGAGGTCATCCAGTACGTCTACACCAAGCACGGCCGCCGGCACGCCGCCCAGGTGGCGAACGTGATCAGCTACCGGCCACGGATGGCGGTGCGGGACGCGGCCGCCGCGCTCGGCTACTCGCCCGGCCAGCGGGACGCCTGGAGCAGGAGCCTGGACGGGCATGCGTCCACTGTGGACGGTGAGGGGATTCCGGGTCAGGTGATCGAGCTGGCCGACCGGATGCTCGGCTTCCCCCGGCACCTGGGCATCCACTCCGGCGGGATGGTGATCTGCGACCGGCCGGTCAGCGAGGTGTGCCCGGTCGAGCACGCCCGGATGCCCGGCCGCACCGTGCTGCAGTGGGACAAGGAGGGCTGCGCGGCGATCGAACTGGTCAAGTTCGACCTGCTGGGGCTCGGCATGCTCACCGCGCTGGGCGAGGCGTTGCGGCTGGTCGGCCAGCACCACGGCGAGCGGTACACGTTGCACGAGCTGCCGATCGAGGACGAGGGCGTCTACCAGATGCTGTGCGAGGCCGACTCGGTCGGGGTGTTCCAGGTCGAGTCGCGGGCGCAGATGGCCACGCTGCCCCGGCTCAAGCCGAAGTGCTTCTACGACCTGGTGGTGGAGGTGGCGCTGATCCGCCCCGGCCCGATCCAGGGCGGCTCGGTGCACCCCTACCTGGACCGCAAGAACGGCCGGCAGCCGAAGACGATCCCGCATCCGTTGATGGAGCGGGCCCTGGGCAAGACCCTGGGCGTACCGCTGTTCCAGGAGCAGCTGATGCAACTGGCGATGGACGTGGCCGACTTCGGCCCGGCCGAGGCCGACCGGCTGCGCCGGGCGATGGGCTCGAAGCGCTCCACCGAGCGGATGGAGCAACTGCGCCGCCGGCTGTACGAGGGGATGGCCGGCAACGGCATCACCGGCGAGCTGGCCGACGAGATCTTCACCAAGCTGTCCGCGTTCGCCAACTTCGGCTTTCCCGAGAGCCACGCGATCAGCTTCGCGTTCCTGGTGTACGCCAGCGCCTACCTCAAGCGGTACTACCCGGCCGCGTTCTGCGCCGCGCTGCTCAACGCCCAACCGATGGGGTTCTACTCGCCGCAGACGCTGGTCGCCGACGCGCGCCGGCACGGCGTGGCGATCCTGCGGCCGGACATCAACTCCTCCGGCGCCGGCGCGACGCTGGAGGGCCGGCAGCGCACCGACCCGGCCGCCGGCCGGCAGCGCACCGACCCGGCTACCGGCCGGCAGCGTGCGGACCCGGCCGCCGGCCGGCAGTGCGCCGATCCGGCCGCCGGCCGGCAGTGCGCAGCGCCGGCACCGAAGAAGGCGCCGAAACGGCAGTGGGGCGTGGCCGGCCCGGCGGTACGGCTGGGCCTGTCGGCGGTGCGCGGCGTCGGCACCGAGCTGGCCGAGAAGATCGTGGCCGAGCGGCAGGAGCGCGGCCCGTACCGGGACCTGATCGACCTGGCCCGGCGTACCGGGCTGGGCACGGCGGCGCTGGAGGCGCTGGCCACCGCCGGCGCGTTCGGCGGGATCGGGCTGACCCGGCGGCAGGCGCTGTGGGCGGCCGGCGCCGCCGCCACCGAACGGCCCGACACCCTGCCCGGTACCGGCAGCGGGGCCGCCGCGCCGACGCTGCCCGGAATGGACGCGGTGGAGCGGATCGCGGCCGACGTGTGGGCGATCGGACTGTCCACCGACAGCCATCCGGCCGAGTTCGCCCGGGACCGGCTGGACGCCGCCGGCGCGCGCCGCATCGGTGAGCTTGCCGGCGTCGCCGACGGCGACCGGGTCACCGTCGGCGGGGTGGTCACGCACCGGCAGCGGCCGTCGACCGCCGGCGGCGTCACGTTCGTCAACCTGGAGGACGAGACCGGCATGCTCAACGTGATCTGCTCGCCCGGGGTGTGGCGGGCGCACCGGCGAACCGCGCGCACGGCGCCGGCGATGCTGGTCCGGGGCCGGCTGGAGCGTGCCGACGGGGTGACGAACCTGGTCGCCGAGCGGATCGCGCCGCTGTCGCTGTCGGTCCGCACCGCCTCCCGCGACTTCCGCTGACGCCACCGCCCCGGTGCCAGGGCGACCGGCCGGTGCCGGGCCGCCGCCACCGGTGCGGCCACCGGTACCAGCACCCGCATCGACGCTGCCACCAGCATCGGCGCCGCCACTCACCCTTCCACCGCCACCGGCACTGATACCGGTGACAGGGTCACCGGTCGGCGGCCGCCGCGCGGAGCAGGGTCGGGTCCACGTCCGGAACCGCCCAGCGCGGGTTGGGGCCGGCGGCGACGAGCCGCGTCACGAAGCCGGCGGCTTCCTCGACCTGCCTGGCGGCGGCGAGCCCGCCGAGCACCGCGGACCGCGCGCCCAGGTCCGCGACCAGCGAGGTGACCCGGTCGAGCGGGTCGGCGCCGTCACCGCAGATCGCGACGATCGGGGACGCGTCGGCCTCGCCGGTGAACGGCCACGACGCCCCGGCGAACAGGTGCAACGCCTTCACCACGTGGGCGCCGGCCGCGACCCGGGCGACGAGTTCGGCGGCCGAACCGGTCTCCGGAAGCAGGCGGCCGGTCGCGTAGTCCACCGGATTGGTGCAGTCGACGACCGTCTTGCCCGCCAGCGTTCCCTCGGGACCGCCGACGAGCCGCAGCGCCTGCTCCAGCCCGTCCCAGGCGATCGCCACGACGGCGACATCGATCCGTGCGGCGAACCGTCCCGGGAGGGCCGAGGTCGCGGTCGTCCCGATCTGTTTCGCGGCGGCCGCGGCCCGGCCCGGGTCCCGGCCGGTGACCACGATCGGGTGCCCGGCGGTCGACCACGCCCGGCCCAGTGCGACAGCCAGGTTCCCGGTCCCCAACATTCCGATCTGCACGTCGGTCTCCTTCGTCTCGTGCGGTGTCGACGGAAACGCTAGGAGCCGCGTTCCTACCGATCGGTAGGAACGCGGTCGTAGGCTGGAACGGTGAACCAGGACGGCTGCGAGACCTTCGTCTCGGACTGCCAGGTACGAGCCGCGGTCGAGCTCATCGACCACACGTGGGACCCGGTGGTCCTGTCCGCGCTGCGGCGGGGACCGACCCGGCGCAGCGTGCTGCTGGAGCGCATCGCCGGGGTCAGCGACAAGGCGCTGACCGAATCCCTGCGCCGCCTGACCGCGCGCGGCCTGGTGGCGCGGATGCCGAACGGCTCGCGCCGGGACGCGGCCCGCTACGAGCTCACCGCGCTGGGAACGTCGTTCGCCGACGGCCCGCTGGCGCAGCTCGCCGGGTGGGCGGCCGAGCACCAGGAGGAGCTGGCCGCGACGTCCCGAACCTAGTTGTCCACTGTGGACTCTTCGGGTTCCGGTGGGAGCAGGCGGAACCGCAGCTCGGTGGGGATCAGCAGGGTGGCGAACCGCGGCGCCACCGGCAGCGGCCGTACCGCGGGGGTGTAGTCGCGGGCGATCAGCGCGGTGAGCAGGGTCAGCTGCAGCATGCCCAGCCGGGCGCTCAGCCGGCTGCCCGGCCCGGCGCCGAACGGCAGGTACGCGTGGCCGTGCGCGCCGAGCGCGAGGAACCGCTCCGGGCAGAACCGGTCGGGTTCGTCCCAGCGGCGCGGGTCGCGGTGCATCAGGTACGGGCTGATCAGCACCTGCTCGCCCGGCTCCAGCCGCCAGCCGGCCACCTCCACCGGCTCGGCCACCTGCCGCGACACCAACCAGGTCGGCGGGTAGAGCCGCAGCACCTCCCGCACCGTCGCCGCGGTGTAGGCCAGGCGGTCCGGCTGGGCGGTCTCGGCCACCTCGGCCAGCCCGTCGGCTGCCTCGCACCGGATCCGCCGGCAGGTCTCCGGATGCTCGGCGAGCGTGGCGACCAGCCAGCACAGCGCGGTACCCGGTACCGCGTGCATGCCGGCCAGCGTGGTCAGCAGCGCCCGGCTGGTGGCGGTGCGGCCGGCGTCTTCGGCGCGTACCTGGTCGAGCAGGTCACCGGGCGACTCCGGCGGCGGCTGGTCGAGCCGTTCGGTCACCGCGCGGGTCAGCGCCGCGGACAGCGCCCGGTCGGCCGCGCGCAGCCGGCGCCGCCGCGGGTCCGGTATCCAGCGTGGCAGCTGCAGGCCCGAGTCGAGCACCGCGACCAGCGCCAGCGCCGACTCGGCGATCGCGCCGGACAGCTCGGCGTCCGGCCAGCCGGGCCGACCCAGGCAGAAGTCGGCGACCGCGATCGCGGACAGCCGCTGCAGCGCGGACACCCCGGGCAGGGTGCGCTCGGCGAGCGTGGCCAGCGCGTGCGGGAACGTCTCGACCAGCCGGCCGGCGTGCGCGGCGAGCATCGGGGTGGTCAGCTCCCGGGCCGCGGCATCGCGGGCCGCCGGCCAGTCGGCGAGCGGCGCCCGCCCGCCGGGTCGGGCGCCGGACAGCAGCATCCCCTCGGCCCGGAACCGCTGCTGGGAGTCGGCCAGGATCCGCCGGGCCCGGTCCGGGTCGCACACCACCACGGTGCCGGCGTCGAGCCGGAACACGTCGCCGTACTGCTGCTGGCAACGTTGCAGGAAGCCGATCCGGTCGTGCTGGTAGGCGCGTTCGTTGCCGGCCAGTGCGCTGCCCCTCGGCCCCGGCAGGGCTCGTGTCGTCGCCACGGCCACCCCCTCGCCCTTGGCGTGCCGGTCGACCGCCACGCACCGCCCTGCGCGCGACCGGGCGTCCCGCGGACCCGCGCCGTCCGGTCCGCAACCACCCATGATCCTCATCACGCGCGTCCTCTTCGTACCGAGATCTCTGGCCACAGTCAATCCGTCACGCACTGTGTCGCTCGCAACGCGATACCCGGTTGCCCGCGGTCGCGCGGGCTGGCACCATCGGCCGGCCGATCTCGGCGGCCGGCCGTGCCGACCGTCTCGCCCGGGAGCCACGGCGGCCGGGGTCTCGGTGGGGCGGCTGGCCGGCCGCTCCCGCCGCGTGGCTGTGGCCGACCAGACCCGGCGGTACGGAAGGGTGCCGGCCCGCGGCGCGTTGCCGCCGGTGTGAGCTACCGAGAGATCGACGCGGTGGTGATCGGCGCCGGTCAGGCCGGCCTGTCGACCGCCTACCACCTGCGCCGGGACGGGGTGGGGTTCGTGCTGCTCGACCACGCCGGCGGGCCGGGCGGCGCCTGGCGGTCCCGGTGGGACTCGCTGGTGCTCGGCCGCACCCACCGCATCCACGACCTGCCCGGGATGCCGCTGCCGGCCGCGGACCCGGACGTGCCGGCCTCGCGGGTGGTGGCCGACTACTTCGGCGCGTACGAGCGGCGCTTCGAGCTGCCCGTGCGCCGGCCGGTCGACGTACGGTCGGTGCGCCGCGGCGACGAGCGGCTGCTGGTCGACACGTCCGCCGGCGGCTGGGCGGCGCGCGCGGTGGTCAACGCCACCGGTACCTGGGAGCGGCCGTACTGGCCGGCCTATCCGGGCCGGGCGAGCTTCACCGGCCGGCAGCTGCACACCGCCGACTACCGCAGCGCCGACGAGTTCGCCGGCCGGCACGTGGTGGTGGTCGGCGGTGGCGCGTCGGCGACCCAGCTGCTCGCCGAGATCTCCGCGGTGACCAGTACCACCTGGGTGACCCGCCGCCCGCCGGTGTTTCGCGACGGGCCGTTCGGCGACGAGCTGGGCCGGGCCGCGGTCGCCGAGGTGGACCGCCGGGTACGGGCGGGGCTGCCGCCGGGCAGCGTCGTCTCGGTGACCGGGCTGGTACCCGACGAGCAGGTCCGGGCCGCGATGCGACGCGGCGCGCTGCACCGGCTGCCGATGTTCGACCGGATCACCCCGACCGGCATCGCCTGGGACGAGCCGGTGGAGGGACACCGAGAACTCGCCGCCGACGTGATCCTGTGGTGCACCGGTTTCCGTCCGGTGCTGAGCCATCTCGCCCCGCTGCGGTTGCGCGAGCCGGGCGGCGGCATCCGCGTCGAGGACACCCGGGCGGCGGCCGAGCCGCGGCTGTTCCTGGTCGGGTACGGGCCGTCCGCGTCGACCATCGGCGCGAACCGGGCCGGCCGGGTCGCCGCACGCGGCGTCCGTGCCCTGCTGCCCACCCCGGCCACCGCCGCCGCCTGACCGCCGACCCCGGCCATCGCCGACCCGGCCACCGCCTGACCGCCGACCGCGATGGCCTCGCCGGGGCGGTGCGCCCGCCGGCGCGCTGCGGCAGGCGCGCCGATGCTCGTGGCCGCCGCCCGTTCCCGCCGGCGGGGGCCGGTCAGCCGGCGCGCAGCTGGACGTGGATCTGCCGGGGCCCGGTGAGGGCCTGGTGGGTGCGCAACGCCAGCCGGTACTCGTCGCCGACCGGGCGCTGCCGGTACCGGTCGTGCCGGCGGGCCCAGCGATCGGCGTCGGCGAACCAGTCGTGCTCCGCGATCGGGGTGTCGGTGACGATCGCGGTGCGTACCGCGGCCAGGTAGCGCGCCCAACGCGGCCGGTACACGTCGCGCACCAGCCCGTCCCACTCCCGGTTGGCGTAGTCGCGCAGTCCGCCGTCCACCGACGCGGTCCGGTCACCCCACACGGTGAGCAGGCTGCGCTGGTCGAACTCCAGCCGGTCCGCCTCGGCCTGGTCGCCGCCGGCGGCCCGGGCGCTCGCCAGCCGCGGCCCGAGCAGCAGCTCCGGCCGGGTCGACACCAGGTCGCCGAGCAGGTCCAGCAGCGCCAGCCAGGCCGCGGCGAGCTGGTCGAACACCACCAGGTCGGCGTCGGTGTACGCCTGGTGCAGCTGCGGGAGCAGCGCCCGCCCGTGGTTGTCGATGGTCTGCCGGGCCACGTCGACCAGGTCCGCCCGGTACGCCGCCCCGGTGCGCAGCCGCGGCGCGACCCGCAGCAGCGCCGGCAGGGCCGCGTCGAACGCGGCCGGGTCGTACTGGACGGTGCTCGGCGACCAGGCCGCGCCGGAGGTGGCGGTCAGGCTCGGCTGCGCGCCGAACAGGCCGTCCTGCGGTTCGGCGCTGTCGCCGCCGATCGCGTACGCGGTGTCGCGCAGCGCGGCCCAGGCCGCCGCGGCGTGGGTGTCGGCGGCACCGTAGCGGCGCCGCGCGTAGTCGGCGTAGTACGCCGGCAGCTCGATCCGGCCGGTGTGCCAGCCGAGCGCGCCGAACAGGTCGAGGTTCGCGTCCGAGGTGCGGTTGGCCTCCGGCATCAGCGCGATGCCGGCCAGCGCGCCGTTCGGCTTGGCCTGCCAGCGGTGGTACTTGTCGACCCAGGTCGCCGCGGCGCCGCCCAGCGTCGACTTGCCGCCGTAGTTGTAGATGGTGCCGAACGCGTACGGCGTGTTCGACCAGTCGGTCTCCCGGTCGACGGCGGCGGACCGCTCCGCGAGCCCGTCCACGATCAGCATCCTGGACCGGTCGACCGCCGCGAGGGTGGCCGGCAGCGGATTGCGCTGCCAGCCCAGGATGACCCAGGTCGCGCCCGGGTGCGCCCGCCGCAGTGCCCGCTCCACCGCCGCCGACGCGGCCCCGACCGGTACGTCGCCGGCGCTGCCGCCCTCGTGCAGCAGATCCATCTTGTACATCGAGGAGGCGCCGAACCGGCGGGCCTGGTTGGCGTAGAACACCGCCGCGACGTCGGCGAAGACCTCGCCGCGCGGGTCCAGCCAGCCGGGCCGGTCGAAGCCGCACCACCGTCCCTGCGGTACCACCCGGGCGGCCGGGTTGCGGGCGGCGAAGTCCGGCGGCACCGTGCCGAAGTAGCCGGGCAGCACCGGGGTCATGCCGAGCGACCGGACGTGGTCGAGCACCTGGCCGGCGAGCGCCGCGCGCCGCCGCACCAGCCCCTCCGACATCGGTCCGCCGAAGCCGGACATGTTCTGCAGCAGCCACCACGGCTGGTGCGCCGGGCCGGGGATCCAGTCCAGCAGCTCGGCCGCGGAGTAGCCGAACGCCTGCAGCGTCTCCAGGTAGACCGCGTCGGTGCCGAGCCCGACCAGTACCTCGTTGAAGCCGTGCGCGGCGAGCACGTCCAGGTCGCGCCGCCAGGCCGGGAACCCGGCGTCCGGATCGGTGTAGCCCTCGTACGTGTCGTTGCCGGCGAACCGGTGCGGCACCGCCGCGGTCGCCTCGATCGCACCCACCGGAGCCGGCAGCCGGCGCGGCAGCGCCAGGTTGTCGGCGGTCCACCAGACCCCCGCGGCCAGCGTGCCCAGGTAGCGCTGCACCCCGGCGAGCGCGGTCGCCCCGCTGGTCGCCGCGACCACCAGGCGCCCGTCGACGCCGTCCACCCGGTACCGGTCGACACCACCGGCGAGCCGGTGCTGGTCGGTACCACCGGCGAGCCGGTGCGGGTCGGTACCACCGGCGAGCCGGCGCAGGTCGATCTGGTCGGCGTACCGGTCGCCGAGCAGCCGGCGCAGCGCGGCGTCGGCCGCCGCGAACGACGGTGCCGCGTCCGCCGCCGCCGGGGTCGCGGCCAGCCCGGCGGCCACGCCGGCGCCGGCCGCCGCGGCGAGCACGCTCCTGCGTCGCACCATCGCGTCCTCCGAGACTCCAGTCGCCACGCCGAGGCCCGCACGACAGGACCCGCCGGTGCGCATCGAATGCGAACAACGTATCGATGACCATCGTCTCGTGTCACGTTGCCGCCGTTCGTCCGGTCCGTACGCTCCCCGCTCCGGGCGGTCGGCGGGCCGGCCGTGTCGGTCCGGGGCCGGGCCGCCGCACCGGTAGGCTCGACGAGCACGGGGCCGACGTCGCGCGCCACGGACCTGCGCGGCGGCCGCCGGAGAGACTGTGGGGGCCTTCGATCGAGCCGGTCGGGGCGCGGCCGATCATGGGATTCCGCAACAGTCTCTGAGGACGATCGGGAGGGCCAGTGACCGTGGAACGCAGCCTGGTGCAGTCGACGCCACGCACCGCGGTGGTGTGGCAGGTGCTGCGTGCGGAGTTGGCCGCCCGGGACGGCGAGCTGCTGTCCGTGGTCGACGTCGGCGGCGGTACCGGCGGGTTCGCGGTGCCGCTCGCGGTGGCCGGCCACCACGTCACGGTCGTGGATGCGAGCCCCGACGCGCTCGCCGCGCTGAGCCGCCGGGCCGCCGACGCCGGCGTCGCGGACCGGATCACCGGGTTGCAGGGCGACGCCGGCGACCTGCCGTCGCTGGTGCCGGCCGGCAGCGTCGACCTGGTGCTGTGCCACAGCCTGCTGGAGGTGGTGGACGCGCCCGAGTGGGTCGCCGCCGCCCTCGCCGGCGCGCTGCGGCCGGGCGGCGCGGTCAGCGTGCTGGTCGCGAACCGGGCCGCCGCGGTGCTGTCCCGCGCGGTCGGCGGTCACCTCGCCGCGGCCGCCGCGCTGCTGCGCGACCCGGACGGCAGCACCGGCGTACGGGACACCCTGCAGCGCAGGTTCGACACCACCTCGGCGACGGCGCTGCTGTCCACCGCCGGCCTGGTGGTGGAACGCGTGCACGGCGTCCGGGTGGTCGCCGACCTGGTGCCGGGCGCGCTGCTGGACGCCGAACCGGGCGCCACCGAGGCGCTCGCCGCGTTCGAGCTCGCGGTGGCCGGGCAGCCGCCGTACCGGGAGATCGCCACCCAGCTGCACCTGCTCGCCCGCCGCCCGGTCGGCCATGCCGACGCCACTGGCCCGGTCGGCCATGCCGAC
>NZ_BOPO01000009.1:0-18480 GCF_017312725.1 Actinocatenispora comari | reverse complement strand
GCCCGGTCGGCCATGCCGACGCCACTGGCCCGGTCGGCCATGCCGACACCGACTGATCCGGTCGGCCATGCCGACGCCCACTGACCCGGGCCCCTTCGTCACCCCGCGGTACGGCGAGCGCAGCCTCACCGACCTGCTCGGCTCGGCGTACGCGACGGTCGCCGGCGGTGCCGAGGGGAACGGCGGCGTCGACCCGCTCGGGCTGTCCGCGGTACTGCCGGGGATCCGCCGGATCGTGGTACTGCTGGCCGACGGCCTCGGCGCGCACCTGTTGCCGCTCGCCGCGCCGGTCGCGCCGACGCTCGCTGCCGCCACCGCGCTGCCCCCGCTGACCTGCGGTTTCCCGTCGACGACGCCGACCAGCCTGGTGTCGCTGGGGGTCGGCGCGCCGCCCGGCCGGCACGGCGTGATCGGCTTCACGGTGCGGCTGCCCGGCACCGACCGGCTGTTCACCCACATCCGCTGGGACGCCGATGTCGACCCGCGCCGCTGGCAGCCGCTGGCCAGCTGCTTCGACCGGGGTCGCGCCGCCGGCGTACCGGGTTGGGTGGTCGGCTCGCCGTCGTTCGCGACCAGCGGTCTGACCGATGCCGCGTACCGGGGCGCCGACTACCTGAGCGCCCGCGGCACCGACCAGTTCGTCGCGGCGGTGACCCGCGCGCTGGCGGCCGCCGAGCGTGGCGTGATCCTCGTGTACCGGCCGGAGATCGACCACACCGGCCACCTGTCCGGCCCGGGGTCGGCGCCGTGGCTGGCCGCGGTCGCCGCCGTCGACGAGGTCGTGGCCGGCATCACCGCGGTGCTGCCGGGCGACACCGCGCTGGTGGTGACCGCCGACCACGGCATGGTCCGGGTCGGCGACGCGGACCGGATCGACCTGGACACCGACCCGGACCTGCGCCGCGGTACCCGGGTGATCGCCGGCGAGGGGCGCGCCCGGTACGTGCACGCCGAGCCCGGCGCCGCGACCGACGTCCTGGCCGCCTGGCGCGAGCTGCTGGCCGGCCGGGCCGAGGTCGTCTCGCGGGACGAGGCGATCGCCGCCGGCTGGTACGGTCCGACCACGCCGGCCGCCGCCGAGCGTATCGGCGACGTGGTCGCCGTCTGCCGCGGCCGGTCGGTCCTGATCCGTAGCCGGGCGGAACCGACCGAGTCGGCCTTCTCCGGCTACCACGGTTCGCTCACCGAGGTGGAGATGACCGTTCCGCTCCTGCTCGCCCGCCCCACCCCCTGACCCGTGCCGGCCCCGCTCGTCCGCCCCGGAACATCCATGCCACGGTCCTGTCGGACCCCACCGGTCCTGTCGGACCCCACCGGTACGGTCGGGAACGGATCGGCCGGGGTGCGGGCCGGCGAGCGGGCGCGGGGGAGCATCGATGGGTCGCAACCAGTTGCAGCCGGGGGAGGGGCCGGGCGGGGCGGACGGCTTCGGTCCGGATGCCGACGACACCGGGTGCTCGATCCTGCACGTGGACATGGACGCGTTCTTCGCGTCCGTGGAGGTGCACCGCCGGCCCGAGCTGCGCGGTCGCCCGGTCGTGGTCGGCGGGGTGGCCGGCCGCGGGGTGGTCAGCTCGGCGAGCTACGAGGCGCGCCAGTTCGGCGTGCACTCGGCGATGCCGACCGCCCGGGCCCGCCGGTTGTGCCCGGCGGCGATCTTCCTGCCGCCCGACTTCGCCGCCTACCGGGCCGCCTCCGATGCGGTGATGCGGATCTTCGCGCAGACCACCCCGCTGGTCGAGCCGCTGTCGCTGGACGAGGCCTTCCTCGACGTGTCCGGCGCCCGGCGGCTGCTCGGCAGCCCGGCGCAGGTGGCCCGGCAGATCCGCGCGCGGGTGGTCGACGAGCTCGGCCTGACCTGCTCGGTGGGGGTGGCCCCGACCAAGTTCGTGGCGAAGCTGGCCTCCTCGCGGGCCAAGCCGGACGGGCTGTTGGTGGTGCCGGCCGACCGGGTCGTCGCCTACCTGCACCGCCTCCCGGTGGGGGCGCTGTGGGGGGTGGGGGAGCGCACCGAGCAGGCACTGCGCCGGCTCGGCGTGACGACCGTCGCCGACATCGCGCACAGCCGCCCGGAGACGCTGGTGACCGCGCTCGGGCCCGCGGTGGGCAGCCATCTGTACGAGCTGTCCTGGGGTCGTGACCCGCGCGCGGTCACGCCGCACACCCCGGAGAAGTCGGTCGGGGCCGAGACCACGTTCGAGACCGACATCGCCGACCCGGAGAAGATCCGGCGGGTGCTGCTGGAGCTGGCCGGCCGCTGCGCCACCCGGGCTCGCCGCGCCGGCGTCACCGGCCGTACGGTCAGCATCAAGGTGCGGTTCGCCGACTTTCGCACCATCACCCGCTCGCGCACCCTGCCCGATCCCACCGACGTGGCGCGGGAGATGTTCGAGACCGGCTGGTCGCTGTTCGACGCCCTCGGCACCCGGGAGCAGGTCCGGCTGATCGGCCTGCGGCTCGAAGGGCTGCAGGACGAGGCGGCGCCGCGGCAGCTGGTGCTGGGCGAGCGCGAGCACGGTTGGCGCGACGCGGAGCGGGCCGTGGACGCCGCCACCGAACGGTTCGGTGCCGCCGCGGTGCGACCGGCGTCGCTGCTGTCACCCGGGCAGCGCGCCGCTGACGCCAGATACCGGGATGAATCACCCAGTTGAGCCAGGAAAGTGGGCGAGCGAGCGGCACCGGTGAGAGCATGGGGGCATCCGCTGAACGAGGGTCGACTCCTGCTTCCCGCAGAGGTGACCCGCTCGTAGACTGGCCAGTAGGCAGCCGGACCCTGGCTGCTCGGTCAGCCGGCTTCGCCGGCCGCGTCGACCGGGAGGAGTGCCGTGCCGCTCTCGGAGCACGAGCAGCGACTGTTCGAGGAGATCGAGCGGTCGCTGGCTGACGACCCCAAGTTCGCTTCGGCCGTGCGCGCGAACGATCCGCGACATCACGCGCGCCGTCGCCTGGTGATCGCCGGGATCATCCTCGTCGTCGGGTTGGGGGTGCTGGTCGCAGGCGCGATGCTGCACAGCACGCTGCTCGGCGTGATCGGTTTCGTGATCATGCTCGCCGGCCCGGCGTTCGCGTTGCAGTCGCGCCGCCGCACCGGCAGCCGCCGTGGCCGTGGCCACCTGCGCGTCGTCGGTGGTTCGAGCCGCCGGCCCCGCCGCTCGACCACGTCACTGCGACGCGGCGGCTCCTGGCTGGACCGGCTCGAAGACCGCTGGCGCAACCGCCCGGAGGGTCACCGCTGACGCCACGCCGCGGCAGCTGTCGTACCGCCCGGAACGGGCCGGCCCAGCCGGCCCGTTCCGCGTCTGCCGAGCCAGTTGGCGATGGCCGGCCCGTTCGATGTCTGGCCGGGCCGGTGGTGACCGATCCGCTCGGCGTCCGCCAAGCCGGCTCGGTGGTGACGGCGTCCGCCAAGCCAGCTCGGTGGTGACGGCGTCCGCCAAGCCAGCTCGGTGGTGACGGCGTCCGCCAAGCCAGCCCGGTGGTGACGGCGTCCGCCAAGCCGGCCGGCCCGGTGGTGCCTGCGCTCGGGCCGGCCCGGGTGGTGACGGTGCTCAGCCGGTGCGGTCGGCGCGGCGGGTGCGCAGCGGGCGCGGCACCAGGCGGTGTGCGGCCTGCTGCCAGCCGGTGACCCGGGCGGCGACCGCGGTCACCGTGTCGGAGATCGCGTGCCGCCAGCGGCGGAGCACCGAGCGCGGCAGGATCGTCGCACCGAACCGGCGCAGTCGCGGTACCCGCTCGGCCAGGCCGGTGCGGGCCTGCCGGGACGCGTCGCGCAGCCCGGCCGCGTCCGCCGGGGTCCGGGCGTAACGGGCCCGCTCCTCGGCCAGCGCGAGCCGGCGGACCGCGTCCGCCGGGCCGGCCGGCAGCGACTCGTCGCGGACCAGCCGTGCCGCCATCGCGCGCGGTGTCTCGGACGTCGGTACCTCGTAGCGCAGGTCGACCATCGTGTCGACCAGCTCGTCCCAGGCCGCGTGGGCGGCGCGCCGGCCGGCCGCGGTACGTGCGTCGTCGCCGCCGTCGACCCGCACCTCCGGCGGATCCCCGTCGGACGCGGGGGACACCGCGAGAACGCGGTCCTCGGCCCGGGACCGGCGACCGCGCAGCATCCCGCGGCGGGCTGCCGGGACGGCGAGCAGGCCGACCAGCACCACCGCGCCCAGCGCCCAGTACAGCCAGACGGTCGAGCCGCTGCCAGAGCCGCCGTCGGCGCGGTTGACACCGGCCCCGCCGTGCTGCCCCGCGTCGGCCGGTGAGCCGGTCTCCTTGCGCCCGGACTGGCCGGCGGTGCTGCCGCCGCTGCTGGACGGGTCCGGCTCGCTCGGGTTCGGCGCCCAGCCGAACACCGCGGAGCCGGACACCTCGGTCGACGGGGTCGGGTCGAACGGCACCCAGCCGAACGTGGGGAACCAGACCTCGACCCAGGCGTGCGCCTCGTGACTGGTGATCTGCCAGGTCGTACCGTTGCCCAGCCGGGTGCCGTGGGTGTAGCCGACCACGACCCGGGACGGGATCCCGGCCTCGCGGGTCATCCAGGCCATCGCCGAGGCGTACTGCTCGCAGTAGCCCTGGCGGCCCTTGAGGAAGTCGACGATGGCGCTGCCGCTGGTGCCCGCCTTGGTCTGCAGGCTGTACTTGAAGTGGTTCTTCGGCGAGAAGAAGTCGAGGATCGCCCGCACCCGGTCGTACTCGTTGGCCTTGCCGCGGACCAGCTTGTCGACCTGGTCGGTGATCTGCGGGATGTGTCGTACCTCGGTGTTGCTCTTCACCGCCGGGTCACCGCTGGACAGCGCCGGTGCGGCCCGCAGGTCCTTGGCCTTGAAGTCGAAGCTGTCGTAGTTGGTGCGCCAACTGCGTCCGGCGGTCGCCGGCCGGTCGGCGGCCACCACCCCGGTGTCCGCGTCGTAACGCCAGTTCGCGCCGCCCGGAGCCTGCACCGTCGTCGGGTTGCCGAACAGCGGCAGGTACCGGTCGTCCAGCCGCTGCCCGGTCAGCTGGGCCTGGTAACGCTGGTACTTCAGCGACGACGGCTTGCCGCTGGTCGGCTCGACCAGGCCACGCGCCAGCGGCTGCGCCTGCCGGGACTGCCGCGGCTTGAACCCGTTGTCGGTGATCTGGTCGGCCACCGCGGTGCGCAGGTAGCCCGGATCCGGGTCGCTGGTGCGCAGCTGGAACAGGTTGATCGGGGTACCCAGCCGCAGGCTGCCGCGCAACGTCGAGATGGGGTTGATGCTGGTACCGAGCTGGGTCGTGCCGCCGGTGCCGGTACCGGTACCGGAGTTGTAGGCGGCGATGCGGTCCAGCACGCCGGTCGACAGCCCCGGTACGAGCAGCGGCACCACCACCGCGAGCACCAGCGCGGCGAACCCGACCCGCCGTCCCGCGGCGGCCAGCGGCGACGGCTCCCAGGTGTCGATGTCGCGGCCGTCGCCGGTGAACCGCCGACCCCACCGGCGTACCCGGTCGATGTGGTCGGTCATCAGCAGCCACAGGTAGCCGGCCGCGCTGAGCACGAACGGGATCCAGGACACGCTGTCGGGGTGCACCGCCACCGGCACCGAGTACAGCGCGAGCAGCGGCAGGCCGGCCAGCGCCGGATGCCGCATGCCGACGGCGAGCACGTCGACCGCGATCGCCACCAGCCCCACCCCGACCGCGACCAGGAAGTCGAGCGAGACGCGTTCGGGCACCGGCACCGCCAGCCGCTGCACGTCCTGCCCGGCCTGCGTCAGCAGCGCGTCGAAGTGCCGGAACGTGCTGGCGCTCGGCAACACCCGGAGAAACTCGTGGCCGGACGGGAAGGTCCAGGTCACCAGCAGCAGCAGCGCCGCGAGCGCGGCCAGCCCCTGCCCCCACACCGGGATCCGCACCGCCCGGGCGCAGATCGACACGATCACCACGACCGCGATCGACAGGAACGAGTACAGCACCCAGCTGTACAGGTCGAAGATGGTGGACAGCACCGTGGTGGACAGCAGCGTCGCCGCGCCGGCCACCAGCGCCACCGCGCGCCGCTGTGTCATCGGCGGACCTCCGGTCGCGGTGTCATCGGCGGACCTCCGGTCGCGGTGTCATCGGCGGACCTCCGGTCGCGGTGTCATCGGCAGGTCTCCGTCGGCGCCCGCCGGCGGGTGCGTCTCCCGGTCTCGGCACCGTCGGGCCGAACGCGCGGTCATCGCACGGTCCCGGTGACGGTGTCGGCCAGGCTCGCCCGGACCGCGACGCCGCGGGAGCCGTGCCCGGCCTGCGGCCACAGCGCGGCGAACGAGCTGCCGTGCGGCACCCCGATCACCCGCCAGCCGGCCCGCAGCAGCGTCAACGCGCTCGTCTGGTACGCCGTGTCCTGCGTCGCCCGCTGCTCGGCCGGCAGGCGCAGCCAGCCGGCGGCGTCCAGCAGGAACCCGACGCAGGTGGTACCGGAGGTGCGCAGCGCGGCGACCGCCTCGGCCTCCTCCGGCCGCATCATGCCGAGCACCGCGACGATCAGCCCGCCGTCGTCCCGGGCGTGCACCTGGCGTGCCACCTGGGTCAGGTCGCCGCGCTGGGACAGTTTCACCTCGGCCAGGTGGTCGAGCAGCAGCCCGATGCTGCCCCCGGACTCGCCGGTACCGGAGTCCAGGTCGGTGCCGGTCTCGGTGACCAGCCGCATCCGGTACCCGCAGTGCCGCAGGTGCACCGCGATGCTCGCCGCCGCCGAGACCGCCCACTCGAAGCTCGCGGTCGGCCCCTCGCCGCGGTGTCCTCGTACCCGGGTGTCCAGCAGGACGGTCGCGCGGCTCTCCCAGGGCTGCTCCTCGCGCCGCACCATCAGCTCGCCGGCCTTGGCGGTGGAGCGCCAGTGCACCCGGCGCAGGTCGTCGCCGTACCGGTACTCCCGGGTCGCGGCATCGTCCTCGCCGTGCACCGCCACCGACCGGGCGTGACTCTCGCCGGCGCCCGAGTACTCGCCGGTCAGCCGCACCGGGGACAGCGGCACCACCCGCGGCGCCACCCGCAGCGTGTCGACGTTGGGGAACGCCCGGGTCAGCTCGCACAGCCCGAACGGGTCGGTCAGCCGCACCACCAGCGGACCCACCTCGTACTTGCCGCGCACGTCGGCGCGCACCGTGTACGCCACCGAACTGGCCTTGTGCCCGGCCAGCCGCTCCAGCACCAGCCGCGGCCGGCTACCCAGCGCGTACGGCAGGCGGTCTTCCAAAAGCAGCGTCCCGGTCGGCAGCCGGGACGTGTTGACCAGCCGCAACACCACCCGGGCGGTGCCACCGACCGACACCCGTTGCGGCTGCAGCACCCGCGAGCAGCGCAGCTGGTAGCGGGTCCGGGCGACGGCCGCGGCCGACAGCACCGGCACCGCCGCGAGCAGCACCGCCACCCGGAGCAGATCGGACTCGCCGAGCAGCAGCGCCGACAGCGCCGCGGCCACCGCGGCGGCCAGGAAGCACCGCCCCCTCGTGGTCAGTCCGCGCAATGCCGATCTCACCGGCCGCCTCCCCGGTCATCCCTGCCAGTGGCCGCGACCATCGCCCGGCCGGGCGCCCGGCACCGGAATGCGGCGCACCAGGTCGGCCACGATCGCGTCGGTGGTGCGCCGGGCCAGCTGCGCCTCCGGGGTGGGGATCACCCGGTGCGCGAGCACCGGCACCACCAGCGCCTGCAGATCGTCGGGCGTCACGTAGTCACGGCCCTCCAGCGCGGCGACCGCACGCGCGGTGCGCAGCAACTGCAGCCCGGCCCGGGGGCTCGCCCCCAGCCGCAGGTCCGGCGACTGCCGGGTGGTCGCGACGATGTCCACCGCGTACTGCTTGAGCGGCTCGGAGACGTGCACCCGCCGCACCGTGGCGATCAGCCGCCGGATGGTGTCGGCGTCCGACACCGGGGACAGCTCGTCCAGCGGGTCACCGGCGCCGTGCAGGTCGAGCATGGTCAACTCGGCGTCCGGGCTGGGGTACCCCATCGCGATCCGGGCGGTGAACCTGTCCCGCTGCGCCTCCGGCAGCGGGTAGGTGCCCTCCATCTCGATCGGGTTCTGGGTGGCGATCACCATGAACGGCGTCTGCAGCCGGAAGGTGGTCCCGTCGACGGTGACCTGACGCTCCTCCATGCACTCCAGCAGCGCCGACTGGGTCTTCGGGGACGCCCGGTTGATCTCGTCGCCGACCACCAGGTTGGCGAACACCGCGCCCGGCTTGAACTCGAAGTCGCGGTTCTCCTGGTTGTACACGCTGACGCCGGTGACGTCGGACGGCAGCAGGTCCGGCGTGAACTGGATGCGCCGCACCGAGCAGTCGATCGAGCGGGCGAGCGCCTTGGCGAGCTTGGTCTTGCCGACGCCGGGCACGTCCTCGATGAGCAGATGCCCCTCGGCGAGCAGCACCGCGAGAGCCAACCGGACGATCGCCGGTTTGCCCTCGATGACCCGCTCGATGTTGCCGACGATGGCCTCGGCGGTCTCCCGAAGCTGCTCCGCGGGCATCGGCGCACCGAGCTCGTCGAGAGTGTGTTGGGCGGTCACCGGCCTCCTCCTTGTCCGCCGCACGCGTTCGCGGCGCGCACGCGTCCGGGCGCTGTCACCGACGCGTACCGCCCGGTGACGGTCTGCGCGTCGCAGCCCGGTGACGGCGGGCTGCCCGAGTGCATCCTCTCAGGCTATACGGGTACCGCCGGTGGCCCGGCTGATCATCTTTCGACAACGCTTCCGTCACCGTTCGCCATCGTGGTACCGACCATCCCGTTCGCCGTCCCGGTGGCGAGCGTCCCGTTCGCCATCCTGGCGTCGGCGCCCCGTCCCCGGTACCGCCGATCGTCCGAGATGTGCTGGCCACTCCGCGCGGGCGGTAACAGGGTGCCGGGCCGCGGCGCCGGGGAGGTAGACTGCCCGACATGATGGCGGCTGGCCTGCTTCTTACCGGGCCGTGCTGATCGGCCGCCGGCGCGGCTGCGCCGGCGACGCGGCACGGCAAACCCCTCCTGCGTGAGGGGTTTTTTCGTGCACCGGCCTCAGGGCGCCGGTGCGCAGGCTCCGCGACATTCCAGGCGTGACGACAGATAGCGGTGGTGGATTGCGATGACCGACAGTGCGCAACAGACCGGCGGTGCCGCGGGTTCCGGCGCGGATGCCCCGCCGTACCGCTACACCGCGGCGCTGGCCGCCGACATCGAGCGCCGCTGGCAGGACCGGTGGGAGGAGCAGGGCACGTTCCGGGCGCCGAACCCGGTCGGCCCGCTGGCCCCCGCGCCGGGCAGCGCCGAGGCCGACCGGCTGACCCGACCCAAGAAGTACGTGATCGACATGTTCCCGTACCCGTCGGGTGCCGGGCTGCACGTCGGTCACCCGCTGGGCTACATCGCCACCGACTGCCTGACCCGGTTCCAGCGGATGGCCGGGTTCAACGTGCTGCACGCGATGGGGTTCGACGCGTTCGGCCTGCCCGCCGAGCAGTACGCGGTGCAGACCGGTCAGCACCCGCGCAAGACCACCGAGGAGAACATCGACCGGTACCGGGGGCAGATGCGCCGGCTGGGGCTGGCCTACGACGACCGGCGCTCGTTCGCTACCACCGACCCGGAGTTCGTCCGCTGGACCCAGTGGATCTTCCTGCAGATCTACAACTCCTGGTACGACGCCGAGCAGCACCGGGCCCGCCCGATCGGCGAGCTGGTCGAGCAGTTCGCGTCCGGGGCCCGGCCGACGCCGGACGGTCGGCCGTGGGCACAGCTGTCCGAGACCGAGCGCGCCGGGGTGCTGGACGGCCACCGGCTGGCCTACCGCTCCGAGGCGCCGGTGAACTGGTGCCCGGGGCTGGGCACCGTGCTGGCCAACGAGGAGGTCACCCCGGACGGCCGGTCCGAGCGGGGCAACTTCCCGGTGTTCCGGCGCGACCTGGCGCAGTGGATGATGCGCATCACCGCCTACGCCGACCGGCTGCTGGACGACCTGGACACGCTGGAGTGGCCGGAGCCGGTCAAGATGATGCAGCGCAACTGGATCGGCCGCTCGCACGGCGCCCGGGTCGCCTTCGACGTGGCCGAGCACGCCGAGTCGATCACCGTGTTCACCACCCGGCCGGACACCCTGTTCGGCGCCACCTACATGGTGCTGGCGCCGGAGCACGACCTGGTCACCGCGATCACCCCGGCGAGCTGGCCGGCCGACACCCCGGCGGCGTGGACCGGCGGCGCGGCCGACCCGGCCACCGCGGTGGCCGACTACCGGCGGGCGGCGGCGACCAAGTCGGAGTTGGAGCGGCAGGAGAACAAGGACAAGACCGGGGTGTTCACCGGCGCGTACGCGATCAACCCGGTCAACGGCGCGCGGATTCCGATCTTCATCGCCGACTACGTGCTGGCCGGCTACGGCACCGGCGCGATCATGGCGGTGCCCGCGCACGACCACCGCGACTTCGCCTTCGCCCGGGCGTACGGGCTGCCGATGCGCTGCGTGGTCGCCCCGGACGACGGCCGCGGCGACGACCCGGCGAGCTGGGACGACGCGTTCGTCTCCGGCACCGCGGCGGTGGTCAACTCGACCGGCGACGGGGTGAGCCTGGACGGCCTGGCCGTGCCGGAGGCGAAGAAGCGCATCGCCGACTGGCTGGCCGCGCACGGCCACGGCGAGGCCACCACCACCTACAAGCTGCGCGACTGGCTGTTCAGCCGGCAGCGGTACTGGGGCGAGCCGTTCCCGGTGGTCTACGACGAGCAGGGACTGGCGCACCCGCTGCCGGCCGAGGCGCTGCCGGTCGAGCTGCCCGAGGTGGACGACTTCTCCCCGGTCACCTTCGACGCCGACGACGCGGACTCGTCGCCGG
Organism: Actinocatenispora comari; assembly: GCF_017312725.1. Taxonomy (GTDB): domain Bacteria; phylum Actinomycetota; class Actinomycetes; order Mycobacteriales; family Micromonosporaceae; genus Actinocatenispora; species Actinocatenispora comari. The sequence goes on along the minus strand of NZ_BOPO01000009.1, from coordinate 7,678 downwards.
CGCCGCCGCTGGCCAAGGCGACCGACTGGGTGCACGTCACGCTGGACCTGGGCGACGGGCCGAAGCGGTACCGCCGGGAGACCAACACGATGCCCAACTGGGCCGGCTCCTGCTGGTACGAGCTGCGCTACCTGGATCCGACCAACGCCGACGCGCCGGTCGACCCGGCGAACGAGCAGTACTGGATGGGCCCGCGCGACGCCACCGACCCGGGCGGCGTCGACCTGTACGTCGGCGGGGTCGAGCACGCGGTGCTGCACCTGCTGTACGCGCGGTTCTGGCACAAGGTGCTGCACGACCTGGGGTACGTGGACAGCGCCGAGCCGTTCCGCCGGCTGATCAACCAGGGCTACGTGCAGGCGTACGCGTACACCGACGAGCGCGGCTTCTACGTGCCCGCCGAGCAGGTGGAGTCCACCGACGACGGCTACGTCTACGACGGCCGTCCGGTGGAGCGCGAGTACGGCAAGATGGGCAAGTCGCTGAAGAACGTGGTCACCCCAGACGAGATGTGCGACGCCTACGGTGCCGACACGTTCCGGGTGTACGAGATGTCGATGGGGCCGCTGGAGGCGTCCCGGCCGTGGGAGACCCGCGCCGTGGTCGGCTCGTTCCGGTTCCTGCAGCGGGTCTGGCGCTCGCTGGTCGACGAGCAGACCGGGCAGCCGCGCGTCGCCGACATCGCGATCGACGACGACACCCGCCGGCTGCTGCACCGCACCATCGACGGGGTCACCACCGAGACCGCGGAGCTGCGGTTCAACACCGCGATCGCGAAGCTGATCGAGCTGACCAACAAGCTGGTGCAGGTCTCCGCCGACGGTGCGCCGCGCGAGATCGCCGAGCCGCTGGTGCTGATGGTCGCGCCGTTCGCGCCGCACGTCGCCGAGCAGCTGTGGCAGCTGCTGGGCCACGACGACTCGCTGGCCTACCAGCCGTTCCCGGTCGCCGACCCGCAGTGGCTGACCGCCCCGTCGGTGGTCTACCCGGTGCAGGTCAACGGCAAGGTACGCGGCCGGATCGAGGTGGCGCCGGACGCCGCCGCGGACGTGGTGGAGGCGGCGGCACTGGCCGAGGAGAAGGTGGCCGCCGCGCTGGCCGGTCGCACCCCGCGCAAGGTCATCGTGGTACCGGGCCGGATGGTCAGCGTCGTGCTGTGACGCCGCGGTGTGGCCGTCCCGGCACCGCGCCGGGACGGCCCCCGCTTCGCCGTCCGCTGACCTGCGCCTTCCGTTCGGTTCAGCCGGGCGGTCGTAGGCTGGCAGGGTGCTGGTTCGACGACGCGGCGTCACGATCGCCGTACTGGCAGTGTTGCTCGGTGCCCTTGCTGCGGGCTGCGGCACGCACCACCCGTCCCGGCCGTCGGCCGCGGCGAGCGGTCCGTGGTCGGGGCCGCGGATGCGCTCGGCGAGCCCGTTCGGTACGCCGGGCGTCCAGCGCACCGCCCGACCCACGGTCGGCGCGGCCCGGGTCGGCGCCGTGTTCTCCGACAACGGTTCCGGCGGCCACTTCTGCACGGCGAGCATCGTCGACAGTCCCGGCGATTCGGTCATCCTGACCGCCGCGCACTGCGTACACGGGGGCAAGGGCGGCCACGAGAGCACCGACCTGATGTTCGTGCCGGGCTACCGGGACGGCGACGCCCCGTACGGGGAGTGGCCGATCACGCACGTCGTCGTGGACAAGCGGTGGGTACGGCACTCCGACCCGAACTACGACGTCGCGTTCGCCGACGTGGCCACCGTGCACGGCCGGCGGGTCGGGGACGTGTTCGGCGGCAACAAGCTCGGCTACGACCGCGGCTACCGGCTGCGGGTGCAGATCACCGGCTATCCCGCCTCGACCGAGCAGCCGATCACCTGCGGCAACGACACCACGAGGTTCTCCGCCGGGCAGCTACGGATCGAGTGCACCGGCTTCCCGGGCGGCACCAGCGGCAGCCCGTGGGTCACCGACCTGGACCGCGAGACGCACATCGGCACCGTGGTCGGCGTGATCGGCGGCTACCAGACCGGCGGGGCCACCCCGGACGTGTCCTACAGCCCGTACTTCGGCAACGGCGTGCTCGACCTGTACCGCACCGCGGTCCGCGACGAGCAGCACTGACCGGCGCCGCCCGCACACCCCGCCCGGGCGCCCACCGCGGGTCGTTCCGCCCGCGGTGAGCGCTCCCCGCGCGCCGGTGCGGTCAGCGGGGCAGGACCGCGGCGAGCCGCTCCGCGCGCAGCCTCTCCGGCCAGCTGTCGTCGATCGGCGGCAGCGCCGTCAGCGGCACGTCCAGCGCCCAGGACAGCACCAGGTCGGCCAGCGCCGGGTTGCGCGACAGCGCCGGCCCGTGCAGGTACGTGCCGATCACCCGGCCGGCCCAGGCGCCCTCGGTCTTGCCGTCGTTGCCGGTACCGACGAGCACCTTCGCCAGCGGGTTCGCCGCCGGGCCGAGGTGGCACCGGCCACCGTGGTTCTCGAAGCCGGTCAGCAGCGGCAGCCCGAGCCGCGGGTCGACCTCGCCGACCAGCTCGCCGACCGCCCGCGACTCGCCGCGGTCGCTGCGCAGGTCGAGCAGCTCGGCGCCGGCGATCCGGTTGCCGTCGATGTGGAAGTACTCGCCGATCAGCTGGATGCCGGCGCACACGGCGAGCACCGCGGCGCCGGCCGAGACCGCCGCCCGCAGCCCGCCGTCGGCCCGCATCCGTTGCGCCGCAAGGGTCTGCGGCCGGTCCTCGCCGCCGCCGACCAGGTAGATGTCGCCGCTGCGCGGGATCGGCTCGTCGTAGGCGATCGGGATGGTCTCCACGTCGATGCCGCGGGCCTGCGCCCGGCGGGCCAGGATCAGCAGGTTGCCCCGGTCACCGTAGGTGGACAGCAGGTCGGGGTAGACCCACACGATCCGCAGATGGCTGTCGCTGCGCGCGGCGGCGGGATCGATCGGCAGTCCGCTTGCTGCGGGGTCAGTTGGCACGGCCCAGCTCCGCTCGGATGTCCTGGAATGCGGTGTAGTTGGCGATCACTTCGAGCCGGCCCGGCGGTACCGCCGCGAGCGCGTCGGTGAACGCGTCCACCACCTCGAACGGCACCTCGTTGACCTCCAACCGCACGGCGAGGTCGTACCGCCGGTCGCCGGTGACGAGCACCCGGTGCCCGCGCAGCGACGCGTAGTCCACGTCGTACAGCCAGGAGGTGTCCAGGCCGTCGACCACCCGGGCGTTGATCGACAGCAGCACCGGGGGTGGCGGTGCGCCGGCCGGCGAGATCCGGTCGACCATGTCGAACGCCTCCAGCCAGCCGGCCGGGTTCTTGGCCAGCAGCAGCCGGATGCTGCGGCCGTCCCGCTCGACCGTGGCGTACCGCCCGGCGATGGAGGCGACCTCGGCCAGCCGCGGTGCCGCGTCGGCCGGCCGCACCCCGAACAGCGCCGCGGCCGCCAGCGCGGTGACCGCGTTGGCCCGGTTGACCCGTCCGGGCAGCTGCAGCGTGACCGGCTGCCGGATGCCGTCCGGGCCCGCCACGGTGTCGTCGTCGGCCAGCCACCAGGTCGGCTGCGGCCGGCGCAGGTCGCAGCCCGGGCAGGCCCAGTCGACGCCCTCGCGCTTGAGGTGCGCGCCGCACTGCGGGCAGACCCAGGAGTCCTCCTGCCAGCGCTGGCCGGCGGCCACCCAGATCACCTGCGGCGCCGCGCTGGCGGCCCAGGTCACCAGCGGGTCGTCGCAGTTGGCCACCACCTGGGTCGGCTCGGCACCGGGGGTGGCCGCCTGCTCGCGCAACGCGCCGAGCACCTCGCGCCACCGGTCGGCGAGCATGCCGACCTCCATCGCCCGGTCGAGCTGGTCGCGGCTGAGGTTGAGCAGCGCCACCACCCGCGGCCGGGTCTCGGCGAGCACCGTACGCAGGTAGTGCTCGTCGACCTCGAGCACGGCGTGCTGGGCATTGGGGGACTGGGCCAGCGCGGTGGTGTGCCCGGTCGGCATGTTCGCCCCGTAGCTGTTGGAGGCGACCGGGCCGAGGGTGCCCAGCGCCGCGGTCAGCAGCCGGGTGGTGGTGGTCTTCCCGTTGGTACCGGAGACCAGCGCCACCTGCCGGCCGCGGGCGAGCACGGTGAGCAGTCGCGGTTCGACCGCGAGTCCGATCCGTCCGCCGATCACCGAGCCGTCGCCGCGCCCGGTCATCCGGGACAGCCGGGCCGCGGTTCGTACCAGGGCCGTCGCGAGCTGGGCGCGCACCACGGAAGCTCCTCGGGTGTGTCGGGACCGGCGCATCGGCGCACCGGCGCTGACCAGGGGTCGGCTGGCCCGTCCGCATCGCCGACCGGCGATCGACGGCGCCTCGTCGTACCCGCGCGCCGGACCGCCTCTGGAAGTTTGGCACAGCACGCGGTGCGTCTCGCGCGCCGCCCCGAACCGCGTCGCCGGGCTCGAAATCTGTCGCCGGCGACAGATTGACCGCGACCCGGCCGCGTGGTACTCCACTTCGCTCCACCGGATGCCGGCCCGGCCGGACGCCGACCGGGCCGGGCGGGGCTTTTGCGGTGGTTTCCGGCTGCCTGACCGGATCGCCGGTCGCTCGACAGCGGTACCCCGTTCCACCCGGCGCCCGCCGGTCTGACCTGGGGATTCACCGACTTCGGCGGACCGGTATCGGCCTGTTGTCGATTGACGGTGGGGGGAAGTGGAGTACAGTGGAGCGCGTTGGGGGAGCCGGCTGAGTCGTCTCGTTGTCGTTCGCGACATCGCTGCGGTCTCGGCGGATCCGCCGGGCCGAGCGCCAGTTCCGGGGGGAAGGGGCGGCCATGTTTCTTGGCACCCATACCCCGCGCCTGGACGACAAGGGTCGGCTGATCCTTCCGGCAAAGTTTCGCGACGAGCTTGCGGAGGGCCTGGTGATCACGAAGGGGCAGGAGCGCTGCCTGTACGTGTTCCCCATGGCCGAGTTCCACCGGCTCGCCGAGCAGTTGCAGCAGGCGCCGGTCACGCACAAGGCGGCCCGGGCGTACAGCCGGGTGTTCTTTGCCAGTGCGTTCGACCAGGTGCCGGACAAGCAGGGCCGGATCACCGTTCCGCCGGCCCTGCGCGACTACGCGGGGCTGCGCCGGGAGCTGGCGGTGATCGGCGCCTCCAGTCGGGTCGAGGTGTGGGACAGCGAGGCGTGGCAGGGCTATCTCGCCGAGAGCGAGGAGTCCTTCGCCGACATCGAGGAGGGGGTGCTGCCCGGGTTCTGACTGGTGCGCGCGGCGTGTGTCGCAGCGCGCGGTGAGTGGACGGTTGTCGTGCCGTGAGGTCTCCAGCCGCTCAGCCGTACCTGGCGCTACTTCCCCGGTGCCAGGTGCATCGAGCGGATGGGGACCTGAGGGCACGGGCAGTGGAGTTCGCCGCGGGGGTGAGGTCCGTTCGGCAGTGGGGCCCGGGTGTCACCGGGGCCCGGGGCCGGCCGAGCGGGATGTGTGGTGAATCCACCGGTTCTGTCGCTCACGAGGGGGTCGTATGGGGGACGAGCGACGCCGTGTCGCGCCGGGGCGGCGCAGGCCGGCGACGCCGGGCGTGCCGGTGCCGGCCGGTACGCACGTCCCCGTCTTCGCTCAGCGAAGTCTGGAACTGCTGCGCCCGGCGCTGTCCGGACCCGAACCCGTGCTGGTCGACGCGACCCTCGGCCTCGGCGGGCACGCCGAGTTGTTCCTGGAGACCTTTCCGGCGCTGACACTGGTGGGGCTGGACCGCGACACCGAGGCGCTGCGCCGCAGCGAGCAGCGGCTGGCCCGGTTCGCCGACCGGATCCGGCTGGTGCACGCGGTGTACGACGAGATCGGTACCGCGCTCGCCGACCTGCGCCTGTCCACAGTGGACGGAGTGCTGTTCGACCTGGGCGTGTCGTCGCTGCAGCTGGACTCCGACGAGCGGGGCTTCTCCTACTCCCGTCCGGCGCCGCTGGACATGCGGATGGACCAGACGACCGGCGACACCGCGGCCGAGCTGGTCAACGGAGCGAGCGCCGGCGAGCTGACCCGCATCCTGCGCGACTACGGCGACGAGCGGTTCGCCTCCCGCATCGCCGCGGCGATCGTGCGGCGTCGTGCGGAGGCGCCGATCGAGGACAGCGTCACGCTCGCCGAGCTGGTCCGCGACTCGATCCCGGCGCCGGCCCGGCGCACCGGCGGCAACCCGGCCAAGCGCACCTTCCAGGCGCTGCGGATCGCCGTCAACGGCGAGCTGGACGCGCTGCGGGGCGCGCTGCCGGCGGCGCTGTCGGCGCTGCGGGTGGGCGGCCGGCTGGTGGTCCTGTCGTACCAGTCGCTGGAGGACCGGATCGTCAAGCGCGAGCTGGCCGGCTGGTCGCGCAGCAGCGCGCCGCCCGACCTGCCGGTGGTGCCAGAGCCGCTGCAGCCGAGGTTCCGGCTGCTCACCCGCGGCGCGGTGGAGCCGGACGAGGCGGAGATCGCGGCGAACCCGCGGGCGACATCGGCACGATTACGTGCCGCGGAACGGATCCGGGGCGGCCGCCCCGGTGACTCGGCGACGAGGGAGGGAACATGACCGCCGAACCGGTACGCGACGACGACCGACGCTACGACCAGCCCGGCTACGACGATCCGGTGCGCAACCGGGCCGGTGGTCGCCCGTCCCGCGGCCGGACCGGCCGGCCCCTCCGGACCGGCCGCGCCGGCGCCGGTCGCGACCCGCGGGTCGACCCGGCCGGACGCCGCAACGGTGTCCGCCGCGACCTGAGCGGTCGCGCCGAGCGGTACCGGGCCGAGCCGGCGCGCGGTGGTGACGAGGTGCGCCACGGCGAACCCGACCGGCGGCCCGGCGAGCAGCGCACCGGCCAGGACGCCAGCCGGCGCGGCGAGGCTCGCCGGACCGGCAGCACGGTACGGCCGGAGCGGCGTCGCGGCGTCGCCCCGACCCGGCAGGGCGACCCGGCGACCCGGAAGGCCGCCGCGCCCAGCCGCCGGCGCGGCGACGCACCCCGGCGCGGTACCGCCCGGCCGGCGGCCGCCCGTCCGGCGGAGCAGCCCCAGCGGGTGGCCGAACCGCGGGTCGCGGGTGCCGCCGATGCGTCGCGGCGGCGCAGCGCGCCGCCGGCGGCAGTGGCGCTGCCGCGTACCCCGTTCGTCCTGCTGGTGCTCGGGTTGGTGGCGGCGGGCATCGTGGGCCTGCTGGTGCTCAACACCGCGATCAACACCACGTCGCTGCGGGTGCAGCAGCTGCGTACCCAGCAGTCCACTCTGGACGATCAGGAGCAGCAGCTGAACCAGCAGCTGGCCGATCTGCAGTCGCCGGGCAACCTGCAGGCCGCGGCGACCCGGATGGGGCTGGTGCCGGCCGGCCAGACCGCCTTCATCCGGCTGCCGGACGGCAAGGTGATCGGCGTGCCGCAGCCGGTGCCCGCGCACGGCGGCGGCCAGTAGCGCCGCCGGCCGGACCACCGCCGCGGGCCCGGCCCCGAGAGGACACTGCCCCGAGAGGACACGATGGCGACGCGACGCGGACCCGGGCCCGACCCACGCCGGGGCGGCCGGACCGACGACGACCCGGACGACGTGGTGGTGCCGCTGCGCCGGGACACCGGCGGCCTCGGCGACGCCCGGCGTTACCGGCCGCGGGGCCACACCGTACGCGAGTCGGCGGACCCGGCCGACGCGAGCCGGCGGGCCGACCAGGCGCGGCGGTCGCAGGAACGGCGGGAGCGC
>NZ_BOPO01000008.1:76446-97620 GCF_017312725.1 Actinocatenispora comari | reverse complement strand
GGCCCGGGCAGGCCGCGCCGGCCGACACGGCACTCGCCGACGCGCTGCGGCGCGCCGGACTGGTCAAGGACTGACCGCGCCGCCGAGCGCGGCGAGGCAGGTCCCCGGCGGTGGCCCGGCCGGCGGGCCCACGACCCGACCCGGGCAGCGGGTCAGCCGCCGCGCCCGGAGCTCGGTTGCTCGGCTCCGGGCGTCGGTGGCTCAGGACCCGGCTGATCGGCTCAGGGCGCCAGCGACCCGGGCCACTGCGACGCGGCTCAGGCCGCCGGCGACCCGGGCACGACGACGCGGCTCAGGGCGTCGGCTGCTCGACTCGGGGTGGCGGCGACCCGGCCACTGCGACGCGGCTCAGGGTGTCGGTGGCTCGGGGCCCGGCTGCGGCGGGAGCGGTGGTTCCGGAGCAGGCGGGGGCGGCATCGGCGGGGTCGGCGCCGGGCCGGGTGGAGCCGGTGGGCCGCCCGGCTCGGGCGGGAGTGGCTCGGGCGGCCGCGGCGGCGGGCCGGGCGGGCGCTGCGGCGGCACCGGTACGGGATTGGTCGGGTCCGGGACCGTCATCTGCGCCTCCGTCTCCGACCGGCCGGTACCGCGCCGGCACCGACCGGTCCGCCGCCTCTCGGCGACCTCGGCGGCGGACCCCCCAGCCGCACACTCCGAGGTCATCTACCGGTGTGCCCAGCGGGAGCCGGCGATAAACCCCGGGCGCCCGGCACGGCCAAACCGGTCAGCACGCCCAACCGGACCCGTCCTGCCTGGTCAGGGCCGGAAGGCGCGGACGTAGCGGCGCTGCCACGGGGTCTCCACGGCGCGCGGCGAGTAGTGCGCCCGGACGAAGTCGACCGCGTCGGCAGCGGGCACCCCGTCGAGCACGGCGAGGCAGGCCAGCGCGGTTCCGGTGCGGCCCTTCCCGCCGAGGCAGGCCAGCTCCACCCGTTCGGTCGCCGCCCGCTGCCAGGCCTCGCGCAGCGCCGCGGCCGCATCGTCCCGGTCGGCGGGCAGCCAGAAGTCGCGCCACCGTACCCAGCGCGACGCCCACCGGGTTTCCGGTGGGCGGTGGCCAAGCAGGTACACCCCGAACGAGGGTTCCGGGCCGGCCGGCACCGGGCGGCTGAGCCCACGACCCCGCACCATCCGGCCGGACGGCAGTCGCAGCACGCCCGCCGCACCGTCCTGCCACGACACGCTCACCACACCCGACACCCTAGGCGATGAGGTGAGCGGTGTCGTTGATGGTGGGTACCGCGGCGTTGCCGTCGTCGAACAGGTCGACCACCGACAGCCCGGCCGGGTCGACCTGGATGGTGTCCAGGAAGCGCCGGCCCGCGTCGAGCACGTCGCGCAGCATCAGCTTCACCATCGAGCCGTGCCCGACCAGGACGATCGTCCGCTCGTGCTGGTGTCGCCGCACCTCGTTCAGCGCCTCGGCGTAGCGGGCACCGGCCGAGTCCATGCTCTCGCCACCGGGCGGCGCGACCGAGGTGGCGGCGAGCCACGCGTCCAGCTCGGCCGGCCAGCCGACCGCGACCTGGTCGAACGTCAACCCGTCCCAGGCGCCGTACGAGACCTCCACCAGCCGCCGCTCGACCCGCGGCACCGTGTCCAGCCGGTGCGCGATCGCCTCGGCGGTCTGCCGGGCCCGGGCCTGCGGTGAGGTCACCAGCACCGCGTCGGGTGCCAGTACGGCCAGCCGGTCGGCCAGCGCCGCCGCCTGCCGGCGCCCGATCTCGTCGAGTTCCGGATCGCACTCGGCACCGCAGAACGCGCCGCGCCGGGTCTGTGCGGTCGCGGCGTGCCGGACCAGGATCAGCCGGGTACGGCCGGCCACCGGTGCGGCGGTCGCCGCGACCGAGCCGCCCGGCCGGGCCGCCGCGACGCCCGGCCCGCCGACCATGGCGCGCAACGCCGCATCGACCGGATCGTCGGTACCCTCGGCGAGACCGGCGGTGTCCACATCGGACCGTGCCGGGTCGGCCGCTGTACCGGCCTCGCGCGACGGCGCGGTGCCGGACTCGCGCGACGGGGTGGTGCCGGTCTCGCGCGACGGGGTGGTGCCGGTCTCGCGCGACGGCGCCGGCCCGGCGACCGGTCCGGAGTCGTCGCCGGACGCCGGCCCAGAGCCGGCGGGCGGGGACGTGTTCGTGGCTGCGCCGGCGTCGCCGTGGGCGGCGCGGGGTGGTTCGGTCGGCCGGGTCGGGGCGGGCGCGTCGTCACCCGAAGCCGGACCGTCCGATGTGGACGGATCGGCGAGCACGTCGACCAGCTCGACGGCGCCGAACTCGCCGGCGTCCATCGCCTTGTTGGCCAACGCATCCGCGTGCTTGTTGCGGGCCCGGGGGATCCACTCGTAGCCGATCTCGGCGAACCCGGCGGCGAGCCGCGCCGCCTCGGCGTGCAGCGGCCGCAGCCCGGGATGCTTGACCTGCCAGCGGCCGGACATCTGCTCGACCACCAGCTTGGAGTCCATCCGGACCGCGACCTGCCGGGCGCCGAGCGCCGCGGCCGCCTTCAGCCCGGCGATCAGCCCCGAGTACTCGGCGACGTTGTTGGTGTTCACGCCCAGGTACGCGGCGCGTTCGATCAGCGTCTCGCCGGTGTCCGCGTCGAACACGGCCGCACCGTACCCGGCCGGGCCGGGGTTGCCGCGGGCCCCGCCGTCCGCCTCGACGACGACCCGCTCGTAGCGGTGCCCGGTCACAGCCCCGACTCGTCGGTGCGTACCAGGATCCGGCCACACTCCTCGTGCCGGATCACCTCGTCGGCCGCCGCGGCACGCACCTGCGCCAGCTCGGAGCCGGACAGCTCCAGCCGGCAGCCCTCGCACCGGCGGGCCCGCAGCATCGCCGCACCGATGCCGGTGTTGGCGCGGATCCGCTCGTACAGCGCGAGCAGGTCGCCCGGGACCGCCGCGGCCAGCGGGTCGCGTTCGGCGCGCCGCTGCTGTTCCTGCTCGGACAGCTGCACCAGCGACTCGTCCCGCCGCTGCTCGGCGGTGTCGCGCAGCTGCCGCACCTCGGACTGCTGCTGGCTCGCGGTGGCGAGCGCCGCGGCCGCCTGCTCGCGCTGCTCCATCAGCTCCAGCTCGGCGTCCTCCAGCTCGCTCTGCCGCCGGCCCAGCGACGCCAGCTCGTGCTGCAGGCTCTCCAGCTCCTTGGCACCGCCGCGGCCGGACTCCAGCAGCGCCTTGTCCTTCGCCGCGCGGGTACGCACCTGCTCGACGTCGCGTTCGGCCCGACTGATGTCGCGGTCCAGGTCGTCCACCGCGGTCTGGGCGCGTACCTGCTCGTCGGTCGCCGCGCGCAGTTCGCCGTCGAGCTTGTCCACCTCGGCCAGCTCGGGCAGGTGGTTGCGCCGGTAGGCCAGCTGGGTGAGCGCGGTGTCGGTGGCCTGCAGGTCCAGCAGTCGGCGTTGGTCAGCCGGGTCGGCCTTCACGAACGAAACTCCTCACTTCCGTTGCCGTCGGCGGCAGCGGAACTCGTACCGCCGGCGGCGGAACCCGCGCCGGTGGTGCCGGACGCGGTGTGCTTGCTTCCGGCGGCGCCGGACGCGGTGTGCACGGTTCCGGCGGCGCCGGACGGGGCGTGCACGGTCCACGGATCGGTCACCACCGAGGAGACTATGCCCTCGACGGCGAGTCGGTCGGTCAGCCCTGCCGCGACCCCGGACAGCCACGGCCACTCGGTCGCCCAGTGTGCCGCGTCCAGCAACGCCGGGCCGCCGTCGGCAAGGTGCTCGCTGGCCGGATGGTGGCGCAGGTCGGCGGTCAGGTACGCGTCGGCGCCGGCCGCGGTGGCGGCGTCGAGGAACGTATCGCCCGCGCCGCCGCAGACCGCCACCGTCCGGACCATTCGCGCGGGGTCGCCCGCCGCCCGGACTCCCCAGGCGGTGGCCGGCAGCGCGGCCGCGACCTGCCGGGTCAGCTCGGCCAGCGGTACCGGTGCCGGCAGGGTTCCGATCCGGCCGAAGCCACGACCCTCGCCCGCCGCGGCGCCGTCCGCCGGTACCAGCGGGCGCAGGTCGGCGAGCGACAGGGTCGCGGCGAGCGCGTCCGACACGCCGGGCACGGCGGTGTGTCCGGGGGCCGCACCGGGCCCGGTCGCGATGGCGGGGGCGGCGACGTCGGCGTTGGTGTGCGCCACGTACAGGGCGACTCCGGCGCGGATGAGCCGGTGCACCACCCGGCCCTTGTAGCTGGTGGTCGCGACGCTCGACACGCCGCGCAGCAGCAACGGGTGGTGCGCCACGATCAGCTCGGCGCCGACCTCGATCGCCTGCTCGACGATCGCCGGCACGCAGTCGACGCAGTACAGCACCCGGCGGACCGGATCGGCCGGGTCACCGACGACGAGCCCGACCCGGTCCCACGGCTGCGCCCACTGCTCGGGGTACCACTGCCGCATCGCGTCGCACACGTCCGCCACTGTCACCACTGAGGCAGGCTACCGTCCGGGCGGCCACCGCGGACCGGCCGCCCGCCGGTGGGCACCGGCGGCGCGAGGTCGGGCCACGCCGTACCGGCCGGCGGCGCGGCGGCGCCTCCGGTTCAGGCCCGCTGCGGGGTACGGGCGAGCGCGTCCAGCGCGAGCCGCCAGGGCAGCAGCGCGGCGGCGGTCTCGCCGGGCAGCGGCAGCGGGCAGACGTCGTCGCCGAACAGCACCCGGACCCCCCAGCCGCGCAGCCGGTCCAGGCTGGCGCGAAACGCCGGATGCGCGGCGTGGAACCGGTTCGAGTACGGCACCGCGACGATCGGCAGGCCCCGCCCGTACGCCTCGGCCACGATGCCGAGCAGCAGCGTGTCGCTGATGCCGGCGGCCCACTTGTTGACCGTGTTGCAGGTGGCCGGCGCGACCACGATCGCGTCCGGCTCGGGCAGCAGGTCCGGTGCGCCGGGCGACTTGTACTCGCTGCGGACCGGGAACCCGGTCTGCGCGACCAGCGCCGGCACGTCGAGGAACCGCCGGCCGGACGGCGAGGCGAGCACGCAGACCCGCCAGCCGTCCCGCTGCGCCGCGGCCACCAGCCGGCCCACCCCGGCCGCCGCCGGCGAGCCGCACACCAGCGCGTACAGCACCGGCCCGGCCGCCGCGGGCTCGGCCCGCACCGGCTCCATCGCCGGGGGCTCGGACCGCAACGGCCCGGCGCCGGCGGCGTTCACACCGCGACGCCGAGGTGGTCGGCGAGCTCGGCGAGCGGCGCGGCCGGGGTGCCGTGGCTGCGCCGCAGCACGCCGGTGAGCACCTCGTGCGCGTGCGGCCGGCAGCGGATCTCGGACGGCGCCAGCCGGTCCGCCTCGACCAGCAGCTCCGCCGCCTTGTCGAGGTCGCCGATCTGGGTGTACGCCCGGCACACGTCGACCAGGTGGTGCGCCCGGCGCTCCGGCAGCATCGCGCCGAACGCCTCCAGTTCCAGCGACTCGTGGGTACTGATGGCGATGCCGTGCTCGCCGAGGTCGACGGCGGCGGCGGCGCGGTGCAGCGCCACGTTCGTCGGGCCGAACACGGTCCAGTAGTGGTTCGCGTCGCGGCCGAGCCGCTCGGCCGCCTCGTCGGCCGCGCGCAGCAGATCGCGGCTGGTCGCGAGGTCGCCGACCCGCGCCGCGGCCATCGCGCCCTGCAGCAACAGCATCCCGTACACGCTGAGCCGCTGCGGCGTGACCTCGGCGCCGGATGCCGGCGCGAGCCGGTGCGCCACCTGCACGTTGAGGTCCAGCGCCGGACGGGCCCGGCCGAGCGCGAGCATCGCGTTCGCCACCCGGAAGGTGGCGACGCCGGCCAGCAACGGATCGCCGGCCCGGTGCGAGACACCGATGGCCCGGTCGGCGGCGAGCCAGCCGAGCTCGTGCTCGCCGAGCTTGCGCAGCACCGACGCGGCGATCTGGTACGTCTGGGCGAGCAGGTGCGCGGCGTTGATCCGGGTGCCGTTCTCGGTCGCGGTCATCGCGGAGTCGTCGTGCGCGGCGTCGGCGCTCTGCGCGTCGCGCAGCAGCTTCGGCAGCGAGCGCGCCACCATGCCGTACTTGGCGTGCTGGAAGGACGCCCAGGCGTGCGAGATGGCCTTGCGCAGCTCGTCCAGCGAGACCTGCTCGACCAGCGGCGGTTCGAAGAACGCGACCACCTGGTCGTAGTTCTCCAGCGCGGCGCGGATCTCCTCGACCTCGACCTGGTCGACGCAGTTGACGCTGTCCGGCTGGCGGTGGCTCTCGCCGCCGAACAGCACCTGCGGGTCGACCTTGAGCACGTCGGCGATCTCGTACAGCACGGAGAACTTGTCCAGCCGCCGCACGCCGCGCTCGACCTTGTCGACCCAGCTCTTGGACTTGCCGATCTGGTCCGCGAACAACTGCTGGGACATCCTTCGTCGGGCCCGCCAGTAGGCGACCCGACGCCCGATAGGCAGCTCGTCCATCCCTGACCCCCTGTGCGCCGCTCGGCTGCGGGTCGGCGGATCACCGACGCCGTCGACACGGTCGGGCCCTCGCGGGGGGCGGCCGCGCCTGCCGGAACTCGTACGAACATCACCGGTCTTGCGCTGCGCAACTAGCCATCGTGGTCGCGTTTCACAGCATTTCTACCATCTTGGTCGACCACTTCATATGGCGCAACGAACCGGAACGGGGCCAGGTGACGAGAATTCGGCCGTTCGCGTCACCCGGCCCGGTGACTGCCGCATTCGACGCAGTTGATCGGTACGCCACCCGGAGGACCGTCGGTCCCGGGTTCGGGCGCGGCGGCTAGCGCGCGGCGGCGCGGTAGGGCAGCCGGGTGACCAGGCACGGGCCACCGGCGAACAGGCCGCCGTCGACGGACAGGGCGCGACCGTCGGCGTACAGCAGCGGCTCGGTGACCTCGCTGGGATCCACCGCGAGATGCTCCGGGATCGGGCTGTGCCCGTGCACGTACTGGTGGCCGCCGAGGGTGTCCAGCATCTCCCCCACCCGGGCCACGCCGCCCTCGCCGCGGAAGTCGTGCCGCCGGGTCAGCTGCCGGAAGCACTCCCACCACCGCGGCGCGTCGCCGTCGACCAGCTCGGCGCGCAGCGCGGTGACGATCCGCTCGACGCTGTCGCCGTAGTCCAGGTACGCCACCGTGTCGGAGTGCGCGAGCAGGAAGTCGTCGGCGCGCACCATGGCGGCCCGCTCGGTCAGCCACTCCGCCTCGTCGTCGGTCAGCGCCTCCAGGTCGCTGTCCCGGCCGCCGTTGAGCTGCCAGGTGGTACGGAAGCTGCGGGCGCCGGCCGGCAGGTCGATCAGCTCGTCGCCGAACCGCCGGCTGCCCAGCAGCAGGATCTCGTGGTTGCCGAGCAGCGTGTCGACCCGGCCACCGACCTGTGCCGCCTCACCGCCGAGCCGGCGCACCAGCCGCACCACGCCGATCCCGTCCGGGCCGCGGTCGGTCAGGTCGCCCAGGAACCACAGCCGGGCGGTACCGCCGGACCAGTGTCCGTCGGCGTCCACCAGGCCGTTGCCGGCGAGCGTGGCGAGCAGCGGGTCGTACTGGCCATGCACGTCGCCCACCACGTACAGCGGCGACGGCGCGGCGCCCGGGGTCGCGGACCCGGCCGGCACGGACCCAGCCGGCACGGACCCGCTCGGCACCGACTCGGCCGGTGCGGTCGACTCGGGCGCGGACGGTTCGGAACTGGAGATCGGCACGGGCACATGCTAGATGGCCGGACGTCCCGGCGCGGCACCGTCCGAGTGGTTCGGTGTGCCGCCCGGCGCGCCGCGGTGGACATGTCGGGGGTGCCGGGCGGAGCGTCGGGCGGCCGTGGCGGCCCGTACCCGGTCGTCGGGGTTGACGTCTTCGTCCGGTCGCGGTCCAATGGCGCGTGGTCGATACATCCGATCTCTTTCCGGTGCACTCCCGCGTTGGTCCGCAAAACGCGGCGACTGACCGATTAGAGATCGGGTGAAACCACGGATCGGGAGGACTGCATGGGACTGCCCAGAAGACACCTGCTGACCGCCGCCGCCGGTACCGGCGGTGCCCTCGCGCTCGGCGCCGCCGCGCCCGCCCTGGCCACACCCGCCGCGGGCGGTGGTCGGCCCGCCGACACCGGCGGGTCGGAGCCGGCCGCGCCGGTACCGGTGTCGATCGCGGCACGCTACGACAACAACGGCATCGGCACCGCCGCCGGTGACGCGAACATCGACGGCAGCGGGTACGGCTTCCCGGCCGGCCAGCTCCCGTCCGGCAGCGTGACCGTGGACGGCGTGGCGTACGAGTTCCCGGCCACCACCGCCGCCGGCGCGCCGGACAACCTCGTCGCGGCCGGCCAGACCATCGACCTGCCGCCCGGCCGGTACCTCGCCGCGTACCTGCTCGCCACCGCCACCTACGGCCCGGCCGGCGGCGACGCGACCGTGCACTACGACGACGGCAGCACCAGCACGGCACCGCTGTCCGCACCGGACTGGTACGCCACCTCGGGCCCGCTCGCCAGCACCGATCGGTACTCCCCCAGCGGTACCGACCCGCACCCGGTGTCGATCTTCCCGGTTTCGGTGTGGTGCGACCCGAACCGCACCGCGACTGGACTGACCCTGCCGACCACCGCGCAGCCGGCCGCGGGCGCCGCCAGCCTGCACGTGTTCGCGCTGTCGATGCAGCCGGTGACCGCCGGTCGGGCGGTGGCGGTCCGGGCCGCCGCGTCCACCACGCTGTGGCTGGGCACCGGGCGCTCGCAGGTCGTCGCGGTCACCGTGGCCAACCTGGGCAGCGAGCCGGTCACCGCCGCGCACCGGCTGACCGTACGGGTGCGGGCCGACGGCGTGCAGACCACCGCTCCGGCCCGGATCGCCCGGCTGCTGCCCGGCGAGCAGGCCCGGGTCCAGGTCGGCATCCGCTCGCCCGGGCTGCCGGCCGGTACGAAGGTCGACGGCACCGTCGAGGTCACCGGGCAGGGCGTGGCCGCACACCGGGACGTGCCGCTCACCGCCGGCATCCCGCGCTACCGCGGCACCGAGGCGTCGCTCGCCACCCACCAGGCGCCCGACTGGTACGACGACGCCAAGTTCGGCATCTTCATCCACTGGGGCGTCTACTCGGTGCCCGCCTGGGCTCCGGTCGGCAAGGAGTACGCCGAGTGGTACTGGGCGCAGATGGACAACCCGAACGACCCCACCCACGCGCACCACGCGCAGACCTGGGGCGAGGACTTCGCGTACGACGACTTCATCCCCCGCTTCACCGCGGCGCGGTTCGACCCGGTGGCCTGGGTGCGGCTGTTCGAGCAGGCCGGCGCGCGCTACTTCGTGCTGACCGGAAAGCACCACGAGGGTTTCGCGCTGTTCGACTCGCACGTCTCGGACCGCACCGCGGTACGGATGGGGCCGCACCGCGATCTCGTCCGGGAACTGTTCGACGCGGCGCGACGGCACGCGCCGTCACTGCACACCGGCGTCTACTACTCGCTGCCGGAGTGGTACAACCCCGCCGACCCGTGGCGCGGGCGCGGGCCGCAGAACCCGTACACCGGGGCGGCCGAGCCCTACACCGGTGACCGGGGCGAGACCGACTACCTGCACCAGCTGCAGATCCCGCAGCTCAAGGAACTGATCACCCGGTACCGGCCGGACGTGCTGTGGGGCGACATCGGCAGTCCCGCAACGGATCCGGCGGTGGTGGCGCTGCACTTCAACCAGGCGCTGGAGTCCGGCCGGCAGGTCACCGTGAACAACCGGATGGGGCTGGCGGCCGCCGACTTCACCACCCCGGAGTACGCGTCGTCGTTCGCGCTGTCGACGGCGAAGTTCGAGGCGTGCCGCGGCATCGACCCGTTCTCGTTCGGCTACAACGCGGCCACCCCGGACGACGCGTACGCCACCGCGGACGAGCTGGTCGGCCAGCTCGTCGACGTGGTCAGCAAGAACGGCAACCTGCTGCTGGACATCGGACCGCGGGCGGACGGCACCATCCCGGCGATCATGGCCACCCGGCTGCGCGAGATGGGCGCCTGGTTGGACGTCAACGGCGAGGCCGTCTACGGCACCACCTACTGGGACAAGGGCGCCGCCGAGGGCGACCTGCGGTTCACCGTCGCCGGCGACCGGGCGTTCTACGTCAGCTCGCTGGTACGGCCGGGCTCCCAGCTGGTGGTGCACGCGCCGGTGCCGATCGCCAGCGGCGACCGGGTGCACCTGCTCGGGTACCGGCCCGAGCTGTCCTGGCGGCACCGCGACGACGGCGTCCTGGTCGTCGACGTCCCGGCCGCCGCGACCGACACCGGCCGGTACGTCTGGACGTTCCGCGTCTCCTGGCCGCACTGACCCGCCCTGCCCCCGCCCTGCCCACGTCGAGTCGCCTGCCCACGTCGAGTCGCCTGGCCGCGCCGCCCCGAACCGGCTGCGCCGCAGGGTTCCGCCGAGCCCGCCGCGCCGAACCCCGGGCCGACCGCCGGGTGCGCACCGCACCCGGCGTCGCCCGACTCGTCGGTGGCACCGGCGAGGCGCGCCCGGAGGGCCCGCGCGACCGGCCCTACCGAGTCCGTCGACTACACCCCCGGGGAGTACCACCGGGGGTGTAGTCGATGCTGCGACCGCGGCACGATGCCGGGCTCGGGTCGCTGGTGCCATGCTGGCCAAAACACCCCCGGGAGGTATCCATGGCGCAGCTCGTCAACACCCACCAGGCGCAGGCGTGGAACGGCTACGAGGGCCGGCACTGGGCCCGGCACCAGAACCGGTACGACGCGTTGAACGCCCCGCTGAACGAGCCGCTGTTCGCCGCCGCCGGCATCACCGCGGGCGACCGGGTGCTCGACGTCGGCTGCGGCAACGGCGCGACCACCCGACTCGCCGCCCGTACCGCCCGGCCGGGCCGGGTGGTCGGCATCGACCTGTCCGCACCGATGCTCGCCGCCGCCCGGGCGAGCACCGCCACCGAGAACCTCGACAACGTCGACTACGTGCAGGGCGACGCCCAGGTGCACGACCTCGGCACCGCCGCCTTCGACGTCGCGATCAGTCGCGCCGGGGTGATGTTCTTCGCCGACCAGCGGGCCGCGTTCGGCAACCTCGGCCGGGCGCTGCGCGACGGCGGCCGGCTCGCGTTCGTCTCGCTCGGTGCGCCGGGCGCCGGCGACGAGATGTGGCAGCTGTTCGGCGCCGTCCGGGCGCACGGCACGGCGACGCCGGACACCGGGCCCCAGCCCGACTCGCTCGCCGACCCGGCCCACGTCACCGCGGTACTGACCGACGCCGGGTTCACCGACATCGTCACCGAGCCGCTGCGGGTACCGCTGCGGTGGGGGCGCGACGCGACCGACGCGACCGACTTCCTGCTCGGCTGGGGTCCGGTCCGGCACTGGCTGCGCGACGCGAGCCCCGCCGCTCTGGCCGCCGCCCGTACCGGCCTGCAGGCCGCGCTGGCCCGGCACGAGCACCCGGACGGCGTCCGTACCTGGTCGACCTGCCTGGTGACCAGCGCCCGCCGCCCGACCGCCGAACCCGGACACTGACCGCTCCCCCCGACGACCCGCCGCGGGCGGCCGGTGGCGCGTCCGGCACCCGCCGGGGTCAGGCGGCGGCGCGTCCGGCACCCGCCGGGGCCGGGCGGCGGCGAGGGCCGCGCAACGCCGCCGCGGGCGGCCGGCGGCGAGGGCGACGCGGCGCCGCTGCCGGTCAGCCGGCGGCGGCGAGGGCGTCGCGGCACAGCCGGTCGGCGCGGCGGGTGGTCTCCGGCAACCGGTACCGCGGGGTGAGCCGCAGCGCCAACGCGCACGCCGCGTCGAGGTCGAGCCGGTGGCCGACCGACACGTACACCGGCTTGACGCCGTCGCGGGTGCGCAGCGCCCGGCCGACCACCTCGCCGTCGGCCAGCAGCGCCGAGCCGGCACCACGGCGCGGGTCGGGCGGCTCGTACCGGCCGGACAACGGCGTCTTGGCGATGCCGATCGTCGGGCGGTCCAGCAGTACGCCGAGATGGCAGGCGAGGCCGAAGCGGCGCGGGTGGGCCAGCCCGTGCCCGTCGCACACCAGGACGTCGGGCACCGTGCTCAGCGCCGCGAGTGCGGCGAGCAGCGCGGGCAGCTCGCGGAACGCGAACAACCCCGGTACGTAGTCGAAGGCGGCGACGCCGACCGCGGTGGCCTGGTCGACCGGAGCGAGGGTGTCCGCGTCCAGCACCACGACCGCGGCGGCCAGCCGGTCGTCTCCGCCGTACGCGACGTCCAGGCCGGCCACGGTGCGCAGCGGCGCCGGCAGCGAACCGGTGGTGCGCACCAGCGGCCGCAGCCGGTCCTGCTCGGCCCGGGCCTGCGCGGCGGTGGTCGGCCAGGCCAGCTCCGGTACGTGCACCCGGCCACGGTACGGGTCCGCGCCGGCGCGGCGTACGGCCGGCCCGGCCGACGCGTGGCCAGCCGGGCCCGGACGACTCACTCGCTGCTGCGTTCGCCGCCGACCAGCCGGGACAGGGCGAGGGCGACCAGGATGACCGCGCCGTCCACCGCGTCGATCCAGTAGCTCTGCACCTGGGCGAGCGCGAGCAGGTTCTGCACCAGCCCGAGCAGCACCACACCGGTCGCGGCGCCGAGCATGTTGCCCCGCCCGCCGTTGAGGCTGACGCCGCCGATGACCGCGGCGGCGAACACCGTGAAGATCAGGTTCGTCCCCTGGTTGGCGGTGACCGCGACGACCCGGCCGGCCTCCATCAGGCCGCCGAGGGCGGCGAGGCCGCCGCCGACGATGAACACCCCGATGCGGATCCGGTCGACCTTGATGCCGGCGGCGCGGGCCGCCTCCCGGTTGCCGCCGATCGCGTACAGCGACCGTCCGGTCCGGGTGTAGCGCAGGTAGAGCCCGGCGATCACGAAGATCACCGCGGCCACCCACACCGAGATCGGGATGTCGGCGAAGTAGAAGGAGCCGAGCGCGATGAACGACTTCGGCAGGCTGCCGACGGTGTGCCCGGAGACGATGCCGGTCTGCACGCCGGCGAGCAGGATGTACATCGCGAGCGTGAGGATGAAGCCGTTGATCTTCGCCTTGACGATCAGCGCGCCGTTGAACAGCCCGATCAGCCCGCCGACGATCAGCCCGGCGAGCAGCCCGAGCAGCGGGTTGATCTCGACACCGAGCCCGGACGAGGCGGCCGGCGCCACCAGCCACGCCGCCACCATCGCCGACAGCCCGTAGTTGGACTGCAGGGACAGGTCCATGCTGCCGGTGATCAGGATCAGCGTCTCGGCGACGACCACCACGCCGAGCGCGGAGATCTGCTGGCCGACGTTGGCGAGGTTGGTCAGGGTCAGGAACGAGTCGCTGACGAACGCGCCGACCACGCACAGGATCACGATCACCGGGATCAGCGCGAACTGCTGGATCAGGTTGACCGCGGCGCCGCGCCGGGCGCCCGCGGACACCAGCGCCGGCTCGACAGTCGTGTCGCTCATCGTCGTTCCTCCTGCGTCGGAACGACGATGAGGCACCAAGGCACCCGATGCCCATGATTCGCTCGCTGGCGCTCGCTCATTGCTGCGCTTCTCCCTCGGTACCGGCCTGCGGGCCGTCCTGTTTGTCCACAGTGGACGATGGTGCCGCGCTGGCCAGCCCCTCGGCCGCGGCGATCAGCCGCTCCCGGTCCCAAGGCGGCTCGGTGAACTCGGCGAACACGCCGCCGCGGACCAGCACCACGATCCGGTTCGCGATCGCCAGGTCCGCCAGGTCGTCGGAGACCAGCAGTACCCCGGCGCCGCCGTCCCGGGCCTGCTCCAGCGCGCCGAGCAGCGACCGCTTCGAGGCGACGTCGACACCCTGGGTCGGGCCGACCGCGACGACCACCTTCGGATCGCGCGCCAGCGCCCGGGCCACGACCACCTTCTGCTGGTTGCCGCCGGACAGCTCGCCGACCGGCTGGCCGGTACCGGCGGAGACCACGTCGAGGCGGCCGGCCAGTTCCCGGGCCGCGGCCCGGTGCCGGGCCGGTGCGAGCACCCCGTAGCGGGTCAGCCGGTCGTTGATGGTCATGGTGACGTTGTCGGCCACCCCGAGCAGCGGCACGTAGCCGCGGTCGTGCCGGTCCTCCGGCACGTAGCCCACGCCGCGGTGCAGCGCCACGTCCGGCCGGCCCGGCGGTACCACCCGGCCCGCCACCACGATCTGCCCGCTGCGCGCCCGCACCAGGCCGGCGACGGCGTCGGCCAGCGTGGTGGTACCGGAGCCGGCCAGGCCGAGCAGCCCGACGCACTCGCCGGGCCGCACGTCCAGGCTGACCCCGCTGACGCTGCCGCGGCCGTCCACCGCGGTCAGCTCGCGCACGCTCAGCACCGGCTCGGCGGTGGGGTCGTCGGTGGGTGCCGCGTCGATCGTGGTGGCGTGCACGTCGGCCGCGTCGGCGGCGCCGACCATCGCGGCCACCAGCTCGTCCTGGCCGATCTCGCCGACCGGTGCGGTCACCACGTGCCGGCCGTCGCGCAGCACGGTGACCTCGTCGCAGATCTCGTACACCTCCTCCAGGTGGTGGGAGATGTAGAGGATGCCGACGCCGGCCGACAGCAGCGGCCGGATCCGGTCGAACAGCCGGCTCACCGCCGCCCGCTCCAGCGCCGCGGTCGGCTCGTCCAGGATCAGGCACCGGGTACCGGCCGACAGCGCGCGGGCGATCTCCACGATCTGCCGCTGCTCCACCGAGATCGCGCCGGCCAGCGCGGTCACGTCGAGCTCGACGCCCCAGTCGGCCAGCACCTTCGCCGCCTCGGTACGCATCGCGGCCGGGCTGATGACGCCCCACCGGCGGCGCGGCTGCCGGTTGAGGAACATGTTCTCGGCCACCGTCAGCGTCGGCACCAGCATCGAGTGCTGGTACACGCAGGCCACCTTGCGGCGCCACGCCGCCGGGTCACCGACCGGCGGGGCCGGCTCGCCGGACAGCAGGACGTGGCCGGCGTCCGGACGGCGCAACCCGGTCAGGATCGACACGATCGTCGACTTGCCGGCGCCGTTGCGGCCCACCAGTCCCAGGCACCTGCCCGGTTCGATGGCCAGACTGACGTCGTCGAGGGCGCGGGTGCGACCGAAGGTCTGGGACAGGCCCGCGCCCTCGATGACGGCGGTCGAGGTCACTTCGTGGCCGCCTGGTTGCCCCACAGGCTGGGGTCGTCGACGTTGTCCTTGGTGACCAGCGGCGCCTTGATCGGGTCCTCCAGGTTGCTGCCGACCGTCACCAGCGGCCCGGCGCCGGACGCCGCCTGCTGGCCCTTGGCGTACTTCTTGCCCATCAGCGCGTCCCGCGAGTAGGACACCGCGTACTTGGCGTAGAGGGTGGCCGGCTGGGAGACCGTCGCGTCCAGCACCCCGTCCCGGATGTCCTTCATCTCGAACGGCACCCCGTCGTTGGACACCATGATGATGTGGCCCGGCTTGCCGACCGCCTTGTACTTCCCGGCGCTCTTCTCCGCCTGGAGGATGCCCGGCACCGGCCCGCTCCACTGGGTGTAGATGCCGACCAGGTCCTTGTGGCTGGACATCGCGGTGGCCGCCGCGGTGGTCGCGGTGCTCGCGTCCCACTTCGTCGGGTACTTCGCCACCTTCAGCTTCGGGAACTTGCTCGCCATGCACTTCTCGAACGCGGTCGAGCGGTCCCGGCCGTTCAGCGACGACAGGTCACCCTGCAGCTCGGCGACGGTACCGGACTTGGCGTGCGTGCCGATGTACTCGCACGACTCGGTGCCGTACAGCTCGTTGTCGGCGCGCACGATCATGTACGTGTCGCCGGCGCTCGGCGCCACGTCGACGGAGACGACCGGGATGCCCTTGCTCTTGGCGTAGTCCAGCGCCGGCTTGATCGCCGCCGAGTCGACCGGGTTGACGATCAGCGCCTGCGCGCCCTCCGAGATCAACGTACGGATGTCGGAGATCTGCTTGCCCGAGTCGTTGTTGTTGACCAGCGGCCCGATCAGCTTCGCGTGGTACTGCTTGGCGTACTGCTTCTGGTAGCCGATGTAGGAGGTCCAGAAGTCGGTGTTGTTCAACGCCAGCGAGACACCCAGCTTGAACGTCTCGGTCTTGCCGAGCTTGCTGCCGCCGGAGCCGCCGGACGACGAGCCCGGGCCCGATTCGGAGCAGGCCGCGAGCGGGCCCACCAGCAGCGCCGCCACCGCGGCCAGACCGATCAGGCGTCGAGCGCCGCGCCGCCGCGAGCCATCCTTGCGCGGCCACACCCTGCTGGTACGCCGCGTACCATCCGTGCCCACCTGTCCCCCTCCGCCGGGTCGGTTCCCGCGTGGACCGCCGTTGGCGGTCCGCACCGAAAGGGCCAACGCCCTGTCAGTGCGGACCTCTTAGACAATTCACGTCGCAGCGCGACACTAACCAGGCAATCATCCGATGACAAGACCGTAAGAGGGCCAGTACGGCCCGGGCTCGGCGGGAATCAGCGGTTGCTCATCGGATGTCAGCGGGTGCGCGCTCTCCGGAGCCACGCGGAATGATCCGGGTCGGCAGGACCACCGTGCGAGGCGGGCTGTCGTCCCCGTTGAGCCGGGCCACCACCCGCTCGGCGGCGATGCGACCCATCTCCTCCGGCTCGTGCCCGACCACCGTGATGCCGAGGACGTCGGCCAGGTCGAAGTCGTCGAAGCCGACCAGCGCCGGTGGCGTGGCCACCCCGGTCAGCGCCCGCAGGGCACCGGCGGTGTTGACGTTGTTGCTGGTGAACAGCGCGGTCGGGGCCGGATCGGTACCGAGCAGCTCGCGGGTGCTGCGGGCCGCGGTGTCCTGGTCGTGCGAGTCGGCGCGCACGTACCGCTCCCACTGCAGCACGCCGGCGGACCGCATCGCGTCGGCGAAACCGGCCATCCGTTCCCGCTGGGTGGCGAGCCGGGACAGGTCGCCGACGAACCCGATCCGCCGGTGCCCGGCGCGCAGCAGGTGGGCCACGCCGGCGCGGGCCCCGGCCCGGTTGTCCACCAGGACGGTGTCGACGGCCAGCCGCACCGGCGGCCGGTCCAGGAACACCACCGGGGTACGGCCGTGCTCCGGCTCCAGGTACGCGTGGTCGGTACCGCTGGGCACCACCAGCAGTGCCCGCACCCGCCGTTCCAGCAGCTCCTCGACCAGCGACCGCTCCTGGCTCGAGTCCTCGTCGGTACTGGCCGTCACCAGCTGCAGGCCGGAGGCGCGCAGCACCCGCTCGGCGCCGCGGGCGATCCGCGAGTAGAACGGGTTCGCCAGGTCCGAGATGATCAACCCGACCGAGGTCGAGGTGGCGCCGGAGCGCAGCTCCCGGGCGATCCGGTTGAGCCGGAAGCCGAGCGCGTCGGCCGCGCCGCGCACCCGCGCCGCGGTCGCGTCCGACACGTGCGGATGCCCGTTCAGCACCCGCGAGGCGGTCTTGAGGCTGACCCCGGCCTCGGCCGCCACCTGGCGCAGCGTCGGCCGTGCCGCCCGCCCACCCACCGCATCCGGACCTTGCATCGTCACCCCTCGCCGTCGGGCGCCCGTACCGCAGCAGCGTAACGACCGCGGTCGCCGGCACCCGAGCGCGGCGGCGACCGGACGCCGGGACCGTACCGACGAGCGGCCCGGCACGGCCCGGGGGCCGCACCGGTCGCCGGTACGGCCCCCGCCGCTCAGGCCCGGCGGAGCCGGAACGTCAGGCCGAGACCGTCGTCGGTGAACGGCGTGCCGAACCCGTTGCCGTCGCCGGTACCGTGCGCGAAGTCGACCGCCAGCACCTCGTCGGCGACCAGCCCGGCGTGCTCGGTCAGCGCGTCGGCGGTCTCCGCCGACGCCGCGTCCCAGCGCACCGCGATCCGGTCCGACACCTGCAGCCCGCTGGACTTGCGCGCCTCCTGGATCAGCCGGATCGCCTCCCGGGCCAGCCCGGCCCGGCGCAGCTCCGGGGTGACCGCGAGGTCCAGCGCGACGGTGGCGCCGGATTCGGCGGCGACCGCCCAGCCCTCGCGCGGGGTCTCGGTGACGACGACCTCCTCGGCGGACAGCTCGACGCGCTCCCCGTCGAGATCGACCCCGGCGGTACCGGCGCGCAACGCCGCGGACAGCTCCGCCGCGTCGGCCGCCGCGATCGCCGCGGCCACCTGCTGGGTGCGCTTGCCGAACCGCCTGCCCAGGGCGCGGAAGTTCGCCTTGGCGGCCACGTCGACCAGCGACCCGCCGACCGCGGCGAGCGAACCGAGCTCGGTGACGTTGAGCTCGGCGCAGATCTCCGCGGCGAGCTCGGCCGGCAGCTCGTCGGCACCGGCGGCGGCGACCAGCGCCCGGGACAGCGGCTGCCGGGTCTTCACCTTCGCCTCGGCCCGGGCGCTGCGGCCCAGCTCCACCAGCCGGCGGGCCAGCGCCATCTGCGCCGACAGCCGCGGGTCGATCAGCGCCTCGTCCGGCTCCGGGAAGCTCGTCAGGTGCACCGACTGCGGCGCGTCCGGGGTCACCGGCCGGACCAGGTCCTGCCAGACCCGCTCGGTGATGAACGGGACGATCGGCGCGAGCAGCCGGGTCACCGTCTCGATGGCGGTGTGCAGCGTGGCGAGCGCCGCCGGATCGCCCTGCCAGCAGCGCCGCCGGGACCGCCGCACGTACCAGTTCGACAGGTCGTCGACGAACGCGGCGAGCAGCCGCCCGGCACGTTGGGTGTCGAACCCGTCCAGCGCCGCGTCCACCTCCCGGACCAGCGTGTTGAGCTCGGACAGCAGCCACCGGTCGAGCAGCGTGCGCTGCGCCGGGGCGGGATCGGCCGCGCTCGGCGCCCAGTTCGCCAGCCGCGCGTACAGCGCCTGGAACGACACCGTGTTCCAGTAGGTCAGCAGCGTCTTGCGGACGACCTCCTGGATGGTGTTGTGACCGACCCGCCGGGCCGCCCAGGGCGAACCGCCGGCCGCCATGAACCAGCGCACCGCGTCCGCGCCGTTGGCCTCCATCAGCTCGATCGGGTCGAGGATGTTGCCCAGGTGCTTGGACATCTTGCGGCCGTCCTCGGCGAGGATGTGCCCCAGACACACCACCGTCTCGTACGAGGAGCGGTCGAACACCAGCGTGCCGATCGCCATCAGTGTGTAGAACCAGCCGCGGGTCTGGTCGATCGCCTCGCAGATGAACTGCGCCGGGTAGGTCGACTCGAACTGCTCGACGTTGCGGTGCGGGTAGCCCCACTGCGCGAACGGCATCGACCCCGAGTCGTACCAGGCGTCGATCACCTCCGGCACCCGCCGAGCCTGCTCGCCGCACTGCGGGCAGGCCAGCGTCACCTCGTCGATGTACGGGCGGTGCGGGTCCAGGCCGGTCAGGTCGCGGCCGGCCAGCTCGGCCAGCTCGGTGAGCGACCCGACGCAGGTCAGGTGGTCGGAGTCGCAACGCCAGATCGGCAGCGGGGTGCCCCAGTAGCGGGTCCGGGACAGCGCCCAGTCGATGTTGTTGTTCAGCCAGTCGCCGTAGCGGCCGTGCTTGACCGTCTCCGGATGCCAGGTGGTGCGCTCGTTCTCCCGCAGCAGCGCGTCCTTGACCTGGGTGGTGCGGATGTACCAGGACGGCTGCGCGTAGTACAGCAGCGGGGTGTGGCAGCGCCAGCAGTGCGGGTACGAGTGCTCGTAGGCCACGTGCTTGAACAGCAGCCCGCGCGCGTCCAGGTCGGCGGTGAGCGCCTCGTCGGCGGTCTTGAAGAACACCCCGCCGACCAGGCCCACCTCCGGCGCGAACGTGCCGTCCGGGCGCACCGGGTTGACCACCGGCAGTCCGTACGCCCGGGCGACCTGCATGTCCTCGGCGCCGAACGCCGGCGACTGGTGCACCAGCCCGGTGCCGTCCTCGACCGTCACGTAGTCGGCGTTGACCACGTAGTGCGCGTCCGGGATGTCGACCAGCTCGAACGGCCGCCGGTAGCTCCAGCGCAGCATCTCCCGGCCGGTGAACCGCTCACCGGTCGGCGTCCAGCCCTCCCCCAGCGCCGCGGCGACCAGCGGCTCGGCCACCACCAGCCGCTCGGTGCCGTCGGTGGCCACCACGTAGTCCACGTCCGGGTGCGCGGCGACCGCCGTGTTGGACACCAGCGTCCACGGCGTCGTCGTCCACACCAGCAGCGCGGTGTTGCCCGCCAGCGGGCCGGAGGTCAGCGGGAACCGGACGTAGACCGACGGGTCGACGACCGTCTCGTACCCCTGCGCCAGCTCGTGGTCGCTCAGCCCGGTGCCGCAACGCGGACACCACGGCGCGACCCGGTGGTCCTGGGTCAGCCGGCCGTCGTCGAAGATCTTCTTCAGCGACCACCACACCGACTCGATGTAGCTCGGGTCCATCGTCCAGTACGCGTCGGACAGATCGACCCAGTAGCCCATCCGCTCGGTGAGCTTGGTGAACGCGTCCACGTGCCGCTGCACCGACGCCCGGCACTTCGCGTTGAACTCGGCCACCCCGTACGCCTCGATGTCGGGCTTGCCGCGGAACCCCAGCTCCTTCTCCACCGCCAGCTCGACCGGCAGGCCGTGGCAGTCCCAGCCCGCCTTGCGGCCGACGTGGAACCCCTTCATCGTCTTGTACCGCGGGAAGACGTCCTTGAACACCCGCGCCTCGATGTGGTGCGCGCCCGGCATCCCGTTCGCGGTCGGCGGGCCCTCGTAGAACACCCACTCCGGGCGACCCTCGGTCTGCGCCATCGACTGGGCGAAGATCTTGTTGTCCCGCCACAGCGCGAGCACCTCGTGCTCCAGCGCCGGCAGGTCGACCTGCGCGGGCACCTCGTTGTACAGCGGCGTGTCGGTCATCGACGACATTCCTCCGGCGGACGTGTGTGCGACTCCGTCGAAGGGACGAGGACCAGGCCCCGCGGTACCACCCTCCTTGGCCGCGCCGTGCGTGCTGCCGGGCGCGACCCACTCGTCGTGCAGCGATGCCGGATCTACTCACCGGTGACGGTTTTCTGCCGGCGGCTCCGGGGTGATCTCGCCACCGCGCGCACCGACCGGGCTTCCACCGTCCCCGGATCGCTCTCGGCCGCCTGCGGCGCTA
The DNA here is from genome assembly GCF_017312725.1 of Actinocatenispora comari. Taxonomy (GTDB): domain Bacteria; phylum Actinomycetota; class Actinomycetes; order Mycobacteriales; family Micromonosporaceae; genus Actinocatenispora; species Actinocatenispora comari. Next base: position 76,676 of record NZ_BOPO01000008.1, on the reverse strand, counting down.
CCTGTCCCCATCAGCACCGTTTCGCTACCCCACCAGCATACCCACGCCGCCCGTCGACCCCGACAGCCAATATCGCCTCGGGCCGCGCGCCGCCCAACACCGGCATCGGAAGCCTCCTGCGGCGAGCCGGATCAGCACTCCCGCCGGCGAGCCGGGTCAGCATTCCCCGCCGGCGACCGGCGTCAGAAGTCGCCTTCGGCGACCTGCGTCAGAAGTCGCCTTCGGCGACC
>NZ_BOPO01000008.1:74257-76150 GCF_017312725.1 Actinocatenispora comari | reverse complement strand
GCGTCAGAAGTCGCCTTCGGCGACCTGCGTCAGAAGTCGCCTTCGGCGACCGGCGTCAGAAGTCGCCTTCGGCGACCTGGAAGACGGTGAGGCCGAGACCGCGCCAGGCCCGCACCACCTGGTCGCGGTCGTCCAGCACCAGCAGCACGTCGTACCGCGGCTCGATGTGCTCGCGGTAGAGCTCCGACTTGACCACCCAGTCCTTGCGGCGATCGCCGGCCCGGCGCATGTGCAGCCCCTCGTACGCCACCGCGACGTGCTCGCCCAGCCAGCGCTCGGTGGCCGCCCGGCAGCCGTCGGTGCGCCCGGAGCAGAACACGATCCGCTGCCCCGCCGCGTGCAGCGCCCGCACGGCGGCGATCACCGGCAGGTTCGGCGTGTCCAGGTGGACCCGGCTCTCGTCGTACGGCGAGCGGTCGCCGCGCAGCGCCACCGTCCCGTCCACGTCGACCAGCACCGCGCTCGGCCGCCTCGTCACGCCACGCCCTCCGTCCATCGTGCCGCCCGCACCGATCGCAGCCAGCGCTCGACGGTCGGCTCGTCCGGCCGGTCCGGCAGCGCGCTGCGCGCGGTGTCCATCGTGTCGCGGGCCCGCTCCAGCAGTCGCCGCGCAGCGGCGAGATCGCCGTCGGCCACCCGCTCGCCGAAGGCGCGCACCCCGGCCGGGTCGGCCAGCCGGATCCGCACGGTACCGGTCCGGTACAACTCCTCGCCCTGCGCCACCAGCCGGGCCAGGTGCCGGGCGTGCTTGGCGTCCCGGCGCCGCACCCGCGCACGGTCCGCCGCCGGCACCGCATCCCCACCGGACAGCGCCCGCAGCTGGCGGGTCGCGTAGCCCAGGTACGCGTCGCGCACCCGCGGCGCGGACAGGAACGCGGCGCGGATCGCGATCAGCTGCTCACCCAGCCCGGTCCGCACCTCGTACTCCTCGGCGGGCAGCCAGACCAGTTCGGTGACGGTCGGGTTGGCGTTCAGCGCCAGCCGGCACCACTTCGCCGCCTCGTGCATCGTCACGTCCGGCGCGGTGGTCACCACCGACTCGGCCGGCCGGCGCAGCCCGTGCAGCTCGACGGTCGGTACCGCGAAGACGCCGAGCCGGTCGACGTCCGAGCCTGGTCCGGCCAGGCCGTACGCGGTGGAGCCGACCACGCCGGACAGCAACACGTGCATCGTCGTCTCCCCCCGGTACCGGTCGAGCGGCAGGTTATGCGGCGGCCGGAACGGACACAACCGGGTTGCCGAGCGGTACCGGCAGCAGACCGGGACGGGCCGCCCAGGCCGGCCGGAAATGTCACACCCGGCCGCTAGCGTCAGGGGCGAATCCCGCACCGATCCGGCTCGACGCTCGTGCCCTGAGGCGCGCCGAGGGCCGGTCTGTCGCCCGCGACATTCCGGGCCGGCGATCGGGTGCCGCACCGTTTACGTTCGTATACAGTGGAGATGGTCGTGGACGAGACCTACCGGTTCGACGACGAGAGCTACCGCCACCTGGGCGCGGCGGGCGTCGGCTGGCAGTCGGTGCTCGACGTGCTGCACGCCCGGCCGCGGCTGCGGCAGCACCTCGGCGGCGTGCTGCGGGTGGCCGCCGCCGACCGGGACGGCCGGTGGCTGACCGTGGCCCTGATCGAGGAGGGCGACGACGGCTACCTGGTGGTCTCGGCCCGCGATCTGTCCGACCCGGAGCAGGCGACGGTGCGCCGGCTGATCGAGGGAGGCTCCGCATGAGCGAGCGCCAGCGAGCGAATCATGGGCATTGCGCGACATGGTGGCTCATGAACGTTCCGACGAAGGAGGAACGCTCATGAGTGCGCGCCAGCGAGCGAATCATGGGTGCAGCGCGACTCGGTGCCTCATGAACGTTCCGACGAAGGAGGAACGCTCATGAGTGCGCGC
>NZ_BOPO01000008.1:0-74026 GCF_017312725.1 Actinocatenispora comari | reverse complement strand
CTCATGAACGTTCCGACGAAGGAGGAACGCTCATGAGTGCGCGCCAGCGAGCGAATCATGGGTGCAGCGCGACTCGGTGCCTCATGAACGTTCCGACGAAGGAGGAACGCTCATGAGTGCGCGCGACGACGCGGTCAAGGCGTTGGAGTCCGACGACTGGTCCAGCGCGCAGGTCGAGCGCGCGCCGCGGCGGGCCTCCACGGTGTTCTCGGTCCGCCTGCCGACGGAGCTGGCCGACTGGCTCGCCGGCGAGGCCGACCATCGGCACGTCACCCCCAGCACGGTGCTGCGCGACCTGGTCGCCGCCGCGGCGCGCGCCGCGCACTCCGACAGCACCGTCACCCTGCGGCTGTCCGACCTGCACCGGGCGATCGACGCGCTCGCGCATCCGGCGGCCTGACGCGCACCGAGCAGGACCGCCGGCCCGGCCAGGCACTCTCCGGCCGTCGCCGTCCGGGCCACGCGGCCGGCGCATCCAGCCCGGGCCTTCCGGGCCACGCATCCGGCCCGGGCCGTCCGGGCCGCGCGGCCGGGCCACGCGTCGGGCCGGCGACGTTCCGGCCCGGTGCGGTCGGCCCGCCGGCCGCACCGGGCGAGGTTCACCCCACTCGGACGAACTTGACCGCGTCGGCGCGGGCGTTGCCGTCGCCCCGGGTCAGGGTCACCGACGAGGTGGTACCGGCCGGGAGATCCCAACTGCCCAGCGAGACCCATCCGGTGCTGCCGCTGGTGTAGTCGAGGTGGGTGGTCGTGGTGGTACCGCCGTGCACCACGTCGAGGCGCGAGTCGGTGTCACTGCCCGGATACACGATGCGGTGGACGTAGACCTGGTAGTGCCCGGCGGCACGCAGGTTCGGCCGCCAGGTCACGCTCGCCCCGGGCGCCGCCGACCAGCGGCTGGAGTTGCCCACCGTGAAGCCGGGTAGCGTGCTGTCGTTCCAGGTGCCGTTCTCGCTGTAGCCGTAGCTCGCCGGGGTGTCGTTGTCGACGTAGTAGTCCTTCTGGTAGTAGCGCACGTAGTCGAACTGCGCGGTGGCCGGCAGCTTCGTCTCGTCGACCGTCTCGTACCCGATCGAGGTCAGCCAGATGTCGAGGTAGTCGTGCGTGTCGGCGCTCGGCGGGTAGGTCGCGGTGTTCGTCAGCGTGCCGTCGACGTAGAAGGCGACCCGGTCCTCGGTCCAGTCGAAGCCGTACGTGTGCCAGCCGGCCGAGGTGTCGAACCCGGGCTGCGCCGTCCTGCGCCCGATGCTGGTGGAGCTGCCGTCCGGCTTCCAGGCGATCACCCCCTGGCTGATGTTCTTCGGGGCACTGGAGTTGATCTCGAACTGGTCGATCTCGGTGCGCCGCTTCGGCGTGTACGTGTCGGAGCCGTCGCCGGCCATCGCCCAGAACGAGGTGTGCCAGCCGGCGCCGACCGGCGTCCTCGCCCGCGTCTCGTAGTACCCGTACCGGAACGCCTGCCGGCTGACCACCCCGCCGGCGGTGTAGGCGTAGTTGCCGTACTGCTCCTTCTTCAGCGCGATCGACAGCACCCCGCCGCCCTCGGACACGTTGCGGGCCAGCTGGGCGCTCTTGGCCTTCTGGTCGGTACGGAAGTTCCACCGCGCGGTGTCCACTGTGGACCCGTTGAACTCGTCGTCGAACGCCAGGGTGTAGCCGTCCCCGGCGGGAGTGGTGACATCGGGCCGCGCGCCGCCCGGCGGCAGGGCGCTCGGCTGCACGGCGCCCGACCCGGCGGCGCTCGGTGGCGCGGCGCCCGGCCGGGCGGCGTACTGGTGTGCGACGGCCGGCGCCGCGAGTGATGCGCCGGCGACCGCGGCGACCGCGGCCACCGCGAGTGCGTGGAACCTTCTGGACACGGGACGACCTCCGGGGGATGGGAGAAGTCTTGCCGGTCGTTGCCTGCACGGTCGCCGAGACCGGGCGCGTCGCGCGCCCACCGTTGCCGGGCACCGGGTGCGGTGCCCGGACGTCGAGCCGGGGCGGGGCACGGCCGCGCCCCGGACGGGTCAGTTCTTGACGAGCTTCTGCATCGCCTCCCGCGCGTCGGACATCGCCTGCTTCGGGCTGGACTTGCCGGTCAGGACCGCCTGGACCTGGGTGGCGAGCGCCTGCTCGATCTGGGCGTACTGCGGGTAGGCCCAGAACGGGTCGGTGCGGGCGGTGGGGGTCACCACCTTGCTGAACTGGCTGATGAACGTGTCGCCGGCGACCTTCGGGTCGGCGAGCGAGGCGGTGGTGGTCGGCGGGTTACCGGTCTTCGCGAAGTAGGTGGCCTGCGTCGCGGTGTCCGCGGTGACACTGCGGGCGAACTTCGCCGCCGCACCGGATCCCTTGCCCGCCAACACGACCAGCACGCCGCCCCAGGCGAACGCCACCGGCTTGTCGCCGGCCTTGGCGACCGGCCGGGCGAACGGCACCAGCTGCTTCTCGATGTCCTTGTTCTTCGCCGCCGCGACCACGGCGCCCCGGCCGACCGGCGCGTCCTCGTACACCCCGACCTTGCCCTGGCCGAACAGCGCGCGGGCGTCGAACCGGTCCAGCGCCGGCGCGATCAGCTTCTTGTCGTACAGCTTCTTGTACCAGGTGACCGCCTCGACGCTGCCGTCGTCGCCGACGGTCACCTTGTCGTTCTCGACGACCGGGCTGCCGAACGCCCACATCCACGGGATGATGTCCTTGAGCTGGTCGACCTTGGTCATCGCCGCGTACGGCACGATCCCGTTGCCGAGCGCCTTCAGCGACTCCAGCATCGCCTCGAAGTCGTCCACGGTGGTCGGGATCTTCTTGATCCCGGCCTTGTCGAACAGCTGCTGGTTGCCCACCATGCCGATCGCGCCGGCCGTCCACGGCAGCCCGTACTGGACGCCGTCGACCTTGCCCAGCGCCAGCGCCGCGTCGGTGTAGCCGGCGCCGGCGGCGGTCTTGGTCAGGTCGGTGAGCTTGCCGGTCGCCTTCATGGTGGCGAGCCAGGCCGCGTCGCACTGCGCCGCGCCGGTGGCGTTGCCGCCCCGTACCTGCAGCAGCACCTGGTTGAGGTAGTCGTTGTACGGGTAGGAGACCGTCTTGATCTTCGCCCCGGACGACTTCTCGTAGCCGGCGACGATGTCGGCCAGCGGCTTCTTCGTCGACGCCTCGTTCAGCGACCAGCCGGTGAAGGTGAAGTTCTTGACGCCGTCGTCGGAGACGCTCTGGGCCGTGCCGCCGCCACCGGCGGACGGGGCGCAGGCGGACGCGCCGGCAAGCGCCAGGGCACCGGCGCCGAGGGCGCCGAGTACGCCGCGCCGGGACAGGGACGGGGTGGTCTGGGACATGGCTTCTTCTCTTTCGGTCGGAGGCCGGGCGGCCTCTTAGCCCTTCACCGCACCGCTGGCCAGACCCGCGACGAGGTGGCGTTGCAGTACGACGAAGGCGATGACGACGGGGAGCGAGGTCACCAGCGACGCGGCCATCAGGTCCGGCCAGGCGGTCTGGAACTCGCCGACATAGGTGTTGACCAACCCGGGCGGCAGCGTCTGCCGGTCCGGCCCGGCCAGGGTGAGCGCGAAGATGAAGTCGTTCCAGCCGCGGATGAACGCGAACAGGCCGGCCGCGATCAGCCCCGGCGCCGCGATCGGCATCATGATCCGGTGGATGATCGTCCGGGTGGGTGCGCCGTCCATTCGGGCGGCCTCGATCAGCTCGTCGGGAATGGTGTCGAAGAACCCCTTCAGCATCCAGATGCACAGCGGCAGGGTGAACGTGGTGAACGACAGCACCAGCGCGAGGTAGCTGTTGAGCAGCCCGGTCGCGCTGAACACCAGGTAGATCGTGATCAGCAGCAGCGCCTGCGGAAACATCTGCGAGGCGAGCACCAGGTACATCAGCGACCGGCGCCCGGCGTAGCGGAACTTGGCGAACGAGTACCCGCAGTAGGCCGAGACGATCACCGACAGCGCGGCGGTGATCAGCGAGACGACCACGCTGTTGAGCAGGTAGCGGAGCAGTTTCGGGGTGTGCAGCAGGTTGTCGAAGTGCGACAGCGTCAGGTGCCGGGGCACCAGGTGCGGCGGGAACGCGAACACGTCGCCGGTCGGGCTGAACGCGGTCACCAGCAGCCAGTACACCGGGAGCAGGCCGAAGCAGCCGATCACCACGACCGCCACCACCGCACCGACCCGGCCACCCCGGCCCCGCCGCCGCGCCGCCGCGCTCGCCACCCGGCGGGTCGCCGTACGCCGCGGCGTCGCCGTCGCCGCGCTCATGCGCGCTCCCCCTTCGTCGGACCACCCAGGAGGCGCCACGCCGTGTGACACCCATGCTTCGCGCGCTGGCGCCCGCTCATGCCGACCGCCTTTCCGAGAGCCAGACGTAGCCGACCACGAGGATGCTGAGGATCAACATCCACAGCGCGCCGATGGCGCCGGCACTGCCCAGGTCGAACCCCTTGAAGGCGGTGTCGTACACGGAGACCGCGAAGGTGGTGGTCGCACCGGCCGGCCCACCGCCGGTCATCACGTAGATCGTGTCGAAGTGCTGGAAGTTCCAGATCATCTCCAGCAGCAGCACCATGCCGATCATCGGCCGCAGGTGCGGCAGCGTCACCGCGCGGAACCGGCGCACCGCGCCCGCGCCGTCCAGCGCGGCGACCTCGTGCAGGTCGCGCGGCACCGTCTGCAGGCCGGCCAGCAGCATCACCATCATCCACGGGAAGCTGTTCCAGGTCTTCGCCACGATCACCGCGAGCATCGCCGTGCCGGGCTGGCCCAGCCAGGCGACCGGGTCGCCGATCAGGTGCAGCTTCATCAGCAGGCCGTTGAGCACGCCGTAGTTCGCGTTGAAGATCCACAGCCACAGGAACGACACCACCACGCTCGGCAGCACCCACGGGAACAGGAACAGCCCCCGCAGTACCGACCGGCCACGCAGCCCGACGTTGAGCGCCAGCGCCAGACCGAAGCCCAGCGCGAACGACGCCGCGGTGGTACAGACGGTGAACACCAGCGTGTGCCCGAGCGCCGGCCAGAAGTCACCGGCCAGCACCGAACGGAAGTTGGCCAGCCCGACGAACGACCGGCCGGGCAGCACCAGGCTCTGCTTGAACAGGCTGGTCACCAGCCCGGAGACGAGCGGGTAGCAGACCACCCCGGCGAGCAGCAGCAGCGCCGGCACGGTGAGCAGGAACCCGACCATCCCGTTGGACAGCCGGTCTCCCCGCTCGCGGCGGAACCGCCCGACGGTGCTCATGCCGGCTCCGCGGTACTGATCACGTCGGCGGTGCTCATGCGCTGGCTCCGGCGGCGTGCGGGCCGGCGTAGCCCAGGGCGATGCTGATCGAGTCGGCGGTCTCCACCACGGCACGGGACAGCTCGTCCTCGCGCTGCGCCAGGTCGATCACCGACAGCGGGCCGGACACCGACAGCGCCGCGACGACCGCGCCGGCCTGGTCCCGGATCGGCGCCGCGACGCAGGCCCGGCTGAACGCCAGCTCCTCGACCTCCTTGGTGTAGCCGTGCGCGGCGAGCTGTTCGAGCTCGGCGTCGAGCCGCTGGTGGTCGGTGAGCGTGTGCGGGGTGTACCCGACGAGGCTGTCGGCCGGCAGCAGCTCGCGCCGCTGCGCCGGGCTCAGCCCGGACAGCAGGCACTTGCCCAGGCCGGTGGCGTGCAGCGGGTTGTGCGCCCCGATCAGCACCGAGTTGCGGCGGGCCCGCGCGCCCTCGAAGTTGAGCAGGTAACAGAGCGTGTCGCCGCGGCGGACCGCGACGTTCGCGCCGAGGCCGAGCCGGGCGGCGAGCTCCTGGGCCAGCTGCCGGGCGGCCCGGTGCACCCGGTGCTGGTTGAGCGCGATGCCCGCGTAGGTGACCAGGTCCAGCCCCAGCCGGTACAGCCCGGAGACCGGGTCGCGCTCGACCGCGCCGACCGACTCCAGCGTGGCCAGCAGCCGGGAGGCGGTGGACAGCCCGAGGCCGGCGCGCTTGGCGACATCGGAGACCCGCAGCTCCGGCTGCCCCCCGGTGAACGCCGAGAGCACGGCGAAGGCCCGCTCCACGGACTGATTGTTGCCAACTTCGGTCGCCACAGCGCCCTCTCTTGTAACTGACTTGCAGTATGTGGAAACATAAACCTCATGCTGCAAGCCGTCAACCATTCTTCGGCAGGTACCGGATGAAGATCAGCGCGGTGCGCGCCTACCCACTTCGACTCACCGGCCGCGAGGCCTACCTCGGGTCACTGCCCGACGGCGCGGAGCCGGCCGGCGACGACTACTTCACCCGGCCACCCTGGCGCAGCCTGTACTCGCGGCACTTCGAGACGGTGCTGGTGCGCATCGACACCGACGAGGGCGCGACGGGCTGGGGCGAGGCGCTCGCCCCGGTCGGGCCGCAGATCGTCGCCGCCGCGGTCGACCGGCTGCTCGCGCCGGCGCTGCTCGGCCGGGACCCGACCCGAATCCGTCCACTGTGGACGATGCTGTCCGGGCTGATGCGCGAGCGCGGGCACCTGGTCGGGCACCAGGCCGACGCGCTCGCCGCGGTCGACATCGCACTGTGGGACCTGACCGGCCGGATCACCGGCCTGCCGGTGCACGCGCTGCTCGGCGGAGCACACCGTGACCGCGTCCCCACCTACGTCTCCGGGCTGCCCCGGCCGACCGACGAGCAACGCGTCGAGCTGGCCCGCGAGTGGGTCGGCAAGGGCGTCCGGCGGATCAAGCTGGCGCTGGGCTACGGGGTCGCCGCCGATCTCGCCACCTTCGACGCCGTCGCCGCGGTGCACCCCGACCTGCGGGTCGCCATCGACGCGCACTGGGCGTACGACCTGGCCGACGCGCAGCGCCTGGGCCGCGGCCTGGACGCCCGCGGCGGCTGGTTCCTGGAGGCGCCCCTCGCCCCGGAGGACGTCACCGCGCACGCCGAACTCGCCGCCGACCTGGTCACGCCGGTGGCGGTCGGCGAGGCGCTGCGCAACCGGTACGAGTTCCGCGACTGGCTCTCCCGCCGCGCGGTCGACCTGTGCCAGCCGGACGTCGCCCGTACCGGCATCACCGAGGCGATGGCGATCGTGGAGCTGGCCGCCGCACACCACATCCCCACCGCACCGCACCACTCGGTCGGGCTCGGGGTCGCGCTCGCCGCCGGCATCCACGTCGCCGCGGCGGTCGAGTCGCTGCCGGCCTTCGAGTACCAGCCGGGCACGGTGCCGATGGCCGACCGCATCCTGACCGCACCGATCGCCGGCGGCCCCACCGGCTTCGCCGTACCGACCGGGCCGGGGCTGGGCGTCACCGTCGACACCGCGGCGGTCGAGGCCGCCGTGCACGACCCGGCGTCGGTCGCCGCCCCGGCCGAGGCCGCTGCCACCGCGGCGGTCGAGACCGCCATCACCACCGAGGAGCTGCGTTGAGAAGCGGACTGACCCGGGGCCTGATCCCGGTACTGGCCACCCCGTTCACCGGCAACGGCGACCTGGACGCCGCCGGGTTGCGGCGGCTGGTGCACTTCCAGCAGTGGTGCGGCGTCGACGGGGTCGCGGTGTTCGGCTTCGCCAGCGAGGGGTTCACCCTCACCGCCGCCGACCGCGAGCAGATCCTGCGCATCGTGGACGCCGAGCTGCCCGCCGGCCAGCCGCTGGTCGCCGGGATCAGCGCGACGGCGATCCGGCCGGCGATCGAGCAGGCGACGGCGTGCGCGGACGCCGGCGCGAGCGCACTGATGGTGATCCCGCCGTACCAGGTGAAGCCGACCGCCGACCAGCTGGTCGACTTCTACGGCGAGCTGGCCGCCGCGGTGGGGCTGCCGGTGATGGTGCAGGACGCGCCCGGCTCGACCGGGGTGACCATGCCGGTCGACCTGATCGCCAAACTGTCCACACTGGACGGTGTGACCGCGGTGAAGATCGAGCCTCAGCCCACGGTACCGAAGATCGCCGCGGTCGCCGCCGCCACCGCCGACGACTTCGACGTGCTCGGCGGGCAGAACGCGCTGTTCGCCCTGGACGAGTACGAGCGCGGCGCGGTCGGTTCGATGCCGGCCTGCGAGTTCGCCGACGCGCTCGCCGCCGTACTGCGCGACTCCGACCGCGCCGGGTTCGACCGGCTGCTGCCGCTGATCCGGTTCGGCCTGCAGCCCGGCCTCGCCTGGTCGATCCACAAGCACGTGCTGGTGCGGCGCGGCGTGCTCGACGCGGCCACGGTGCGCGCCCCCGCTCGCGACGCGGACGCCGGCACGCTCGCCGCGCTCGACGCCATCCTGACCGAGCTGAACCTGCCGAAGTACCCGCGATGAGCGGCCGTGCCGTCCCGCGGCCCGGGAACCGCCGTCGCGCGCCCGGCCGCGCGGTGCCCGGTCACTGCCCACGCCTGGCGGGAGCACAGCGATGAGCGGGCGCGGGGTGCTGGTGGTCGGCGCGTCGTCGCCGATCGCGGTCGCGATCGCCGAGGCGTTCGCCGCCCCGGATGCCGGCGGCGCCCGGACGGCCGGGGGCGGTGACCAGGTGGCTGGCGGCGGTGACCGGGTGGCCGGCGTCGCGCTGGAGCAGCCGCCGACGCCGCCGTACCAGGTGGCGCTCGCCGCGGACTGCTCGACCGCGGCCGGCGCGCAGGCGGCGGTGGACGCGACGGTCGAGGCGTTCGGCCGGCTCGACGTGCTGGTGCTGGCCGCCGCGGTGATGCCGGTCGCGCCGGTCACCGAGACCACCGACGAGCAGTGGCGCGCCGGCCTCGACGCCACCCTGGGTACCGCGTTCGCGGTGTGCCGGGCCGCGCTGCCGCGGCTGCCGCGCGGGGCCGCGATCGTCGCGGTCAGCTCGGTCAACGCGACCCTCGCCGCGCCCGGCCTGCCCGCGTACGCGGCCGCCAAGGCCGGCCTGGAGGGCCTGATCCGGCAGCTCGCACTGGAGTACGGCCCGGCCGGGGTGCGGGTCAACGCGGTGGCGCCGGGCATGATCGGCAACGCCGACCTGCCGCACGTGACCGACGGGTACCCGCTGGGTCGGGTCGGCACGCCCGCCGATGTGGCCGGCGCGGTGCACTACCTGGCCTCGGCCGCCGCCGGCTTCGTCACCGGTGCCGTACTGCCGGTGGACGGCGGGCTGTCCATCGCCTCGCCGGCCGCCTACCTGCGCCCCGACCTGCGCGCCCGGTTTCTGCCAGACTGAGTGCCCCGCACGGCCCGGCCGCGCCGCTCAGCGCCACCCAGCGGTCGGCGGTCGGCGGTCGGCGGTCGGCGGTCGGCGGTCGGCGGTCGGACCTTGCGGTACCGACGGGGGAACGGAGTCTCCCGGTGGCGGGCCGGCGGCCCGGCACGACGGCGTGAGGAGGCGTGCTGGTGGAGCAGCTCGGTGCACCCGTGGCCGGGCACGGCGAGGGGCCGTGCTGGGACCCGGCGGCCGGCCTGGTGCGCTGGGTCGACCTGGAGCGCGGCGACCTGCTCGCCACCCCGCCCGGCGGCGGGCCGGTCACCCGGCACCACGTCGGTACCGTCGCCGCGGCGCTGCGACCGCGCGCCGCCGGCGGCCTGGTGGTGGCGGTCGAGCGCGGCTTCGCCCTGCTGGACGCGCCGGACGCGCCGCCCCGGCTGCTGCCGGAGCTGTGGTCCGACCCGACGGTACGGATGAACGACGGCGGCTGCGACCTCGCCGGCCGGTTCTACTGCGGCTCGATGGGCTACGACGGCCGGCCCGGCGCCGGCGCGCTGCACCGGCTCGACCCGGACGGCAGCACGCACACCGTGCTGACCGGCGTCACCATCTCCAACGGGCTGGCGTTCACCCCGGACGGTGCGACCGCCTACTACGTCGACACCGCGACCGGCCGGATCGACGCGTTCGACGCACACGACGGCGTGCTCGCGCGCCGGCGACCGGTGGTCTCCGTCCCACCCGCCGACGGCGCACCGGACGGGCTGACCCTCGACGCGCAGGGCCACCTGTGGGTGGCGCTGTGGGGCGGCGGCGCGATCCGCCGCTACTCCCCCGCCGGCGAGCTGGCGGAGCACGTGCCGGTACCGGTCCGGCACGTCACCGCGTGCACCTTCGGCGGCGCCGACCTGGCCACCCTCTACATCACCACCTCGACCGTGGACGCCACCGACGAGGAGCACCGGTACGCCGGCGCCCTCTTCACCCACCGCCCCGCCGTCGGCGGCCTCCCACCCCTCCCGTACGCGGGCTGACCGGCCGCGGGCGCGCACCGCTCGCTGAGCCGGGCCTACCCCGCCCGCCGGTACCCCGCGAGCACGTCCACCGCGGCCGACCGCACCGGTGTGTCGCCGAGCCACCAGCCCAGCGCGGCCGAAGCGATCAACCCATCCATGGCGGCGGCGAACGCGAACAGGGACGCGGTGTGCATTGCCGCCGGCACCCCGAGCGACCAGCCGACGTACGGGGCCGCGTAGCCGGCACCGACCACCACCGGCACCAGGATCAGCAGCCAGGCCCGTCGGCGCGGCACCGCGCCCTGCGCCAGCGCCGCCGCCGCGGTACCCCCGACGACGGCCACCTCGAACGCCACGATCAGCTGCCACGCCTGCAGGAAGTCGGCCACAGCGAGCACCATCGCACCGATCAGGAGGCCACCGACCCCGGTCGACACGAGCACGGAGATCACGCCGCCCGACACCGATCTCGGAGCGAGCTGGTTACGCCGGATGACCATCGCCAGCAACGCCGTCAACGTGCCGAGCAGCGCCGTCAGCGGCGCTGGCATGAGCCGACCGGTGATCCCCATGGCGAAGCCGGTGAGCGGCAGCGGGGTGAGCGCGCTGGTTTCCGGCAGCCGCACCGCGACGCGTCGCCAGGCACCGTCCGGGTCCCGGACCGCGAGCCCGTCCACCCCGTTCGCGACGACGACCTGGTAGCCGCCGGCGACCGGCCGGACCAGGATGTCGGCGCTGGCCAGCAGCCTGTCGTCGGAGCCGGTCAGGCCGTGCGACCGGCGCAGGAACTCCCAGCGTTCCGGCGGCACCTGCCACACCGTGCGCCAACCGGTGCCGCCGTCGAGGGTTTCCTGCACCCACAGGCTGCGACCGCCGCGCGGCGGGCCGCCGGCCTCCGAGTAGCCGGGGGCACCGGGGATCCGGAAGCAGTGCCCGGTGCTGCCGGGTACACAGGCCAGGGTGTGCGCGGGCGGCAACTCGGTACGGTTGCGATCGACGCCGAGCCGGCGCGCGTCGGCCGCACCGAGGCGCCGCCAGCCGCCGTCCGGAGTGCCGATCGCCGGCCGGATCGCGTCGCCGGCCACGACGACCCGGTCCCCGTCCGCGAGCAGCCTGGTCACCGACGGCCGGGGCGCCACCGAGGTACCGGCCAGCGCCACCAGCACGAGCGGCCCACCCAGCAGAGCGCCGGCCCACCGTGCCGCCGTCCGCGCCGTACCGGACCGGCGCCACCGTGCGAACCGGCCGACGTCCGCAGCGGCAAACGACGTGCCACGACGAACGGCCGCCCCCGCCGCCCCGGCGCGGGGAACTGCGGCACCGCCGACGACGGACCGCCGCGCATCCACCCCGCCTGCGGCGCCCCGGCCGACACGGACACCGCCAGCAGCAACCGAGCCGACCCTGACACCGCCAGCAGCAACCGGGTCGACGCTGACACCGCCGGGAGCGTCCGGGTCGACGGCGCCGCCGTCGGCAGGCCGACGAACAGCGCCACCGCCTGCGGCCGGTCGGCGCGGGCGGGACGGGGTGGACACCGGGCCGCGGGCGAGGGTACGACGGGCGACGGTGCGGCAGGCGAGGGCGGCGACCAGCACGGCCGGCAGTGCGAGCAGGTCGGTCGGATCGCGCACCACCTGGGCGCTGCCGGCGACCTGCTGCCAGCCGGCGACCGCCAGCGCGTTGCCGGTCGCGGTCACCTTGGCCAGCACGAAGCCGGTACCGGTCGCCGCCAGCGCCACGCCGCCGACCAGCCGCACCGATCCCCGCGGTACCAGCAGGGCCACCAGCACCGACAGCGCGGCCGGGGCGACGATCAGGCCGGCGACGTCGCTGACCTTGCCGGTGACCGGGCCCGGCCACAGCGACTTGCCGAGCCGGTCGTTGAGCAGCAGGATGCCGGCGGCGGCGAGCGTCACCGGATGCGCCACCCACCGCGCCGCGACACCGACGGTACGCATGCGGTCAGCATCGCGGCGCTCGGTCACGACCCGGCCGCGGAGCGATCCCGAATCCGCCCCGCCGCGCGAAGTGGCCCGGCCCGCGACTCGGCCCGGCCACGGTCCGACCTGCGGCTGGACCGCCGAGCGGCCCGGATCGCTGGGCGAAGGCGTTCCGGAACCGCGCCGGGGCCGGAGGAACCCGGGTGCGCTGCGCCGGCGCGGTGTGATGGGGTCGACGGATGATGCAGATCAGGGCCGCGGCGATGGACGACGTCCGGGCCCTCGCCGAGATCCAGGTCGCCGCGGGTGCCGCGTTCCGCGCCGTCGGGCTGGGCTGGATCGCCGACAACCCGGTGCCGACCGACGAGCAGTACCTGGGGTACGTCCGGGACGGCCGCGCGTTCGTCCTCGCCGACGGCCCGGTACCGGTCGGGTTCGTGCTGGTGGACCTGGTCGACGACGCGGCGCACGTCGAGCAGCTCAGCGTGGTGCCCAGCCACGCCCGTCGCGGCCTCGGCGCCGGGCTGATCGACCACGTGGACGGCTGGGCCGCCGCCCGCGGTCTGCCCGCGCTGACCCTGTGCACCTTCCGCGACGTGCCGTGGAACGCGCCGTACTACGCGCGGCTCGGCTTCGTCGAGATCGACACGCCCGGTCCCGGCCTCGCGGCGCTGCTGCGTGCCGAGGTGGCCTTCGGCCTCGACCCGGCCACCCGGGTCGCGATGCGCCGCCCGGTCCGCGCCGCCTGACCCCCGGCAGCGCCGACCAGCCGGTCACGAAACGCGGCCGGGTGCCTAAGACCGGCGCTCGCGGCGCCCGACCAGCCGGACGCAACGCCCGACCGCCCGGTCACGAAACGCGGCCGGGTACCTGCGACCGGCGCTCGCGGCGGCCGACCGGCCGGACGCAACGCCCGACCAGCCAGTCACGAACACCGCCCGGCGCCTCGCGACCGACCCTCGGCGGCGCCCCGAACACGCACAACGCGACGCCCGACGATCCGATCGCGAAACACCGCCCGGTGCCGGCGACCGGTACTCGACGGCGCCCGACCGCCGGTTCGCGACGCCCGCCGGGCACGAGCGAACCGGCGGCCAGCGCCTCCGGCCGGCACGGAGGTCCGGGCCGGGCCGGACGGCCGACCGCCACGTACCGGTCAGGTGACGACGAGGGTGGCGAGCACCGCGCGGTGGTCGGTGCCGGCGACCCGGCGCACCTGGTACGCGTGCACGGCGAGGCGCCGGTCGGCCAGCACGTGGTCGAGGGTGACCGCCGGGAACGGGTCGTCCGGCCAGGTCGGGCGCAGCCCGGAACCGGTCACGTCGGCCGCGTCGCGGTACCCGGTGGCGATCAGCCGGCGCAGCGGCGGATGGTCCAGCGTGGCGTTGAAGTCGCCGAGCAGCACCCGCCGCACGCCGTGCGGGGTGGCCGCCGGTTCCGTCGCGATGCCCCGGCTCCAGCAGCTCTGGTGGTCCGCGGTGTACGGCGAGCACGGGTGCACCGAACGCAGCGCGATCCGGGTACCGCCGGGCATCGTCACCGTGGCCGACGCCTGCGCGAACCCGCCGATCCCGGTCGGCGTCCGCTCGTCGGACAGCGGGAACCGGGAGTACAGCGCGGAACCCGCGGCGTACGGTTCCGGATCGGTCACGTGGTGCGGCAGCCGGCGGTCGAGCCCGGCGCGGTCGAGTCGCCGCTGCGCCGAGGCCGTGAACTCCTGCAGCGCCAGCACGTCGACCTTGCCCGCCTCCACCAGCCGCAGCACGTCGCCGGCGTCGGCGCCGCCGATCCGCAGGTTCACGGTCATCACCCGCAGTTGCTGGCCGGCCCGCTCCTCACCGGACCCCCACACCCGCGGGAACACCATCGCGACCAGCGCCAGCATCGCCACCGCGGCCAGCAGTCCGGCCCACACCGCCCGCATCAGCAGCGCCAGCACGGCCACCACCGCGGCGGCGAGCACCGCCCACGGCGTCAGCGCCAGCACCGCGACACCGGGCCACGGCGGCAGCACCCCGGCGACCCGCACCGCCGCCCACGCCAGCACGACGAGCGTCAGCAACCACAACCCGCCCCGTACCACCCGCACCGCGCCACCCTAACCAGCCGCGCCAACCAGGCGGTACGACCCGACGGCCGCCGGCCGGCTCGGCCGCGACCCTCGCCCACCGCGTACCTGTCAGGATCGCCGCACGTGCCCGCACGGCTCGGCGCGGCGCTCGTTTCCGATGAGGTTGGTAGCCTCCGGCCATGCCGGAGCGCGCGGTGCCGCTGGATGCGATCGTCTTCGACCTGCTCTTCACGCTCGTGCATCCGGGCGCCTACCCCGGCGGCACCGGCCGAACCGGCTGGCTCGCCCGTACGCTCGGCGTCGACGCGGCGGACGTCGCCACCCGGTGGGACGCGTTCGAACCCGCCCTCGAAGCCGGCCGGGCCGGCGCAGCCGCCGACGGCCTCGCGCCGGAGCTGGCGTGGGTGCGCGCCGTCGCCGCGGACCTCGGCTCCCCGGTCACCGACGCCGACCTGTCCAGGATCGATGCGGACTGGGATCTCACCCGCCGAGAGGCCCTGCTCGCTCCTCCGCCATCGACGACGGAAACGCTCGTGGCGCTGCGCCAGCGGGGACTGCACCTCGGCGTGTTGAGCAACACGCACGCCCTGGAGCTACGGGCCTGGGACCGATGCCCGCTTGCCCCGCTGTTCGACGCCGTCGCCTTCTCCCACGAGATCGGCGTGTGCAAACCCGACCCGGCCGCGTACGCACGGATCCTCGACCGGCTCGGGGTCTCCGCCGCGAGCGCTGCCTACGTGGGAGACGGCGGCAGCAACGAACTCGACGGCGCGCGGGCCGCCGGATTCGGCCTGGTGGTCTTGGCGGAGGAAGCACCGGCCAGGCTCGCTCCCCACGATCTTCCCCGACTCCGCGCACAGGCCGACACGTCCGTGGGTTCGCTGCCCGACCTGGTACCGCTACTGGACCCGTGAGGGCGGCGACGACGCCTCCGGGCTGGTCGACGCGACGCGTGCTGGTCGCTTCCGCCGCTGGCGCGGCACTCGACGCGACCGCCCGCCGCTCAGCCGCAGGTGCGGCGCTGGACGCGCCGCTCGGCGCCGGCCACGTCGATCAGGACCAGCGCCAGGACCTCTGCACCGGTCGTCCTGCACCGCCTGGTGATCACCGCACAGACCAGGGCCACCGCCATCGAGGCCCACCCGGCCGCCTCGCACCCGATCACGGCTTCACCATGACCACCCCGTGTCCCGCTCGCCGGTGCGATCGCCGCACACCGGCGCACGGTTGCTCACTCGTAGACGACCGCCGCCGCCAGCGCCCGCGCGAAGAACGTCCAGTCACCGGACTCCGGCATCTCCTGCCCGAAGTTCCGGTACCAACCGGGTGAGCTGTTGATCCACGAGGCGAGCGCGGCGAGGAACCGGTCGAGCGTGGCGTTCTCCCACTCGTCGCCCCGGCGGTCGAAGTCTTCCCGGAGCGAACGGACGAACGCGGCGAGCTCGTCCCGGCTGTGCACGGCGTTCGCCGGATGCGGCGAGGGCTCCCAAGTCACGGCCCGAACATATCGGGAACCGCCGGGTGGTGGGCGCGGCAGGGTTCGAACCTGCGACCCCTCGCTTGTAAGGCACACCCGGCCCGTCCGCCGTCGTCTCGCACCGTCCGACCTCGCAGGTGCCGCTCCCTCGGCGTGTCAGACGATCCGCCGTCGTCCGGCGCCGTTGATGTCAACCGATGATGTCAAGCCCACGCACACCTACGGTTCTTCTCCCATCCCGTCTGCCGTCGACCCACCCTCGGGGTAGCGGGCCGTGGCCAGGGCGCCAAGGTGGAGCGCCCTACCGGACGAACGACCTTGGCGCCCTGGTCGCGGTCTGCTACGGCATCGCCTGGGTCGTCGGTAGGCGGGATGGGAGCCGCCAGCCACCCACGATCCGGCACCCGCGTGGACTCCTCCCCCATCCTGGAGCCGGAGCCCCCCGCCGGAGGCAAAGACCGTGCGGCCAGCATGCAGACGGCCCGCATCCTCGTTGATGATCATCAACGGAGGGTGCGGGCCGCTGTCGTTCGGGCGCCGGCTGCCGGGCGGCGTGCGCCGCGCCGGAGGTGTGGGCGTGGCGCCGGCCGAGCGGCCGGCGCTGCGGCCCGCGTGCGGGCCGCCTTGATCTCGTGATGAAAGTTTCAACGGGGCGACGGGCCGCTGAGCGGCGGGCGCTGCGGGCTGAGGCTCGCCCCGGTGGAGCGCTCCTCGTAGCAGGCGGGGCAGAGTGCGATCTCAGCGGTGACTCGGCTCATCGCATCGAGCAGCGGGTCGGCGCACCTGGTCGCATTCGTCGCACCGCAGCGCTGGCAGGTCATCGCTTCGCCTCGTCATCGGGCGGCAGGTCGTTGACGGCCCGGAGCACCAGCGCGCGGGCATCCTCGCCGGTCGCTGCCTCCTGCCACAGCCGCTCCATGACTCGGATGTAGAGCTGCGCGTCCTGGTCGCGGTAGGTGGTCTCACCGAGGAACGTCTCGACGATCACCACGTCGTCGTAGATCTGGAACGAGTTCTGCGGCACGGTCGGCAGCGGAACGCCCATCGGGACTACGCCGAACCGGATGTTCGGCATGCCGATGATGGTCTGCAACCGATCGAGCTGGCCACGGTGCACGCTCGCCGGGCCAAGAACCCAGCGCAGCACAGGCTCAGCAAGCAGGAACTCGAACCGCTTCGAGCTGTCGTAGATCATCTGCTGCCGCTGCATGCGCACCGCGACGGCCTGGTCGACGTCGTTGATATCAAGGTCGTGCAGCTCGGTCATCTCAGTGAGGGCTCGGCGCGCGTAGTCAGGCGTCTGGACCAAGCCCGGAATCCAGGCCGTCTCGAAGTGCCCGATGACCTTGGAGTCACGAACGAGCTCGTTGTAGGTCTTCTGGACTGCCGCCTGACCTCGGCGCATTCGCCGCTTGAAGTCGCGGTGGTCGGTCTGCGCCTCGACCAACGCGCGCAGTAGATGTTCCCGCGCCTCGGCGTCGGCGTGGCAGATCTCGGCCCACGTGTCGATGTCTTCCGCCGTGGGCATCTGCTTGCCGTTCTCGATCTTCGAGACGCGCGACGGCTGCCAGCCGCAGGCTTCGGCGAGTTCCTTGCCGCTGAGCCCCGCCTGCGTACGAAGTGCACGCAGGCGGTCGCTCAGACCCCCGGGCTGGGTCAGTAGTTCCTCGATCGGTGTCACGTGCTGTACTCCTCAGGCGGCGATGTCCCGGACCTGATCCGGAACGCTGTAGTGGACTGCCAGGTCCCGCCACGCGCACGCCTGCACCACAGCCTCGGGGTCCGTGATCAGCTCGTTGCGGATCCGGTGTCCGGCGTCGTCGAAGTACATGACGATGAGCCGATCCGAGTCGAGCAACCACCAATCGCGGTCCCCGGCGGCTGGCAAGAGCCCCACCCCATGCGCGGTGGCCCTCGTCATGTAGCGAAGCGTCTCGCCAGCCTTGATATTCCACGCACCGATCCAGCGCTCCCAGCGCTGGTAGTCGGTCGGAGGGTCTTCCTGAACGCGTACCCGTTCGATGCGCTTGCCGGCCGCCGTCTGCTCAGAGACCTGAGCGAACCACTGCCGGAGCCCCTCGACCGTCGTCGGTACCTCAGGCTCGCCGCTGACGAACTTCGCGACGGTGTCATGCTCGCTCGGCTCGGAGTAGACGGGCTGAAGCTCGAGCCGAAACGCGGTGTGGCTGAACGTCGCCAACGACCGGGCGAAGTCTTCATCGGTGAGCGGGCGCATGACTAACCCAGCTCCCGCAGCCTGTCGAGGACGTTGGCCGGTACGAACACGCCGTCCTCGTTGTCGGCGAGTTGCCGAAGCTGCTGCCGAGTCTCGTCGTCAAGCTTGACGCCCTGGACGACGTAGCCGCCTTCGGTGCGGTAGAGCGCGGGGCACCCACCGCCGCCCGAGTGGACGTCCTTCCAGAGGAATTCCAGGTCCCACATCTGCGGTCACCTTCTGTCCGATTTACGAAGGTACTTGCTCCTGACCCACCGATGGTCGCACGTCGCGCACGAGCACGCAATCGCCCCGGCGCTGCGAAGCAACCGGGGCGTGACCTGCGGTATTGGAACCTGGCAAGCTCACCCTACTCGAAATTTCTCGCAATTGCTTGACATGGCGCCAGCGATCAGCGCAGTATTGCTCTTGTTCCCGGACTCAGGCGGTTCGGGCGTGATGACAGGAGTTGGGCGAATGATCAGGGACGCGCTGCCGATCGACTTCTCGTTGGTATTCGCGCACGGCGCGGCCGTGACGACCGACGTCGAGCAGGTCATGCAGTTCGAGGGCGGCAAGTCGACCGGTCGGCAGGAGATCGACAAGGAGACCGGCCTGCCGGTGTGGCAGGTGACCGTGATGGACGCGGACCCGGCGGTCAAGGGTCCGTCGAAGTCGGTCAAGGTCAAGATCTTGTCCGAGCTGCAGCCGGTGCCGCCGCCGGGCCTGCCGGGCTTCGAGTCGATCCGGCCGGTGGAGTTCGTCGGGATGACCGCGCGGGCGTATGTCACCGAGGTCATGCAGGGTCGCTACAAGGTCGCGTGGTCGCTGAAGGCGCGGGAGATGGTCGCGCCGATGACCGCTGCGCAGGTGGCGAGCAAGAGCGGCGAGAAGCCGCTGTCGCCGGTCAAGTAGAGCGACGCGGGGCGGGCGTCCCTTCCGCCAAGAACGATCGCCCGTCCCGCGTCTTCCAACACCCCACACCTCACAAGGGAGGTCGGGCTGTCATGCCCACGGTAACCCGTGCCCGGAGTCGGGCTGAGGACCGGTCATTCTGGGACTACTGCGCCAACTGCGGGTCGTTGTCTGCGATGCCGCCGGGTGCCTGGCTGTGCGACGAGTGTGCATGGTCGGTCGACGCCTGGTCGGTGTCGTCCACCACCAAGGGCGTCGCTCGGTCGCGCATCGGTGGTGATCGCTGATGGGGACGCGGCGGTCTATCTCGCGGGACATCGACGAACTGATCGCTTCGATCCCCAAGCCTGGTGCCTCGGCAGAGGAGCGCGCCGCGTACTACGACCTCAAGGCGCGAGTCTCGGAGCGGATCGCGACCGAGCCGAACGAACTGGGCGCAGACGCGGCCGAGGCTGCGGAGATGGCGCGTCGCGCTCGTGGCGAGGCTGCGCGCCTTCGGGGCGGTGATCGCTGATGCGCCGAGATCGTTTGCACGACAAGGCTGTGCGCGATCTGCTGCGTACCGCCCCGGGCTCGGAGGCCAGTGCCGAGCAGGCACGCCGCTGGTACGCCGAGCATGCCGATGAGTTCGCCGCTCTGTCCAGTTCGGACAGTGGCAGGCGGGCCGGTTCGTCGGGCGGTGGTCGACGGTGAAGCGCTCATCGCATGTCAAGGCGCCGGCTCGGGTCAAGAACCGCCGGTGCGGTCAGTGCGGGGTCGCTGAGGCGCCCATGGCGCTGTCAGAGGACGGGCTCTGTCCGTCGTGCGCAAGTCAGGACGGTCTGTTCGCGGTGGATCCGGCCTGGGTGGTTGACCCGGACCGGCGTGGTTCTCGGAGGGCGTCATGAGCGGCAGAAACAAGACCGTCACGGAGCGGCAGGGAACTGCGGCTGAGCGGCTGTTCCCGCGTGCTGCGGCCACGATCGAGTTCGTTGCCGCGCTGGGTCGCGGTATCGGCCGGCTCTTCCGCACGGCGTACCTGTTCCGCGTCGAGCTGCTGCTGATCGGCTGCGGCGTCTGGGTGTGGCTGAGGCTGTGGAACTGGCTGGGCTCGCCGGTGACCGCCGGCAAGGTCCTCGGCTCGATCCTCGCCGTGTTGCTCGTGCTGCGCCTGCTCTACGCGGCCGTGGGTAAGGCCGCTCCCACGATCGGGAAGCGTGCCGATCGGCTCGCCGGTAACCCGTTCGGTCGGGCGCTGCTGCGGATCGCCGCCGCGCATACGTGGCTCGTGGGTCTGCGCACGGTGCTGCGTCGTCACCGGGTGGGCCGGGTGCTGCTGTGGGCGGCAGGGATGCGTGCCCGTGCCCGAGTGGTGCGGCAGATGCGGGACGGCCTGACCGGTGTCCGGTTCGAGAACAACGCCGGCAAGCTGCCCCGCATCCGCAAGGTGCGCACCACCCCGGTCGGGGAGCGCATGACGCTGGTCTGCAAGCCGGGCCAGTCCGCCGAGCTGCTCGACACCCGCGCCGAGGAACTGCGGGCCGCTGCCAAGTCCCGCGACGTGCGCATCGTGCGCGACCCGAACCGGTCGGATCTGGTCACCGTCGATGTGGTGCGCCGTGACCCGCTGGCCGCCACGTCCGCGATCCGTTGGGACGGCCTGGATCACGACGCGCTCTCGATGTGGGACCCGGTCCACATCGGGATGGACGAGAACGGCGACCCGGTGCGGCTCTCGATGGTCGAGCGTCAGATCTTCCTGGCCGGTGAGCCTGGCTCCGGGAAGTCGTCGGGTGAGCAGGTCATCACCTGCCATGCGGCCAAGTCCCCGGACGCAGAGCTGCTGTTCATTGATCCCAACCGGGTCCAGTTCGCCCCGTGGGCCGACCGCGCCACTGCCTACGCCTACGCGGACCCCGACGACGCGCTCGAGGTGCTGAACATGGTTCGGGCCGAAGGTGACCGGCGGCTCGCGCTGCTCGAAAAGCTCCCAGGCGTGCAACGCAAGCTCACTCGCGAGATCGCTGAGGGCGAGGGCATCCCGCTCTGGGTCTTGTTCATCGACGAGTTGGCCTACCACACCTCTGTGATCGGCACGACGAATGGCCCGTTCGCCAAGGCGGCCCGCGACATCGTGTCCCGCTTCCGGGCGGCCGGGATCATCCCGGTGTTCGCGACCCAGCGGCCGACCTCCGACGTGGTACCGACCTCGCTGCGGGACCTGTTCAGCATGCGCACCGCCTACCGCACCACCACCCTCGCCTCCTCCGACGTGATCCTCGGCGAAGGCTGGGCGAGGCAGGGCTACTCGGCAACCGACATCGATCTCGCGAACCGGGGTGTGTCGTGGCTGCTGGCTGAGGGTGCGCTGCCGCGCCGGGTCAAGTGGGCCTGGATCGACGACGAGACCATCTCCGACCTGTCCATGACCACCGTGCGGTTCAAGCCACGCCGCGACCCGGTACCGACTCCCGCCACCGACGACACCGAGCAGGAGGGCTGAGCCATGGCGTCGACCGACACCGAACGGCCTGCGGGCAGCGCCGAGTCACGTATGCAGGTCGCGATTCTGCTGGTGATCGGTTGCACGGCCGGCGCCGCCTCCTTCACCCACGTTCACGACCTGGCCGTCAAGCACGGTCAGCCCGAGTGGATCGGCTGGGCCGACGCGATCGTGCTCGAGCTGATGTCGATTGCGCTCGGGTTGGAGATCCGGCGCCGTCGCCGTGCCGGTACTGCATCTGGCCGGTTCGTGGGCGCGGCGATCGGTGCGGCTGCCCTGCTGTCGCTGTCGGCACAGGTCGCCGGTGCGGAGTTCTCGTTCTGGGGCTGGGTGATGGCCGGACTTCCCGCTGCCGCCTTCCTGGTCCTGGTCAAGATGCTCCTCTCCCGCCCGGCGTCCGCCGCACGGGTCGCATCCGAGACGGAAACCGTTCCGCCACAACAGGACAACGTGCCGTCGGGTCCTGTCGAGTCGGCGCCGGTCCCGGCCGAAGCGATTGCTCCCGCGCCGGTCGTTCCGGTCGCTCGAACCGTCCCGCTGCCCCCGCTGCCAGTCGGACTGCTCGACCGCGCTCACGCCGTTGCCGCCGACTACGCCAAGGCGGGCCGCACGGTCGACCGCGATGGGCTACGCGCCGCGCTCGGCATCACGGCCGGGCAAGCCGACCGACTCCTCGTCGAGCTGACCGGCGCCCCGCACAACGGCCACCGCGCCGCCGTCTGAAAGGAGACCTCGATGGCTACCACGACCTCCCCGCCGCCCCGGCACTGCACCACCTGCGGCGCGCGCATGTGGTCCCTGTCCTCGATCGGGATCCGGTCCGGTTACAACGCCGGCCGCTGGATCGACGAGTGCGCCGACTGCGCGGACGGCGTACCGGAGTCCGACCGATCCCGACTCCCGATCCGCCGCGCCCACCGCTGACCGTCCT
Source organism: Actinocatenispora comari (assembly GCF_017312725.1). GTDB lineage: Bacteria > Actinomycetota > Actinomycetes > Mycobacteriales > Micromonosporaceae > Actinocatenispora > Actinocatenispora comari. The sequence goes on along the minus strand of NZ_BOPO01000008.1, from coordinate 51,859 downwards.
CAGTAGACCGCCAACCACAGAGACAGGAGTACCCGATGAAGCGCGAACGTCTGTTCTGGGACGCCAAGGACCGCGACGCCTGGCTGGACTCCAAAGAGTGCTGCCAAGCCTGCTCCACCTACTACGCCACCACCACCCGCGACGGAGACCGGGTTTGTGATGAGTGCGCGGCGTTCTGGGACCGCGAAACGAACACCAACCGCCGCGCCCGCTGACCGCTCCCGAACCCGTCAGGGACTGACTCGGAAAGGAGGCCCGTCATGACCGTCACCACGCTCCCCATCCATGAAGACACCGCGCGTTCGGCGTCGGTCGTGGCGGGCCTGCTGTCCGACTTCACCGGCCTGTCACTTGACCCCGACCTGTTGGCCAACGGGGACGCTCGTGGCCTGTCCGACCGGATCACGGACCCGTCGTTTGGTGCGTGGCTCGATCAGGCGGCCCACGTTCAGGGATGCACCCGCCCCGTCCGACTGTCCGGCTCGTCGACCACCATCGACCGGGCTACCGGGCAAGTGCTGTCGGTGTTTTCGTCGACCACGCTGCCCGATGGCGTGCTGTACGCGGCGTGCAAGAACCGTCGCGCCACTGTCTGCCCGGCCTGCGCGCACACCTACCGGTACGACACGTACCACCTGATCGCCGCCGGGCTGCGCGGCGGCAAGGAAGTCCCAGAGACCGTCACCGAACACCCGGCGGTGTTCGCGACCTTCACCGCGCCCGGTTTCGGCCCGGTGCACTCCGGCCCCGCCCACGCCGGCGCCGCCGGCTACCGCTGCCGTCCCCGCCACGACCGGCCGCGCTGCCCGCACGGCCGCCGACTGTGGTGCACCCGCATGCACGCACCCGGCGACCCAATGGTCGGGACCCCGTTCTGCCTGGACTGCTACGACCACGACCACCAGGTCGTCTGGAACCACCTGGTACCGAAGCTGTGGGACCGCACCATGACCGCGCTGCGCCGCCAACTCGGCAACACCCGCACTCTGCGCGTCCGGTACGCCAAGGTCGCCGAGTACCAACGTCGCGGCGTGGTCCACCTGCACGCGCTGTTCCGGCTCGATGGCTACGACCGCGACGATCCGGACTCGATCCTGCCCCCGCCACGCGACCCGTCTGGCCGCTGGCTCGTCGACGCCGACGACTTGGCCGCCGCGCTGCGCACCGCCGCCGCCACGACCGGCCTGCAGGCGCCATCGCACCCCGACCGCCCGGACGGGTGGCCGATCGTGTGGGGTGACGGTGGCCGAGGTCGGCACGTAGACGTCCGCGTCGTTCGGCGTGGTCTGTCCGACGCCCAGCTCACCGAGCAACACGTTGCCGGGTACATCGCCAAGTACGCCACCAAGGGCGCTGAGGACGCCGGCATCAACGCCCGGCGGTTGCGCGAGTCCACCGTGGGCATCTGGGCCGACCGCGGCACCCACGTCGGCCGGCTCGTCGCTGCCTGCTGGCGGCTCGGTCGCCCGGCCCGGTCACTGCGCCCTGACCTCGCGCACCCGTATAGCGGGCTGCGGCACTGGGCGCACATGCTCGGCTTCGGCGGCCACTTTTCCACCAAGTCGCGCCGCTACTCCACCACGCTCGGCGCGCTGCGGGCCGCCCGTCGACCGGAGAACCGTGTACCGACCGCCGGCCCCACCGCGATCGACCCCACCCAGGTCGACGCCGAGCAGCACAACACCGATACGACGCTGGTCATCAACGACTGGCACTTCGTCGGTACCGGCTGGCTGACCACCGCCGACGAGGCACTCGCCCGCGCCGCCGCCGACGCTGCTCGGTCACGCCGGCCCGTTGTCGTCGCCGCTTCCACCGCCGCCTGAACCTGGGCGCTGCATTCGCATCTTGACAACTCCACAGGGGACACACGAAGCAACGGTCACGCACCGTCGACAAATTACAGCTGCGCAACGTCGCGCACCGTCACGAAAGGAGGCCAATCATGGCCACCCAACCCGCGCTCTTCAAGCTCGACCCGCACATCCCGGCGGTCCACGCGGCAGCCGCCAAGGCACAGGCCACGCTGTCTGACTTCATGGCCAACCAGACGCCGGCTGCACCACAGCCGCTGTCCATCCGGCTCATCGGCACCCCGGAAGACGTCTCGACCTTCGTTGCCCTGGTCGTCGTGGCCACCGGCGACCGCTACGAACTCACCGCGCGACGTGCCCGAACCCCCGGCCACGTCCGCGCCTACCTCACCCCGCACCCCAAGGAGGACAGTTGACCACCGCACCCCTCATCTCGGAGCCGCCGCATCTGCTTCGTGTCGAAGATGCCGCCCGGCTGCTCGGCGTTGGCCGCTCCACCGCGTACGACTTGATCGCGGGTGGGCTGCTGCGCTCGGTCAAGATTGGCCGCCGCCGGCTCGTACCACGAGAGGCCATCACGGAGACGATCGACCGGCTCGAGCAGGAGGCCGCCTGATGGCTCGCCGCGCGAACGGTGAAGGGTCGATCTTCCCTCGAAAGGATGGTCGCTTCCAAGCTGCCTACTACGTCCTGACGCCGGATGGTCACCGCAAACGCAAGTACGTGTACGGCCGGACCCGCGACGAGTGCCACGCCAAGCTCGTCGACATGCAGGCCAAGACTGCGCAGGGCATCCCTCTCGCGGTCAAGACCTGGACGCTTGAGCGTTACCTCGGGTACTGGCTGCGTGACGTGGTGGGCCGGAACCGCCGGGCGTCGACGCTGGCCGGCTACGAGACCGTGATCCGCGTGCATCTCGTGCCGGCGCTCGGCAGCAAGCGCCTCGACCGGCTCACGCCGCGAGACGTCCGAACCCTGCTCAACGCAAAGAAGCGGAGCGGGCTGTCGGTTCGGATGGTCCAGTACGTCCACGCCGTGCTGCGCAACGCCCTGCAGAACGCGGTCCGCGAGGAGCTGCTCGTCCGGAACGTGGCAAAGCTGGTGCAGGTCGAGTCGCCTGACTACAACGTGGGCAGCGGGTTGTCACCCGCGCAGGCGAGAAAGCTTCTCGCGACGGTCCGGCCGACCCGGTGGCACGCGGTCTACGTCCTGGCGCTCACGCTCGGGTTACGACGCGGCGAGTTGCTCGGGCTCCGCTGGTCGGACATCGACCTGAGCAAGCAATGCCTGACCGTGCGGCACAACCTGGTGCGGGCTTCCGGCAAGCTCCTCGATCAGGCCCCGAAGACCCGGAAGTCGCGCCGGACGCTGCCGCTCCCCCAACCCGTGATCACCGCGCTACGCGAGCAGCGCACGCGGCAGGCAGAGGACCGCCTGCGGGCTGGATCGTCGTGGGTCGACAACGGGCTCGTGTTCGCCACCGCTGTCGGGACTCCGATTGAGCCGAGGAACCTGACTCGGCACTTCTACTCGGTTCGGGACCGTGCCGGACTGGGGTCGACCCGGTTTCACGACCTGCGGCACACCTGCGTAACGCTGCTGCTCGACCTCGGCACCCCGCCGCACATCGTGCAGGCCATCGCCGGACACAGTCACATCGACGTCACAATGACGATCTACGCGCACGCCGCGTTGGACGAGCAGGCGGCGGCGCTGCGCAAGCTCGGTGACGCCCTCGGGCAGGACGGTTGATGTCAACCGGTGATGTCAGAGGGCCTGGGCAAGATCGAATTCTGTTCGAAAGACGTCGATCTTGCCTGATGGCCGGGTGGTGGGCGCGGCAGGGTTCGAACCTGCGACCCCTCGCTTGTAAGGCGAGTGCTCTTCCGCTGAGCTACGCGCCCGGGCTGGCGACGAGGGTACCCGCCGCCAGTCGGGGTCGATCAGGCAACCTCGGCCAGGGCCTTGCGCCAGGCGGCCTGGTCGCGGGCGTCGCCGGGCAGGTTCATCTCGGCGAAGCGCACCGCGCCCTGCTTGTCGATCAGGAACGTGCCGCGGTTGGCGATGCCGGCCGCGTCGTTGAACACCCCGTACGCGGTGGCCACGGCGCCGTGCGGCCAGAAGTCGGCGAGGATCGGGAAGTCGTAGCCCTCCCGCTCGGCCCACACCTTGTGCGCGTACGGCGAGTCGACGCTGACCGCGAGCACCTGCGCGTCGTCGGTCTGGTACTGCGTCAGGTTCTCCTGCAGCTCGCAGAGCTCACCCTGGCAGACGCCGGTGAACGTCAGCGGGTAGAACACCAGCAGCACGTTCTTGTCGCCGCGGAAGTCCGACAGCGCCACGTCCTGGTTGTTCTGGTCCTTCAGCGTGAAATCCGGCGCCTGGGCGCCCACCTCGATCGGCATGTGCTCTCGAACGCTCCTCGTCTGTTGCCCGACGGCGGGTGGCGCGGTGGTGGGTGCCGGCGCGGGCGCCGACGGTACCGCCGCCACGGCGCCGGTGGTCGTGCCCAGCATGCCACCGGCCGGGGCCGGCCCGGCCGGCAGCCCGACTGCGGGCACACCGCGATGGCCGCCGGCGGGTGCACCGACCCACCGCCGGCCGCGCAGCGGACGCCCGGCCGCCCGGTCAGCGACCGCCTCGCCGGTCAGCGCTTGCCGCGACCCGCCTTCGGCGTGACCAACCGCGCGCCGGACCAGTCCCGCGCCGCGTTGATGTTGCTGGTCTGCTGGAACCCGACCGTGCGCACGGCCTCGGAGATCTCGCTGGGCTCGACATGGCCGTCCCGCCCCGGCTTCGGGGTCAGCAGCCAGATCATCCCGGTGTCGGCCAGTGGGCTCCGGGCGTCCATCAGGGTCTCGACCAGGTCGCCGTCGTCTTCCCGCCACCACAGCAGGACCACGTCGACCACCTCGTCGGTGTCCTCATCGACGATCTCCCCACAGCGGTCGATGACCGCCTCGCGGAGTTGTTCATCGACGTCCTCGTCATAGCCGATCTCCGTGACGATGCTGCTCGGCTCGATCCCGAGCCGTTCCGCCACGTTCGTCACGCCGTCGGCCTGACCAGCCGTCGCGCTCACAGTCGAGTGCCTCCTCGTCGTCGCCCCCGTGGCACCCGATCGGGCGCCGCAGCGGATCGTCCCATACGCCACCGCAATGGTGCCGCACCGACCAAGTTACGTTCCCCGAGCCGTCCCGGCGCGGCGAATCCCGGCACCGGTCGGAGCGGGACACACGGGCTGGCGGGAGACTAACCTGTCTCCGGCCGCCCGGGGAGCCCCACCCTTACCGAGTCGGGTACCCGCCCGACGACGGCGGGTAACCGCCGGCCGGCGGCGCCGCGGTCGGATCGGCCGGCGGACCTCCGGCGCCGTACGGTCCCGGCACCGGCCCGGGCGCGCCCTGGCGGGGCGGCGCACCGTACTGCGGGGGCACCGGTGGCTGGCCGTGCTGTGGCGCACCGTAGGGCCCCGGCGGGCCGTACGGCGCAGGCTGGCCGTACTGGCCCGGCTGCCCGGACGGCGCAGGCTGGCCGTACTGGCCCGGCTGGCCGTACTGGCCGGGTGGGGAGGGCTGGCCGGGCTGCGCCGGCTGGCCGGGTGCCGGGCCGTACGGACCGGGCGGGCCGTACGGTGGCGGGCCGGGCTGGCCGTAGGGCGGGTACGGGGCGGACGGCTGGCCGAACGGCGGGGGCGGCGGGCCGTACTGGGTGGGCGGGCGGCGGAAGCGGCCGAGGCCACCGAGCAACGAGCCACCGCTGGACCGGCGCCGGGCCCCGCGTACCGCGAAGCCGGCGGCGATCGACAGCACGACGCCGAGCACGGCGACCCCGAGCGGCCAGAGCGCACCCAGCGTGCTGTCCTCGACGACGTCGTCGCCGAGCGCCCGCAGCTGCACGTCCTTGCCCTCGTCGGAGTAGCTGCCGGCGCCGGGGATCTCGCCGTCGTGCTCGTGGCCGTCGGCGGTCTTCCAGGTGCCGTAGCAGTTCGTCTCGTTGTGGCTGCCGTGCCGCGAGTAGACCCGGTGGGTCTCGCACCGGTCGACGTGCGCGGTGACGGTCTCACCGGAGAAGTAGGTGTGCGCCTGGAAGATGCCGACACCGGTGAAGATGACGGTCATCAGGATGGCGATGACCAGCCAGCCGATGGCCCGCACGGGAGTGATGGACACGCCGCCACTCTAGGAGGCCCCGCAAAAGGGACGGCCGGCCGATGCGGTCCCGGCACCGTGGTACGAACCTCGCGGAACGCGCCGGCGCTCACCCGGGCAGCAGGGAGAACCGTACGGTGCGGACCGGGTTGTCGATGTTGGTGTCGACCAGGCAGATCGACTGCCAGGTGCCGAGCGCCAGCTGGCCGCCCAGGACCGGCACCGTCGCGTACGGCGGGACCAGCGCGGGCAGCACGTGGTCGCGGCCGTGGCCGGGGCTGCCGTGCCGGTGCCGCCAGCGGTCGTCGCGGGGCAGCAGCTCGTCCAGCGCGGTGAGCAGGTCGTCGTCCGAGCCGGCGCCGGTCTCCAGGATCGCCACGCCGGCGGTGGCATGCGGTACGAACACGTGCAGCAGGCCGTCGACCCGCCCGGCGCCGGCCAGGAACCGCTGCGCGGAGTCGGTCAGGTCGGTGACGGTGGGGCGGCCCCCGGTGCGGACGGTGATCTCCTGGGAGTACATGCACCGATCCTCGCCCACCGGCCGGGCCGGCGTGACGGCGCCCACGAATCGGAGGCAGGATGGCAGCAGCAGAAGACTCCACAAGAGATGACGAGGGACGACCCGTGGCCACGGAACGCAAGCGCCCGGTGATCAGCGACGGGCTCCCGAGCCAGATTCCGGACATCGACCCGGAGGAAACCACCGAATGGGTCGAGTCGCTGGACGCGGTCGTGGACAACCGCGGCCGGCAGCGTGCGCGCTACGTGATGCTGCGCATGCTGGAGCGGGCTCGGGAGCGCCAGGTGGGTGTGCCCGCGCTGACCAGCACCGACTACATCAACACGATCTCGCCGGAGCAGGAGCCCTGGTTCCCGGGCGACGAGTACATCGAGCGGCGGATCCGGGCGTACATCCGGTGGAACGCCGCGATCCAGGTGCACCGGGCGCAGCGCCCGGGCGTCGAGGTCGGCGGGCACATCTCGACCTACGCCTCGGCGGCCAGCCTGTACGAGGTGGGGTTCAACCACTTCTTCCGGGGCAAGAACCACCCGGGCGGCGGCGACCAGGTCTACTTCCAGGGGCACGCCTCCCCCGGCATGTACGCGCGGGCGTTCCTGGAGGGGCGGCTGAGCGAGCACCAGCTGGACGGCTTCCGGCAGGAGTTCAGCAATCCGGGCGGTGGGTTGCCGTCCTACCCGCACCCGCGGCTGCTGCCCGACTTCTGGGAGTTTCCCACCGTCTCGATGGGTCTCGGCCCGTTGGGGGCGATCTACCAGGCACGCTTCAACCGGTACCTGCACAACCGCGGCATGAAGGACACCAGCCAGCAGCGGGTGTGGGCGTTCCTCGGCGACGGGGAGATGGACGAGCCGGAGACGCTCGGCGCGCTCACCCTCGCCGCCCGCGAGGAGCTGGACAACCTCACCTTCGTGGTCAACTGCAACCTGCAGCGCCTCGACGGCCCGGTGCGCGGCAACGGCAAGATCATCCAGGAGATGGAGAGCCTGTTCCGCGGCGCCGGCTGGAACGTGATCAAGGTGATCTGGGGCCGGGAGTGGGACCCGCTGCTCGCCGCCGACGCGGACGGCGCGCTGGTCAACCTGATGAACGTGACGCCGGACGGTGACTACCAGACCTACAAGGCCGAGGACGGCGCGTACGTCCGGGAGCACTTCTTCGGGCGCGACCCGCGCACCCGCAGGATGGTGGAGAACTACACCGACGACGAGATCTGGAACCTCAAGCGCGGCGGCCACGACTACCGCAAGCTGTACGCGGCGTACCGGGCGGCGACCTCGCACACCGGGCAGCCGACGGTCATCCTGGCCAAGACGATCAAGGGCTGGACGCTGGGCAGCCACTTCGAGGCCCGCAACGCCACCCACCAGATGAAGAAGCTCAAGGCCGACGACCTGAAGAGCTTCCGCGACCGGCTCTACCTCGACATCCCCGACTCGGCGCTGGACCCGGTGCTGCCGCCGTACTTCCACCCCGGCGAGAAGTCCGACGAGTGGCAGTACATGATGGAGCGCCGCAAGCAGCTCGGCGGCTCGCTGCCGGAGCGCCGGCACCCGGTGATCGCGATGCCGCAGCCGAAACCGGAGCGGTACGACATGTTCGCGGCCGGCTCCGGCAAGCAGAAGATCGCCACCACGATGGCGATCGTGCGGCTGTTCAAGGAGCTGATGAAGGACAAGGAGTTCGGCGCGCACGTGGTGCCGATCATCCCGGACGAGGCACGCACGTTCGGGATGGACTCGCTGTTCCCCACGGCGAAGATCTACTCGCCGCACGGGCAGACCTACACGCCGGTCGACCGGGAGCTGTTCCTCGCCTACCGGGAGGCGACCAACGGCCAGATCCTGCACGAGGGGATCACCGAGTCCGGCTCGGTCGCCTCGTTCACCGCCGCCGGTACGTCCTACGCGACGCACGGCGTGCCGATGATCCCGCTGTACATCTTCTACTCGATGTTCGGGTTCCAGCGCACCGGCGACGGGTTCTGGGCGGCGTCGGACCAGATGGCCCGCGGCTTCGTGCTCGGCGCGACGGCCGGCCGCACCACGCTCAACGGCGAGGGGCTGCAGCACCAGGACGGCCAGTCGCCGCTGCTGGCGTACGCCAACCCGGCGGTGATCGGCTACGACCCGGCGTTCGCGTACGAGATCGCGCACCTGGTCTCCGACGGCCTGCGCCGGATGTACGGCGAGCACCCCGAGGACGTCTACTACTACTTCACCGTCTACAACGAGCCGATCGTGCAGCCGGCGCAGCCGGCGGACCTGGACGTGGACGGGCTGCTGCGCGGCATCTACCGGTACGCGCAGGGCGCCGGTGACGGGCCGAAGGTGCAGCTGCTCGCCTCGGGTGTGGCGATGCCGTGGGCGCTCAAGGCGCAGCAGCTGCTCGCCGACGACTGGGGCGTGTCGGCCGACGTGTGGTCGGTGACCTCGTGGACCGAGCTGCGCCGCGACGCCGACCGGGTCGAGGAGCAGAACCTGCTGCATCCGGAGCGGGAGGCGGCCACCCCGTACGTGACGAGCAAGCTCGCCGGTGCGGCCGGCCCGGCGGTGGCGGTCAGCGACTACATGCGGGCGGTGCCGGACCTGATCTCGCGGTACGTGCCGACCGACTTCACCTCGCTGGGTACCGACGGGTTCGGCCACTCTGACACCCGCGGCGCGCTGCGCCGGCACTACCACGTGGACGCCGAGTCGATCACCCTGGCGGCGCTGCGCCAGCTCGCCCGGCGCGGCGAGGTGGACGCGCAGGTACCGGCGCAGGCGTTCAAGAAGTACCAGCTGGACGACGTGAACGCGGCCCCGCAGGCGGAGGCCGGCGGCGACAGCTGACGCACTGTCCACAGTGGACGGCCCGGCACCGTGAAGGTGTCGGGCCGTCTTCGTCGCCGGCTTCGGTCGGCCGGCCCGGGTCGCCCGTTCGGGTGGTCGGTCGGGGTCGCAGCCCGGGCAGTCGGTCCGGGTCGCAGGTCCGGGCAGTCGGTCCGGGTCGACGGGCCGCACGTCGGTTCGGCCGGTCCGGGTCGCAGGCCCGGGGCAGTCGGTCCGGGTCGACGGGCCGCGCGTCGGTTCGGTCGGTGCGGATCGCAGGCCCGGGCAGTCGGTCCGGGTCGACGGGCCGGGCGTCGGTTGGGTCAGTCCGGGTCGGCGCGGTCGAACGGGAGCCGCAGCACCTCGCCGTCGGGTACCGGGTGGTTCGCCCGGACGGCGGCCCGCTCGTCGGCGGTCAGCGCGCGGTCGTAGAGGCGCACCTCGTCCAGCAGGCCGGCGAACCGGTAGCCGTTGTCGAGCCGCTGACCGAGCTCCAGCTGGTACGACACGGTCCGGGTGACCGAGCCGCTCACCGCGGCGCCGGTGGCGACCCGCGTGCCGTCGACGTACAGCGACAGGGCGCCGGCCTGCCGTTCCAGCGTCACGTGGTGCCAGGCCCGGTCGGCGTAGGCGGAGGTACTGGCGATCGAGGCGGTGCCGGCCGAGGTGGTCATCAGCGCGATCAGCCGGTGGTTGCCCGGCTCGGCCCGTAGCCACACCTGCGGTGCGCTGCCGCCCATCCCACCGAGCCACAGGATCGCCTGCCCGGCCGTGCTGCTGCCGTACCGGAACCAGGCGCCGAAGGTGAAGTCGCCGGCACCGAGCAGCCGGGCCCGGTCGTAGGGCACCCGGACGAAGTCGTCGGTGCCGTCCAGGGCGACGGCCGAGCCGAACCTGCCGTCGACCAGCGTCGGGCCGCACCCGCCGCCGTCCGGGCACCGGGAGGATCCGGTACCGGCCCAGGGACCGATCAGGTGCGCGTCGCCGTGCACGCCGGACAGGTCCGGGGTGCCCGGCCCGGGTCCGGGACGGTCGCCCAGGTAGGCGGTGTCGAAGCGGGCGAACCGGATCTCGTCGCGGGCGTCGACCGTGCCGCCCTCGTACAGCAGGCCGATCTCCTCGGCGCCGATCTGCACCAGGTCGGAGTAGCCGGACCAGTCGGTGGTGATCAGCTTGCCCTGGTCGGCGTCGTCCCAGGTGCGGCCCTCGTCGTAGGAGGAGCGGATCATCATCCAGCGCCGCCGGTCGGTGTCGGCGGGTGCGGCGAACAGCATCCGGGACGAGCCGGCGAGCCGCAGTACCGAGCCCTCCACCATCGGCGTGACCAGGTCGGGGATCGTGGTGAACGGGGTCGAGAACGAGGCGCCACCGTCCCGGCTGACCGCGTGGTCGCGGTTGCCGACGTCGGTACCGCCCTGTTCACGGCCGGCGACGTAGATCGATCCGTCGCTGCGTTCGGCGATGCTGAGCTCCGACGGCTTCTGCGGGTAGCTGCCGCCGGCCGGGTACCGGTACGTGTCGACGGCACCGAGGTGCCAGCTGTCGCCGTCGTCGTCGGAGTACACCAGCGCAGCATGGTTGGCGATCGGGTGGCCGTGCCCGTCGCTGGTCTCGGCGTTGACCCCGAACACCAGCCGCCCGGCGTACCGGCCGTGCACGAGCTGGATGCCGTGGTTGGGCCCGGACGCGTACCAGGAGTCCCAGTCCGGACGCTTGATCTGGGCGCCGAGGTCACGCGGGGTGGACCAGCTGACGCCGTCGTCGTCGGAGTACTGCAGGTACGGGGTGCGGGGGCAGGGCACCGCGCAGCCGGCCGAGTCGGTACGGCCCGGGTTGCGCGTGCTGATCAGCAGGATCCGGCCGGTGCGCCGGTCCACGATCGGTACCGGGTTGCCGTGGGTGTCGCCGTTGCCGGCGTCGACCAGGATCTGCGGCCCCCAGGTACGGCCGCCGTCGGTGGAGCGCCGGACGACCAGGTCGATGTCGCCGGCGTCGCCGCAGTTGGCGAGCCGGTGCTCGGCGAACGCGAGCAGCGTGCCGTGCGCGCTGCGCACGACGGCGGGGATCCGGTAGCAGCCGTGGGCGAGGTCGGTGGGTGCCCGGAACAGCACCTGCTGGCCGAACCCGGCGGCCGGGTCGGTGGTGGTGGATCCGGTGGCGCTCGGACCGGTGGTGGCCGGTCGGGCCGAGGCCGGAGCCGGAGCCGGGGCGAGCGTCGGAACGAGCAGGGTGGCGGCGAGCAGCACGACGACCCGTCGGGTACGGCCGGGTCGTCGGGTCGGTGGGAGCGGCTGGGGCATGGCGGGGTCCCTCCTGCCGAAACCAGACATAGGACGTACTATGTCTTCGAATGGAAGGTAGGCGGGCGAGTCGGCGCTGTCAACCGCCCGGCCGGCGCCATCGGGCCGCGCCCGGTACGGCGGGGAACGGCCCGGCACCGGCTCGTCGCCGGGCTGCCGGGCCGTTCGCCCGGGAATCAGGCCGCGGCGGGGTCCAGCACCGCGGTCCGGCCGCGGCGCCGGGCGATGAGGTGGTCGAGCGACAGCGGGCCGCCGGCGAAACCGACGAGCAGGGCGGCGAGGCCGAGGACCAGGACCAGTTCGAAGCCGCCGGCGGCGCTGAACACCCCGTGGCTGACGTGCACGAACAGGAAGGCGCCGGCCATGTCCAGGAACAGCAGGGCGCCGACCACCGGCAGCGCCAGCCCGGCGATCAGCAGCACCCCGCCGACCAGCTCGACCAGCGCCGCGTACCAGGCGGAGATCGTCGGCGCGGGTACGCCCAGGTGCCCGAAGCCGGTGGCGGTGGCGCCGACGCCGTCGGTGACGAGCTTCTGCCAGCCGTGCGCGACGAACACCACGCCGAGGCCGAGGCGGGTGGCGAGCGCCAGTACGGCGCGGATCGTGGGCAGGTGACGGTCCATGGCGTCCGGTCCTCCAACATCGACAGTGCCTTCAAAAGCCACTTTCACCGCGAAATCTCAGAAGCCACTCAGAGCTGCCCGGGCTAGGGTCGCCAGGTGGACGGCGCGCGGCTGCTGGTGGCGGAGGACGACCCCGAACTCGGACCGATGCTGGTCGAGTTGCTGGGCGACGAGGGCTACGCGGTGGAGCTGGCCGCCGACGGGCAGCGCGCGCTGCATCGGGCCCTGCGGTACGAACACGACGCACTGATCATCGACCGTGGGCTGCCCGCGATCGACGGGCTGGACCTGCTGGCGCGACTGCGCCGGCAGGGCGTCACCGCCGGCGCGCTGTTCCTGACCGCGTTCGGCACGGTCGCCGACCGGGTCGCCGGGTTGGACGCCGGCGCGGAGGACTACCTGGTCAAACCGTTCGAGGTGGCGGAGCTGCTGGCGCGGGTCCGGGCGCTGCTGCGCCGGCACCAGGACACCGCGGGCGTGCTGCCGCTGGGTACCGGACGGTTGGACGTGCAGCGGCGGACCGCGGTGCTCTCGTCCCGGCGCGAGGTGCCGCTGTCCGGGCGCGAGTTCGAGCTGCTGCACCTGCTCGCGGCCCGGCCGAAGCAGGTGTTCCGCCGGGACGAGCTGCGCCGCCGGGTGTTCCGCGACGCGCCCGCGGAGTCCATCGTGGACACCTACGTCTACTACCTGCGGCGCAAGCTCGGCCGGGCCGCGGTGCGCACGGTGCGCGGCCTCGGCTACCAGGCGGGGGCGCTGTGAGCCGGCCGGCGACGCCGCCGGAGCGGCGGCTGGTGGCACGCGGCCGGTGGGTGTTGACCGGCCAGTTCGCCGCGGTGATCACCGGGGTGCTGCTGCTGGTCGGGGTCCTCGCCTGGGGGCTGATGGTGCGCGGCCAGCACGCGGACGGCCGGCGCGAGCTGGCGGCGTCGCTGGCCTCCGCGTCGGTGGCGCACCCGTGGCCGTGCGTGTGGATGTTCGCCCGGCAGGGCGACACGCTGCGGCGCACCCCGGCGTCGCCGGCCGCGCTGCCGGTGCGCGGTGACCTCGCCGCGGTGTCGGCGCGGCACCCGGTGCTGGTGCGCGAGCACCGGGTGGCCGGCGTCGACTACCTGGTGCGTACCGAGTGGCACCGTGACGCGGTGCGGCAGGCGACGCTGGATCTCCGGTACCAGGCGGAGGAGCGGTCCCGGCTCTACCTGGCGCTGGCGGTGGCGGAGCTGTGCGGGCTGCTCGCCGCCGTGGCGGTGGGACGCTGGCTCGCCGGGCGGGCGATCCGGCCGCTCGCCGAGGCGCTGGACCGGCAGCAGCGGTTCGTCGCCGACGCGAGCCACGAGCTGCGCACCCCGCTGACCCAGATCCACACCCGGGCGCAGCTGCTGGCCCGGCGGCTGCACTCCGGTACCGATCCGGCGGTGGCGGCCGAGGAGGCGCAGCGACTGGTGGACGGCAGCCGGCAGTTCGGCGAGGTGCTCGACGACCTGCTGCTCGCGGCGCAGTTCGGGCCCGGCGCCGGCGACCTGTCCGCCGTCGAGCTGGGTACGCTCGCCCGCGCCGTCGCCGCCGCCGAGCAGGCCCGGTTGGCGCGCCGGTCGCTGCGGCTGGTGGTGGACGCGCCCGACCGGTACCCGGTGCACGGGGTCCGGCCGGCGCTGCGCCGGGTGCTGAACGCGCTGGTGGACAACGCGATCGGGCACACCCCGGCGGGCGGCACGGTACGGCTCGCGCTGCGCCGGGACGCCCGCCACGTGCTGCTGACGGTGGCCGACACCGGGGTGGGGCTGGACGCGGCGCACGCCGACCGGATCTTCGAGCGGTTCGCCCGCGGCGAGCACGGCGCCGGCCGCCGGTACGGGCTGGGGCTGGCGCTGGTGCGCGAGGTGGTCACCGCGCACGGCGGCCGCATCGAGGCGACCGGCGAACCGGGCCGCGGCGCCGCGTTCACGGTACGGCTGCCGGTGGCACCCGAGCCGACCGACGCCGGGGACGGCGATCGCCGCGCCCTGGCCCACGACGCCGAGGGCTGACCGCCGGCCGCCGATGCCACGCGGCCGCCGCGGATCGGGCGTCGTCGCCGATCACGGGGTCGACGCCGAGGGCTGACCGCCGGCCGCCGATGCCACGCGGGCGGCGCGGGGCGGGCGTGGCCGCCGATCGCGATGGCGGCGCCGGGTCAGGCGTGGTCGCGGGTGATGCGGGCGATGTAGTCGGGCAGGTCGACGGTGGGCTGCCAGCCGAGCGCGCGGGCCTTGGAGGTGTCGGCCTGGCCCTGGGTGCGCTCCCCGCGCCGGGCCGGGATCAGCACGTACGGCGCGTCGAACAGCTTCGCGACCGACAGCAGGCTGCGCTCCTGCCCGTACCCGAGCAGGTAGCCGTCGCCGCTGCCGTGCCGGTAGCAGGTGATGATGCCGGAGACGATGTCGTCGACGTGGGTGAAGTCGCGGGTCTGGGTGCCCGGCTCGACGACGGTCAGCGGCTCGCCCTTGGCGTACTGCCGCTCGAAGATGCCGATGACGGTGGCGTACGGGCCGTCGGTGATCTGGCCCGGGCCGTACACGTTGTAGAAGTAGGTGACGACGTAGTCCAGGCCGTACCAGTCGGACACGTTGCGGATGTACTCGACGTTCTTGGCCTTGATCCACGCGTACGGGTTGAGGTTCTCGTCCTGCCCGCCGTTGCCGAACTTCGAGCTGGAGCCCGCGTACACCAGTTTGGCGCCGTGCTCCTGGGCGAGCGCGACGACCTCCTTGGTGCCGTACATGTTGTACTCCCACACCCGGTCCGGCTCGTCGAACGACTGCGGGATGCGGGAGTACTCGCCCAGGTGGAAGACCGCGTCGAGGTCGCCGCCGCGGTCGGCCCACAGCTTGCGCACGTTGACCGTGGAGTCGTGCAGGTATTCCACCCGCTCGTCGTCGACGTGGTTGGCGACGGTGCCGGTGAAGTAGTTGTCCACCGACACGATGTGGATGTCGCCGAACTCGGCCAGCAGCCCGCGGATGAGCCGGCTGCCGACAAACCCGGCACCGCCGGTCACCAACACCTGCATGCGTTCTCTCCTGTCATCGGTGCCGGCAGGCGGCGCTGCGGCGCCGACCCCCGGTACGACCGGGCAACACGCTAGCACGCAGGCCCGATCACCCCCGGGCACAGCGCCGGCACCGCCGGGGCGACGTCCGGCACGGCGCCGCCGGCTCGCGCCGCACCGGCGGTCGCCGCGGTACGTCGGTGCGGCGACCGGCCGGTCGGCGTACCGGCGGTCAGCCGCGGGGCAGGCGGAGGCCGAACATGCCGCCGTCGACCGGCAGCGCGGTGGCGGTGGTCGAGCCGGACGCCGGCGACGCGAGGTAGCAGACCGCGCGCGCGACCTCCTCGGCGGCGACCAGCCGGCCGATCGGCTGGCGGGCCTGCAACCGGGCCCGCTCCCCCGCCGGGTCCTCGGTACGGGACAGCAGCCGCGCCACCCACGGCGTGTCGACGGTGCCCGGTTCCACACAGTTGACCCGGATCCCGTCGGCGACGAAGTCGGCCGCCATCGCGAGGGTCATCGCGTGCACGGCGCCCTTGGTCGCCGAGTACAGCACGCGTTGCGGCAGGCCGGCGGTGGCCGCGATGGACGACGTGTTGACGATCGCGGCATGCCCGCTGCGCCGCAGGTACGGCAGGGCCGCCCGGGTGGCGCGGGCCACCCCGACCACGTTGACGTCCAGGTTGCGGTGCCACTCGGCGTCGTCGTTGTCGGCGACGGTACCGACCGAGCTGATGCCGGCGTTGTTGACCAGGATGTCGATGCCGCCGAACTTCTCGGCGACGGCGGCCATCGCCGCGACGAGCGCCGCGTTGTCGGTCACGTCCGCGGTCACCGGCAGTACCCGGTCGGTCGGGGCCGCGGGGTGCACGTCGAGCGCGCCGACGCTCGCTCCCGCCGCCACGAACGCCTCGGCGCACGCCTTGCCGATGCCGGATCCGCCGCCGGTGACGACCGCGACGAGCCCGTCCAACTCACCCATGCATTCCTCCGTTCAGGCCAGTCCGAGCCTGGTTCGCAGCCGCGCCACGGCGGCGGCGAACCGGTCGGGGTCGAGTACCGCGCCGGCATGCGCGCCGGCCGCCACCGGTTCGGCGTGCATCCGGTACGGGAGCCGGTCCGGCTCGGCGACGCCGAGCGCGGCGTTGATCCAGTGCTGCCGGCGCAGCCGTTCGGCGCCGAGCTCCAGCAGCGCGGCGGTGTCCGGCCGGTACCCGGTGCCGGCGGCGACCAGGTCGCCGATCAGCGCCAGGCTCAACGGCCGGGTCGGGGTCGACGCGTACGGGCAGATGCCGTACGCGTCCAGCGCGGACCACAGCGCGAGCAGCACCGCCGTGCGGTCGGCCCGGGCGGCGTCCAACCGGTGCGCCGGTTCGGGCGCGGTGAGCCCGAGTTCGCGCAGCTGCGGCCAGCAGTGCGGGGCGCCGTGCCCGGGATCGAAGTCGAGGTCGTGCTCGACCGCGTCGTAGCGCGGGCCGGTCGGCGCGGCGGCGTAGGCGAGGGCGAGGCCGGGCTGGATCCGCGGGTCGAACGGCGGCAGTTCCACGCCCCGTACCGTCATCGCGGCGTCCGGGACGCCGAGGCGTGCCGCGAGCCGGGCGGCGCCGCCCCGCAGCGCCGCGGCGAACTCGTCGGCCCCCCGCGCGGCGGCGGCGACGAACGGCCCCGGGTCGGTACCGAAGCCGCAGGGCGGCCAGCCGGCCGGGAGCCGGCCTCGCTCCGCGGCCTCGTACAGGCAGCCGAGGGTGCCGCCGACCGACACCGGGTCCAGGCCGGCATCCAAGCAGGCCGCGACCGCGGCGAGCACCGTACCGGCATCCTCGACGCCGAGGTTGGGGCCGAGCGCCGCGACCGCCTCCTGGTGCAGCGCGACCGGCGGGCCGGCCGGCGGCGTGAACACCTTCAGGCAGTCGGTCGGGCAGTCCGGGCACGGCGCGGCCTGCCGGTACCGGGCCAGGAACCGGTCCGGGGCGAGGCCGTCGCCGGCCGCGGTGGCGGTGTCGGCGAAGTTGCGGTGCGCGCCGTACCCGGGCTCGGCCCCGTACGGCCAGACGCCGAAGCCGGGCGGCTCGTGCTGCCAGGCGGTGAGCGGGTTGGCCGGCTGCTCGGCCCGGTAGCGCGCCGCGATCGCGGCCAGCGCGGCCGGATCCGCAGCGACGGGCGCGGCCCCGCCCGGAGCCGCCGCGGCCGGATCCTGCGCCGGCGTGACCGCACCCGGGGCCAGCGTGGCCGGCTCCGAGGCCGGCGTGGCCGGATCCTGGGCCGGCGCGACCGGGGCCGGCGTGGCCGGATACTGGGCCGGCGCGACCGCGCCCGGGGCCGGGGCCGGTGGGCCGGGCAGGCAGACGATCGCGGCGAGGTTGCGGTCGCCGAGGATCGCGCCGAAACCGAGCCGCGGCAGCGGGAAGTACCGGTCGGTGAGGATCGTCGCGGCCCGGGCGCGGCGCCACCCCGCCGGGCCGATCACCGCGATCCCGGCCCGCGCGCCGTAGCGGGAACGCAGCGCATCGGTGGCCGCGACGGTACCGGCGTCGGCCAGTTCGGCGGCGTCGCGCAGCTCGGCGGATCCGTTGTGCAGCAGCAGGATCGACGGGCGGGCGGCCCGGCCGGTCAGTACCAGCAGGGAGGCGCCGGCGGCCCGCAGCGCGGCGCCGAACGGGCCCTCGGCGCGCGTCTCCCCGACCGTGCCGGACAGCGGGGACAGCCCGATGGCGGCCACCCGCGCGGTACCGGGTGCGCCGCTGCCGGCGAGCGGGCCGGCAGCGAGGATCAGCGGTACGGCGGGATCGAACGGGTCGCGGTGACCGGCCGCCACCGCGTCGGCGAGGATGCGCAACGCGGCGAGCGGCGCCGGCTCGTCGGTCGGGACACGCGGACCGGCGGCGGTCGGACCACCGGGCTCGGCGCCGGCCGCGCCGGCGGCCACCGCCCGAGCCGGTAGCACGGCGGCCACCGGCCGGGCCGGTAGCACGGCGATGCCGGGGGCGTCCAGCGCGTCCACAACCCCCCGGGGTTGTCCACAGCCGGCCCGCGATCCGGTGCCACAGGCCGGATCACGGACTATCGTTGTGCCGGGGTCGCCCCCCGGGAGGGTGGGGGAAGGTGTGTCGCGCGACCCACCCTCCGACACCCCGCCGCCCACCGATGCCGCTGCCCCGGCCGACGACGCACCCGCACCGGCCGCCAGCAGATCCGCACCGGCCGCACCGGCCGACAGCACACCCGCATCGGCCGTACCGGCCGACAGCGCACCCGCATCGGCCGTACCGGCCGACAGGGCGGCCAGGTCGACCCTCAGCGCCACGCCGGCCCGTTCGGATAGCCGAACCGGGCGATCGACTCCGGCTTCAGTTCGGTGGAGAAGCCGGGCACGTCCGGCGCCCGGTAGCGGCCGCGGTCGATCACGGCCGGGTCGACGAAGTGCTCGTGCAGGTGATCCACGTACTCGATGACCCGCCCGGTCAGCGATCCGGACACCGCGACGTAGTCGAACATCGACAGGTGCCGGACCAGCTCGCACAGCCCGACGCCACCGGCGTGCGGGCACACCGGTACCCCGAACTTCGCGGCGAGCAGCAGGATCGCGACGTTCTCGTTGACGCCGCCGACGCGGGCGGCGTCGATCTGCACGATGTCGACGGCCTGCGCCTGCAGCAGCTGCTTGAACATCACCCGGTTGTGTACGTGTTCGCCGGTGGCGACGAGCGTCGGTGCCACCGCGCGCCGGATCGCGGCGTGCCCGAGCACGTCGTCGGGGCTGGTCGGTTCCTCGATCCAGTACGGCTTGAACGGCGCGAGGGCGGCCATCCACTCGATCGCGGCCGGTACGTCCCAGCGCTGGTTGGCGTCGACGGCGATGGGCAGGTCGGGGCCGACGGCGGCGCGGGCGGCGGCGAACCGGCGGAGGTCGTCGTCGAGGTCGGCGCCGACCTTCAGCTTGATCTGGCCGAACCCGTCGGCGACCGCCTGCTTGGCCAGCCGTACCACCTTGTCGTCGGAGTAGCCGAGCCAGCCGGGCGAGGTGGTGTAGGCGGGGTACCCGTCGGCGAGCAGTTCCGCGGTCCGCTCGGCCCGGCCGGGTGCCTTGTCCCGCAACAGGTCCAGCGCCTCGGCCGGGGTCAGCGCGTCGGTCAGGTAGCGCCAGTCGACCAGGTCGACCAGCTGCTCCGGGGTCATCTCGGCGAGCAGCCGCCAGACGGGCCTGCCGGCGCACTTGCCGGCGAGATCCCAGGCGGCGTTGAGGATGCCGGCCGCGGCGAGGTGCATGACGCCCTTCTCCGGGCCGAGCCAGCGAAACTGCGAGTCGTGCGTCAGCCGCCGGCCGAACTCGCCCAGGTCGGCGCACAGCGCGCCGACGTCGGTACCGATCACCAGCGGCGCCAGCGCCCCGATCGCCGCGCACACCACGTCGTTGCCGCGGCCGATGGTGAACGTGAACCCGTGCCCGTCGGGTACGGCCGGATCGTCGGTGCGCAGCACCACGTACGCGGCGGAGTAGTCGGGGTCGGGGTTCATCGCGTCGGAGCCGTCCAGTTCCCGTGAGGTGGGGAACCGGATGTCCACGGTGTCCACCGCGGTGATCGTCGCCATGGTGCCGCCTTACGCGTTGATGAGGGACTGGCGCTGCTCGCCGAGCCCGTCGATGGACAGCCGCATCGTGTCGCCCGCCGTCAGGTACGGGAAGCGGCCGGACAGCGCGACCCCCTGCGGCGTGCCGGTGTTGACCAGGTCGCCGGGTTCGAGCACCAGGTACTGGGACAGGTGCCAGATCAGGTAGCCGACGGTGAAGATCATGTCGGCGGTGTTGGAGTCCTGCCGCGGCTGGTCGTTGACGTACGAGCGCAGGCCGAGTCGCTGCGGGTCGCCGACCTCGTCGGCGGTGACCAGCCACGGGCCGAGCGGGTTGAAGGTGGCGCAGCTCTTGCCCTTGGACCACTGCCCGCCGGACTGCTCGTTCTGGAACGCCCGCTCGGACACGTCGTTGGACACCGCGTACCCGGCGACGCAGGCCAGCGCCTGCTCCGGCGACTCCAGGTAGGACGCGGTGCGCCCGATCACCACGCCGAGCTCGACCTCCCAGTCGGTCTTGACGCTGTTGCGCGGGATCGCCACCTCGTCGTACGGGCCGACGACGGTGTTGCTGCCCTTGTAGAACAGGATCGGCACGCTCGGCGGTGCGGACCCGGACTCGGCGGCGTGCGCGGCGTAGTTCTGCCCGATGCACAGCACCGCGCCGGGCCGGGCGATCGGGGCGCCGACCCGCTGCCCGGTGACGTCCACGTCGGACAGTTCGCCGGCGGCGTACGCGGCGCGGACCCGCTCGACGCCGTCGCCGGCGAGGAACGCGCCGTCGATGTCGGCGGTCACCGGCGTCAGGTCGAGGTGGCGCTCGTCGTCGGTACGCAGCACCGGGCGTTCGGCGCCGGCCGCGCCGACCCGCATCAGCTTCACGTTCTCAGTCCTCCAGTCGGTAGGTGGTGCGCGCGGTGGTGCCGAAGATGGCCTCGCGCTCGGTGTCGGTGGTCTCGTCGGGCAGCGCGGCGCGCAGCGCGGCCAGTACCCGGCCGTAGCTCGCGGCGGTGGTGCAGACCGGCCAGTCGGAGCCGAACATCAGCCGGTCGGCACCGAACGCCTCGATCGCGGCGGCCACGTACGGGCGCAGATCGTCGACGCTCCAGCTGGCCCAGTCGGCCTCGGTGACCAGCCCGGACAGCTTCGCGGTGGCATTGGCGCAGGCGGCGAGCGGCGCGATCGCGGTACGCCACTGCGCCAGTCCGGCGGCGCCGGCGGTGATGCGCGGTTTGCCCAGGTGGTCGAGCACGAACCGCAGGTCGGGGTGGGCGGCGGCGGCGCGGGCGGCGGCCGGCAGCTGGTCGACCCGGACGACCAGGTCGAAGGCGAGGCCGCTGGCGGCGACGGCGGCGAGGCCGGCGTGCGCCGCGTCGGTGTCCAGGAAGTCGGCGTCGGCGCGCCCCTGGACCTGGTCGCGGATGCCGACGAGCTTGCCGGCGCCGGGCAGTGCGCGGTAGCCGGCGAGGGTGGTCGCGAGGTCGGGGTCGATGAGGTCGGCCCAGGCGACGACACCGGCGATCTGCGGGGTGGCGGCGGCGATGGCGAGGTGCCGGGGCACCTCGTCGGCCCGGCAGCAGCCGCCCTCGACCAGCACGGTACGCGACACTCCGTGTGCGGTGAGTTCGGCGCACAGGTCGTCGGCGGTGAACGGGCGGCGGATCGGGGCGAGTTCCGGCGCGTCGAGCCAGTCGTAGCCCTGGTCGGGGTGCCAGAGATGGTGGTGGGCGTCGATCACGGTGTACCCGAGCTCTGCCGCAGGGTGATCGGATGTATCGGCCGGTGTCACGGCGTCGGTACCCCTTCCCGCAGCAGTTTCTCCGCTTTCAGCTCGGACCATAGCGCGGAAGGGATCGGATGTGTGAACATGGCTGCGTTCTCTTCGATCTCCGCCACGCTGCGCGCACCGATCGCCACGGAGGCCACCGCCGGATGCCCGAACGGGAACTGGATCGCCGCTGCCGGCAGCGGCACGCCGTGCCGGGCGCACACCGCGCCGATCCGCCGGGCCCGCGTCACCAGCTCGTCGGACGCCGGCGCGTAGTCGAACGTGGCGCCCGGCCGCGGGTCGGCCAGCAGCCCGGAGTTGTACACCCCGCCGGCGATGATCGCGATGCCCTTCTCGGCCGCCACCGGCAGCAGGTCGGCCAGGCCCCCCTGGTCGAGCAGGCTGTAACGGCCGGCCAGCAGGAAGCAGTCGAAGTCGCCGTCACGGGCGAAGTCGGTCAGCATCGCCGACTGGTTCATCCCGGCGCTGACCGCGCCGATCACGCCCTGCTCGCGCAGCTCGTGCAGGGCCCGGTAGGCGCCGTCCAGCGCGGCGGCGTAGTGGTCGTCGGGGTCGTGGATGTGCGCGATGTCGATCCGGTCGACGCCGAGCCGGCGCAGGCTGTCCTCGATGCTGCGCAGCGTCGCGTCGTACGAGAAGTCGAACACCGGTGTGAGCCCCGAGTCCTCGACGTAGATGTCCTGGCCCGCGGAGTCGGTCACGTGGCCGTCCGGCACGAGCATCCGGCCGACCTTGGTGGCGAGCACGTACCCGGCGCGGTCGAGTCCGGCGAGCGCGGCGCCGAGGCGGCGTTCGGCCAGGCCCGCGCCGTACAGCGGGGCGGTGTCGAACAGCCGCAGGCCCAGCTCCCAGGCGCGGCGCACGGTGGCCACGGCGGCGTCGTCGCCGACCGCGTCGTACAGCCCGCCGAGCGGTGCGGTGCCCAGCCCGAGCCGGGTGACCTGCAGGTTCGTGCGGCCGAGCCGGATGGTGCCGGTCGGGTCCATGCGTTCCTCCTCGTGCCGGTGCCGGCAGATCCTATAGGATTCTGCCGTGGTGACCATCCTGGACCGGCCCCGGTGAGCCCGCCGGCGCGGCGTACCACGCTGGTCGACGACGTGTACGAGTCGATCAAGGGCCAGCTGATGGACCTGGTGATCGAGCCGGGCGCCCGGGTCAACATCGAGGCGCTCGCCCGCGACCTCGCCGTCTCCCCCACCCCGGTACGGGAGGCGCTGGCGCGGCTGGAGTCCGACGGGCTGGTCCGCAAGCGCGCCATGTCCGGCTACACCGCCACGCCACTGCTGACCGCCGACCAGTTCGAGCAGCTGTGCCAGCTGCGCGCGCTGCTGGAGGTACCGGCCGCGCGGCTGGCCGCGAACCACCCGGACGCGGCGGCGCGGGCGGCGCTGACGAGCGCGGTGACGCCGCCGTCGGCCGAGATCGACCCGACCGACTACCGGCGGTACGCGCCGTTCACCGCGCACGACGCCGCCTTCCACGACCGGCTCGCCCGGCTGTCCGGCAACCCGATGCTGGCCGACTCCATCGTCCGGCTGCACGCCCACCTGCACCTGCACCGGCTGTACCTGCCGGCCGGGCCGGCCACCGACACGGTCGCCGAGCACCGCGCGGTGGCCGCCGCGATCGCCGCCGGCGAGCCGGCCGCGGCGGCCGCCGCGATGACCGAACACCTGACCGCGACCCGCGCGCGGCATATCGTCGCGTTCAGTACCACCGAGACCGGCAAGGAGTGAGCACGTGCGGATCGGTCTGTTCGTCACCTGCGTCAACGACCTGATGTACCCGGGCACCGGGCAGGCGGTGGTGCGCATCCTGCGGCGGCTCGGGCACGACGTCGACTTCCCGGCCGCGCAGACCTGCTGCGGCCAGATGCACGCCAACTCCGGCTACCGGGCCGAGACGATGCCGCTGCTGCGCCGGTTCGTCAACGTGTTCGAGCCGTACCAGGCGATCGTCGCGCCGTCCGGCTCGTGCGCGGCGATGGTGCGCGAGTCGTACCCCCGGCTCGCCGCCGACGACCCCGCCCTCGCCGAACGCGTCGCCGCCCTGACCCCCCGGGTGTACGAGCTGTCCGAGCTGCTGGTCGACGTGCTCGGCGTGACGCAGCTCGGCGCCGAGTTCCCGCACCGGGTCACCTACCACCCGACCTGCCACGGGCTGCGGATGCTGGGGCTGGGCGACAAGCCGCTGCGGCTGCTGCGCGCGGTGGCCGGCATCCGGCTGGTCGAGCTGGACGCGGCCGACCAGTGCTGCGGCTTCGGCGGTACGTTCGCGCTGAAGAACCCGGACGTGTCGACCGCGATGCTCGCCGACAAGGCCCGGCACGTGCTCGACACCGACGCGGAGGTGCTCGCCGCCGCCGACAACTCCTGCCTGGCGCACATCGCCGGCGGCCTGACCCGGATGCGTACCGGGGTGCGCGCCATGCACTACGCCGAGATCCTCGCCACCACCGGAGGTACGCCATGAGCGAGCGTCAGCGTGCGAATCATGGGCATCGCGTCGTGGTGCCTCATCGGCGTTCCGACGAAGGAGGAACGTCGATGAGCGGGCAGCCGCACCGCACCGGCGCCTCGACGCGGGAGGCGGGCCGATGACCGTCGATCGTCAGGGCAGGCGGCTGCTTCCGGTGCTGCCGCACGGATCCGGGCACCTGGCGCCGCCGCAGCCGTTCCCGCAGCGGGCTCGCGCAGCGGTCGCCGATCCGCAGCTGCGCGCGAACATCCGGCGCGCCACCCGCACCATCCGGGACAAGCGGGCCGCCGCGGTGTCCGAAGTGGACGACTGGGAGCAGCTGCGGGAGGCCGGCCGGACCATCAAGCGCCGGGTCGCCCGGCACCTGCCGGAACTGCTGGAACGGTTCGAGCAGGCGGCGACCGCGGCCGGCGCGACCGTGCACTGGGCCCGCGACGCCGCCGAGGCCAACCGGATCGTCACCGACCTGGTCCGGGCCACCGGCAGCGACGAGGTGGTCAAGGTCAAGTCGATGGTCACCCAGGAGATCGAGCTCAACGACGCGCTGGAGCGCGCCGGCATCACCGCGTACGAGACCGACCTGGCCGAGCTGATCGTCGAGCTCGACGAGGGCGAGCAGTCGCACATCCTGGTACCGGCGATCCACTACAACCGGGCCGAGATCCGGGAGATCTTCCGCCGCGAGATGACCGACGCGCCGGCCGACCTCACCGACGAGCCCGCGGTACTGGCCGAGGCCGCGCGGCGGCACCTGCGGCGCAAGTTCCTGTCCACCAAGGTGGCGATCTCCGGCGCGAACTTCGCCGTCGCCGACACCGGCAGCCTGGTCGTCCTGGAGTCCGAGGGCAACGGCCGGATGTGCCTGACCCTGCCGGAGACGTTGATCAGCGTGGTCGGCATCGAGAAACTGGTGCCGAGCTTCGCCGACCTGGAGGTGTTCCTGCAGCTGCTGCCGCGCAGCTCGACCGCGGAGCGGATGAACCCGTACACCTCGATCTGGACCGGCAGCGCTCCCGGCGACGGGCCGAGCGACGTGCACGTCGTGCTGCTGGACAACGGCCGGTCGGCGACGCTCGCGGACACGGTCGGCAGGCAGGCGCTGGCCTGCATCCGCTGCTCGGCCTGCCTCAACGTCTGCCCGGTGTACGAGCGGACCGGCGGGATCGCCTACGGCTCGGTGTATCCCGGCCCGATCGGCGCGATCATCTCGCCGCAGCTGACCGGTGTGAAGGCGAACAAGTCGCTGCCGTACGCGTCGTCGCTGTGCGGCGCCTGCTACGAGGTCTGCCCGGTGAAGATCGACATCCCGGAGGTGCTGGTCCACCTGCGACAGTCCGGTGTGGACGGTGCCCGGGACCGCCCGTCCGCGGAACGCACCGCGATGCGCACCCTGTCCTGGGTCATGTCCGATCAGCGCCGGTACGAGAACGCGCTGCGCGCGGCCCGCATCGCCACCGGGCCGGTCGCCTCGGTCACCGGCCGCGGCCGGCGCCGGCGGCCCGGCGGTCCCGCCGGTTCGCTGGCGCACCTGCCGTGGCCGCTTTCGGCCTGGACCACGTCCCGGGACGCGCCGCTGCCGGCCCGCCGATCGTTCCGCGACTGGTGGCGCGCCCAGGGCGGCGTACCGGCGAGCCCGGCGTCGTCGGCGCCACCCGCCGCCGACGCGGCCCGGCACCCGGGCGACCCGCACACCGACCACGATCCCGCCGCGGCCGGGCCGGATTCCGGTACGGCACCGTCGAATCCCGGCGCGACACCACCGGTACCCCGTGCGCCGCAGCCGGATTCCGGTACGGCGCGGCCGGATTCCGGTACGGCGCGGCCGAAGGAGGGCGGCGATGAGTGAGGCGCGCGCCGAGATCATGGCCCGGTTGCGGACGGCGCTGCGGGATGTGCCGGCCGACGAGGCGATCGAGGACGTACCGGTGGCGCGCGACTACCGCCGGGGCGGCACCGGCGCCGACCCGGCGCGGCTGCGCGACCTGCTCGCCGAGCGCGTCGCCGACTACCGGGCCACCGTGCACCGCTGCGCCGCGGACGAGCTGGCCGGCACCGTGGGTGCGATCCTCGCCGGGCACCAGACCGCGACCCTGCTCGTTCCGCACGACCTGCCGGACGACTGGCACGCCGGCTTCGCCGGCACGATCTACCGCGACTCGGCGAACTTCCCGTACCCGCTGGCCACGCTGGACGCGACCGACACCGTACTGACCGGTTGTGCGGTGGCGATCGCCGAGACCGGCACGCTGGTGCTGGACGCCGGGATGGCGCAGGGCCGGCGGGCGATCAGCCTGGTACCCGACCATCACGTCTGCGTGGTCGGCGCCGACCAGGTCGTCGGTACGGTACCGGAGGCGCTGGCCCGGCTGGATCCGGTGCGGCCGTTGACGTTCATTGCGGGCCCGTCGGCCACCAGCGACATCGAGTTCGACCGGGTGGAGGGGGTGCACGGCCCCCGCCACCTCGAAGTCGTCCTGCTCCACTGAGCGCCCGCCGGCTCGTCGCGTCGCCGCCGGGTCCCTTCGGCGCCCACGCCCGAGCCCCCGCGAACCGGAAACCCGCCGGGTGCCGGGCTCAGCGCGGCGCGGCGAGCACGTGCTCGATGAGGGCGATCAGGTCGGCGACGTCGGCCTCGAACTCCGCGTCGAGGTCCAGCGGCTGGTCCAGCTCGGCCGCGAGTCCGTGGTGCGCCGGCAGTTCGTCGGCCGGTAGCTGGGCGCGGCGGGCCGGCGCCGGGAGGCGGCCGCCGGCGAACCGGCCGCCCTGCTCGCTGACCGCGAACCCGAGCACGAAGGTCGAGAGCATCCGCTCGGCCCGGGCGATCTCGGTGCGCGGCACCCCGGCGTCGAGCAGCAGCTGGTAGAGGAAGTCGATCACCAGCAGCGAGTCGGCGGTGACCGCCGGCCGGTCGAACAGCAGCGCGAACGCGGTCGGGTGGCGCCGGGCGCTCTGTCGGGCGGCGCGCGCGAACCCGGCGAACCGCTCCGGCCAGGGCAGGCCGGCGGCCGGCATCGGCAGGTCGGTGACGAGCAGCTCGACCAGCCCGTCGAGCATGTCCTGCTTGCTGCCGACGTGCGGGTACAGCGCCATCGGCGTGACCCCGACCCGCTGCGCCACGGCCCGCATGGACACCGCCGCGAGACCCCGCTCGTCGGCCAGGGCCAGCGCCTCGGTCAGGATCTCGCGCCGCCGATCGGTCATCTCGACACCGTAGATCATCATCTCTTCCCTTCTCACCGGACCCGCTATACAGTGTAGATCGTCGCCTTATACAGCGTAGATCATTTACGGGAGGCAGCCATGCTGCACGCCACCGGCCTGACCAAGCGGTACGGGTCGACCACCGCCCTGGCCGGCCTCGACCTGACCGTCGGGCCCGGCGAGATCGTCGGGCTGATCGGCCACAACGGCGCCGGCAAGACCACGTTCGTGGAGATCACCGCCGGCCTGACCCGGCCGGACGCCGGCACCGTCGAGATCGCCGGCATCGACGCCGTCCGGCACCCCGCCGCGGCCCGCCGGCACCTCGGCCTCGCCCCGCAGCACCTCGCGCTCTACCCGAGCGCCAGCGTCCGGCAGAACCTCAGCGTCTTCGGCGGCCTCGCCGGCCTGCGCCGCCGCGCCCTGCGCGCGGCGATCGACGAGGTCACCACCGCCACCGAGCTGACCGCCGTGCTCGACCGGCCGGTCGGGCTGCTGTCCGGGGGCCAGCAGCGGCGCACCCAGACCGCGACGGCGCTGCTGCACCGCCCCGCCGTGCTGCTGCTCGACGAGCCGACCGTCGGCGCCGACCCGCAGACCCGGCAGGCGATGCTCGCGGTGGTCCGGCAGCGCGCCGACGCCGGCGTCGCCGTCTGCTACACCACCCACTACCTGCCCGAGCTCGACGAGCTGGGCGCCACCCTCGCGGTGCTGCGGGCCGGCCGGGTGATCGCCCGCGGTACCCGGGACGAACTGCTCACCGGGCTGCCCGGCGAGCTGCTGCTCGGCTACGCCGACGGCACCGAGCGCCGGATCAGCAGTACCGACCCGCGCGCCGCGCTCGCCGCCGCCGTCACCGACCCCGCCCGTACCGCCGGACTGTCCACCGTGGACATCCGGCGCCCCTCGCTGGACGACCTCTACCACGCACTGAGCCGGGAGGCCCACCATGTCGCTGCCTGACCGCACGTACCGCGTCGGCGTGCTGCTGCGCCACAACCTCGTCCTGGTCGCCCGCGACCCCGGTCACCTCATCGCGTACCTGGTGATGCCGATGGTGCTGATGGCCGTCCAGGCCCCGCTGTACCAGCGGGCGCTGCGCGGGGTCGCCGGTACCACCCAGGTGGTGTCCGGGATGCTGGTGATGTTCTCGCTGCTGGCGCTGTCGATCGTGGGCAACGCGGTGCTCGCCGAGCGCACCTGGCGCACCTGGGACCGGCTGCGCGCCACCCCCGCCGGCGCCGGCGAGCTGATGCTCGGCAAGGCCGCCGCCGTGTTCGCCGTGCTGCTGCTGCAACAGTTGGTACTGCTCGGCTTCGGCGCCGGGGTGCTCCGGCTGCGGCTGGGCCCGCAGCCGGCCCTGCTCGCGGTACCGGTGCTGTGCTGGGGTGCCGCACTGCTCGCCGGCGGCGCCGCCCTGGCGGTCGTGGTCCGCGGGCACGGGCAGCTGTCCGCGGCGTGCGACGTCGGTGGGCTGCTGCTCGCCGGGCTCGGTGGCGCGCTCGCCCCGCTGTCGGCGATGCCGGGCTGGGCGCGGGCGGTCGCACCGGTCTCCCCCGGCTACTGGGCCATGGGTGGGCTGCACGCCGCGCTGGCCGGCGACGTCGCCGGCACCGTACGGGCCGCCGCGGTGCTGCTCGCCCTGGCGCTCGCGGCCGGCACCGTCGTCGCGGTCCGGATGCGCCGCGGCTGGACCCGCACCGCCCTGCTGTGACCGACCCGCGGTGAGCCCGACCGAGCTGCGGCCTGCCTGCCGCACCGGAGCGGCCGCGCTGCCGGGCCGGCGGCGGCGTTCAGTCGGCCGAGGTCTCGCGGAGCGAGCGGTAGTAGGCGATCTTGCCCTGGATGTGCCGGCGGCGGGCGGTGAGCACCTCGATCCGCTCGCCGAGCTGGGCGTCGTGCTCGACCAGCAGGTCGATGCGCTCGTCCACGGTGCCCTCGCCGGCGCGGATCAGGTCGGCGAAGGTGCGCAGAGCGGCGATCGGCATCCCGGTCTCGCGCAGGCAGCGCACCAGGTCGAGCAGCTCGACGTCGGCACTGCGGTACCGCCGGTGGCCGCTCGCCGAGCGTTCGACCGCACTGAGCACGCCGGCGCGTTCGTAGTAACGGAGGGTGTCGTGGCTGACGTCGAACCGCGCCGCCACCTCGCCGGGGGTCAGGTACTCGCTCACCCACCGAGGATCGCACCTGGAGTGCACTCCAGGTCAACCGCGAATCGCGCCGCCGGCCGGAATCGATGTGGTGGAGGCGACGCAACCGGCGATCGGACGGTGGCGTGTTGTGGCAGCAGCACCCTCACCCACACGGGAGTTCGACGGGATGAATGCGCCTGGAATCGCGGTACGTCCGACCTCGGCGTCGGGCGCGCTGGCGCGCACCCCTAGGCTACGGGTGGTGAGTGCCACGGATTCCGCGTCGAGCGCAGAGCGCAGCTTCGACGAGTTCTACGCGGCCAACGTTCGTGGCATAACGGTGCAGATCTACGCATACTTCGGCAACATCTCCGACGCTCAGGACGTGGTGCAGGAGGCGTTCTGCCGGGCGTACCCGCGGTGGGAGACGCTGCGCGGCTACGACGACCCGGTCGCCTGGGTGCGCCGGGTCGCCTGGAACCTCGCCACCAGCAAGTGGCGGCGGATGCGTACCGCGATGAAGTTCGCCCGCAAGCAGCGCGAGGAGCACATCCCCGGCCCGGGCCCCGACCACGTCGCGCTCACCGAGGCGCTGCGCACCCTGCCCGACCGGCAGCGCCGTGCGGTGGTGTTGCATTATCTGGCCGACCAGAGCGTCGCCGAGATCGCCGAACGCGAGGGTGTCGCCCCCGGCACCGTCAAGTCCTGGCTGTACCGGGCCCGCAACGCGCTCGCCGAACAGCTCACCGACACACCGCGCGGGGAGGTGAACGATGCCTGACACGGACCCGGACGACGACCGCGAGCTGCGCGCCGCGTTCGACAGCCTCCGTAGCGCCGCGCTGCACGACCTGCCCGCGCCGGGCGCCGACACGATCCGGCAGGCGGCCCGGCACCGCCGGCAGGTGCACCAGATCGTGGCCGCCGCGGCCGCCGGCCTGGTGCTGGTCCTCGGCGGTGGCGGCGCGCTGCTCGCCACCCAGCAGGGCCGGTCCCCGCAGCACGTGACCGCCGCGAGCTCCCCGTCGACCGCGCATCGCACCAGCGCCGCGCCCGGCGATACCGCGTCACCCGGCCACACCGTCGGCCCGAGCGAGCCCACCGGCAGCACCGGTCCGGGCGGCGTGCCCTCGGCCGGCGCCGGTCCGATGGCCGTGTCGGTCGGTTCCGGCCCGGTCGCCGTGGCCGGGCCCGGCCACGACACCCAGCTGACCGTGACGATCCGCAACACCGGTACCGAGCCGATCGCGAACGCGGTCGTGCTGATCCTGCCGCCGGACGGGCTGTCGGTGCACGACGGCGGCTCCTGCACCGCCGACGGCTGCCAGCTCGGCACCCTGCACGACCTGGCCCCCGGCGCCGAGCGCACGGTCACCGGCACCCTGTCGTACCTGCGCACGTTCGCCTCGGCACCGTCCGGCGGCACCGTCACGGTCACCGCCCAGGACGAGCAGGGCGGCACCCTCGGTACGGTGTCGCAGCCGTTCCAGGTCGACACCGGCTCCTCGCCGACGCCCAGCAGCGGCGTCACCCCGTCCGAGCGCCCCTCCTCCCCCACCCCGACCCCCACCCCGAACGACTGACCCACCAAGCGGTCGGTCGGGGCCTCAACACTGGAGCACCCGCCACCGCGGCCCGTCCCGGTCGAGATCGATGCCGTCCCGATCCGGGTGAACCTCTGCGACGATCGAGCGGACCTCCGCGACGTCCATGTCGGCCCACTCGGCGAGCTGCTCGTCGCTCGCTCCGCGGCGGTGCGCGCGGTAGATCGCGAGGTCACGCCCGCCGATCGCCCTTGGATCAGCTCGTTGAAGTCCCGGATCCGTTCGCGCAGCCCGGCGAGCCGATCGGACACCTCTTCGGTAACGGCCACAGCACGACACCTCCAGAGATCCAGCTTATCTAGATGAGATACGGTAAGTGGCATGTCTAGATGAGTCAAGCCACTCTGGGCGTCAGGGACGGATCTGGTACTCGAGCACGTAGAGGTCCGAGTTGACCACGATCTCGTTGACTTCGACGGGCCGATCGGAGGTGTGCGCGACGCGAACGATGGTGATCACCGGAACCCCGGTGGGCAGCGCCAGCAGCCGAGCCTCGTCCGGGCTGGGCATCCTGGCCTGCACCTCTTCGACGAACCCCTCGAGCGGATATCCCAGCTCCTCCAGCCGCGCGTACGTGCCGCCCGGGCCGGTGTCGGGCTCGGCGATCGGGGTACCGACCGCGATCTCCGCCGGCAGGTGGGCCGCCGACAACTGGAGCGGCTGCCCGTCGACGGAGTGCAGCCGGCGACGGACGACGACGTCGGTACCCGGCGGGACCCGCAGACGATCGGCGATGTCGTCGGCCGCTCGCTCTCGCGTGACCTCGATGGTGGCGCTGACGGTGCGGTCCTCGGCGGTGTCCGCCTCCCACATGGCTCGTCCGCTGCCCCACTGGGCCCGGGACAACCGCTGGACGCTGCGACGGCGGAACGGCCGGCGGTGGCGGACGAAGACGCCGCGTCCGTGCTCGGCCACCGCGAGCCCCTCGTGCTGCAACACCTGGAGTGCGGCCCGTACCGTCATTCGCGCGACGCCGAAGGTCTCGATCAACTCGGTTTCGGACGGGAGCCGGTCGCCGTCGCCCAGCTCACCCGACCTGATCGAGGCACGCAGCTCGTCGGCGATCTGTTGGTATGCCGGCCGACCCGGCTTCAAGCTCCGGGACCGAGCCACCAAGCACTCCCTGCCTGTCGAGGTTCCCGCAGGACGCTACACCTGACGGATGTGACCCTGCTACCGACGATTCTCTCGTATCCGTGACCACTGTCGAAGGAGTAGTGGAGATGGCCGATCTGCCCCGCCATCCGGTTGCGGTGGCCGCAGCCGTGACCAACGACCACGGCCTGGTGCTGGCGCTGCGCCGGCCCGAGGACGGGCGCTGGGAGCCACCCGGCGGCATGTTGGAACTCGCCGAGACCATCCCGGACGGGCTGCGCCGCGAGGTCCGCGAGGAGACCGGCCTGGAGGTGGAACCGGTGCGGCTGGGCGCCGTCTACCAGAACACCACCACCGGCACGATCGTGCTGACGTTCCGCTGTCGGGTACTCGGCGGGCGGCTCACCGTCAACGAGGAAGCCAGCGAGTTCCGGTGGATGACAGCCGACGAGGTCCGCGAGCAGATGCCCGAGATCTTCGCCGGCCGGGTCCTCGATGCGTTGGCGGACACCGAGCCGCCGCTGCGGCTGCACGACGGCAAACGGCTGACCGCCCACTGGTGACGGGCAGCGGGTGTCGCGGTCAGGTGGTGAGCCAGACGACGGTGTCGAGGAAGTGCTCGATCGCGGTGGCGACGATGGCGTGCGCGGCGAGGCTCGCGGCCAGCGGGCCGGGCAGCAGCATGCCGTGGTCGGCGCCCGGGATCTCGGCCACGTGCGGGGTCAACCGGCGCGCCTCGGCGCCGTTCCACGCCTCGTCCGCGGTACCGCCGACGAGCAGGAAGGGCGCCTCGCTGCGGCCGAGCTCGGCGACCACCCGCGGGGTGTGCAGCAGCGGGGTCAGCCAGATCGCCGGCAACCCGCGGTCGGCCGCGACCGAGGCGGCGCGGGTACCCAGTGACTTGCCGACCAGCACGGTGGCGGCGCCGGGCAGGCTCTTCTCCACCCGGGCGAGGGCGTCGCTGACCTGGCCGCACACCCAGGCCTCGGATTCGGCGCTGGTCAGCCACGCGCGGGTACCGGCCTGGTCGAGTTCGGGTGCGGTCCAGCGGACCGGCTCCACGTACCCGTCGCGTACCTCGACGGCCTCCTGCGCGAAGTACAGCAGCGGCGACTCGACGGGGTAGCGGCGGCCGGGAACCAGGACAGCGGCCCGGGAAACGCCACCGGGGGCCGAGTCGGACGTATCAGTCATAACTGGGAACCTATCGCCCGACCGGGTGCCCCGCGACCCCGGCGCGCGGTGCGGCGCATGCCGACCGTCACCGCCGGATCGCCTGGGCGTTCGCCGCACCGGTACGGCGTGGCAGGCTGCACGGTGTGAGCAGTACAGCGGACCGGCCGGACGAGGCGCAGCCGCGCGACGGAGACACCCCGCCGCGGTCCCGGGGCACCGGTGGGTCGGGGCCGGGTGGTGTGGCCCTGGAGGCGACGCTGCGCCGGATCGAGCGGGCGGCCGGCGGCCTGGCCGCCGAGAGCGTCGCCCGGATGGACGCGACGCTGCCGTGGTTTCGCGAGCTGAGCGCCGACCGGCGCAGCTGGGTGATGCTGATCTGCCAGTCCGGGGTCAACTCGTTCGCCGCCTGGACCCGGGACCCGGCCAAGCCGCCGGAGTTCGGCGACGAGGTGTTCGCCGGGGCGCCCCGCGAGCTGGCCCGGTCGATCTCGCTGCAGCACACAGTCGCGCTGATCAAGGTGACCATCGACGTGGTCGAGGAGCGGGTACCCGAGCTCGCCGCGCCGGGCGAGGAGTCGGCGCTGGCCGAGGCGCTGCTGCGGTTCTCCCGCGAGGTCGCGTTCGCCTCCGCCCGGGTGTACGCGCGGGCCGCCGAGTCGCGCGGCGCCTGGGACGCGCGGCTGCAGGCGATGCTGGTCGACGCGTTGCTGCGGGGCGAGGTCGGCGACGCGATGGCCAGCCGGGCGGCGGCGCTGGGCTGGTCGGACGCGACGCCGGTCGCGGTGGCGGTGGGCCGCTCCCCCGCCGGCGACGCCACCTCGGTACTGCACGGGCTGCACCGCACGGCGCGCCGGATCGGCGTCGAGGTGCTGGGCGGGGTGCACGGCAACCGGCTGGTCGCGGTGCTCGGTGGCGCGCCGGACCCGGTCGCGGCGACGGCGAAGCTGCTGGAGGACTTCGGTGACGGGCCGGTGGTGGTCGGCCCGGCGGTGCCGTCGCTGGACGAGGCGACCGAGTCGGCCCGGGCCGCGATCGCCGGGTACCGGGCGGCGCACACCTGGCCGGACGCGCCGCGCCCGGTGTCGGCCGGTGACCTGCTGCCGGAGCGGGCGCTGGCCGGTGACCCGGAGGCTCGCCGGCTGCTGCGCACCAACGTGTACGGGGCGCTGCAGCGGGCCGGCGACCTGCTGGACACGCTGGACGCGTTCTTCGCCGCGGGCGGGGTGCTGGAGTCCACCGCCCGCGCCCTCTACGTGCACCCGAACACGGTGCGTTACCGGCTGCGCCGGATCGCCGATCTGACCGGGTTCACCGCGACGCAGCCGCGGGACTCGTTCGCGCTGCGGGTGGCGCTGGTGGTGGGCCGGCTGGACCAGGCGGCGCCGCGGCCGCCGCTGCCGGCGCCGGCGCTGGCCGACGGCAGTACCGGCAGCGCGACACTACCCGGCGCGTCGGAAACCGGTACGGACAGCGACGTACCGGATGGTCAGGCGACACAACTCACAGCGTCACCGGAGGACCCGCGTACCGCCAATCATGCGGGTTGAACGCTCGTTTTGTCGACTCTCCACAACGTCCGTGGTCGGGTTTGGTTGATCAGAACCGGTCGCGACGGGCGCCGGATCGGTCAGAGTCAACGCGTGCTCGCGATACTCGCCCCCGGACAGGGGTCGCAAAAGCCCGGATTCCTGGCACCGTGGCTCGACGTGGACGGCGTCGAGGCCCGGCTGCGCTGGCTGTCCACCGCCGCCGGCGCCGATCTGGTGCACCTGGGTACCGCAGCCGACGCCGACGAGATCAAGGACACCGCGCGCACCCAGCCGCTGCTGGTCGCGGCCGGGTTGGTCGCGGCCGAGCAGTTGCCGCTGGACGACGTCTCGGTCGTCGCCGGCCACTCCATCGGTGAGCTGACCGCCGCAGCGGTCGCCGGCGCGCTGAGCGCCGAGTCGGCGATGCTGTTCGCCGGCGTACGCGGCCGGGAGATGGCCGCCGCCTGCGCGATCGAGCCGACCGGGATGAGCGCCGTACTCGGTGGCGACCCGGACGAGGTGGCCGCCGCGATCGAGGCCGCCGGCCTGACCCCGGCCAACCGCAACGGCGCCGGCCAGATCGTCGCCGCCGGGTCGCTGCCCGCGCTGGAGAAGTTCGCCGCCGAGCCGCCGGCCGGTACCCGGGTGCGGCCGCTCGCGGTGGCCGGCGCGTTCCACACCCCGTACATGGCGCCGGCCGAGGAGGCGCTGCAGCGGCTCGCCGGCGGCATCACCGTGCGCGACCCGCGGCGGCTGCTGCTGTCCAACGCCGACGGCACCGCGGTCGGCTCCGGCACCGAGCTGGTCCGCCGGCTGGTCCGCCAGGTCACCAGCTCGGTGCGGTGGGACCGGTGCCTCGCGACGCTGGCCGACCTGGGCGTCACCGCGGTCCTCGAGCTGCCGCCGGCCGGCACGCTGTCCGGCCTGGTCAAGCGCGAGCTGAAGAGCCGCGGCGCGCCCGAGATCGTCACGCTCAACACCCCGGACGACCTGCCCGCCGCTCGGGACCTGATCGCACGGCACGGCGAGCCGGCCCGCTTCGCCGAGACGGGAGACAACGCATGACCACCCCCGCAGGACCCGCACGCGGCACCAAGATCGTCGCGATGGGCCATTACCAGCCGGCGAAGGTGCTCACCAACGAGGACCTGACCCACATCGTGGACACCACCGACGAGTGGATCACCTCGCGGGTGGGCATCAAGGAGCGTCGGGTCGCGGAGAGCGAGACGGTCGCCGACATGGCCACCGCCGCCGCCGGGAAGGCGCTCGCCAACGCCGGCCTCACCCCGTACGACATCGACCAGGTCATCGTGGCCACCTGCTCGTCGATCGACCGGTGCCCGAACGTGGCCTGCCGGGTGGCGAACAACCTCGGCATCACCGCGCCGGCGGCGTTCGACCTCAACACCGGCTGCTCCGGCTTCGAGTACGCGCTCGCCACCGCCGACCACGCGATCCGGGCCGGTGCCGCCCGGCGGGCGCTGGTGATCGGCGCGGAGAAGCTCACCGACGTCACCGACTACACCGACCGCACCTCGTGCATCCTGTTCGGCGACGCCGCCGGCGCCGCGGTGGTCGAGGCGGTGGGCGACGACGAGGAGCCCGGCGTCGGCCCGGTGCTGTGGGGTTCGGACCCGAGCAAGGGCTCGGTGCTGACCATCGAGGGGCGCCGCGGGTACATCAAGCAGGACGGGCCGACGGTGTTCCGCTGGACCCAGACCGAACTGCCCAAGCTCATCGCGGAGACCTGCCGCCGGGCCGGCGTGGAGCCGTCCGAGCTGGGTGGATTCGTTGCGCACCAGGCGAACCTGCGGATCATCGAGCCGCTCGCGAAGAAGCTCGGCGCCACCAACGCGGTGGTCGCCCGCGACATCGTCGAGTCGGGCAACACCTCGGCCGCGTCGGTACCGATGGCGCTGTCGAAGCTGATCGAGCGCGGCGAGCTCACCTCCGGCGTGCCGGTGCTGCTGTTCGGCTTCGGCGGTGGGCTCACCTACGCGGGGCAGGTCGTGCGCTGCCCGTAGTCGACATTTCGCAGCCGTCGCCGACCCGGCACCCCGGGTACGGCACCATGGGACGTCGGGTGCGGCGAAAGGCGCCGCGACACCCGGCAGGACAAGGAAGGAACACCGCATGACCCGCGACGAGATTCGCACCGGCCTGGCCGACATTCTGGAAGAGGTGGCCGGCGTGGACAAGTCCGACGTCGCCGACGAGAAGTCGTTCACCGAGGAGCTGGACGTCGACTCGCTGTCGATGGTGGAGGTCGTGGTCGCCGCCGAGGAGAAGTTCGGCGTGAAGATCCCCGACGACGAGGTCCCGAACCTGAAGACCGTCGGCGACGCGGTCACCTACATCGAGAAGAACGCGGCCTGAGAGGCTGTTGGCCCCGACACGCACCGACAGGATGGCCGGCCGCCGGACCGCCATCCTGTCCGCGTTCCACGGCTGGTACACCGGTCGCACAGGCAGACCGGTGACGAACGAAATGCTGGAGGCGACATCACGATGACGAGCCACTCCACTCCGGAAGTGGTAGTCACCGGGCTCGGCGCGACGACCCCCCTCGGCGGGGACGTCGCGTCCACCTGGGAGGGCATGGTCGCCGGCCGCTCCGGTATCCGGACCCTGGATGCCGACTGGGCGGCCGAGCTGCCGGTGCGCATTGCCGGGCTGATGGCCGACGACCCGACCAACCACATCGACCGGGTCAAGGCCCGGCGGATGGACCGGTCCGAGCAGGCGGCGCTGGTCGCCGCGCGGCAGGCCTGGCTCGACGCCGGGCTCGACTCCGACGACCCGGACCGGGAGCGGGTCGCGGTCAGCGTCGGTACCGGCATCGGCGGCGCCCGCACCCTGGTCGATCAGCACGACCGGCTGCTCGCCCGGGGACCGCGGCTGGTCAGCCCGCACACGGTGCCGATGCTGATGCCGAACGGGCCGGCCGCGTACGTCGGGCTGGAGTTCCGCGTGCTCGGTGGCGTGCACTCGGCTGCCAGCGCCTGCGCGACCTCCTCGGAGGCCATCGCGCTGGGGCTGGACATCATCCGCTCCGGCCGGGCCGACGTGGTGCTCGCCGGTGGTACCGAGGCGGTGGCGTTCCCGCTGCCGATCGCCGGGTTCGCGGCGATGCGGGCCATGTCGACCCGCAACGACGAGCCGACCCGGGCGTCCCGCCCGTTCGACAAGGGCCGGGACGGGTTCGTGCTCGGGGAGGGCGCCGGCGTGGTCGTCCTGGAACGCGCCGACCGAGCCGCCGCGCGCGGCGCGACCGTGTACGCGAAGCTCGCGGGCGCGGCGCTGACCTCCGACGGGTACGACATCGTGCAGCCGGACCCGGAGGGCACCCAGCAGGCCCGGGCGATGCGGCTGGCGATCGCCGACGCGGGGCTGTCCCCGTCCGACATCGCGCACGTCAACGCGCACGCCACCTCGACCCCGATCGGCGACATGGGCGAGATCGCGGCGATCCGCAAGGCGGTCGGCGAGCAGCCGGTGGTCACCTCGACCAAGTCGATGACCGGTCACCTGCTCGGTGCGGCCGGCGCGATCGAGTCGATCGCGACGATCCTCGCGGTACGCGACGGTGTCGTGCCGCCGACGATCAACCTGGACGACCCGGACGACGAGCTCACCCTCGACGTCGCGGCGAACGTCGCCCGGCGGATGGAGGTACCGGCCGCGCTGAACAACTCGTTCGGTTTCGGCGGCCACAACTGCGCGCTCTGCTTCCAGCGCGTGTAGCTCGCACGCGAGCGACGCGGCCCCGTCCGGGACAATGGACGGGGCCGCGTCACCGTCTCCGGGAGTCTCGATGAAGCGCGTCGACTACGACGGACCCATCCACCGCGACTACCACGCCAGCCGCGCCCTCGGCGAGGGAGCCGGCCGGGCCTGGCTGTCGCTGTTCGCCGGCGCCCTGCCCGCCCGCCGACCGCTGTCCGGGCTGGACCTCGGCTCCGGTACGGGTCGGTTCTCCCCGCTGCTCGCCGACGCGTTCGGGCCGGTCACCGGGGTCGAACCGGCGGACGCGATGCGGGCCGTCGCGGCGCGGGAGTCGGCCCACCCGCTGGTCCGGTACGTCGCCGGTTCGGCCACCGCGATCCCCGCCGCCGACG
The DNA here is from genome assembly GCF_017312725.1 of Actinocatenispora comari. GTDB lineage: Bacteria > Actinomycetota > Actinomycetes > Mycobacteriales > Micromonosporaceae > Actinocatenispora > Actinocatenispora comari. The sequence goes on along the minus strand of NZ_BOPO01000008.1, from coordinate 12,919 downwards.
GCGAGTTCGACTACGGGTTGCTGTTCCTGGTGTGGCACCACGTGGCGGACAAGGACGCCGCCGCGCGCGAGATCGCCCGGGTGCTGCGACCGGGTGGCACGCTGCTGCTGCGGGCCCAGTTCAGCGACCGGATGCCGGACATCTGGTGGCTGCGGCACTTCCCGGGCGGGCTGGAGCTGGACGCCCGGATGTACCGGTCGCTGGCCGCCGAGACCGGCACGTTCGAGGCGGCCGGTTTCACCGCGAGCCCCGCGCCGCGGGTGTTGCGCGATCCGGCCACCCAGACCAGGGCGCAGCGGCTGGAGCGGCTGCGGCACCGGTCCATGTCGGTGTTCCAGCACATGTCCGAGGAGCAGATCGCGGCCGGCTTCGCGTCGCTGCAACGCGAGGTGGACGCCGACCCGGATGCCGCCGAGCCGACCGCGGAGGCGACCGTACTCGTCCTGACCCGTACCTGAGCCGCGGTGCGCTCCGTACCTGAGCCGCGGTGTGCTCCGTCCACGGTGGACGGAGCACACCCTCCGGTCAGCCGCCGCCGGCCGGTGCGGCGGCGGGCTCGGCCGGCTCGTCGGCGCCGTCGTGGTCGACCGCGGCGAGCATCTGGTCGGTACCGGGGCTGCGTTCGGAGGCGAGCAGCCCGAGCCCGACGTAGACCACCAGCGAGGTCAGGATCGGGGTGGCGACCACGACCACCTGGCTGGACGGAACCACGTAGTAGACCAGCACGTAGGCGGCCAGCCCGCAGGCCCAGGAGGCGATCGCGGCGCGCGACCCGCTGTGCCGGAACCAGGGCAGCATGCCGAGCAGCAGCGGGATCGAGATCGGCCCCATCAGCGCGGCGACCCAGGACACCACGATCGCGAGGACCCCGCCGAGGTTGGCCGACTGGGTGGCGACCAGCATGCTCAGCGCCACGAACACCACGGTGACCACCCGGGCGGTGGTGAGGCTGCCGCGGTGGGCGCGATGTCGCAGCCGGCTGGTGATCACCGGCAGCATGTCGCGGGTGACCACCGACGAGATGGCGTTCGCGTCGGACGAGGCCATCGCCATGGTGTGCGAGAACATCCCCGCCAGCACCAGCCCGATCAGCCCGTGCGGCAGGAACGTCGAGGCCATCACCGCGTACGACGTGGTCGCGTCGGAGACGTGCACCAGCAGCGGCGAGGCGAACATCGGGAACATCAGCACGATCGGCCACAGCAGGTAGAGCAGCGAGGAGAGCCGGGCGGTGCGGCGGGCGGCCGGCGCACCCTCGGCCGCCATGTACCGCTGGGCCAGATTCCACATCCCGCCGTTGTACTCGATCGTCTTCTCCAGCACGTACACCAGCAGGAACACGGTGGTGTACTTGGAGGTCGTCGGCGAGAGGTGGCCGGCCGGCAGCTGGCCCCACATGGTCCAGATCGCGGAGATGCCGCCGAGCTTGCCGAGCACCACGACGATCATCACGATCGCGGCGATGGCCTGGATGACGAACTGGCCGAAGTCGGTGAGCGCGTCGGCCCACAGCCCGCCGGCGGTGCAGTAGACCAGGGTGATCGCGCCGGTGATCAGGATGCCCCAGGTCAGCGGCACCCCGGCGAACACGTTGAGCACCACCGAGATGGCCGCCCACTTGCTCGCCACGTCGAACACCTTGAGCAGCGCGCCGCTCCAGGCGAGCAGTTGCTGGGTGGTCACGTTGTACCGCCGGGCGAGGAACTCCAGCGGCGAGGCGACCTTGTACTTGCTGCGCAGCCGGTTCCAGCGCGGCGCGAACAGCCAGCTGCCGATGCCGACGCCGATCCCGATGGTGGCGAAGCCCCAGAAGTAGATGGTGATGCCGTCGGTGTAGGCGACCGCGGCGTAGGCGACGAACAGCACCGCACTGTAGCCGGACATGTGGTGCGAGATGCCGGCGAGCCACCACGGCATCCGGCCGCCGGCGGTGAAGTAGTCGCTGACGTTGCCGATGCGCCGGTGCGACCACAGGCCGATCAGCACCATGACGCCGAAGTAGCCGGCGAGGACCGTCCAGTCGAGTGCGTGCACGATTCCACCCTCTTCGGGGTTGTCCACATACTTGAACGTCGTCTGAACCGTGAACCGATGTCGTGTACGAGAATCCTGCCGGAGAAGCTAGTGTTGGGCAGCGTGCCTGTCAATGCGCAAGTACGCACGATTGCGGGCAGGCCGCCCAGGAGAGGAGTGCCATGGCACGGCAGGTACGGGACCCGGCGCCGACCCGCGCCGGCGGCGGGACGGACGGTGACGCGGTCGAGTCCGGCGCGGGGGTGAAGTCGGCCCGGCGGGCGATCGAGCTGCTGGAGACGTTCGCCGCCGACCGCGCCTGGACCTCGCTGTCGGACCTGCACGCCCGTACCGGGGTGCCCCGCTCCAGCCTGCACGGCCTGCTGCGCACCCTGCACGACCTGGGCTGGATCGAGTCCGACGAGGGCGGCACCCGGTTCCGGCTCGGGGTGCGCGCGCTGATCTGCGGCACCGCGTACCTCGACCGCGACCCCGCCCTGCCGTACGTGACCGACGCGTTGGAGCGGCTGCGCGAGCGGTCCGGGTTCACCACGCACTACGCGCGGCGCAGCGGCGACGAGGTGGTGTACCTGGAGACCCGCGAGTCCCGGCACTCGGTGCACCTGATCTCCCGGGTCGGCCGGACGCTGCCGGCGCACGCCACCGCGCTGGGCAAGGCGTTGCTGGCCGAGCTGACCGACGAGGAGGTCGGCCGGCTGCTCCCGGCCCGGCTGCCGGCGCTGACCGAGCACACCGTCACCAGCCGGGACGCCCTGTGCGCCGAGCTCGCCGGCGTTCGCGCCCAGGGGTACGCGACCGAGTCCGAGCAGGGCACCCCGGGCGTGGCGTGCGCCGCGGTCGCGATCGGCTACCGGATCCCGGCCACCGACGCGTTGAGCTGCTCGATGCCGGTCGGCAAGGCCACCGACGCCACGGTACGGCGGGTCTGCGCACTGCTGCGGGAGATCACCGAGGAGCTCGGCGCCCAGCTGCGCCGCGCCGGCATCCGCTGAGCCGGCCCGGTCCGGCCAACCCGGATCGGGGAACCCCTGTCCCGCAACGGAAAGGACCCGTCGATCGTGACCGAGACGGTACTTGTCACCGGCGCCGCCGGTACCATCGGCCGGCTGATGCGGCCCCGGCTGGCGCGGCCCGGTCGGACGTTGCGGCTGCTGGACCTGCTCGATCAGCCGCCCGCCGGTCCGGGCGAGCGGATCGAGCTCGTCACCGCGTCGGTGACCGACCCGGCGGCGATGACCGCGGCGTGCCGCGGCGCGGCGGCGGTGATCCACCTCGGCGGCATCAGCCGGGAGGCGCCGTGGGAGCAGATCCTCGCGGTCAACGTCGACGGCACCCGTACGGTGCTGGAGGCCGCCCGGCTCGCCGGCGTGCCGCGGGTGATCCTCGCGTCCAGCAACCACGCGGTCGGCATGCGGCCGGTCGCGGAGGCCGGTCCGGGCGGTGTCCCGGCCAACGCGCCGCCGCGGCCGGACACCTACTACGGCGTGAGCAAGGTGGCGGTCGAGGCGCTCGGCAGCCTGTACCACGACCGGTTCGGGCTGGACGTGGTGTGCATCCGGATCGGTTCGTGCTTCCCGGAACCGCCGGGCGTCCGTGGCCTCGCGACCTGGCTGTCACCGGACGACGGGGCCCGGCTGTTCGAGGCGTGCCTGGCCGCGCCGAGTCCCGGGTTCCGGGTGGTGTGGGGCGCCTCGGACAACACCCGCGGGCACTACTCGCTGACCGAGGCGCGGGCGCTCGGCTACTCCCCGCGCGACGACGCGGAGCGCTTCGCCGAGAAGATCCTCGCCGAGTCGGCCCCGGCACCCGGCGACGCGCTGCTCGGCGGCGGCTTCACCACCACCCCGGTCGGTGAGCCCAACCCGCTCTGAGAGTCCACAGTGGACTGTTCGGCGGCCGCGACGAGCGCTGCGAGCAGCGCGGTGACCGCCGGCGGATCCGGTGGCGCGCCGTAGCTGACCGCCCGCACGGTACGCAGCCAGCCCGGTACCCGGACCGCGCTCACGGCCGGGTGCCGGTGCGCGGCGAGCGCCAGCCCGGGCAGCGTCGCCACCCCGACCCCGGCCGCGACCAGTCGCTGCACCGCGACGTAGTCGTCGGTGGTGAACGCGATGTCGGGGACGAACCCGGCCGCGTCGCACCGGCGCAGCAGGTCGGCGCGACACCGCTCGCAGCCGGCGATCCACCGCGCGTCCCGGTGGGCCGCGAGCTCCGGGCCGCCGGCCTCCGCCGCGATCAGCCACATCGGCTCGACCAGCAGCTCGGTCCCGCGCAGGCCCGCGACGCGCGGGTCACCGGCGCGGTCGGCGCGGTCGGCCCGGAACGGGCCGGTCGCACGCGCGCCCGCGCCGCGCACGTCACCGTCGCCGTCGGCACCTGGCGGGCCGGCAGCAGCGGCGCCGGCGTCGCGACGAGCCGTGCCGGGCGGGCCCGTACCGGCCAGCTCCGGCGGGTAGCCGAACACGACGGCGACGTCGATCTCACCGGAGCGCAGCAGCCGCAGCGCCGCCGGCGGTTCGGCCTCGACCAGCGACACGTCCAGGCCGGGCACGTCGGCGGCAAGCGCACCGAGCGCGGCCGGCACGAAGGTACCGAGCGCGGACGGGAACGCGGCCAGCCGGACCCGGCCGGCGGCGAGCCCGGTGAGCGCGGCGAGCTCGCGCTCGGCGGTGTCGAGCCGGCCCAGGATCTCCTCGGCGCGGGCGGCGAGCAGCCGGCCCGCCTCGGTGAGCCGGATGCCACGGCCGACCCGCTGGGTGAGTACCGCGCCGGTCTCGGACTCCAGCCGGGCCAGGTGGTGGCTCACCGACGCCTGCGCGTAGTGCAGCGCCTCGGCCGCCGCGGTCACCGACCCGTACCGCGCCACCGCGGCCAGCACCCGGAGCCGGGGCAGGGACAGCATGACGACAACCTATCAATCTCGTCGATGGGTTCGCGCGAAAGCTGGCATTGGACCGATCGGTGCGCCGCGGCGAGACTGGCGGCATGGATCTCAACGACGTACTGCGGGCCGGCCGGGCGATCGCCGGGCTGCTGCCGCCGACCCCGGCCTGGTCGTACCCGCTGCTGGACGAGACGGCCGGGGCGCGGGTGGTCGTCAAGCACGAGCAGGTGCAGCCGACCGGCGCGTTCAAGGTGCGCGGCGGACTGGCGCTGCTCGCCGGGATGTCCGTCGCCGACCGGGCCCGCGGCGTCGTCACCTACTCGACCGGCAACCACGCCCAGTCGATCGCGTACGCCTGCCGGCGCTTCGGCGCGCCGTGCCGGATCGTGATGCCGGCCGACCCCAACCCGACCAAGCTCGCCGCGGTACGGGCGCTCGGCGCGCGGGTGGACTGCCACGGCGCGGACCTGACGGCGGCGCAGCGGTACGCGGCGGACACCGCGGACGGCATGCGGCTGGTCGGGCCGGCGCACGAGGAGGACCTGGTCGCCGGCGTCGGCACCGCCTACACCGAACTGCTCACCGCCCACCCCGACCTCGACGCCCTGCTGGTACCGGTCGGCGGCGGTTCCGGCGCCGCCGCGGCCGGCGTGGTCGCCGCGGCGCTGGCACCGCGCTGCGAGGTGATCGGCGTGCAGTCGGCCGCCTCCCCCGCCGCGCACGACTCGTGGCGCGCCGGCGAACCGGTCGAGGCGCCGAACCGTACCGCCGCGGAGGGGCTGGCCACCGGCAGCGGCTTCCCGCTGACCCAGCGGCTGCTGCGCGCCCACCTGCGTGACTTCGTGCTGGTGTCCGACGAGCAGCTGCGCGCCGCCCAGCACGTGCTGCTGACCCGGGCGCACACGCTCGCCGAGGCGGCCGGCGCCGCCGGGCTCGCCGCGCTGCTGGCCGACCCGGACCGGTACGCGGGCCGGCGGGTCGGCATCGTGGTCACCGGCGGCAACGCCAGCCCGGCCGAACTGTCCGCGGTGCTGGAGTCGACCGCGACCAGCCGGCCACCCGTCACCGCTTGACGTAGAGGTTCAGGAACGACTCGGCGCCGGTGGAGGACAGCAGCGCACCGCCGATCTTCGAGCCGTGCAGCAGGAACGACTGCTGGTAGTACAGCGGGATGACCGGGGCGTAGGTGGCGATCATCCGCTTCTCCAGCGCCGACCACTGCGGTCCCGCCTTGGCCGCCGGCATCTGGTTCAGCTCGTCGATGCGCCGGTCGATCGACGGCTGCTCGAAGTACGCGGTGTCGTTGTTGCCGTTGGCCCGGATCGAGCGGCCGTCGAACAGCACCGGGATCGTCGCGGCGCCGGACGGCCAGTCGGCACCCCAGCCGGTCTGGTAGAAGTCGTACTTCGGGTGCCTGCCCAGCGCGGTGTTGTAGCTGGTGGCATCCAGCGGTCGCAGCACCACCCGGAACCCGGCGCGCTGGAACATCTGCTGGATCAGCGGCGCCTCCCGCTGGTTCACCGACGAGTTGGCGTAGGCGTACGTCAGGCTCGGGTGCCGGCCGTTCAGCAGCTTCTTCGCCTTGGCCAGGTTGCCGTGCGCGCCGGCCGGGAACGCGTCGAAATCCTGCCAGCCGGCCACCGTGGGCGACAGCAGCGTGGTCGCCGGCCGCGCCGCCTTCTCGCCGCCCAGCACCTGGACGATCGCGCCGCGGTCCACCGCGTACGACATGGCCTTGCGGATGGTGGGGTCGGTGACCCGCTCGCAGTTGATGGCGAAGTAGAACGTGAAGCCGTTCGAGCCGGTCAGCGACCGCCGCATGGCACCGTCGTTCTTCTGTACCTGCGGGATCAGCGACTGCGGCACCTGCGCGGTGGACAGCGCCGTCCGGTCGGCGCCGTTGTCGGCGACCAGCCGGTTGGTCTGCTCGACGTCGCTCGCGCCGAGGTCGACCTCGACGGAGTCCGGGTAGGCGTGCCGGACCGGATCGGTCTTCGCGTCCCAGTAGCGGTTGCGCACCAGCACGAGCTTGCTGTCCCGCTCGTAGCTCGCGATCTTGTACGGGCCGGACGAGAACGGGTGCCGGTCGTACTTCGCGCCGGTGTCCCTGCTCGCCGGCACCGGCACGGTCTCGGCCATCGCCGCCGCGTACGGCAGGTCGCAGTGCGGTTGCGGGAAGTGGAACGTCAGGGTGCTGCCGGACACGGTCAGGTTGGGCGGCAACGCCTTCCCGCCGTTGTACGGCCCCTGGTAGTCGGCGTTGTAGACCTGCTTGCCGGTCAGCCACTGCTGGATGTAGTGCGGCCCCTCGGACAGCTCCGGCGAGAACGACCGGGCGATGCCGTGTGCCACGTCGGCGGCGGTGATCGCCGACCCGTCCTCGTACCGCATGCCCTTCTTGATGGTGTAGCGCCAGACCTTGCAGTCGCCGTCGACGTCGGTACCGGGGTTCGTGGCGAGGTCGCCGACCAGCGTGGCGTTCCGGCCGCTGGGCGTGAACGCCGTCAGGGTCCGGGTGAACAGCTGCTCGATGATGCCGGAGTTGGACACGTAGGTGCGCTGCGGATCGAGGTGCTCGTAGTCCTTCTCCTGCAGGATGTGCACCGTGCCGCCGGACTTCGCCCCCGGTACCGCCGGGGCCGGGCCCAGCGAGTCCTTCGGGTCGGTGGAGATGCTCGCGTGGTAGGTGCGGGACGCGTCCGGCTTCGAGTCCGTCCCGGTGTTCTTGCTGCAGGCACCGGCCAGGCCCACCGTCAGCACGACGGCGCCCAGCGCGGCGACGGTTCGCCCGATCCGCATGACGCTCCAGTTCCTCGGCTCGACACCGGGCTGCCCCGGCTGGTGACAGCGTTGTCAACATGCCGAAACGCCTCGACCCCGCACACCGCTCATCTCATCACGTAAGACGCACAGCACCGATACCGGGCGCCCCGCCAGCGGGCCGGCCCCGGCCCGGGCCTGCAACTTTCGTCGGGGTTCACGGCCCGCCTTTCGCGCCAGGTACCTGCCCTGATGTCCGGTTAGCGTGGTGAGCGATCCGGACGGACGAGCGAGGTCGGGGTGCGATGACGGGGGTGTGGCGGCGACTCGCCGCGACGGTGACCGGCCGGCGCGGCGCGTGGCTGGTCCTGGTGTTCGGGCTGCTGGTGGCCGCCGGCGTCACCGGCGCGACGAGCGGGGCGCAGCCCCCCGGCGCCGCGCAGGCGCTGCCGACCGGGTCGGAGTCCGCGCAGGTACGGCAGCTGGAGCAGCGGTTCGCCGGGCACGAGCTGGCGCCGGTGGTGGCGGTGGTGACCCGGCACGACCGCGGCCGGCTCACCGGCGCCGACCGGGCCGCGACCGACCGGCTCGGTACCGCGCTGGGCCGGCGGGTCGGGCAGCGGAGCTCGCCACCGGTCGCGGCGCACGACCAGCGGGCCGCGGTGGTGAACGTGCCGGTCGACACGGACCGGTCCGATGCCGAGATCGCCGACACCATCGACCGGCTGCGCAGTACCGCGCGCCGGGTGGCGCCGGACCGGCTGAGCGTCCAGATCACCGGCGGGCCGGCGTTCGGTGCCGACATCGCCGCGGCGTTCGACGGCGCCAACCTCACCCTGCTCGCGGTCACCGTCGGCATCGTCGCGGTGCTGCTGCTGCTCACCTACCGCTCGCCGATCCTGTGGCTGGTACCGCTCGCCGTGGTCGGCCTCGCCGACCAGGTCGCCGCCCGCGTCACCGCCGCCCTCGGTGCCGCCGCCGACCTGCAGTTCGACGCCGGCATCATCAGCGTGCTGGTGTTCGGCGCCGGCACCAACTACGCGCTGCTGCTGATCTCCCGGTACCGGGAGGAGCTGTACCGCACCGCCGACCACCGGGCCGCCCTCGCCGCCGCCGTGCGCGGTACCGGCCCGGCGATCCTCGCCAGCAACCTCACCGTGGTCGCCGCGCTGCTGACGTTGCTGCTCGCCGCGATGCCCAACACCCGCGGTCTCGGCGTCGCCGCGGCCGTCGGCCTGGTGCTCGCGCTGCTGTTCGTCCTGGTACTGCTGCCGGCCGCGCTGGCGGTCTGCGGCCGGCGGCTGTTCTGGCCGTTCGTCCCGCGCGCCGGCGCCGCGCCCGCCCGGGCCGGCCGGTTCTGGCGGCGGCTCGCCGGCGGCGTCACCCGGCGCCCGGCACTGGTGGTGGCCACTTCGGTCATCGGCCTCGCGGTGCTGGCCGGCGGGCTGCTCGGCACCCGGGTCGGGCTCAGCCAGCTCGAACAGTTCCGGGTGCCGTCCCCGTCCGCCACCGGGCTGCGGGTGCTGGCCGAGCACTTCCCCGCCGGCGAGTCGGCGCCGCTGATCGTGGTGGCGCGGGCCGACACGGCGCCGGCGGTCACCGCCGCCGCGCAACGGGTACCGGGCGTGCGGGTGCGGCCCGCCGGCCGCTCACCGGACGGGCTGGTCAAGCTCACCGTCGTCGACTCCGCCCAGCCCGGCAGCGCCGCGAGCCTCGACACGGTACGGCGGCTGCGCGCCGCGGTGCACGCGGTGCCGGGCGCCGAGGCGAAGGTCGGCGGCCAGACCGCGCAGGACCTCGACGTACGGGACGCGTTCGGCCGCGACCTGCGCACGATCGCGCCGCTGATCCTCGGTGTCGCGCTGCTGCTGCTGGTACTGCTGCTGCGCGCGCTGGTCGCGCCGGTGCTGCTGGTGGCGGTCAACCTGGCGTCCGCGCTCGCCGCGATCGGCGCCGGCACCTTCGCCGGTACCCGGCTGTTCGGGTTCCCGGCGCTGGACGTGAACGTGCCGCTGGTGGCGTTCCTGTTCCTGGTGGCGCTCGGCATCGACTACACGATCTTCGTGGCGCACCGCACCCGGCAGGAGGCGGTCGCGCACGGCACCCGCGCCGGCGTGATCAGCGCGATCGGCCACACCGGCACGGTGATCACCAGCGCCGGCGTCGTGCTCGCCGCGGTGTTCGCCGCCCTCGGGGTGCTGCCGCTGACCACGCTCGCCCAACTCGGTCTGATCGTCGGCCTCGGCGTCCTGATCGACACCCTGCTGGTTCGTACCGTCGTCGTACCGGCGGTGTTCGCGCTGGTCGGCGACCGGATCTGGTGGCCGTCCCGACCATCCCGCCCGACCCGCGAACCCGATCCGGTCCCGGTGTCGGCCGCCGGTGGCTGACCACGGCACCGCCGTACCGCAGCGCCGGCCGACCCCGCCCAGCACCGCAGTACCCGGACCCCGACCGGCTCCGCAGCACCGGCTCGCCCCGACCGGCCCCGACCGGCCCCGACCGGCTCCGACCGGCTCCGCAGCATCGACCGGTTCCGGCCGGCTCCGCAGCATCGACCGGCCCCGACCGGCCGCGCCGCCGGGCGGGTCACCGGGGCCGCGGGGAACCGGCGCCGAGGTGCGTGCGGACGGCTAGCGTGATCAGCACCATGGCTGACCCTCCGTCCCGCCCGGTGGCGTTGCTGCTGCTGCGCCGCAGCGAGCACGTCCTGTTCGTCGGGCTGCTGGCGCTCGGCGCGGCGGGCGCCGCCGGCCACCGCGGCTGGCCGGTGCTGCTCGCCGGCGCGATCCTCGTCGCCGGCTGGTACGCGGTGGGCGCCGTGCTGGCCCGCCGGCGCCGCACCCGGGGCCTCGCGATCGGCTGGCTCGCCGTACTGGTGGCCGGGTGCGCGGCGCTCGCGGTCGGTTCGGCGAGCTTCGTCTGGCTGGCGTTCCCGCTGTTCCTGCTCGGTACCCAGCTGCTCCCGCTGGCCGCCTCGGTCCCGGTGGTGGCGGCGCTGACCGCCGGCACCGTCGTGGTGATCGCCACCGACCGCGGCCGCTGGGACGCCGCCGCCGTGGTCGGCCCGCTGGTCGGGGCGCTCGTCGCGGTCATGATCACGGTGGTCTACCGCGACCTCGCCGAGCAGGTACGGCAGCGGGCCGAGCTGATCGACGAGCTGACCGCCGCGCAGGACCGGCTGGCCGCCTCGCAGCGGCAGGCCGGCGTCCTCGCCGAGCGGGAGCGGCTGGCCCGCGAGATCCACGACACCGTGACCCAGAACCTGACCAGCATCGTGCTGGTGCTGCGCACCGCGCGCCAGTCCGCGACCGCCACCGGCACCGGATCCGCGGTGGACCACCGCGACGCCGCGGGAAGGTCGGTGACCGCGGCCACCGACCGGGATGCCGCCGACGCCACGCCGGCCGCGGACCGAGCGCGCGGCCGGCCCGCTCCGGCGACCGACCGGCAGCGCGACAGCTCGCTGGTCGAGCAGCTCGACACCGCGATCGGCGCGGCCCGCGGGGCGCTCGCCGACACCCGGCGGCTGGTCCGCGACCTCACCCCGGCCGAGCTGGCCGGCGCCTCGCTGCCCGACGCGCTGCGCCGGATCGTCGCCGAGCAGCCCGGCGACCGTACCCACCTGCACGTCGAGGGCGATCCCGGGCCGCTGCCGACACCGGTCGCGGTGACGCTGCTGCGCACCGGGCAGGAGGCGCTGGCCAACGCCCGGGCGCACGCCGCCGCGGACCGCATCGAGCTGACCCTCACGTACCTGCCGGACACCGTCAGCCTGGACGTGGTGGACGACGGGGGCGGCTTCGACCCGGCCCGGCCGCTCGGCGCCACCAGCGGTACCGGGCTGGGCCTCGCCGGCATGCGGGCCCGGGCCGAGCAGGTCGGCGGCACCCTGTCGGTCGACACCGCCCCCGGCCGGGGTACCGCGGTCAACCTCACCGTGCCGCGGACCGGCGGTGCCCGATGATCCGGGTACTGCTGGTCGACGACCATCCGGTGGTCCGCGGCGGGCTGCGCGCCGCCCTCGCCGCCGACCCGGAGATCGCCGTGGTCGGCGAGGCGGCGACCGGCGCGGACGGCGTCGACCAGGCCGCCGCGCTGCACCCCGACGTGGTGCTGATGGACCTGGCGCTGGGCCCGGGCATCGACGGCGCGGAGGCGACCGCACGGATCCGCCGGCTGCCCGACCCGCCCCGGGTGCTGGTGCTGACCACCTACGACCGGGACGCCGACATCCTGCCCGCGATCGCCGCCGGCGCCGCCGGGTACCTGCTCAAGGACGCCACCCCGGAGCAGCTGCTCACCGCGGTGCACGACACCGCCGCCGGCCGGACCGTGCTCGCCCCGTCGGTCGCCACCCGGCTGGTGGAACGCACCCGTACCCCGGCACCGGCGCTGACCCGGCGGGAGACACAGATCCTCGGCATGGTCGCGGACGGGCTGTCCAACCAGGCCATCGGCCGGCGGCTGTTCATCACCGAGGCCACCGTCAAGTCGCATCTGGTCCAGGTGTACGCGAAGCTGCGCGCCGACAACCGCACCGGCGCGGTCGCCGAGGCCCGCCGCCGCGGCATCCTCTGACCGGGTTGCCCGTCGGGCCGACCATGACAGGGTGCGTGGACCCGAACGACCCCCGAACGCCGGCCGGCCCGGCGCGGCCGCGTTGCCGGGCCCTGGCGAGTCCCTGCTGCCCCGCCGGTCGGAGGTGGTGCTCGCACTGCTGCTGGCGCCGACGAGCTGGTTGGCGACGTTCGATCCGCAGCCTGCGATCTGGCGCCGGCTGCTCGCCGCCGGCCTGTCCGGCCGGCAGCTCCGCGCGTTGATCGCGGCCCGCCGGTCGCTGCCGGGCAGCGTCGCCGCGGACTCCGTCGGCCGTTCGGCGCTCGGCTCGGTACTGTTCCGGGCCGCCCAGCTGGCCGTCGTGGCGGCGTGGTTCCTGGTGCAGCTGACCCGCGCGGGCGTGCTCGGCCCGTACTCCGCCGGCGCGGTGCTGCGGTTGGTCGCGCTCGCCGCGCTGGTGCTGGTCGCGGTGGCCGTGGGCGCCCGGTGGGCGCTGTACTCGCCGCGGCGGGAGCTGGTCGGGCTGGTGTGGGGCGCCGTGGCGGAGCTCTGCCGTACCGCCGCGCCGGACCGCCGGATCCGCGCCACCCGGCGCCCCACCGCGGCGGCGATGCTGCGCCGCGCCGAGCGGGTCGCCGCGACCCGGCTGGCGCCGCGCCGCACCGCCGACGCCCGGTCGGT
>NZ_BOPO01000007.1:45598-127024 GCF_017312725.1 Actinocatenispora comari | reverse complement strand
CGGCCAGGCCGGCCGCACCCGGCACCGCGGGCAGCAGGATCGCCAGCGCCGTGGACAGCATCACCGCACCTCCCCGGTACCGCCGTCGGTGTCCGCCTGCACCGCGGTCACGGCCGCGGTCTCCGGGCCGGCGGCGGTGCCGCCGGCGGTGTCCTCGGCGCGCACCGCGCCGCCGGCGCCGTCGCCGGCGCGGCGGGTGTCGAGCAGGTCGGTGTCGACGCTGCCGCGCAGCCGGAAGAACCGCAGCACCACGGCGAGGCCGACGCCCACCTCGGCGGTGGCCAGCACGATCACGAACAGCGCGAACACCTGGCCGGACCGGGGGACGCCGACGATGCTGGTGTCGGCGGTCACCAGGATCAGGTTGACCGCGTTGAGCATCAGCTCCAGCGACATCAGCAGCAGCACCGCGTTGCGCCGCACCAGCACGCCGTAGCAGCCGACGCCGAACAGCAGCGCCGCGATCAGGTACGGGATCACCGGATGCATCAGCGGCCCCGCCCGGCGCGCGGCTCGTCGGACACCCGGTCGCCGTCGTCCGGGGCCCGGTCCAGCGGCGGGCGGGTCCGCACCGGCCGGTCGCCCTGCGGCTGCGCCCCCGCCGACCGGTCGCCGGCGCGCGTGGACAGCACGATCGCGCCGACCAGCGCGGCCAGCAGCAGCACCGACACCACCTCGAACGGCAGCACCCACTGCCGGAACACCGCGGCACCGATCCGCTCCGCCGTGCCGGGCGGCGGCTGCTCGACGTGACTCCACCGGTACGCGTCGACCAGCAGCGCGGCGAGCCCGACACCGGCGCCGCCGCCGACCAGCGCGGCGGGCACCCGGGGCCGGTCGAGCTGCGGGCTGGGCCCGATCGGTGCCCGGGTCAGCATCACCGCGAACAGCAGCAGCACCACCACGGCGCCGACGTAGAGCAGCACCTGGACCCAGGCGACCAGTTCGGCGGTGAGCACCAGGTAGCAGCCGGCGACCCCGCCGAGCGCGACGACCAGCCACAACCCGGCGCGCACCAGGTGCCGGCTGGTGACCACCAGCATGGCGGCGCCCAGCGTCACCACGCCGAGCGCCACCAGCAGTACGTCCGCGACCGTCACGGTTCCCACCCGCCCATGGTGATCCATCCTGCCGTGTCGCCCCGCGTGGCGCGACAACCAGGCGACCCATGTTCACGTCCCGCGAGTATGATTCGATGACTGTCGAACCGAGAGGTGGGTCGATGTCCACGTTCGTACTCGTGGCGGGAGCCTGGCACGGCGGCTGGTGCTGGACGTACGTCGCCGACCGGCTGCGCGCCGCCGGCCACCGGGTCCTCACCCCGACCCTGACCGGCCTGGACGGCGGCGAGCCGCGACCCGACGTCGGGCTCGGTACGCACGCCGACGACGTGGTCACGCTGCTGAACACCGAGGACCTGACCGAGGTGGTACTGGTCGGGCACAGCTACGCGGGCCTGGTCGTGCGGCAGGCGGCGGACCGGGTGCCGGAGCGGGTCGGGCACCTGATCCTGGTCGACGCGTGGGCCGGCCCGGACGGTGCCAGCATGGACGACCTGGCACCCGAGCCGTTCCGGCGCTGGGCGGACCGCAACACCGCGGACGGCCTGATCGCGGTGCCGCCGCCGCGGATGGTCGGGGTGGACGACCCGGAGCAGATCGCCTGGCTGACGCCGCGGCTGGTGCCGCAGCCGCGCCGGACGTTCGCCGAGCCGACCGTGCTGACCGGCCGGGTCGAGGCGCTGCCGTGCCGGGCGATCGTCTGCGTACCCGACAACGGGATGCCGTTCGGCACCTGGGCGCGCGAGTTCGGCTGGCCGGTCGACGAGATCGGCACCGGTCACGACGCGATGCTCACCGCCCCGGACGAGCTCACCGCCCTGCTGCTGAAGTGAGCACGGCCCGGCGCGCCGCGACGGGTCAGCGGGGCGGGCGGGAGACGCGGCCGCGGCCGCCGCGCTCGGCGGCGGTCACCTCCTTGGCCGGCTCGCCGTTCGGATCGTGCGCGGGCGGCGCCGGGACCGTCGGCATCCACTCGCCGAGCCGGTCCGACTCGTGCACCATGTCGCGGATGTCGTACTCGGCGTACTCGAACTCGGGCGACCAGTAGAGCGCGTCGAACGGGCACACCTCGACGCAGATCCCGCAGTACATGCAGAGCGAGAAGTCGATCGCGAACCGGTCCAGCACGTTCTTCTGCCGGGCCCGCGCCGCCCCCTCCACCTGCACCGTCTCCTTGTGCGAGTCGATGTAGATGCACCAGTCGGGGCACTCCCGCGCGCACAGCATGCACGAGGTGCAGTTCTCCGCGAGCAGCGCGATCACGCCGCGCGAGCGGGGCGGCAGCTCCGGCTGCACGTCCGGGTACTGCTCCGTGCCGGCCGGGCGCACCATCGTCTTGAGCGTGGTGGCCAGCCCCTTCGCGAGCCCCTTGCCCGGTACCGATCCCGCCATCCCCCCATCCTGCCACCGCACCGGGCCGCCGGCCGACTCCCGGACACCCCCTAGGCTGGGCCCGGTCAGTGCACGTGGGGGAAGGACGCACCGTGGAGTACGTACGACTGGGTGGCAGCGGGCTGAAGGTGTCCCGGCTGTGCCTGGGCATGATGAGCTACGGCGATCCGGTCAACTGGCGCGAGTGGGTACTGCCGGAGGCCGACGCCGCGCCGTTCGTGCGCCGCGCCGCCGAGGCCGGCATCACCTTCTACGACACCGCCGACGTCTACTCGGTCGGGGTCAGCGAGGAGATCACCGGCCGGCTGCTGCGCCGCTTCTTCCAGCACCGCGAGGACTACGTGCTCGCCACCAAGGTGTGCAACCCGATGGGCGACGGGCCGTACGACCGGGGGCTGTCCCGCAAGCACGTCATGGACTCGATCGACGCCTCGCTGCGCCGGCTGGGCACCGACTACATCGACCTGTACCAGATCCACCGGTTCGACCCGGAGACGCCGATCGAGGAGACGATGGCGGCGCTGCACGACGTGGTGCGCGCCGGCAAGGCCCGCTACATCGGGGCGTCGTCGATGTGGGCCTGGCAGTTCGCGAAGGCGCAGTACACCGCGGACGCGCACGGCTGGACCCGGTTCGTGTCCATGCAGAACCACTACAACCTGGTGTACCGCGAGGAGGAGCGGGAGATGATCCCGTTCTGCGCCGACCAGGGCGTCGGGGTGATCCCGTGGTCTCCGCTGGCTCGCGGATTCCTCGCCGGCAACCGCGGCCGGGACGGCCAGCACACCGTCCGGGCCCGTACCGACCCGGGCAACCTGCGGTTCTACTCCTACGACGAGACCGACTTCGCCGTCGCCGACCGGGTCGCGGACGTCGCCGACGCGCACGGGGTACCGGCGGCGCAGGTGGCGCTCGCCTGGCTGCTGCACCAGCCGGCCGTCACCGCGCCGATCGTCGGCGCCACCAAGCCGCACCACCTCGACGACGCGATCGCCGCCACCGAGCTGGCGCTGTCGGCCGACGAGCTCGCCGCGCTGGCCGAGCCGTACCGGCCCAAGCCCATCTCCGGCCACTCCTGACCCCGCCTTCGGTGGGGAAGCACCGTGGCGCTTCCCCACCGAAGCTGGTCAGCCCAGGTCGGACGCGCGCACCGCGACCGCGCCGGTCCGGGTCACCACGGTGAGGGCCGCGATGCCGGCGAGGTCCTTGCCGGCGACGCCCGCCGCACGCAACGTGCGCGCCACGTCGTCGGCGCCCAGCCAGTAGAGCGGACTGCGCGGCGTGGCCACCAGGACGAGATCCCGGCCGAACCCCTCGGGTGCGTTGGCGTTGCGGCACCGTTCCACCGCGTCCGGCCACTGGCTCCGCAGCCCGCGCATCGAGTCGGCGGTCAGCGGCACCGTGGTGACCACCCGCCGCCGCGTCACGTCGTACAGGTGGCCGGTGTGGTGCGTGCCGGACGGGTCGGTGTAGCCGCCCACGGCGAGCTTGCCGCCGTGCGCCTCGTACCGCCGCCGCGCCTCCCGGTAGAACGGCAGGCTCCCGGCCTCCAGAGCGCCCGGGCCGGCCTTCGGATCGACCGACAACGTCCCCGCGCGCAGCATCGGCGCCGCGATCCCGAGCGCCCCGGAGTCGGCGAGATTCGTGGTCGCCTGCCAGGCAGCGGCAGCCGACCAACCCTGCCCGACCAGCGAGTCCATCACACCGAAGAACTCACCCGGGCCCGTCGAGCTCAGCTGGTACCCGGTCACCACGTCGTCGTTCAGCGCCCCGGTGCCAAGCAGGTGCAGCACGGTGTGCACGTCGTCGCCCTGCCAGCCCGGCGACAGCGGGATCAGTCGGAACCAGAAGGTCTTGCCGTCCGCAGCCCACTTCCGCCAGCTCGCCGACGTCGTCGTGCACCAGGCCCGCCCGGATCCGTTGGGTGCCAACGTCGGCAGCTTCGCCTGGCAGGTACCGACGACGTGTTTGCCGGCCGCGTCGCTGCTGAACAGGCCGACGACGTGGCCGGGCCGGGCGGTGTCCCCACCGTCGGCGGAGACGATCGCCGACTCCGCGCAGAACCGCTTGTCGCACGAGCCCCGCTTCTCGCTGCTCGGATCGGGCAGGTAGTGGGCCGGCTGCGTCGGCGCCTCGCCGGCCGCACGCTCCTGCGTGGCGTAGTCGGTCGCGAACCGCTTGCTGGTCAGTACGGAGATCTCGGCGGTCAGCTCGCCCTCGACGCTGATGCCGAACTTCCCGGTGAACCCGACCAGCCGGTACGGGGCGTCGGCGGTGACGAAGGCGACGCGACCGGTGGGCAGCCGGTACGGGGTGACCGCGGTACGGCCCAACCGGGTCGGGAACCCGTCGGCCGGTACCGCGGCGTACTTGCCGGAGCCGTTCGCCCGCAGCCCGTCCCGCATCCGGTTGGCCACGTTGCGCGGCGTCAGCTCCGAGAACGCCACGTTCAGCGTCGCGGGCTCCAGCTCCAGCCACGTGCCGACCCCGTACTCGGCCACGTCCGGCTCGATGGCCAGCAGGGAGCGTCGATCGCCCCGCAGCCGGACCAGCCGCGGGCCGACGAGGAAGTCCGCCCTGCCGCCGCCGATCGAGATGGTGCCCGCCGTGGTGGTGTCGGCACCGACCCGGGCGTCGAACGTCTCGAACGAGCCGTTCTCGGCCCGCCACACGCTGCCGGTGAGGTGCAGCGCCGGCGCGGTGGCGAGCGCCGCGGCCGCGGCGAGCACCCGCTCGGTCGGCGGCGGCGCGGTCAGCTTGCGGTACAGCGGAATCCCGACCGCGGTACCGATCACCGCGAGCGCGACGACGCCCGCGATCACGGCGAACAGCGGCCACCTCCGCCGCCGCTTCACCACGACCGGAAGCACCGGTGGTGGCGCCACCACGGCAGGCGCCGCCGACGGTACCGCCATCATGGCAGGCGCCTGCGGCGGTGGGGACGCCCCGGAAGGGGCCTGCGGCGGTGGCGACGCCGCGGCGGGCGCATCCGGCGGCTCCGGCACCATCGCGGGCACCGGAACGTCCGGGCCCGGCGCCGCCGCGGGCACCGAGACGTCCGGGTCCGGCGCCGCCGCGGGCGCCGGAACGTCCGGCTTCGGAGTGTCCTGCTCTCCTTCAGGCACGGGCGATGCCTACTTGCGCAGCTGGTTCGGGGTGAGGGTGGCCGTACCGAAGCCGGTGACGACCCGGATGCGCCGGATGCCGTGCAGCATCGCCGAGGTCACCCCGGCCGCGCGCAGGCCGGCAGCGACGTCGGCGGCCGACGACCAGTACAGCGCGCTGCCCGGTCCGGCCGCGATCCGCAGCTGCCGCCCGAACCCGTCGGGCACCGCACCCGCGCGGGCCCGGTCGGCGGCCTGCTCGATGTCGCCGCGGGTCCGCCGGGTCGTGGTGACCCGGCCGGTGGTGACGGTGGTCTTCGCGGAGATGTCGATCAGGTCGGCCTTGACGGTCCGGTCGTTCGGGTCCTGCCACGACCCGAGCGCCAGCTTGGTCGAGCCGGCCGCCGCATGCTCCTTCGCCGCGACCGCCGCAGACACGTGTTCGTCGTTGAACCAGTCGCCGAAGCCGTCCTGGTCGAGTTGCACGTGCCCCGCCATGATCAGCGGCTGCAGCACACCCAGCGCGCCGGCATCGCAGATCGCATGTACCGCATCGACCGCGGCCCGGCCCTTCCAGGCGTCCGCGGCGATCAGGTGGTCGGTCACGGCGAGCGCGTCCTCCGACTGCAGGACGATGTCGTCGGGCCCCATGTCACTGGCGTCGACGCCCGCGGTGAAGACGTTGATGACCTGGTTCGGATGGTCGCCGACGTACCCCGGGTCGAGCGGCTGGATCCAGACCCAGTAGTGCGTGCTTGCTCCGGTCGCCACCCAGCGTTGCCAGGACTGCGACCGCGTGGTGCAGGAGACCCTGGCGGAGTGGTTCGGCCGGATCTTCGGCAGCTTCGCCGAGCAGGTGCCGACGATGTGCTTGCCGGCCGCGTCGGAGCTGTAGAACCCCACGACGTGCCCCGCGCGGCCGGTGTCGCCGCCGTCCGCCACCAGCCGTACCGACTCGGTGCAGGAGTACGGATCGCAGGTGCCCTGCTTCGGCCTGTCGTGGTAGACGTAGTGCGCGGGCGTCGTCGGATCGCCGTGCACACCGCCGGCGAGCTTCGCGAACCGGGAGGTGAAGCTGTCCTTGCCGACCGTGGCGACGGTCAGGTCGAGGTAACCACCGTCCGCCGCGCCGGGGGCGCGGTCGATCCCGACCAGCGTGTACGGGGAGGCGGCGGTCACGAAGACCACCGAGCCGTTCGGCAGCCGGTACGGCGTGACCGCGGTGGAGCCGAGCACGCTCGGGTACCCGGCGCCGGCCGGCTTCGCGTGCGCGTCCGGGTCGGCGTTCGCGCGCAACCCCTTGCCGAGGTACTTCGCCAGCCCGGTCTGGGTGAGCTCGGTCGGGTCGACGGACAGCCCCGACGTCTGCGCCGTCCAGTGCCCGGACAGGTAGAGCGCCGTCGTCTCGTCGGCGGTCCGCCACCAGGCGCGGTCGCCGCGCAGGTAGGTGACGCCGTGCTGGACCAGCACGTCGGCGCTGCCGGCGGAGCCGCGGGCCTGCCCGTACGCGCGCTTCCCGGCCAGCGACAGGCTGATCCGCTGCGGCGTGCCCTCCGCCGTGATCGACTCTCCGGTGAGCCGGATCGCGGGCGCGTGTTCGAGCGCGGCGAGCGCGGACTGCACCTGCTCGGTGGGGGTGGGGCGGGTGAGCCGCTGGTACAGCGGGACGGCGACCGCGCCGAGTACCAGGACCAGCGCGACCGCACCGGCCACCCACGGCCAGCGCCGGCGGCGCTTCGGTGCCGGCGGCACCGGCATCGACCCGTACGGCCAGTTCGTGGTCTGCGGATCCCCGGGCAGCCCGATCATGATGCCCGGCGCCGCGCCGCCCGGCCCCGGCGTTCCGGGCGTACCCGGCTGCCCGAAAGGCCTCCCCGCCCCGGCCGGCGTCCCCGCCCCGGCCGGCATGCCGGACGTCGCTCCCGGCACCGGCGGCATCCCGGACGCGGCTCCCGGGGCGGTCTCCGGTACGCCCGGGCCGTATGGTCCGGGCGATCCGACCGGCATCGGCGGCGCGCCGGGAAAGGACGGTACCGGTTCACCGAGCTGCTGCGGCGGACCGAGCGGCGCGGGCGACCCTGGTGGCGCCGCCAGCACGTCCCCGGCGGGCGACGTACTCGGGGCGGACGGTGCCGGCACGGCTTCCGGCGGCGGTGCGTCGGCCGCCGGCGGCGTGGGGGATGCGGCCGGTACGGGCGGGGTGGCGGTGGGGTTCTGGGCAGACGGCTCTGCCGCGTCCGCAGGGGGCTGCGGGCGCTCGGGATCGGTCAAGGTGGGGATCTCCTGGATAGTTCGTGAACGGCGCGATTGCGCAGATTAGCCAGGTCGAAACCAGCCAGGTACCGGCCGTACGGCCGATGACAGAGAGGTGCGATCACCCCGCGATCGGGACATAACCCCGCTGCCCTTCCCGCTTACGCGCGGCCGTGCAGCTATGTGCAATTTGCTGACGTCAAGTTTCGCTACGTCCCTGGTGGGTGCTACGGTCTCTGCACTCCGGTCCGCGCAACCGGGCCGAGTCCTGCGGGGGGTGCAGGAAGGGCCGCGACCGACCCGGTCGCGGCCCTTTTGCCGCACCGGAACCACACGGTCGGGCGGCGGCGCGTCGGCTGCCGGACGGTACAGGGTGCGGTGGAGGCCGGTGGGCGCTCAGTTCAGGGCGAGGCGGACGGCGACCGTGAGGACGAGCTGGGCCAGCGAGACCGGCACCAACACCAGCCAGCAGAACCGCTGCAGCTGGTCGGCCCGCAGCCGCGGGAACGTGACCCGGACCCAGATGATCACGAACGCCACGATCAGCACCTTGACCAGCGTCCACAGCCAGCCCAGCTGCTCGTCGAACGGGCCGCGCCAGCCGCCCAGGAACAGCACCGTGGTCAGCGCCGCGACCACCACGATCCCGACGTACTCGGCGAGCAGGAACAGCGCGAACCGCAGCCCGGTGTACTCGGTCATGTACCCGAAGACCAGCTCGGAGTCGGCGATCGGCATGTCGAACGGCGGCCGGCGCAGCTCCGCGATCCCGGCGGTGAGGAACACCAGCATCGCCGGCAGCTGCCAGGCCAGCCACCACGGCTGCCACGCCTCGACGATCCCGCTCAACGACAGGGTGCCCGCCGCCATCGCGACGCTCGCCGCGGCCAGCACGAACGGCAGCTCGTACGCGAGCAGTTGCGCCGCCGCCCGCAGCCCGCCGAGCAGGCTGTACTTGTTCGCGCTGGACCAGGCCGCCATCAGCACCGCGACCACGCCGACCCCGACCACCGCGAGCACCAGGAACAGCCCGATGTCGAGCGCCTGGCCGACCAGCCCCGGTCCGAGCGGCAGCACCAGCACGACCACCAGGTACGGCAGCAGCGCGACGATCGGCGCGGCCCGGAACACCGGCCGGTCGGCCGCGGCCGGTACCACCTCTTCCTTCTGCACGAACTTGACGCCGTCGGCGACGAGCTGCGCCCAGCCGTGGAAACCGCCGGCGTACATGGGGCCGAGCCGGCCCTGCATGTGCGCCATCACCTTGTGCTCGATCTGCCCGACGACCAGCGGCAGCACCAGGAACGCCACGACCACGCCGGCCAGGCGCAGCACCAGCTCGGCCCACAGCGGCATCTACTCGCCCTCCCCGCTCGGCGGCGTCGCCGCATCCGGCGGTTCCGGCGGGAGCGCCGGCGGTTCCGGCGGGAGCGCCGCACGCGGCTCCGGCGGGAGCACCGTGCCGGGCGCGTCCGGGCCGACGGTCGGGTCGGGTTCGGCGGCGGGCGGGGGTGCCGGCCACTCGCCCGGGGCGGGTACCCCCGGGGGCCGCATCGGCGCGCGCTTGCCGTGTTCGCCGCCCGGCTCCTTCGCGCCCGGCCAGGCCTTCACCACCCGCGCGGCCAGCACGAAGTCCTTGCGCAGCGGATGCCCCTCGAACCCGTCCGGCAGCAGCAGCGGCGCCAGGTCGGGGTTGCCCGCGAACCCGACGCCGAACATCTCGTGCGTCTCCCGCTCGTGCCAGCCGGCCCCCGGGTACACCGCGACGACGCTGTCCAGGACCGGTTCACCGGCCGGTACCAGGGTGCGCAGCAGCAGGCCGCGCCGGTCGGCGACCGACCAGAGGTGCGCGACGATCCGGAACCCGTCGGCGCCCTCGTCGACCGCGGACAGCCAGTCGAAGAAGTCGTAGCCGAGCTCGTCGCGGGCGGTGGACAGCGCGGCCACCCAGCGGCCGACCGGCACGTCCACGGTGGGCCGGGCCCACGTGCCGCCGCCGGAGTCGGTACCGATCGCGTCGGCGCCGAACCGTTCGGCCAGCATCGCGCCGGTCTCCGCCCCTTCACCACCCATGCCCGGATCGTAGTGCGAGCGGGCCGGTGCCCGAGGGGTCAGTGCGGCCGGACCGGGGCGGCGGTGAGCGTCGCGGCGTCGGTACCGCCGGCGCGGCGGGCACCGGCGCCCAGCGGGTCGTCCCGGCGTACCCCGCCGAGGCCGGCCTGCTCGCGGGCGATCTTGTCCTGCAGCCGCAGGATGCCGTGCAGCAGCGCCTCCGGCCGCGGCGGGCAGCCCGGCACGTACACGTCGACGGGGATGATCTGGTCGACGCCCTTGGTGACCGAGTAGGAGTCCCAGTACGGCCCGCCGGAGTTGCTGCACGCGCCGAACGAGATGACGTACTTCGGCTCGGCCATCTGGTCGTACAGCCGCTTGATCGCCGGCGCCATCTTGTCGGTGACGGTGCCGGAGACGACCATCAGGTCGGCCTGCCGCGGCCCGTGCGCGAACGGGATGACGCCCAGCCGGATGAAGTCGTGCCGGCCCATCGAGGCGGCGATGAACTCGATCGCGCAGCAGGCCAGGCCGAAGTTGAAGACCCAGAGCGAGTAGCGCCGGCCCCAGTTGAGCACGAACCGGATCGGCGCGCCGAGCACCGCCGGCAGCCCACCGCGCTCCCGCGGTCGCGGCTCCGGCAACGCGACAGGTCCGGTCATCGCGCACCCCCTCGGCCCCAGTCTCGCAGGCACGTCCGCCCCCGCCCAGCCGGGCCGCGGAGTCCCGAGCCGCGCCGGGCCGGAGCGCGTCGGGGGGTCAGGTCCATCGCAGTACGCCCTTGCGCGCCGCGTACAGCAGGCCGAGCAGCAGGACCGCGACGAACACCACCATCTCGATCAGCGTGCTGCGGCCGAACCCCGGCCGGGCGAACACCACCGCCCAGGGGAACAGGAAGACGCTCTCCACCGCGAACAGCACGTAGAGGTAGGCGTAGACGTAGTACCGGATCTCGGCCTGCGCCCAGTCGCCGCCGACCGGATCGACCCCCGACTCGTACGTGGTGAGCTTGCCCGGGTTCGGCCGGTGTGGCCGCAGCGTCCGGTTCACCAGGAACGCCGCGCCGAACAGCACCGCCGCGAGCAGCAGCACGATCCCGAGCGTCAGGTACGAGCCGAGATAGCCAGACACGCCACAGAGGGTACGGCCAGATCACCGGTTCGGGCGACTCCGCGCCGGGCCGACTGGCCTGCGGGTGGCACGATGGACCGGTGTTGACGGCCCCGTTCCCCGCCCTTGCGGCTCCCGCTGCCGCTGTGGCGTGGGCCGACACCAGCACGTGGCCCGCCCCAGCACCCCTCGCGCCCCGGCCGCCCAGGAGCAGTCCCGCCGCGCACCGGAGCTGATGATGAGCACAAGGCCAGACGACACTGGAGCGCCGGACCAGGCACCGGCCACGGAAAACCGGCGGGCCGAGGCAGCGCAGGGCGCCCGCGCCGGCAGGAGCGACGACGAGCAGCATCGGCGGGTGCGCCGCCGGCAGATGATCGCCGCGATCCTGGCGATCGTAGCAATCATCATCTTTGCCCTGATCCAGGGGTTTCTGGGCGCGCCCAGCAAGATCCCCGGTACGCACTGACCCCCGCACCGACCCGCGTCAGTCGCCGCGGACCAGCTCACCGCCGGTACGCACCCAGCTGGCGAGGCCGCCGTCCACCCGCCGGATCGACCGGCCCGCATCGGCGAAGTACTGCACCGCGTGCGCGGAGGCAAAGCAGTACGGCCCCTCGCAGTACGCGACGACGTCCGCGTCGGCGGGCAGCTCGTCGAGGTGTTCGCGCAGCGTGGCCAGCGGCATCGAGAGCGCGCCGGGCAGGTGCCCCCGGGCGTACTCGGTGGCCGGCCGGACGTCGATCAGCACGGTGTCGCCGCTGCTGAGCCGGTCGCGCAGCTCGTCGACGGTCAGCCGTTCGAGGCCGCCGGGTCGCGACCACAGGGCGCGCAGCTCCACCTGCAGGTCGGCCAGGGTTCGTTCGGCGAACGTCTCGAACCGGCCGACGAACTCCACCACCGCCGGGCTCGCCAGCCGGTAGTGGATGCGTACCCCGTCGCGGCGGGTGGCGACCAGCTGCGCGGCCCGCAGCTGCTGGAGCTGCGCGGAGGTGTTCTTGACCGGCAGCTGGGCCGCGGTGGCGAGCTCCTCGACGGTGTGCTCGCCCTGCAGCAGCAGGTCGAGCAGCCGGATCCGGCCCGGGTTGGACAGCGCCTTGCCGAGCCGGGCGAGCTGCTCGTACACGCCCGAGTCCAGCCACGGCCGGGACGTCTCGCCGCTGCCGGCGTCGGCAGTGCCGCCGTCGGTGGGCGTCGCGCCGCCGGTCGGCTCAGACGGCTGCGGTCGCTTGTTCGCGGACTGCGGACTCACGGGTCGTCCTCCTTGCCGTCCTCAGTGCGATGGCGGTGACCACGACGCCGACCAGGCACAGCGCAGCGTACCCACCGGCGAGCAGCCGGGCCGAGCCGAGCACGCCCGGCCCGCCCAGCTCGACCAGCAGCCCGGCGAGCGCGGAACCGAACGAGTTGGCGATCAGCTGGGTGGTGTTGACGCCGGCGGCGGCCTTGCTGCTCTCCGCGGTGTCCGGGCTGACCCGCATCGCGGCCGGCACCCAGTGCGCGAACGCCATGCCGATCCCGGTACCGGCGATCAGCAGCACCACGAACCAGGCGACGATGCGCCCCGGCCCGGGGTCGGTGGCCTGCAGCAGCGCGTACCCGGCGAGGCCGGCGCCGAGCACCAGCGGGCCGGCGAGCCGCTGCAGCCGCGCGACGCGTACCCCGGTCAGGCCGCTGGAGAGGATCTGGGCGAGGCTCCAACCCCACGACAGCGACGCCCCGAGCAGCCCGGCGAGCAGCGGCGACAGCGACCCGATCCGCTGCCCGAACAGCGGCAGGAAGGTCTCCACGGTGGAGCCGACGGCGAGCACCGCGACCGCCAGGTACAGCCACTTGAGCAGGCCGCCACGCCGGTACGTGACGTCCGGCAGCACGGTGGCCCGGGCCGACCGTTCGCGCAGCAGGAACGCCAGGACCAGCAGGATCGCGAGGACGATCAGGCCGGCGGCGGCGTACCGGCCGGGTACCACCGAGGCGACGCTGACCGCGGCGGCGGCGAGGCTGAGGAAGACCAGCGCGGCCAGCGGCAGCGGCCCGGCGGTGCCGGTACCGGTGGTGGCCGGCATGGACCGGCGCACCAGCAGCGCCACCCCGCCGGCGGCGACCGCGAGCAGCACGAACGCCAGCCGCCACTGCCCGAACTGGGCGAACACGCCGCCGAGGATCGGGCCGACGACGTTGCCGACACCCCACATCGCGGACATCAACCCGAGCGAGCGTTGCCACAGGTGGCTGGGCAGCGCCTGGCGGACGACGGCGAAGCCGAGCCCGGCGAGCAGCCCGCCGGCGAGGCCCTGCAGCACCCGGCCGAGCAGCAGTACCGCCATCACCGGCGCGAACGCCGCGACCAGGCTGCCGGCTCCGAACAGGGCCAGCGCGATCCAGTACGACGCGCGCGGGCCGCGACGGTTCACGGTGCGACTGACCAGCATCGAGGTGAACACCGAGGCGACCAGGAACGAGGTCATCACCCAGGCGTAGAGGCTCATCCCGCCGATGTCGTCGACGGCGCTGGGCAGCAGGCTGGTGGTGAGGTAGACGTTCACCGCGTACAGCGCGACGCCGCCGCTGAGCACCACGGTGACCCCGCGGTACCGGCGGCCGAGCAGCTCGCCCCAGGAGCCGCGGCGCGGCACGTTCTCGCTATGACTCATAATCTAAAGATCTTTAGATAAAGGCCGGAAAGCAAGAGCCCACGCACCGATGTGACCAAGCGCGCACCGCCGAAAGCCGACCGCTGCCGGCCGGGCGGAGGTCAGTGGATGGTGACGGTGACCTGGTGCCAGCCGGTCGCGCCGTTCGGTGCCTCGCCGACCTGCTCGGGGGTCTGCCGGTAGCCGGACCGGTCGGTGGCGCGTACCCGCAGCACGTGCGTGCCCGGTGCCGCGTCCCACCCGTACACCCACTGCCGCCAGGTGTCTGCGGTCGGCTCGTCGGCCAGCGTCGCGTCGTGCCAGGCACCGTCGTCGACCTGCACCTCGACCCGGGCGATGCCGGTGTGCTGGGCCCACGCGACGCCGGCGACCTGCACCCTTCCGGCGGCCTTGCTCGTACCGTCGCGCGGGGTGTCGATGCGCGACTCGGTCTTGACCGGTGCGCGGGCCGAGTAGCCGCGCGGCACCCAGTACGCGTCGTAGTCGGCGAACGTGGTCAGCTCCAGATCGACCAGCCACTTGCAGGCCGACACGTACCCGTACAGGCCGGGCACCACCATCCGCACCGGGAAGCCGTGCTTGACCGGCAGCGGCTCGCCGTTCATGGCGACCGCGAGCAGCGCGTCCCGGCCGTCCAGGACGGTCTTCGTCGGGGTACCGATGGTCATGCCGTCGGCCGACCGGCTCACCAGCTGGTCGGCGGCGTCGTCCACGCCCGCCTCGCGCAGCAGGTCGGCCAGCCGCACCCCGATCCACCGCGCGTTGCCGATGTACGGCCCGCCCACCGGGTTGGACACGCAGCACAGCGTGATGTCCCGCTCGACCAGCGGCCGGGCGAGCAGCTGCCGGTAGTTCAGCGTCAGCGGACGCGCCACCCGGCCGTGGATACGCAGCTGCCAGCCCTCCGCCGTCACCTGCGGGATCGTCAGCGCGGTGTCGATCCGGTAGAACGTCGCGTTGCTGGTACGCCACGGCGCCAGGCCCGGCACGTCCAGCTCGGCGCCCGCCGGTACCGGCGGGGCCGGGCTCGCCGGCCGCGGGATCGTCACGTCCGCCCGGGACCGGGCCGCGGCGAACCGGCTGTGCTGCAACGCACGTCCGCCGTAGCCGAGGCCGGCCGCGGCGACCACCGAGCCGCCGGCGAGCCACAGGAACCGGCGCCGCTCGTACCCGGCGGGGCTCAGCTCCGACGGTGGCCGCAGCAGCACCAGCAGCACGCCGACGCCGACCGCGCCGGCCAGCACCGACGGCAGCGGGTCGAGCATGCCGGCGTCCGGCCTGGTCACCGCGGCGGCGACGCCGAGCGCGCCGAACCCGGCGACGCACAGTGCGCCGACCCGGCGGTACCGGCCGGCGAGCACGCCGACGCCGGCGGCGGCGAGCGCGAGCACCAGGTAGATGCCGACCAGCAGTGCGGTCTTGTCGCTGGTACCGAACGTGGCGACCGCGAAGTCCTTGACCGCGGCCGGGGTGAGCCGGATCGCGGCCGCGCCGATCGCCGCGACCGGGGCGGACTCGGGCCGGACGAACCCGGCCGCGAGTTCGGAGACGCCGACGGCGGCCGCGGCGGCCGCGATCCCGGCGCCGGCGCCCCGCAGGTACCGATGCGTCATGCCTCCAGCATCGCGCCGTCCGGGCCGGACGGACGGCCCGAGAAGATGACGATTCGCTGACGTGACGCCCCGGCCCATCGGGGTTAGTGGGATATCCAGTACGTGACCACCGCGATAGGACACCCTTACCCCGCCGACGTAGCATCAGCGGTAGAGGCACCGTGAGGGTCTCAGGAAGAGGAACGGGCCGTCCTCCCACCGAAACGCGGATCCCCGGCCCGGCCGAGATGGAGGTAATCCGCCCGTGGCCAAGCAGGTCCGACAACTGGATCGGGTGGTCATCCGGTTCGCCGGCGACTCCGGCGACGGAATGCAGCTCACCGGGGACCGGTTCACCGCCGAGTCCGCGCAGCTCGGCAACGACCTCTCCACGTTGCCCAATTTCCCCGCCGAGATCCGCGCCCCCGCCGGCACCCTGCCCGGGGTGTCCAGCTTCCAGCTGCATTTCGCCGACTACGACATCCTCACCCCCGGCGACGCGCCGAACGTGCTGGTGGCGATGAACCCGGCCGCGCTCAAGGCGAACCTGGCCGACGTGCCCCGGGCCGCGGACATCATCGTCAACACCGACGAGTTCACCAAGCGCAACCTGACCAAGGTCGGCTACGACGCCAACCCGCTCGAGGACGGCACCCTCGACTCGTACGCGGTGCACGAGGTGCCGCTGACCTCGCTCACCGTGAAGGCGCTGGAGAGCTTCGACATCTCCAAGAAGGATGCCGAGCGGTCCAAGAACATGTTCGCGCTGGGCCTGCTGTCCTGGATGTACAACCGGTCGGTCGAGGGCACCGAGGCGTTCCTGCGGAAGAAGTTCGCGAACCGGCCGGAGCTGGTCGAGGCGAACGTCACCGCGCTGAAGGCCGGCTGGAACTACGGCGAGACCACCGAGGACTTCGCGGTGCGGTACGAGGTGAAGCCGGCGAAGCTGCCGGCCGGCACCTACCGCAACATCACCGGCAACACCGCCCTGGCGTACGGGCTGATCGCCGCCAGCGTGCGGGCCGGCCTGCCGCTGTTCCTCGGCGC
Source organism: Actinocatenispora comari (assembly GCF_017312725.1). Lineage (GTDB taxonomy): Bacteria > Actinomycetota > Actinomycetes > Mycobacteriales > Micromonosporaceae > Actinocatenispora > Actinocatenispora comari. Next base: position 110,759 of record NZ_BOPO01000007.1, on the reverse strand, counting down.
GTACCCGATCACGCCGGCCTCCGACGTGCTGCACGAGCTGAGCAAGCACAAGAAGTTCGGGGTGCTGACGTTCCAGGCCGAGGACGAGATCGCCGCGGTCGGCGCCGCGCTCGGCGCCTCGTACGGCGGGGCGCTCGGCGTCACCTCCACCTCCGGCCCCGGCGTCGCGCTCAAGGGCGAGACGATCGGCCTCGCGGTGATGCAGGAACTGCCGCTGGTGATCTGCGACATCCAGCGCGCCGGCCCGTCCACCGGGATGCCGACCAAGACCGAGCAGGCCGACCTGAACATGGCGCTGTACGGGCGGCACGGCGAGTCGCCGGCGGCGGTGATCGCGGCGAGTTCCCCGTCCGACTGCTTCTACGCGGCGATCGAGGCGGCCCGCATCGCGGTCACCTACCGGGTGCCGGTGCTGCTGCTGTCCGACGGCTACCTGGCGAACGGGTCGGAACCGTGGCGGCTGCCGAAGGTGGCGGAGCTGCCCGAGATCACCGTCGACTTCGCCACCGCGCACAACCACGAGAACCCCGACGGCAGCACCGCGTTCTGGCCGTACCTGCGGGATCCGGAGACGCTGGCCCGCCCGTGGGCGATCCCCGGTACCCCGGGCCTGGAGCACCGGATCGGCGGCATCGAGAAGGCCGACGGCACCGGCAACATCTCGTACGACCCGGCCAACCACGACACGATGGTCCGGCTGCGGCAGGCGAAGGTCGACGCGATCGCGCGCGACATCCCGGATCTGGTCGCCGACGACCCGTCCGGCGAGGCGCGGGTGCTGGTGCTCGGCTGGGGCTCCACGTACGGGCCGATCGGCGCCGCGGTGCGCCGCCTCCGGGACAACGGTCACCACGTGGCGCAGGCGCACCTGCGGCACCTGAACCCGTTGCCCGCCAACACCGAGGCGATGCTGCGCGGCTACGACAAGGTCGTCGTACCGGAGATGAACCTGGGCCAGCTCTCGCAGCTGCTGCGCGGCCGGTTCCTGATCGACGTGATCGGCTACAACAAGGTGCGCGGGCTGCCGTTCACCGCGGGTGAGCTGGAGTCGGCGCTTGAGGAGATCGTGAAGAATGTCTGAGCCCGTGTCCCCGAACGGCCGCCGCGCCCTGGACCTGGTGCCCAAGGCCGAGGGCAAGCAGACCATGAAGCAGTTCAAGAGCGACCAGGAGGTGCGCTGGTGCCCGGGCTGCGGTGACTACGCGATCCTGGCCGCGTTCCAGAGCTTCCTGCCGACGCTGGGCATCCGGCAGGAGAACACCGTCGTGGTCTCCGGCATCGGCTGCTCGTCCCGCTTCCCGTACTACCTGAACACCTACGGGATGCACTCGATCCACGGTCGGGCGCCGGCGATCGCGAGCGGCCTCGCCACCACCCGGCCCGACCTGTCGGTGTGGATGATCACCGGTGACGGCGACGCCCTCTCGATCGGCGGCAACCACCTGATCCACGCCCTGCGGCGCAACGTCAACATCAAGATCCTGCTGTTCAACAACCGGATCTACGGCCTGACCAAGGGGCAGTACTCGCCGACCTCGGAGCTGGGCAAGGTCACCAAGTCGACGCCGGTCGGCTCGGCCGACGCACCGTTCAACCCGGTGTCGCTGGCGCTCGGCGCGGAGGCGTCGTTCGTCGCCCGCACCCTCGACTCCGACCGCAAGCACCTCACCTCGGTGCTGTCCGCGGCGGCCGAGCACCAGGGCAGCGCGTTCATCGAGATCTACCAGAACTGCCCGATCTTCAACGACGACGCCTTCGAGGTGCTGAAGAACCCGGAGACCCGGGACGAGGCGGTGGTCCGGGTCGAGCACGGCGAGCCGATCACGTTCGGGCCGGACGGGGCGCACTGCGTGGTGCGCCGCGGCTTCGGCCTCGCGGTGGCGAAGACCGCCGAGGTCGACCCGGCCGACATCGTGGTGCACGACGCGCACGACCCCGACCCGTCGTACGCGTTCGCGCTGTCCCGGCTGCCCGGCGAGAACCTGCTGCACACGCCGATGGGCGTGCTGCGTGACGTGCCCCGCCCGTCGTACGACGAGATCGTGCGCGGCCAGCTGGACGCGGCCCGTACCGGGAAGAGCCTGGACGACGAGCTCGACTCGCTGCTCTACTCCGGCGACACCTGGGCCATCGTCTGATCCGACGGACGAACGACGGGCCGGTCACCGCTGCGGTGACCGGCCCGTCGCATGTCCGCGGCCGCCGCCGGCCCGGCAGCACGGTGCCGGCCAGTTCCGCGGTGCCGGCCAGTTCCACGGTGCCGGCCAGTTCCACGGTGCCGGCCCGTGTCGTCGCCGCCGCGACAGGTCGGTCGCTACCGCTGCGGCAGATCAGCGGAGGGCGACGTTGGTGACGCCCCAGAGGTCGGCGATCCTGCCGTCGGCGACGCGGACCCATTCGGTGAGGTAGCCGTCGGTACCGGTGGCGAGTTCGGCGCCGGTGACGGTGGCGCGCAGTGCCATCCGGTCCCCGTCCACCAGCGCGTCCACCAGCTCGACGTGGAAGTCCGGGCACCGCTCGATCATCGCGGACCAGGCCCGTTTCACCTGGTCGGGCCCGGTGATGCCGACCCCGCGGAAGTCCGCCGCGAAGATCTCGTCCACCGCTGCCAGGTCGTGCTGGTTCGCCGCCGCGTACATCCGGCGGGCGAGCCCGATCATCTCGTCCCGGTCCATGTCGTGCGCCTCCGATGCTTACCTACCGACCGTTCGGTAGGTCGCCTACTCTGCCGGACCTACCGAACGGTCGTCAAGTAGGCTGCCCGGCATGGCGGACGCGGCGCAGACCCGGCAGCGCATCCTCGACAGCGCGCTGGAGCTGTTCACCGAGCGCGGATTCGCCGGCACCTCGGTGGCCGACCTCGCCGGCCGGCTCGGCACCAGCAAGGCCGCCCTCTACCACCACTTCCGATCGAAGAACGAGATCCTCGCGGCGCTGCTCGACGCGCCGACCCGGCGCTTCGACGAGCTGGTGACGCAGGCACCCGAGCTGACCGCCGAGCAGTTGCTGGGCCGGGTGGTCGACCTGACCGCCGAACTGTCCGCGATGGCCGGCATGCTCGACGGCGACCCGTCGGTACAGGCGGCACAGCGCGAACGGTTGCTCGACCGGTCCCGGGACATCAACGAGGCGCTCACCGCGGCGCTGGTTCCGCCACCCGGCGACGCGGACGCGCGGCTGCGGGCCCACGCCGCGTACGCCGCGGCCAAGCACGGCACGCTCGCCGCCGTCACCGACCTCGGTACCGCGGAACTGTCCCCGGTCACCCGCGCCGCCCTGGTGTCCGCCGCTCTCCGCGCCCTGCACCCGGCCGGCTGAACCGGCCGCGCCGGCGGTGGCGCGGCGTGCTGGCGGTCAGGCCAGGGTCGAACGGGGCGCCCGGTCGAGCCGGCGCACCATCGTGCGTTCGTACTGGACGCCGTTCCGGCCCGGATCGGGGTTCGGGGTGACGTCGTGGAAACCGTTGCGCGCGTACAGGTTCCCGGCGTGCGCGTTGCCCTGCGTCACGTTGAGCCGCAGGGTGTGCGCGCCGGCCGCGGCCGCCGCGGCGGCGACCTCGTCGATCAGCCGGTCGCCGACGCCGTGACCACGGGCGGCCGGGCAGACGTACATCGAGATCAGCTCGGCGACGCCGGGCTCCCCGCTCGGGATGCCGGTGGCGATGCCCGCCGGTGCACCGTCGAGCAGCACCAGCACGTTGTGGAAGCCGGGGCCGTCGAGCCGGTCACGCCACTGCCGCTCGTCCGCGTCGACCCAGTCGGCGTAGGTGGAGCCGTACGCGTACGGCGCCTCGGACAGCGCGGCGAGCCGGACCTCGCGCCACTGCGGCCAGTCGTCCCCGGTCAGTACCCGTACCTCCAGCACCGCCCCATCGTGCCTGCCGCACGCACCGCCGACAACCGACATTGCGCCGGGCACGAGGCCACCCGGACACCGGCCCGCCGACACAAGGCCGCCCCGGTCCTGGTGGACCGGGGCGGCCTGGGTGGTCGGCATGGCGGTCGCCTCTCGGCGAGTGGCACAACGGGGCTCCAGCCACCCGAAGGTGCGGTATTCCGCGAAGGCAATAGGTGAGGCCCGGGGACTCGAACCACACCGACCGCTCATCACAACGGCCCGGGCCGGACGATGATTCCGGCGGCCGGTATGACGGACGCCACACGGTTGTCCGGCGACGCTGGTCGCGGCATGCGACGATCAGGACGTGCGCATACTGATCAGGATCATCATCAACGCCGTGGCGCTGTGGGTGTCGACGCTGCTGCCCGGCATCTCGCTGACCGGGTCGACCTGGCACAAGGTCGGCTCCCTGCTCGCCGTTGCGGTGATCTTCGGGATCATCAACGCGGTGCTCAAACCCATCATCAAGGTGATCGGCTGCGGGCTGTACATCCTGACCCTCGGCCTGATCTCACTCGTGGTCAACGCGCTGCTGTTCCTGCTCGCCGGCTACCTGTCGGACAAGCTCGGACTCACCTTCCACGTCTCCGGGTTCTGGGCCGGATTCTGGGGCGCGCTGATCGTCGCCATCGTCAGCTTCCTGCTCAGCCTGCTGATCCCGGACCGCCTCGAAGGCAAGAACGACGACTGACGCAGCGTCCGCACAGCCACCAGGTGGCTGTGCGGACGTCTTCGGAGGCCCCCGGTTCCGGCCGACCCCGGCCGATCAGAGGTGTACGACCGCCGCCGAGCCGGCCGCGGTGGCGTGTCGCCCCCGGCCCGCCCGGCGCCGCCGCGCCACGGCGAACACCGGCAGACCCAGCGCGACGACGACGGCGAGCCAGGCGAACAGGTCACCGACCGTCCCGTACACGGTGCGGACACCGGAGACGGGCACGGACGCGACGACCGTCTGCTGGTCGGCGTCGAAGTAGTCGTCCAGGGCAAGGGTGTGTCCCTGCCGATCGACGATGTTCGCCTGGCCCCGGCTGGCCTGCCGGACGATGGTGTACCCGTTCTCCACGGCGCGGAAGATCGCGTTCTCCGCGTGCAACCGCTTGATGCCCGCCCAGGTGTTCGCCGAGATCAGCATGATGTCCACACCGTCCCGGCCACCCTGCCTGGCCAGGTCGGGGAAGTCGGCGTCGTAGCAGATCAGGCTGGACAACCGGCCGTACCTCGTGTCCGTGGTCGGCAGCACCCCCGGCCCCGCCCGGTACGGCTCCAGCACCGGCACCGGGTGGCTCTTGTCGTAGGTCCAGGCCGTGCCCCCGGTCGGGGTGATCAACACCGTCTGGTTGCGCACCTGCGGGGCCGCCGCGAAGTAGGTCGTGAGGCCGACCTGCACGTACACCCGATGGCTGACGGCGACCCGGCGGACCCGGTCGAGCAGCGGACCGGCCCCGTCGTCGACCGCCAGCGCCCCGGACTCCGGCCAGACCACGATCCGGGCACCGGCCCGCGCCTCGCGCGCCGTCGCCGCCAGCAGGTCGGCGTTGACAGGTTCGAAGGCCGTTCGCATCGTGGCCGGGTCCTCGGCGAGCATCTCCGACACCGAGTCGTACCGGCGGATCCGGTCACCGAGCCGGGCGACCGCGTCACGCGACGCGGTGACCCCGGCGACCCGGACGGTGGGCCCGTCGACCGGGGCGTACGCGAGGCGTACCGCACCGGCGCCGAGCACCACCGCCAGGACCGCCGAGTACGCCACGACCGGCCGCGGTCCGCGCCGTTCGAGCAGCAGGTTCGCCACCGGGGCCGCCCAGGCGACGACGAAGCTGATCCCGTACACCCCGGTGACGCTGGCGAGTTGCAGCAGCGGCAGGTTCGCATGCTGGGTGGTGCCGAGCACGCCGAACAGCGTGCCCAGCGGCGTGACCGACGCGACCAGGAACTCGCAGGCCACCTTCGTCGCCGGATACACCAGGGTCCCCGCCAGCGGCGGCAACCGGCGGGCGAGCAGCCGGTCGGCGACGAACGGCGCGGTCAGCGGCGGCACGAACGCCAACGCCAGCAGCACGACCGGCGAGGCGGCGAGGTCGGCCTGGTACATCCAGTAGGCGGCGTCCAGCGCGGTCACCGCGGCCACCCCGAGCACGGCCCGGCGAACCCGTACGGTGCGGCAGAACCGGATCAGCGCGATCCCGTACAGCCACGCGGCCGGGGCCAGATCCCCCGTCGCGTGCAGCGCGAACAGCGACAGCGCGCCGCCGACCGCGAGCATCGGCCATCCGCTGGTCATCCGGGTGATGGTGTTCGTCGTCATGGTCCCCTCGATCTCGTCCGACCCGAACGACGCTAGAAGCCGACGAACCCAGAGTCACTGCGGCAAACCGCCGGCCAGGCGCGGAACACCACCGAAGGGCACTGCGGACAACCACACTCGCCCCGGCCGTGACGACCGGACCGCATGTCGGCCATGACGACCGGGCCGGATGTCGCCGGGCCGGAGCTTGGCAGGGCCGGATGTTGGCCGGGCCGGATGTTGGCCGGGCCGGATGTTGGCCGTGCTGACCGGGTCGGATGTCGCGGCTGCCGCTCAGGAGCGGGCGGCGCGGAGGGCCGCGGCCATGGCGGCGGAGTCGTGGTCGGCCGGTTCGCCCTCGATGATCAGGACGTCACCGCCGATGTGGTCGCTGCGCAGGTGCTTGATCTGCTGGTACGCCGGGGAGTCGTACCAGTCGCGGGCGTGCTGCGCGGTCGGGAAACCGAGCAGGATCACGTCGCCGGACCAGCCGCCCTCCTTCACCTCGGCCCTGCCGCCATGGATCAGGAACCGCCCGCCGTACGGGTCGAGCGTGCCCTGGATGCGCTCCAGGTACTCGAACACCTCGGGCTGCAGTTTCCCCGGAGTGTTCAGCCGGGCCAGCACGTAGCCGGTCATGATCGTGCTCCTTCGTTCGAGAGAGGACCGGTCCTCGAAGTAGGACCAGTGCTCGAGAGAGGCCGGGTGCTCGAGATACGACCGGTGCTCGAGGTGCGGCGGGTCAGGAGGCCTTGACGAAGTCGAGGATGTCGGTGTTCACGACGTCCGCGTGCGTGACGTAGAGGCCGTGGCCGGCGGTCGGGTACTCGTGGTAGACGCAGCCGGGGATCGCCGCGGCGGTGCGCCGACCGGTGAAGTGCACCGGCGCCGACGTGTCCGCCGCGCCGTGCAGCACCAGTACCGGCACGTCGATGTTCGGCAGGGTGTCCTCGTGCGCCGCGTTCAGGCACTCCTCCTGGACCGCGAACGCCGCCATCGGCGCCACGTTCAGGCACTGCCGGATCGTGTCGTCGATCAACGCCGTCGACACGTCGTTGAACAGGTGCGTCGCGAAGTACGCCTGCGCGCTCTTGGACAGCCACTTCGGCCGGTCGGCCCGCAGCTCCGCCATGGTCAGCTCGACCGCCTCCGGCGGAACCCCCTCCGGGTTCGCGGCGCTGCGCTTCAGCGACGGCAGGCAGGCGGCCAGCAACACCGCCCGGGCGATCCGGTCCGAGCCGTGCCGGGCCAGGTAGTGCGCCACCTCGACACCGCCGAACGAGTGCCCGACGATCGTCACGTCCCGCAGATCCAGCTCGGTGAGCAGGCTGTGGATGTCGTCGGAGAGCGTGTCCAGGTCGTACCCGCCGGACGGCCGCTCGGACCGGGCGTGGCCGCGGCGATCCAGCATGACGCAGCGGTACCCCTCGGCGACGAACCGCGGCACCTGGTGCTCCCACATGTCGGCCGACAGCGACCAGCCGGCGATGAACACGATCGGCGCGCCCACGCCGTACTCCTCGTAGGCGAGGCGGGTGCCGTCGGTGGCGGTCACGGAAGCCATCTCGTACTCCTCGGATCGGACCGGCCGGTGGTTCCGGCTCGGTGCTGCCACCACTGTGGTCGAGCCGCCGCATGACGTCGATGACCTCCGAGGTCATGTCCCCGCGCCACCACCGCTCGCATCGCTCCGGCACGGCGTGGCGATGCGCTGCGACGCGAGCCGTCGATCTCCGCGGACATGGCGGGCGCGACGACGCCTCGCCTACCGTGGCGGCCATGACCACGAACGTCCTAGACCGGCCGGCGCCGGTCGGCAGCCTGCTGCGCGAGTGGCGGCAACGCCGCCGGCTCAGCCAGCTGGAACTGTCGCTGTCCGCCGACGTCTCGACCCGCCACCTCAGCTACGTGGAGACCGGCCGGTCCCGGCCGACCAGCCAGATGATCCTCAAACTGGCCGAACGGCTGGAGGTACCGCTGCGCGAGCGCAACGCGCTGCTGCTCGCCGGCGGCTACGCCCCCGCGTACCCGGAGCACGACCTGAACTCGCCGGACCTCGGTTCGGTGTGCTCGGCGCTGCGGCAGGTGCTGGCCGGACACCGGCCGTACCCGGCGGTCGTCGTCGACCGGACCTGGACGCTGATCGACGCCAACCCGGCGATCGAGATCTTCACCGACGGCGTCGCCGCGCACCTGCTGGAACCGCCCGCCAACGCGCTGCGGCTCACGCTGCACCCGGACGGGATGGCGCCGCGCATCGCGAACCTCGGCCAGTGGCGCGCCCACCTGCTCGGCCGGCTCCGGCACCAGGCCGAGGCCACCGCCGACGTCGCCCTCGCCGAGCTGTACCGCGAACTCGCCGACTACCCCTGCGCCGACCCGGAACCGGAGATCGACATGGCCGGGCCGGGCAGCGTCGTCGTCCCGCTGCGCTACCGCTACCGCGACGTCGAGCTGTCCTTCTTCTCCACCACCGCGGTCTTCGGCACCCCGCTCGACGTCACCGTCGCCGAACTCGCCATCGAGTCCTTCTACCCCGCCGACGACCCCACCGCCACCTACCTCCGCAACCGCTGACCAGCCCACCATCGACCGGGTTCCGCGGTACACCGGCGGGTAGCCTCGGTCACGGCGCCGCCCGGTATCTCCAAGGCCGGGCGGCACCGCGGGGCGCGGCACGGGCTACCAACTCCATCGCCGCGCCCCGCTCCACCAGCGCCGAGGCGCCGACAGGCTCGCCGGACGGGCGCGCTCACAGCCAGGTGAGGCGCAGCGGGCAGAGCATCGACCAGCGGTCCAGTGCGCCTCATTCAGATCGTCCCGTTCGAGCACGGCGGCTACCCCGGGACCCGCGGTTCGTTCGTGATCTTCGAATTCCCAGAAGATCTGCACAGCCCCGTCGTCTACATCGAGGGACAGGGCGGCAACCTCTACTTGGAGAAGAGCAACGATCTCCGTCGTTGTAGCCTGAGCTTTCAACACCTCCTTGGCGCCGCGCTGAGCCGGCAGAAGTCCGTTGCTCTCCTCAAGGAGGTTGCCCGGCACCGCGAGTGACTAGGAGCCGCCCACAATGATCCCGGACCTCAGCAACGCCAGATGGCGGAAGAGCAGCCGATCTCAGAACGGCGGCAACTGCGTCGAGGTCTCGACGGTTCCGGTGGCATGGCGCAAGAGCGCTCGCTCTCAGACGGGCGGCAACTGCGTCGAGGTGGCGGATGCGGGGACCGCCGTCGCGGTGCGGGACTCCAAGGACCCTGATGGCTCCGTGCTCGTGGTCGGGCCGTCGGCGTGGGCCGCCTTCACCGCCGCGATGAGGTGCGACACCCTGGCCTGAGAAGCGCCGCCGAAACCGGTTCGTGACCGGGACGTGCGGCCGTGTCGGGTGACCGCCCGGCGATGGCGACGCTCTGCGTTGTTGTGGTTGCGCCCTAGGATGCGGGATCGTGTCTGCCGGTGAAGTGATTCTGAGCGTCGACTACGGCACCTCCAACACGGTCGCCGTGGTGCAGGTCGGCAGCGGCCGGGCCGAACCGTTGCTGTTCGACGGGACGCCGCTGCTGCCGTCCGCGGTGTGGTTGGACGACGCCGGCCGCCTGCTGACCGGCCGGGACTCATTGCACACGGCACGGCTCGATCCGACCCGGTTCGAGCCGAACCCGAAGCGCCGCGTCGACGAGCAGGTGCTGCTGCTCGGCTCGACCGAGGTACCGGTCGTGGACGCCATCACTGCGGTGCTGTCCCGGGTGTCCGCCGAGGCGGTCCGCACCGCAGGCGCGCCGCCGGACCGGCTGCGCATGACGCACCCGGCGCAGTGGAGCTCGGTACGCAAGCAGGTGCTGCTCGACGCCGCGGGCAAGGCTTGCCTCCCGACGCCCGAACTGGTCGCTGAACCGGTCGCCGCCGCCATCTACTACACCCAGGTACTGCAGAGCCCGATCAACCCCAGCTGCCACATCGTGGTGTTCGACTTCGGCGGCGGCACGCTCGACGTCGCAATCGTCGCCCGTAGCCCCAACGGATTCGACGTCGTCGCCGTCGACGGGCGCGACGACCTGGGCGGCCTCGACATCGACGCGATGGTCGTCGAGTGCATCGCCGACGGGCTGCCACACGACGTGCAGGACGCGTGGCAGCAACTGGTGGCACCGAGCACCCCTCAGCAGCGCCGCGCGGCCCGCATGTTGTGGGAGGACGCCCGTACGGCCAAGGAGATGCTGTCCCGACAGGCCACCGCACCGGTGCAGGTACCGCTGCTCGACCGCGACGTGCACGTCACCCGCGGCGAGCTGGAAACCAAGGCTCGGCCCCGCCTCACCGAAGCGGCCACGCTCACCGCCGAGCTGATGCGCCGCGCCGGCATCGGCCCGTACGGCACCGGGCTGTTCCTGGTAGGCGGCGCCTCCCGCATCCCGTTGGTGGCAACGACCCTGCTCCGCGCCACCCACGTCAACCCCACCGCCCTCGACCGCCCCGAACTGGTAGTAGCCACCGGCGCCCTCACCCCGATCGCCCCGATTACCAACACCGTCGTCGCCGCGCCCAGCCTCGGCACCCTCCCCCCGCCAACTACGTTCCCCAGCACGTCCCCGAACGCCGCGCCCGTCTTCGGTGGCACATCCGGTGTGCCATCGAACGCCAGACTCGAAACGATGCCCTCGCCGCCCCTCCGTGCCCTCGCGGCTCGGGGCGAACCTGCACCATGGCCGGCTGCGCTGTCGGGCGACGGCTCTCCGGAGCAGCAGGTACCTGCCAAACGGGCTCCCAGTGGGCCGCCACGAGCACCCCACAAGGACACGCCTCGGCTCCCTTCCTGGTGGGCCCTCGACGTACAGCGTGCGAATCGGCGGCGAGAAGTGCGCAACATCGGCCTCGGCCTGCTGATCGTCGTCGCCGGCATGGGGCTCTTCGGCGTCCTCGTCAGCCTGTTGTCCTCAGGGTCCTAGCGATCACTTCGTTCGAGCCGGGCCGCGGCGCGTGGTTGTGCGAGTGCGATACGTTGCCTTCCGGCTCGGCCTGACGGTTTCGGGAGGTTTCCAGTGGGCGACGGCGCACAACAGGTCTACCCGGCGGACCTGCGGCGAGCCGCGGAACAGGTCCGCACCGCGATCAAGCATCTCACCAGCGGTATGGACGAGTTTCGGGACGGGATGCGTAACTACTCGATGGCCACCATCGACAAGGTGACGACCGAACGCGGTAAACGCATCCGCGGCGAGGACTACGACAAGTCGATCGCGGAGCAGGACGGGTTGCAGCATTCGGGCGCGACGTCCGACTGGCTCAACCCGTTCGGCCGCTTCACCGAGGCAGACCGTCTGCAGTACCACGTCGACGACGTACACCAGTCGGCCCTCAACGACGGCAAGTCGCTGGCCGACGCGCTGAAGCGGCTGTCCGGCGCGCTCGACAGAGCGGCCGACTTCTATGAGCAGAACGAGGGCAAGAACTCCGCCCTGTCCAAGAAGATGATGCAACAACTCCTCACCGGCACTGCCAGTACGAAGGCGTAGGAGGGCCTGTCATGGAAGCAGCCGCGACCGACGGCGGCGCCGGGCCAACCGGCGAGTATCTGCCATGGGAACGTCCGATCCGCCAGATCACCCTCGCTGCCAGGGCTGACGTCCTGGACGACATGGCACATCCATGGAAGAAGTACATGGAGGCGCTCGACGACTGCCGCACCCAGCTCGGCGATATCTGGGACAAGGTCCTCGACAAAAACTGGAAGGGCGACGCGGCGGAGGCTTGCCATCGATACTGGGCAACGCTGCAGCAGGAGATTTCGGGCTTCCGGGAAAACTATGACGTCATGGCCGACAAGCTGACCTCAACCGGTGTCGCCATCAGGGAAGCAACGCACACCATCCCGATACCGGTTTTCACCGGCAATAGCCTTCCTGGCGAGAACGGAACCGGCGGCGACGGAGCAAACGTCGACGGAAACATGCTCTACGACGACTACCAAAACTACCGCGGCGGCTATGCGGATTACGCTTTCCTGAACAAGGCACTTGAGGAGCATGTCAACCCGAGCGGCGAGCGGACATACTCCAAGGCGAGCGGCTACAGCACGCAACGCAACGACGACAAGAACTATTCTGCCCACGACGAAGCAGTCCGCAACGCCGCCATCGAAGACTGGTACAACAAGAACCAACAGACCGCCAGCAAAGCCCACGACAAACTAGCGACGGACTACACCGTCCTGATTCAGGACTTGCCGAAGCCGTATGGGAAATTTCACGATCCAACCGGTTCGGACGGAGATGGAAAGCATACCGGAGACGGCCAACATCCCGGGGGTGGTGGCGATGGTTCTGACCTGAGTTATGGAGCTGGATCATTCGGTGCGGTGGGCGGCGCCGGTTTGGGCGCGAGCGCCGTCCACGCCACACTGCCAGCGACGAGGCATGTAGCAATGCCATCGCCGCCATCCTCAGTCACCGACGGAATCCGATTGGCCGGCGACGGGGATCCGAGCAGCGCGGGGTCAGTCGGCGGCAGCAGCCTATCTGGCGGCAATGGGTCGCGGCTCCCCATCTCATGGTCGACCGCAGGCGGCTCTGGCGGGGCAGGGGGCTTCGGCGCGGTTGGCACCGGCGGTGGGTTCGGAGGCTCCAGTGTGCCGGCAACCGCAGTGCCAGAGGATGGCTGGTGGAACCGCCCTTCCGCCGGCCCGGTAGGGCCAGCCGCTCCGACTCCGACAGCGAAGTTGGCGGCTGCGCGGCCGGGCGCCACCGGAGCGAGCGGAAGCAACGGCGTCGGGATGATGCCGCACGGCGGCAACGGAACCAGCCGCCAGCGTGATGAGCGCCAGACGTGGCTGACCGAGGACGATGAGGATATCTTCCGGGCGAAACCGGCCACCCCCGGCCTCATCGAATAGGGTGGCGGACGTGTTCGCACACACCCCCCCGGGCAAGGCGTACCGACGTCGCGCCGCGTTGGCAGCCACGAGCGTTGGCTGCTTGGTGGCCCTCGGCAGCGCCATGCCAGCGAACGCGGCGCCGGACGGGCAGTGGTACCTCGAAGCCTTGCAGGCACATCAGGCTCAGAGGATCAGCACCGGCACTGGCGTCACGATCGCAGTCATCGACTCTGGCATCGACAGCAGCCGTCCCGCATTGAAGGATCAGCTGGTCGCGGGCAAATGCTTCGGCACTGCTCAAGACATCGAACCAACGTGGGACCCAAATGGGCATGGCACCGCCATGGCCGGTTTGATCGCGGGTAACGGGAAGGACCCTCGCCATATCCTCGGCGTCGCACCTGGCGCTAAGCTGATGCCACTGTGCGTGAGCGGGGAAAACGTAACCGACAACACTCTATTCAAAGACATCACCCCTGCTATCCGTTATGCGGTCGATCACGGCGCCAAAGTCATCAATCTGTCACTCGGCGCCGATGAATCTCGCGCCGACCGTGGCACCGTCGCGAAACTGCATGCCGCGATCTCGTATGCCGAACACCACGATGTCGTGGTCGTCGCAGCGGCAGGCAACACGGGTCAGGATGAAAAGACACCAAGCCCTGCACGTTTACCCGGCGTGGTCGCAGTCGGTGGATCGACTCAGTCAGGCGCACATTGGAAGGGTTCGGTTCCGGGTACCGAAATAGCGTTGACTGCACCGGCTGAGAACCTACTCACCACCGACACGAAAACCGTCGAGGACCCGGAGAAGGGACCGCGCGATACAACCGGGTACAAGACGGCTGGCGGTACAAGTAGTGCGACGGCGCTGGTATCGGGGGCGGCGGCGTTGGTGCGGGCGAAGTATCCGACGTTGGATGCGGCGAACGTGATCAACCGGCTGATCAAGACCGCCGATCACAAGGGAGCGCCGGGGCGGAACCCGCAGTACGGGTACGGGATCGTCGATCCGGTCAAGGCGCTCACCGCGCACGTCGACCCGGTGAAGAGCAATCCGCTGGGGCAGCTCGACGCGCCGGCCGCCGGCAGCAGTTCGTCGAAGGCGGCCGCGGCACCCGCCGAGACAAGCAGCAGCGGCAACGTCGGTGTCTGGATCGCGGTCGGTGCCGCCGTACTGGCGATCATCATCGTCCTGATCATCGTGCTCGCCGTCCGCGCCCGCCGCCGCAAGGCCGTCGCGCAGGATGGCTGGCAGCCCGGCAGTCAGCCCACGCGCGGACCAGGCCAGACGCCGAGCGCAAGCCTGGACGGCAGCGCAGCGGCGTCTCCCGGACAGCCGTCGAACGGTCCACCGGGCGTACCTGCTCGTCCGGTGCAGGCCACGCCGCTGACCGGCGCGCCGCCGGCGACAGGCTCCACGCAGCCGGCCCAGCCGGGTCAGCCGAGTGGGCTGGAGGGGCCGCCGGGGCAGTACGAGATTCGGTGGCGTGAGCCGTGAGCCTCGACGGCCATCCGGCGCCTTCCTGTCAGGACCGCTGAGGCTCGTCCCGAGGGGTGGTACGGGGCGGGTGAGGTCGGGCACACGGTCAGGGCCGGGAAGCGTTGTGGTGCTTACGGTGTGCGCGTGGACGAGACGCGGCGCGGATACCTGTACGGGCTGGTCGCGTACGGGTTGTGGGGGCTGTTCCCGATCTACTGGAAGCTGCTGCGACCGGCCGGCGCGGTCGAGATCCTGGCGAACCGGATCCTGTGGTCGGCGGTCTGCTGCGCGCTGCTGCTGGTGATCCTGCGGCAGTGGCGGTGGATCGCCGGGGTGCTGCGCCGTCCGCGTACCGTGGCGAAGCTGGTCGCGGCGGCGGGGCTGATCGCGGTCAACTGGGGCACGTACATCTACGGCGTCAACTCGGGGCACGTGGTCGAGACCGCGCTCGGGTACTTCATCAATCCGCTGGTGTCGATCCTGCTCGGCGTCGCGATCCTGCGGGAGCGGTTGCGGCGGCTGCAGTGGGTGGCGATCGTGTTCGGGCTGGCCGCGGTCGTGGTGATCACCGTCGACTACGGCCGGCCGCCGTGGATCGCGCTGACCCTGGCCGCGTCGTTCGGGCTGTACGGGTTGACGAAGAAGACGTTGCGGCTGCCGGCGGCGCGCGGCCTGTTCGCCGAGTCGGCGCTACTGGCGCTGCCCGCCGCCGGTTACCTGGTCTACCTGTCCGCGACCGGTACCGGCACGTTCGGCACGATCTCGGTCGGGCACACGCTGCTGCTGGTGGGCGGCGGGCTGGTCACGATGGTGCCGCTGCTGTCGTTCGCGTCCGCGGCGAACCGGCTGCCGCTGACGGCGATCGGAGTCCTGCAGTACCTGACGCCGACGATGCAGCTGTGCTGCGGCCTGATCCTGTACGGCGAGCCGATGCCGGCGCCGGAGCTGATCGGCTTCGTCCTGGTGTGGATCGCGCTGGCGGTCTTCACCGCCGACCTGGTGCACCAGGCCCGGCGCAGCCGCCTGACGCCCGTCACCGTCCAGGCCGCCGAGACCGCCGAACTCTGATCGCCCGTACCCGAGTGGCCGCCCAGTCGCGTTCGGCGGGAGGCCGGATCGTCGGTGCCCCGGTCTAGGGTCGCGGCATGCTGTCGGTCTTTCTCGCCTGCGACGACCCGTACCGGTCGGCCGAGCTGTTCACGACGCGGCTCGGCTGGCGGCTGTTGTTCGCCACACCACCCGACTCGGACGACCGGCTCGCGTGCGTCGGGCTCGGCGATGCCGAGGTGCTGCTCGGCACCGCGGACGAGCAGTTCCTGCCGGCCGCGTCCCGGTCGCACCGGGGCGCCGGCGTCACCGTGTACCTGCGGCTGCCGGTCAGCGAGCCGATCGAGCCGGTCCACGCCCGGCATGCGGACGCCGGGGTGGTCACCGCGCCGCTGAGCGAGCGGGCCTGGGGCGAGACCGCGTTCGACGCCGAGATCGAGGGCTACCGCTTCCTCATCGCGCAGCCGCTGCCGCCGACGCACCAGCCGTAACGGCGCCGGGTGCACCGTCGATCGAGGCGCAGCGCCCGCCCCGTCGATCATGGAGTCGTCTCGGCGTGTCGGCAAGGAACCGCCGACCGCAAGTCGCAACTCGACGCAGCTCGACACAGCTTGGCGCCCCAAGTCCACGATCGGCGCAGCTCGGCGCCTCAAGACCCCGATCGACCCAGCTTGGCGCACCAAGACCACGACCGACGCAGCTTGGCGCCGCGAGTTCACGGGCGACGCGGGATGGTGCCGCAGGGAGGAGATCGGCGGGGGTCAGACTGCGGCGCGTTCCACCTCCAGGAGGGAGTCGCCGAGGAGGGCGGCGTGCGCGGCCTTGGCGCCGCCGCGCAGGCCGAACAGTCGCTTGGTGATCAGCAGGTAGATCACCGCGGCGATGTTGAACAGCAGCGCGCCGATCCGCAGCCAGGTGACCTTCTCGGTCAGCTCGTAGATCTCCAGCGGCAGGAACGCCGCCGTGGCCACCACGGTGAAGTACTCGGCCCACCGCTTCACCAGCCACAGCCCGATGCCCTCGACGAGCTCGATCAGCGCGTACGCCAGCAGGGCGGCGGCGATGACGATCAGCACGGTGTGGCTGAGCGTGAAGCTTTTCCGGATCTCGTCGACGATCGGCGAGTCGGTCAGGTCGTACCCGAACTTGTCGGCGAGCGGGCGCACCAGCGGCAGGTCCGACTCGAACACCCGGCTCAGGTTGGCCTGCGAGTCGCGGAACCACCAGACCGCCACGGCTGCCGCGGCGATCAGCAGCCCGCGGACGAACCGTTCCACCGCGAGGATCCGGATGATCAGCCGGTCCCGGATCGCGCCGCCGCGCGGGATCAGCGGGGCGTGGTCGGCCGGTCCGGCGCCGGCGGCCGCCCCGATCGCGTACGTGCCGCAGCGCAGGCACCGCCACGCCTCGCCCTGCGGCGTCGTGGCGTGCAGCCGGTCGCGCAGCTCCGCCTCGTCCGGCGCGTACGTGACGTGCCCGTGCCGGGCGCAGGAACGCAGGTTCCAGTCCATGCCGGCACAATATGCGCCGCAGGCGAACGCACGGCTGCGCCGGGCCACGTTCGCCGCGCTGCTGGTCGAGCCCGTGAGCCGGCCACGTCCCGGCGAGCGGCCCCTGCACGGCTGCGCCGGGCCACGTTCGGCGCGCTGCCGGTCGAGCCCGCGAGCCGGCCACGTCCCGGCGAGCGGCCCCAGCACGGCTGCGCCGGGCCACGTTCGGCGCGCTGCCGGTCGAGCCCGCGAGCCGGCCACGCCCCGGCGAGCGGCCCCGGCAGGGCGCACCCGACGCCGGTACCTACCCGGACCTCCGCCGTGCGAACGACGACCGGACCCGGGGGCGCGCGTCGAGGTCACCGCCGGGACGTCAGCCAGGGGACGACCTCGGAGAGGAACCGGTCCGGCGCCTCCCGGTGGATGTCGTGGCCGACGGGAATCTCGACCAGCCGGGAGCCGGGCACCGCGGCGTGCGCGTCGACCAGTACCTGTTGCGGCACATGGCTGCTCGGGCCGCCGGCCAGGATCAGCGTCCTCGCCGTGACCGTGCCCAGCCCCGCCCACCAGGCCGGATCCGGATCGGCCAGCTGGGCGAGCACCGCCACCGTGGCAGCCCAGTCGTACGGCGGCTCGGGGTCGGGACGCGGCCCGGGGTCGACGACGAACGGTTCCCTGGGCGGCGCGCTGTCGACGACCACCAGGTGTGAGACGCGGTCGGGTTGACGCTGGGCCAGCAGCCACGCCACGGTGCCGCCCAGGGAGTGCCCCACCACCGAGAACCGGCTCGCGCCCAGCTCGGCCATCAGTCCGGCCACGTCGTCGCGCATCAGCTCCAGCGAGTACGACCCGGGTCGGTCGCTGTCGCCGTAGCCCCGCAGGTCGACCGCGTACACCCGATGCGACCGGCCGAGCGTCGGTGCGGTGGCGTCCCAGGCGGACCGGGTGGACCCGCCACCGTGCAGCAGCACCACCGGCGGGGCCGCCGGCTCACCCCACACCGACAGCGCCAGCCGCGTTCCGTCGACGTCGATCAGCTGCATCCGCGGACCCCTCTCCGGGAACGAAGCCGCGCCCCGGCCGGCAACTGTAGCCGCCCGGGCCCGAAAAGGCGGTGAGTCCAGGCTGGGCGCCTGGGAACATGGCGCGGTGAACAGAACGCTGCTCGCGGCGCGCAACAACGCCGACTGGTGCCGAGCGATGTGCCGCGCGCACGGCCTGACCAGCCACGACTCCGACGTGGTGTGGAGCTGCGGGGAGCGCACCCCGCCGTACTATCCGGACGCCGTGACGCTGCGCCCGGAGGTCACCGCGGACGAGGTGCTGGCCGGCATCGACGCCGGGCCCGGCTGCTCGGTCAAGGACAGTTTCGGCACGCTCGACCTGTCCCCCGCTGGCTTCGTGCCGATCATCGAGGCGACCTGGTTGTACCGGGAGGTCGGCGCCACCGCCGCCGGCACGGACGAACCAGCGCACCGCCCCGCGGACGGGCCGGAGCGGCACCGCGCCGACGATCCGGCTCGGCGCCCAGCGGACGGCGCGGTGTCGCGCCCCGCGGATGAGCTGCGGTGGCGTCGTATCGACGATGCCGGCGCCTTGGCCGCCTGGGTCGCTTCGTGGGGTGGTGGCGCCGGGATCTTCCGGCCCGAGCTGCTCGCCGACCCGGACGTCGCGGTACTCGCCCGCTACGACGGCGACACGGTGACCGGCGGTGCGGTGGCGAACCGCAGCGCGGGCAGCGTCGGCATCAGCAACCTGTACGCGTCGACCGGCGATCCCGCCGACGTCTGGCGCGGCGCCGTCGCCACCGCGTACCGGGTCTTCGAGCCGCTTCCTGTCGTCGGGTACGAGCACGGCGACGACCTCGCCGCCGCCGTCCGCGCCGGCTGCACCCCGCTGACCGCTCTGCGCATCTGGCTCAACCCGCCCCGTTGATCATCGAACCGTCCGGGCGGCAAGCGCTTGCCAGACCGCGGACACCCCGGCCACCGCAGGCCGAGACGGCAGGTCAGCGGGTGCGAGCGGCGACGTGGGAGCAGAGATGGTCGAGAGCGGCTCGGGCGGGAACGTCCGGCAGCGCCTCCAGCTGGGCGCGGGCGCGGTCGGCGTAGTCGCGGACGGTGGCGCGGGCGCGGTCCATCCCGACCGAGTCGCGCAGCAGCGTCAACGCCTCGGCGTGCAGTTCGTCGTCGGTGACCGGACCCTGGACGATCTCGGCGAGCCGGCGACTGTCCGGGTCGTCGGACCCCAGCGCGTACAGCACCGGGAGAGTCAGCACGCCCTCGCGCAGGTCGGTACCGGGGGTCTTGCCGGACT
The DNA here is from genome assembly GCF_017312725.1 of Actinocatenispora comari. GTDB lineage: Bacteria > Actinomycetota > Actinomycetes > Mycobacteriales > Micromonosporaceae > Actinocatenispora > Actinocatenispora comari. The sequence goes on along the minus strand of NZ_BOPO01000007.1, from coordinate 91,371 downwards.
GGTCGGTGTCCGAGGCGATGTCGAGCAGGTCGTCGGACAGCTGGAACGCCATCCCGAACGTCTCGCCGAACTCGGCGATCGCGGCCACCATCGCCGGGTCGGCGCCACCGAACATGGCACCGAACCGGGCCGAGGTGGCGATCAGCGCGCCGGTCTTCTCCGCCAGCACGTCCAGGTAGTGCTGCACCGGATCGGCGCCGCGCGGGCCGGCCGTCTCGCGGATCTGGCCGTGTACCAGTCGGGCGAAGGTGCGGGCCTGGATCCGCACCGCCTCCGGCCCCAGCTCGGAGACGATGTCGGAGGCGCGGGCGAACAGGTAGTCGCCGGTCAGGATGGCGACGCTGTTGCCGAACCGGGCGTTGGCGCTCTGCGCGCCGCGGCGCACCGACGCCTCGTCCATCACGTCGTCGTGGTAGAGCGTGGCCAGGTGGGTCAGCTCGACGACGACGGCGGCCTGCAGCACCTCGGGCACGTCCGGCTTGCCGAAGTGCGCACCGAGCAGCACCAGCAGCGGCCGGGTGCGCTTGCCGCCGGCGTAGGTGAGGTGCCGGGCCATCTCCGTGACGTACGGGTCGGCGCCGGACACGGCGGCCAGCAGCGCCTGCTCCACCTCGCCCAGCCCGGTGGTCAACGCGGAGCTCAGCTCGGCGTCGTCGAAGTCCAGCTCGGCAGCGGCCATCGTCGCCTCCGTACCGGCGACCACACGGTCTGCCTGCGTCGTCCTCGCCACGGCACCCACGATGCCACACCGCCTCACTGCCCGAACGGTGGAGCCCGTCGGAAGCCGTCCAGCACACACACGCAAAGAGGCCGTCGGGCCTCGGATCGAGCGAGCCGATCACGAGGGCCCAACAGCCTCGGCGCCCCGTACGGAACGGGCGCCTGGCCGCGGGCCGCGGGTGGCGGCAGCGGCCGAGGCGGCCACCGGCGGGCCCGCCGGTGGCCGCCGGATCAACCGACGAACGTCGCCGCGCCCTGCGCCACGTGCAGCACCAGGCTCGGCGCCAGGCCGAACACCAGGGTCGCGACGGTACCGAGGGCCAGCGCGGTCGCGGTCATCGCGCCCGGCACCGCCACGGTGGGCGCGTCCTCGGCCGGTTCCTGCAGGTACATCAGCACGATGACGCGCAGGTACGGGAAGGCGAGCAGCACGCTGGAGATCACACCGAAGATCACCAGGGCGGTCTGGCCGCCGTCCAGGGCCGCGCCGAACACCGCGAACTTCGTGGTGAACCCGCTGGTCAGCGGGATACCGGCGAAGGAGAGCATCAGGAAGGCGAACGTCCCGGCGAGCAGCGGCGACTTGCGCCCGAGCCCGGCCCAGCGGGACAGGTGGGTCGCCTCCCCGTCCGCGTCCCGGACCAGGGTCAGCAGGCCGAACGCCGCCACCACCGTGAACCCGTACGCGACCAGGTAGAACAGCGAGCTGGTGATGCCGGACTTCTGCATCGACAGCACGCCGGTCAGCACGTACCCGGCGTTGGCCACCGACGAGTACGCCAGCAGCCGCTTGATGTCGGTCTGGGTCACCGCGAGGACCGCGCCGATGAGCATCGTCGCGACCGCGATCACCGCGAGCACCGGGCGCCAGTCCCACCGGCTGTCCAGGAACGCCACGTACAGCACCCGCAGGATGCCGCCGAACGCGGCGATCTTGGTGCAGGACGCCATCAGCGCGGTGATCGGCGTCGGGGCGCCCTGGTACACGTCCGGGGTCCACACGTGGAACGGGACCGCGGCGGCCTTGAACAGCAGGCCGATCGCGAGCATCGCCAGGCCGACGAACATCAGCAGGTCGCTCTTGTTCGACGACAGCGCGGCGGTCGCGATGCCGTGCAGCTCCACCGTGCCGGCGAAGCCGTAGAGCATGGCCATGCCGTACACGAAGAAGGCCGAGGCGAACGCGCCGAGCAGGAAGTACTTGACCGCCGCCTCCTGGGACAGCAGCCGGCGCCGGCGGGCCAGCCCGCAGGCCAGGTACAGCGGGAGGGACAGAACCTCCAGCGCGACGAACATGGTGAGCAGGTCGTTCGCCGAGCAGAACAGCATCATGCCGCCGAGCGCGAACAGCGTCAGCGGGAACACCTCGGTCTGGCTCGGCTGGTGCCGGGCCTGCTTGGCGTCCGCCTCGGTGCCGGCGACGACCGCCGCCTCGGCGACGAACGCGCCGCCCCGCTCCAGCCGCCGGTCGGCGATCAGCAGCGTGGCGAGGATGCCCAGGATCAGGATCGAACCCTGCAGGAACAGCGCCGGGCCGTCCACCGCGAGCGCGTCGTTGGCGGTCAGCGTCGGGTTCGACGCGTAGTGCCGGACGCCCTCGACGATCACGATGACCAGCGCCGCGACCTGCGCCGCCAGGGTCAGCAGCACCTGCACCAGGTAGCGGTAGGCGCGCGGCAGGGCCGCCTCGGCGAGGACGCCGAGCGCGCCGACACCCAGCACGATCAGCAGCGGCGCGATCGCACCGTAGTTGATATGCGGCGCCGAGATCTGCGCCGCCAGCACGTCGCCGGTGCTCACTTGTTGTCTCCTACCGCGCTAGAGCCGCCGGACCCGTTGTCCACGGCGCGGGTCGCCGGCACCGGGTCGCTCTTGCCGACGTCGTGCATGGTTGCCGCGACCGCCGGGCTGATCACGTCGATCACCGGCTTCGGGTAGACGCCGAGGATGAAGATCAGCGCGATCAGCGGCGCCACCACCCACTTCTCCCGGCCGGTCAGGTCGTGCTTGAAGCCGGACGAGGTGGACAGCTCCGGGTTCAGGTTGCCCTGCATGGTCCGCTGGTACATCCAGAGGATGTAGCCGGCGGCCAGGATCACGCCCGAGGTGGCCACGATCGCCAACGCCTTGTGCGTGCTGAACGTGCCGAGCAGCACCAGGAACTCGCTGACGAACGGCGAGGTGCCCGGCAGCGCCAGCGACGAGAACCCGACGACCAGGAAGCAGCCGGCGAGCACCGGTACCAGCTTGGCCGCGCCGCCGAAGTCACGGATGTTGGCCGAGCCGCGCCGCTGCACCAGCATCCCGACGATCAGGAACAGCGCACCGGTGGACAGGCCGTGGTTGAGCATGTAGAGCACGGCGCCGGTCCCGGCCTGGCTGGTGAACGCGAAGATCCCGATGCCGATGAAACCGAAGTGCGCGATCGAGGTGTACGCGACGAGCCGCTTCAGGTCGTTCTGGCCCACCGCGAGCAGCGAGCCGTAGATGATGCCGACCACCGCGAGCGCCAGCCCGAGCGGCGCGAAGAACCGGGTCGCCTCCGGGAACAGCGAGAAGCAGAACCGCAGGATCCCGTACGTGCCGACCTTGTCCAGCACGCCGACCAGCAGCGCCGCGGCCCCGGCGGGGGCGGCACCACCGGCGTCCGGCAGCCAGGTGTGGAACGGGAAGAACGGCGCCTTGATCGCGAACGCCAGGAAGAACCCGAGGAACAGCCACCTGCCCGTACTGGTGGACATGGAGATGTGACTCAGCGCGTTCCAGTCCAGGGTGTGCCCGCCGACGACCCACAGCCCGATCACCGCGGCCAGCATGAACAGCCCGCCGAACAGCGAGTACAGGAAGAACTTGACCGCCGCGTACTGCCGTCGGGCGCCACCGAACGACCCGATGAGGAAGTACATCGGGATGAGCATGACCTCGAAGAACGCGTAGAACAGGAACACGTCCGCGGCGGCGAACACGCCGATCATCGTCGCGTCCAGCGCGAGCAGCAGGGCGAAGTAGTTGTTCACCGAGCGCTTGGTCTTGTCCGCGTCGTGCCAGCTCGCCGCGATCACGATCGGCACCAGCACCGCGACCAGGCCCAGCATCACCAGCGCGATGCCGTCCGCCTGCACGGTGAGCCGGATGCCCCAGGCCGGAATCCACGGGTACGACTCGCGGAACTGGAACCGCGGGCCGTTCGCCTTGAACGTCACGCACATGACCGCCGTGATCGCCAGCAACGCCAGCGACCAGACCAGCGCCACGATCTTGGCCAGCCGCGGGTTGCTGCGCGGCAGCAACGCCACCACCAACGCGCCCACCGCCGGCGCCACGGTCAGCACCGACAGGAACGGGAAGTTGTTCACGACCGCGCCTCGCTTCGCTCGGATGTCACACGGGTTGTTCGCTTCTGCTCGCTCACCCGAGCTTCACCGCCATCAGCGCTGCCACCACGACGAGCGCACCTCCGAGGATCGTCAATGCGTACGACCGGACGAAACCGGTCTGGAGCCGGCGCAGCCGGCTGGAGCTGCCGCCCACGATCGCGGCCAGGCCGGTGACGATGCCGTCCACGCCCTTGCCGTCCATGAAGACCGCCGCCCGGGTCAGCAGCTTGCCGGGCAGTTCGAAGAGCGTCTCGTTGAGGACGTCCCCGTACAGGTTCTCCCGGGCGGCGCGGACGATCGCGGTCCGGGCCGGCTGCTCGGTCTCCGCGGTACCGCGGCGGAACAGCAGCCAGGAGATCACGACGCCGAGCAGCACCACGACGATGCTGATGCCGGTCATCAGCGCCTTGCTGTAGTGCACCGCCTCCGGCACCTCGGTGGTGCCGAACACCGGCTCCAGCCAGTCGGTGAACCCCCCGTACACCAGCAGGCCGCCGGCCGCGACCGAACCGATCGCGAGCAGGATCATCGGTACCTGCATGACCGCCGGCGACTCGTGTGGGTGCTCGATGTCGTCGGTCCACCGCTTCTTGCCGTGGAACGTCAGCACGAACAACCGGGTCATGTAGAACGCGGTCAGCCCGGCGCCGAGCAGGGCGGCCAGGCCGAACACCCAGCCCTGCCAGCCGCCGCGGGCGAACGCCGCCTCGATGATCGGGTCCTTGGAGAAGAAGCCGGACAGCGGCGGGATGCCGATGATGGCCAGGAAGCCGAGGCCGACGGTGATCCAGGTGACCTTCATGTACTTCCACAGGCCGCCGAAGCGGCGCATGTCGGTCTGGTCCTTCATCCCGTGCATCACCGAGCCGGCACCGAGGAACAGGCCGGCCTTGAAGAAGCCGTGGGCCAGCAGGTGCAGGATGCCCAGCGCGTAGGCGCCGCCGCCGAGGCCGACGGCGAGGAACATGTAGCCGATCTGGCTGACCGTCGAGTACGCCAGGACGCGCTTGATGTCGTCCTTCGCGCAACCGATGATGCACCCGAGCAGCAGGGTGAACGCGCCGACCGCGACCACGATGGTGGAGCCGATCGTGGTGGCGTCGAAGATCGGGTGCGCGCGGGCGATCAGGTAGACGCCGGCGGTGACCATCGTCGCGGCGTGGATCAGCGCCGACACCGGGGTCGGGCCCTCCATCGCGTCCGGCAGCCAGGCCTGCAGCGGGAACTGGCCGGACTTGCCGCAGGCACCGCCGAGCAGGCAGAGCGCGATCGCCAGGGTCACCCCGTGCGGCAGCGCGCCCACCCCGTTGAACACGGTGGCGAAGTCGGTGCTGCCCAGGTAGCCGAACATCAGGAACATCGCGACCAGGAAGGCGGCGTCACCGACCCGGTTCATCAGGAACGCCTTCTTGCCGGCGGTCGCCGCGCTCGGCCGGTCCTGGTACCAGGAGATCAGCAGGTACGACGCGACGCCGACGCCCTCCCATCCGATGAACGTCATCAGGAAGTTGTTGCCGAGCACCAGCAGCAGCATCGCCGCGGCGAACAGGTTGAAGTACCCGAAGAAGCGGCGCCGGCCCGGGTCCTCCTTCATGTAGCCGATCGCGTACACGTGGATCAGGAAGCCCACGCCGGTGATCAGCAGCGCGAAGGTCGCGGACAGCGGGTCGTACAGGATGCCCCAGTCGACCTTGTAGCCGCCGACCTGGATGAAGCTGCCGAGGTGCTCGGACACCGCCTTGTGTCCCAGCCCGCGCAGCGCGAAGAAGTACCAGACCGCGAGGACGAACGAGGCGCCGATGCTGGCGCAGCCGAGGATGTGCCCCCACCGGTCGGACCTGCGTCCGGCCAGCAGCAACACCACGGCGCTCGCCAACGGGATGGCGATCAGCAGCCACACGCTCGACAGCGCACCGCTCGCCGTCGCGTAATGCACCTGTTCAGCCAGTGCCGGCTCAGTCATCGAAATTCCTCAGTACTTCAGCAGGTTGGCGTCGTCGACGGAGGCGGAGCGCCTGGTCCGGAAGATCGACATGATGATCGCAAGCCCGACCACGACCTCCGCGGCGGCCACCACCATCACGAAGAACGCCATGATCTGACCGTCCAGGCTGCCGTTGATCCGGGCGAACGTGACCAGCGACAGGTTGCCCGCGTTCAGCATCAGCTCGATGCACATGAACACCACGATGGCGTTGCGGCGGATCAGCACGCCGACGGCGCCGATGCAGAACAGCGCCGCGGAGAGCACCAGGTAGTAGGTCGGGGTCACTGGTCGCCTCCGGTGAGGGTGTCCTTGGGCCGGGTGTCCTCGGCGGTCAGCTCGCGCGGCGGCACCAGCGGCGAGATGCTCCGCGCCGACTTCGTACCGTCCGGCAGGATCGCCGGGGTGGCCACCGAGTTGCTGTGCGCGAACACGCCGGGGCCGGTCTTCGGCGCCGGGTAGCTGCCCTCGGCGAACCGCTCCCGGGACAGTTCCTTCTGCGTCTTCTTCTCGCCCCGGCGCTGGACGTGCGCCAGCACCATCGCGCCGACCGCGGCGGTGATCAGCAGCGCCGAGGTGACCTCGAACGCGAACACGTACCGGGTGAACACCAGCGCGGCGAGGCCCGGCACGTTGCCGCCGTTCGCGTTGTTCGCCGTCTCCAGACCACGGGCGTCGACCGCGCCGAGGCCGCGGGCCAGGCCGGAGCCGAGCAGCAGCGCCAGCCCCAGGCCGATCAGGATGCCGGCGGTACGTTGCCCGCGCAGCGTCTCGATCAGCGAGTCGGAGACGTCCCGTCCGATCAGCATCAGCACGAACAGGAACAGCATCATGATGGCGCCGGTGTACACGATGATCTGCGCCATGCCGATGAACGGTCCGGCCTGGATGATGTAGAAGATCCCCAGGCAGAACATGGTCACCACGAGGAACAACGCCGAGTGCATCGCGTTGCGGGCGGCGACCATGCCGATCGCGCAGCCCAGCGCGATGATCCCGAGCACCCAGAACGACACCTTCTCGCCGGTACCCATGGCGCCCGGGCTGGCGACCGCGAGCAGGTGGGTGGCCAGCGGGTGGGCGAGCACGTGCGTCATGCCGCACCTCCGTTGCCCTGCTTCGCGGCGGTCTCGCGGGCGCTCTCCTGCTGCGGCGAGTACTCCGCGCCGGCCGAGGCGCCCGGGTTCTGCATGGCGCCGACGTAGTAGTCCTGCTCGTCGTCGCCCAGCCGCAGCGGGTGCGGCGGCTGCTCCATGCCCGGCAGCAGCGGCGCCAGCAACTGCTCCTTGGTGAAGATCAGGTCCTGCCGGCTGTCGTTGGCCAGCTCGTACTCGTTGCTCATGGTCAGCGAACGGGTCGGGCAGGCCTCGATGCACAGGCCGCAGAAGATGCAGCGCAGGTAGTTGATCTGGTACGTCCCGGCGTACCGCTCACCGGGCGAGTAGCGCTCCTCGTCGGTGTTGTCGGCACCCTCGACGTAGATCGCGTCGGCCGGGCAGGCCCACGCGCACAGCTCGCAGCCGACGCACTTCTCCAGCCCGTCCGGGTGCCGGTTCAGGATGTGCCGGCCGTGGTACCGGGGTGCCGTCGGCCGCATCTTCTCCGGGTACTTCTCGGTCACATGCGGCTTGAACATGTTCGCGAGGGAGACCCCGAAACCCTTGATGGGTTCGAACACGACTCATTCCTCCTTGCCGGACGTACCGGCCGAGCCCGTACCGGCCGAGCCACTGCCGCCGGCCGCACCGGGCGATTCGCTGGTACCGCTGGGCGCGCCGACGGTGGCCGCCTCGCGCTGTGCCTCGATCCGCTTGAGGTGCGGGTTCGGCGGCACGACCAGGTCGACCGGTGGGGTCGGATACCCGCCGACGCCGGTGTCGACCCTGCGTTTGGCCTGGGTCTTCTCGTCCTTCTCCTTCTCCGGCCAGAGCAGCACCAGCAGCAGCAACGTGACCACGATCCCGGCCAGCACCAGCCAGCGGGTCTGGTCGTAGTTGCGTGCGGTCAGCCGCAGCCCGGCGAGGATCAGGATCCACACCAGGTTGACCGGCATGAGGACCTTCCAGCCCAGCGACATCAGCTGGTCGTAGCGCACCCGGGGCAGCGTCGCCCGGATCCACACCAGTACGCCCATGAAGATGATCGTCTTGGCCAGGAACCAGACGATGGTGATCCAGCCGGAGTTCGCGCCGTCCCACAGCGAGATCGGCCACGGGGCGCGCCAGCCACCGAAGAACAGCGTCACGCACAGCGCGGAGATCGTCACCATCGCGATGTACTCGGCCAGGTAGAACATCGCGAACTTGAACGACGAGTACTCGGTGAGGTAGCCACCGGTCAGCTCCGACTCGCCTTCCGGCAGGTCGAACGGGGTCCGGTTGCCCTCACCGAGCGCCGAGATGAAGTAGATGATGAAGCTCGGCAGCAGCGGGATGAAGTACCAGGTCTTGATCTGGCCGTTGACGATCTCCGAGGTGGACATCGAGTGCGCGGTCATGAACACCGCGACCATCGACAGCCCCATCGCGACCTCGTACGAGATCATCTGCGCCGCGGCGCGCATCCCGCCGAGCAGCGGCCAGCTGGTGCCGGAGGCCCAGCCGGCGAGCACCGTGCCGTACACCGCCATCGACGACGCGGCGAGCACCACCAGTACCGCCACCGGCACGTCGCCGACCTGCAGCATGGTCGTGTGCCCGAACAGGCTGACCTGCGCGCCGATCGGGATCACCGCGAACGAGATGAACGCGACCGCGCCGGAGATGACCGGCGCGATGAAGTAGACCGGCTTGTCGGCCAGCGCGGGAATGATCTCTTCCTTGAACGCCAGCTTCAACCCGTCGAACAGCGACTGCAGCCAGCCGAAGCCGCGCGCCTTCCGGTTCGGCCCGGGACGCACCTGGAACGCGCCGATCACCTTGCGCTCGAACACGACCGCGAACAGGGTCAGCAGCAACAGCAGCACGAACGCGGCGACGACCTTGATCAGGACGATCCACCAGACGTCGTGCCCGAACCCAGCGGGCTGCCCCGCCTCGGCCAGCCGTACGAGGCCGGAGGTGTTCACTGGTCCTCCTCTGTGGACTGCGCGTGCCGGGCTCCGTGCCCTGCGCCGTCGGCGGTACTGTGCCCCGCGCCGTCACCGGTGCCGTGCCCCGCGCCGTCGCCGGCCTGCCGGGCACCGCCGTCGGTACGGATCGACACCACCGCGCCCGCGTCGGTGCCGAGGGTGCGGCGGACGGTGCTGCCGGCCGAGTTCGTCGGCAGCCACACCACCCGGTCGGGCATCGCGCTGATCCGCAGCGGCAGCGTGATCGCGCCGCGCTCGGTCGAGACGGTGACCTGCGCGCCGTCCTGCGCGCCGATCTCCGCCGCGGTCGCCGCGGACAGCCGCACCACCGCGGGCCGGGCCGTACCGGCCAGGAACTCCGCGTTGTCCTGCAGGCTGCCCAGGTCGAGCAGGTGGTGCCAGCTGGCCAGCACGGCCTGCCCGGCGTCGGGCTTCGGCAGCTCGGCGGCCGGGTAGCTCGGCGGCGTCGGCCGCACCTCGTGCGCCGGCAGCCCGGCCAGCTCGGCCCGGATCCGCCGCGGGTCGCCGGTGCCGAGGGCGATGCCCATCTCGTCGGCGATCGAGTTCAGCACCCGGGCGTCGGTCATCGCGCCGGTGGACAGCACCGTGTCGAAGATCCGCAGCCGGCCCTCCCAGTTCAGGAACGAACCGGCCTTCTCGACGACCGGCGCCACCGGCAACACCACGTTCGCGTGCTGCGGCACCCAGCCGTCCCGCAGTTCCAGCGAGACCAGGAAGCCGACCGCCTCCATCGCCTGCTCGGCGGCGGCCGGGTCGGGCAGGTCGCCCGGGTCGACGCCGCCGACGACCAGCCCGGCCAGCTGCCCGGTGGCCGCCGCGACCAGCATCTCCGCGGTGTCGCGGCCCGGCGCGGACGGCAGCGAGTCGACCCCCCAGTACGAGGCGAGCTCGACCCGGCCGCTCAGATCCGAGACCGGCCGCGCGCCCGGCAGCAGCGTCGGCAGGCAGCCGGCGTCCACCGCGCCGCGGTCACCGGCCCGGCGCGGCACCCAGGCCAGCCGGGCGCCGGTGGTGTCGGCCAGCAGCGCCGCCGCGGACAGCCCGCCGGGCACCGCCGCCAGCCGCTCGCCGACCAGGATGATCGCCCCGTCGGTACGCACCGCGGAACGGGCCTGCTCGGCCTCCGCGGACGGCCCGATCGCGTCGCCGGCCAGCGCGGTCAGCAGCTCCGCCTCGCCGCCCGGTACGACCGGCAGCAGGGTGCCGTTCGCCTTGGTCACGCCCGGGCTCGCGAACGGCTGCACCGAGAACAGGCGCAGGCCGTGCTTGCGGTTTCCCTTGCGCAGCCGCAGGAACAGCGACGGCGCCTCCTCCTCGGCCTCCAGGCCGACCAGCAGCACCGCCGGCGCCTGCTCGACGTCGGTGTAGGTCACGCCGCCGTTGTTCGGGCTGACCCCGGCCGCGTAGTCGGCCAGGAACGCGGTCTCCTCGGCCGAGTGCGGTCGCACCCGGAAGTCCACGTCGTTGGTGGCAAGCGCCACCCGGGCGAACTTCGCGTACGCGTAGGCGTCCTCGACGGTGACCCGGCCGCCGGTCAGCACCCCGACCCCGCCGTTGTCCCGGGCGGCGGCGAGCCCCTCGGCCGCCACCAGCAGCGCCTCGGACCAGCTGGTCTCGCGCAGCGTGCCGTCCTCGTCCCGGACCCGCGGGTAGACCAGCCGGTCGCTGCCGTTGGCGTACCGGAAGGCGAACCGGGTCTTGTCGCTGATCCACTCCTCATTGACCGCGCTGTCCTCACCGGACAGCCGGCGCATCACGCTGCCGCGCCGGTGGTCGACCCGGATCGCGTCGCCGCCGGCGTCGTGCTCGTTGATCGACGGCGTGCTCACCAGGTCGAACGGCCGGGAGTGGAACCGGTAGTCCGAGCCGGTCAGCGCGCCGACCGGGCAGATCTGGATGGTGTTGCCGGAGTAGTACGAGTTGAACGGGTCGCCGGAGGTGTTCGTCGCGGCGTGGTCGCCCTCGAGGTACGGCGTGTCGGAGAAGACGCCGATCTGCTCGGCGGCGCCGCGCTCCATCAGGTCGATGAACGGGTCGCCGGCGATCTCCTCGGAGAACCGGGTGCAGCGCTGGCACAGCACGCAACGCTCCCGGTCGAGCAGCACCTGGGTGGAGATCGCGAGCGGCGTCGGGTACTTCCGCTTCTCCTCCACGAACCGGGAGTCCGACCGGCCGTTGGACATCGCCTGGTTCTGCAGCGGGCACTCGCCGCCCTTGTCGCAGATCGGGCAGTCCAGCGGGTGGTTGATCAGCAGGAACTCCATGATCCCCTCCTGGGCCTTCCTGGCCACCGGAGAGGTCAACTGCGTCTTCACCACCATGCCGTCGGTGCAGGTGGTGGTGCAGGAGGTCATCGGCTTGCGCTGGCCCTCCACCTCGACCAGGCACTGCCGGCAGGCGCCGGCCGGGTCGAGCAGCGGGTGGTCGCAGAACCGCGGGATCGCGATGCCCAGCGCCTCGGCGGCCCGGATCACCAGGGTGCCCTTGGGCACGGTGGTCTCGATGCCGTCGATGGTGAGCGTGACCGTCTCGACGATCTCGCCGTCCTTCTGCTGCGTGACGGTCATGTCAGTGCGCTCCCACGAGTTCGCGAGCGTCGAGCAGCGGCTTCTTACGCCCCTCGATGTAGTCCAGGTAGTCCTGCTTGAAGTACTTGATCGACGAGGTCACCGGGGAGGTGGCGCCGTCGCCCAGCGCGCAGAACGACCGGCCGAGCAGGTTGTCGCACGCGTCCAGCAGGGTGTCGAGGTCGTCGTAGGTGCCCGCGCCGGACAGGATGCGGCGCAGGATCCGCGCCATCCAGTAGTTGCCCTCCCGGCAGGGGGTGCACTTGCCGCACGACTCGTGCGCGTAGAACTCGATCCACCGGTACGTGGCGTAGACCGGGCAGTCCTGGTCGGAGAAGATCTGCGTCGCCGTGGTGCCCAGCATCGAGCCCTGCGCCGCCACCGAGTCGAAGTCCAGCGGGACGTCCAGGTGCTCGGCGGTGAACAGCGGCGTCGAGGAGCCGCCCGGGGTCCAGAACTTCAGCTCGTGGCCGGGCTGCATCCCGCCGCACAGCTCCAGCAGCTCGCGCAGCGTGATGCCCATCGTGCACTCGTACTGGCCCGGGTTCACGACCCGGCCGGACAGCGAGTAGATCATCGGGCCGGACGACTTCTCGGTACCCATCTGGCGCCACCAGTCGACGCCGCCGAGCACGATGTACGGCACCGAGGCGATGGTGCCGACGTTGTTCACCACGGTCGGCGACGAGTAGAGCCCGTGCGTCGCCGGGAACGGCGGCTTCAGCCGCGGCTGGCCGCGGAAGCCCTCCAGCGAGTCCAGCAGCGCCGTCTCCTCGCCGCAGATGTACGCGCCGGCGCCGCTGTGCACGACCAGCTCCACGTTGAGGCCGGTACCGAGGATGTTGCGGCCCAGGTAGCCCCGCGCGTACGCCTCGGCGACCGCGTGCCGCAGCCGCCGCGCGGCGTGCACCGCCTCGCCGCGGATGTAGATGTACGCCCGCTCGGCCCGGATCGCGTAGCAGGTGATGACGATGCCCTCGATCAGCGCGTGCGGATCGTTCATCATCATCGGCAGGTCCTTGCAGGTACCCGGCTCGCCCTCGTCGGCGTTGACCACCAGGTAGTGCGGCTTGCCGTCGTTCTGCGGGATGAACGACCACTTCAGCCCGGTCGGGAAGCCGGCGCCACCGCGGCCACGCAGGCCGGAGTCCTTCACCAGGGCGATCAGGTCGTCCGGGTGCGACTTCAGCGCCTTCTTCAGGCCCAGGTAGCCGTCGAGCTTCTCGTACGTGTTGATCCGCCACGCGTCCGGCGACAGCCAGCGCTTGGTGAGCACCGGGGTGAGCTTCTGCAACACCTCTGGAGAGGGGCTCATGCCTACTTACCCTCCTTCGAGGGGATCGGTGTGTTCGGGTCGAAGCCCGGCACCGAGATGTCGTTGTCGGCGGCCAGCCGGATGCCGCGCAGCGTCGGCTCGCCGGTCGCGTTGTCGGCGACCGCACCGGGCCGGCCGTCGCCGTACCCGGCGAGCTGCTCGCCGATGCCGGCCAGCCCGGCCGGCTCCGCACCCCGGTCCGGGTGCGGCACCTCGCCGGCCTGCAGCCGCTGCACGATCTCCAGCCCCTTGGCCTCGTCGACGTTGTTGTAGAACTCGTAGTCGACGGTCAGCACCGGCGCGTAGTCGCAGGCGGCCAGGCACTCGGCGTGCTCCAGCGTGATCGTGCCGTCCTCGGTGGTCTCCTCGTGCCCCACCCCGAGGTGCTTCGACAACGCCTGGTAGGTCTTGTCGCCGCCCATCATCCCGCACAGCGTGTTGGTGCAGACGCTGACCAGGTGGTTGCCGGTCCGGCCACGCTTGTACATGGTGTAGAAGGTGGCCACGGCGCCGACCTGGGCCCGGGTGATGCCGAGCTGCTCGGCGCAGAACCGGATGCCGTCCGGCGTCACCTTGCCTTCCACCGACTGCACCAGATGCAGCAGCGGCAGCAGCGCGGAGCGCTCCCGCCCCTCCGGGAAGCGCGCCCTGATCTCGGCCGCGCGACCCCGGTTCTCCTCGGTGTCCAGCTCTTCGTACGACATCAACGATCAACCCCACCCATGACCGGGTCCAGAGAGGCGCCACCGGCGACCACGTCGGCGAGCAGGCCGCCCTCGGAGATCGCGGGCAGCGCCTGCAGGTTCACGAAGCTGGGTTCGCGCACGTGTACGCGGTAGGGCCGGGTGCCGCCGTCGGACACGGCGTGGCAGCCGATCTCGCCGCGCGGCGACTCGATCGACGTGTACACCTGGCCGGCCGGTACCCGGAAGCCCTCGGTGACCAGCTTGAAGTGGTGGATCAGGGCCTCCATCGACTGGCCCATGATCTTCGCGACGTGGGACAGCGAGTTGCCCATCCCGTCGGTACCGATCGCGAGCTGCGCCGGCCACGCGATCTTCTTGTCCTCGACCATCACCGGGCCCGGCTCCAGCCGGTCCAGCACCTGCTGGACGATCTTCAGCGACTCCTGGCACTCGTGCCACCGGACCATCCAGCGCCCGTACACGTCGCAGGTGGTCTCGGTCGGCACCTCGAAGTCGAACTCGTCGTAGCCCAGGTAGGGCATGGTCTTGCGCAGGTCCCACGGCAGACCGGCGGAGCGCAGCACCGGGCCGGTGACGCCCAGCGCGAGACAGCCCGACACGTCCAGGTAGGCGACGCCCTTGGTACGGGCGTGCAGCACCGGCTGGCCGTTCATCAGGTTCTCGTACTGCTTGAGCCGCTTCGGCATCACCTTGAGGAACTCGCGGATCGCGTCGATCGCGTCCTGGGTGACGTCCTGCGCGACGCCGCCGGGCCGCACGTACGCCATGTTCATCCGCAGCCCGGTGATCAGCTCGAAGATCTCCAGGATCATCTCGCGCTCACGGAACCCGATGATCATCATCGTGGTGGCGCCGAGCTCCATGCCGGTGGTGGCGAACCAGACCAGGTGCGAGGCGATCCGGTTGAGCTCCAGCATCAGCACCCGGATCAGCCGGGCCCGCTCGGTGATCTCGACCCCGAGCAGCTTCTCGACCGCCAGGCAGTACACGGTCTCGTTGGCCACCGGCGACAGGTAGTCGGCGCGGGTGACGAACGTGGAGCCCTGCGTCCAGGTGCGGTACTCCATGTTCTTCTCGATGCCGGTGTGCAGGTAGCCGATCACCGGACGAACGTCGGTGACCGTCTCCCCCTCCATCTCCAGCACCAGCCGCAGCACGCCGTGCGTGGACGGGTGCTGCGGGCCCATGTTGATGACCAGCTTCTCGTGGTGCAGCGGGTCGTCGGAGCCGACGATGGTGTCCCAGTCGCCGCCGGTGACGGTGTAGACCTTGCCCTCGGTGGTGTCCCGCGCGGTCGCCGCGAACGGGTCCTTGGCCGAAGCCCGGCTCGACGTTGAATGCTCGGTCACTTGTACTGCCTCCGCTCGTCCGGCGGTGGGATCTCGGCGCCCTTGTACTCCACCGGAACCCCGCCCAGCGGGTAGTCCTTGCGCTGCGGGTGGCCCTCCCAGTCGTCCGGCATCAGGATCCGGGTCAGGTTGGGATGGCCGTCGAAGATCACGCCGTACATGTCGTAGGTCTCCCGCTCCTGCCAGTCGGCGGTCGGGTACACCTTCGTCACCGACGGCACGTGCGGGTCGTCGACGCTCACCGCGACCTCCAGCCGCACCCGGCGCCGGAACGTCATCGACAGCAGGTGGTACGTGACGTGCAGCCGCCGCGCCTCACCCAGGTAGTCGGTGCCGGACACGTCGGAGCAGAACTCGTACCGCAGGGCCGGGTCGTCCCGCATGGTCTGGCAGACCTGCGCGATGAACTCGGGCCGGATGTGGATGGTCAGCTCGTCGCGGTCCACGGTGACCGCCTCGACCGCGGCGTCGAACTGCGGGAACGCCGCGGCGAGCGCGTCGACCGTCTCGTCGAAGTAGGACCCGTACGGCCGCTCCGCCGGTGCCGCGGTCGGGCGGCGGCGCACCAGCCCGCCCATCCCGGAGGTGTCGCCGGAGCCGATCACGCCGAACATGCCGTGCTGCACCGGATTGCTGGTCGGCGCGCCGCCACCGGAGACCATCTCGTCCAGGTCGTCGGTGGCCTGCAGCCGGTCGATGCTGTCGGTCGGGTGCTTGACCGGCAACGGATCCGGCTCGCCGGCCGCCGCGTGGCCCGGGTAGACCTTCTCGTCGGCCGGGCCCTCGGACACGTCCGTGCTCTGCGGCATCCGCTCGCCGGCGGGCTTGGCGTCGGCGGACGGCTTGTCCTCCGCAGGATGCGGAAGCTTCTCGTCGGCCACGACTATCCCTTCCACCGGTCGCGCGCCACCGGCGCCTTGTCGTCGTTCTCGTGCATCCAGTTCTCGATCCGCAGCTGCTCCTCGCGGCCCTCGGCCGCGGCGGCGGTCCACTGCCGGCGCTTCGCCTTGTTGTACCGGTAGCTCGACGGCATCGTGCCGGGCCGCACCGCGGGCGCCGGCTCGGTCAGCGCCTTCTCCGCCAGCTCCAGCCGGCGCTTCTCGCCCAGCGGCTCGTGCATGATCTTCTCGTGCAGCTTGAGGATCGCGTCGAGCAGCATCTCCGGCCGCGGCGGGCAGCCCGGCAGGTACATGTCCACCGGTACGACGTGGTCCACACCCTGCACGATGGCGTAGTTGTTGAACATGCCGCCGGAGCTCGCGCACACGCCCATCGACAGCACCCATTTCGGGTCGGCCATCTGGTCGTAGATGCGGCGCAGCACCGGGGCCATCTTCTGGCTCACCCGGCCGGCGACGATCATCAGGTCGGCCTGCCGCGGCGAGGCGCGGAACACCTCCATGCCCCAGCGGCCGGTGTCGTAGCGGGCCGCGCCGGTGGTCATCATCTCGATCGCGCAGCAGGCCAGGCCGAACTGCGCCGGCCACATCGACGACCGGCGTACGACGTTCACCAGCTTCTCGACCGAGACCAGCAGGATGCCGGGCAGGTTCTCTTCTAGGCCCATGTCGTCACGCCCCCTCAGTCCCAGTCCAGCCCACCGCGTCGCCACACGTAGGCGTACGCGATGAACACCGTGACGATGAACAGCACCATCTCCACGAAGCCGAAGAAGCCGAGCATGTCGTACGACACGGCCCACGGGTACAGGAAGATGATTTCGATGTCGAAGACGATGAACAGCATCGCCGTGATGTAGTACTTGACCGGGAACCGGCCGGTCGGCGCGGGAGCGGGCTCGATCCCGCACTCGTAGGCCTCCATCTTCGCCCGGTTGTAACGCTTCGGGCCGACGAACGGCGCGATCGTGCAGGAGAAGAGCGCGAACAGGCCGCCGAGGACGAACAGCCCCGCAATCGGCACGTACGGCGCGATCGACATCGCCTTGTCTCCAGTTCCCGGCGCACCGCGAGGGCGCGCACGTCCACCTATTGCGATCTCTTCAAAACCGACTCACCCTATTGCGGGTCGGCGTCCGCCCTGCTATCGGGGGTGCGCCGGGCCCGCGATCCGGCCCTACACCGCGGGCGCGACGCGGGTCAGCGTGTTGATGATCCGGTCCATCGCGTCACCCCCACGAGGGTCGGTGAGATTTGCCAGCAGTTTGAGTACGAACCGCATCAGCATCGGGTGCGGCATGCCGTGCCGGGTGCAGAGCTTCATCACGTCCGGGTTGCCGATCAGCTTCACGAACCAGCCGCCCAGCCGGTAGTAGCCGCCGTACCGGTGGGACAGCTCGCGCGGGTACCACCGGAGCATCCGCTCGCGGGCCGGGCCGGACCGCGCGGACAGCGCCTGCGCGGCGACGTCGGCGGCCAGCTCGCCGGACTCCATCGCGTACGCGATGCCCTCGCCGTTGAACGGGTTGACCATGCCGGCGGTGTCGCCGATCAGCATCACCCCGCGGGTGTAGTGCGGCACCCGGTTGAACCCCATCGGCAGCGCGGCGCCGCGCACCGGCCCGGTCGCGTACTGCTCGTCGTTGAGCTGCCACTCGTCCGGGGTGCCGGCGAGCCAGTCGGTCAGCATGGTGCGGTAGTTCGCCTGGCCGAAGCTGGCCGACGAGTTGAGCACGCCGAGGCCGACGTTGACCCGGCCGTCACCGAGACCGAAGATCCACCCGTACCCGGGCAGCAGGGTGTCCTTGCTGCTGTCCCGGCCGTCCCGCAGCTCCAGCCAGGACTCCAGGTAGTCGTCGTTGGTGCGGGACGGGCTGTCGTAGTAGCGCCGCACCGCGACGCCGATCGGCCGGTCGTCGCGCTTCGCGATGCCCAGCGACAGCGCGAACCGGCCGGACACCCCGTCCGCGGCGATCACCAGCGGGGCGCGGAACTCGACCGGCTTCTTGTCCTTGCCGACGGTCGCGGTGACCCCGACGACCCGGCCGGCGGTGTTGGTGATCGGCCCGGTGACGGTGGTCGAGGTACGCAGCCGCACGCCGGCGCCGACCGCCCGGGCGGACAGGATCTCGTCGAAGTCGAGCCGGGTCCGGGTCAGCCCGAACTCGGGGTAGCTGGCCAGGTCGGGCCAGTCGAGCTGCAGCTTGATGCCGCCGCCGATGACCCGCAGGCCGCGGTTGCGCACCCAGCCCGGCGCGTCGATGTCGACGCCCATCTTGATCAGCTGCTTGACCGAACGGGGGGTCATCCCGTCGCCGCAGACCTTCTCCCGGGGGAACTCGCTCTTCTCCAGCTGGAGCACGTCGAGCCCGTGCTGCGCCAGGTAGTAGGCGGCGGCCGAGCCGCCCGGGCCGGCGCCGACGACGATCACGTCGGCGGAGCCGCCGGTCTCCTCGGCGGAGCCGAGCGGCTTCTCCTCGGCGACGGTTGCGGTCACGGCAGCGGCGTCGGCCGCGGTCGCGGCCGGTGCCGCCTCGTGGCGGGCACTGCCGGCGTCGGTCACGATGACCTCTCAAACGAACGATCGATGGGGGCGATCGGGCCGCTTGTGAAGACTTTCACGAGCGCCGATGCCGAGTCTAGGACGGACAGCGGGAGCACGGCCGGTTAGGCCTACCTAACTTCGACCCGGAGCAGCCCGCGGCCGCCCTGCCCCCACGAACCGCGGACCGCGCATCCACGTCGATGCGACCTGCGGTTCCCCCTCACCATGTCATCACCGGGACGCCGCCCCGCACACGGGTACGGTCCGCCGGCCGCGCCGGCACCGTCGCACACCGGTCCGTCACGGCCGGACCGCGCGATGCAGCGTCACATCCGGTCCGTCACGGCCGGACCGCGCGGTGCAGCGTCACGATCCCGTCCAGAAGATTGCGCCACGCGACCTGACCCCAACCCGCGGTACCGATCCGGTGCGCGAGCTCCGCCTGCCCCGGCCAGTCCCGGATCGACTCGGCGAGATAGACGTACGCATCCGGATTGGACGAGACCCGCCGGGCGACCCGGGGCAACGCCGCCATCAGGTACTCCTCGTACACCAACCGGAACGGAGCGAACGTGGGGTGGCTGAACTCCGCCACCACCAGCCGGCCGCCCGACCGGGTCACCCGGGCCATCTCGGCCAGCGCCGCGTCGATGTCGGCGACGTTGCGCAGCCCGTACGAGATGGTCACCGCGTCGAAGCTGTGGTCGGCGAACGGCAGCGCCATCGCGTCACCGGCCACCATCGGTACCGAGCGGCCACGCTGCCGGCCGGTCCGCAGCATGCCCTGGGAGAAGTCCGCCGCCACCACCGTCGCGCCCGACCGGGACAGCTCGACGGTCGACACCCCGGTCCCGGCCGCCAGGTCGAGGCATCTGTCGCCCGGCCCGAGCCGCAACGCCCGCCGGGTCGCCTGCCGCCACCACCGGTCCATGCCGAAGGTCATCACGGTGTTGGTCAGGTCGTACCGGTCGGCGACGCCGTCGAACATCGCGGCCACCTCGTGCGGCTGCTTGTCCAGGCCCGCCCGGCCCACAGGAGACTCGATCACGTCGACCACTCTCGCAGACCGCACCGGCACCCGCGCCGGACGGTCGAACATCGAGTACCCGGAGCGGTCGGTCACCGAAGGCGGTGCCGAGTGCCCTCCCGCGGTCGACGCCGGCAGGCGGGCCGCAGGGGCTGCGGGGGACCTCGCGATCGGCTGCGCCGGGCCCGTCCACCCGCTCGCCCGATCGAAGGCCCCCCGACCGCCTCTCAGCGCAGCAGGGACAGGTCGATCGCGTCCGCCATCGCCCGGTAGCCGGCGTCGCTCGGGTGCAGGTGGTCACCGCTGTCGTACGCCGGCAGCAGCCGGCTCGGGTCGCTCGGATCGGCGGTGGCCCGGTCGAAGTCGATCACCCCGTCGAACGCGCCGCTGGTCCGGATCCACTGGTTGAGCGCCTGCCGCTGCTGCTCGCCGAACGCGGTCCCGTAGTCGCCGCCGTACTGCCCGTTCGAGCCGCCGAACGGCGTCAGCGTGGCGCCGATGATCCGCACCCCGTGCGCGTGCGCGCGGGCGATCAACTGCTCGTCCCCGGCGATCAGCTGCTCGGCGGTGGCGGACGCCGCACCGATGTCGTTGATGCCCTCCAGCACGATCACGTCACGCACCCCGGCCACCTCGAACACGTCGCGGTCCAGCCGGTGCAGCGCGCTCGGCCCGTACCGCACCGGTACCCGGTCCTGGAGGATCTCGTTGCCGCTGATGCCGGCGTTCGCCACCGACAGGGTGCGGCCGGGTCGGGCGTCGAGCCGGCGGGCCAGGCCGTTCGGCCAGCGACTGTCGGTGTTGCGGGTGGACGCGGTGCCGTCGGTGATCGAGTCGCCGAGCGTGACGACGGTACCGGCGACCCGGTGCGCGGCGGTCACGTCCACCGCGTCGAGGAACAGCGAACAGTCGATCGTCGTGTCGTACCCGCCGGCACCGGCCGACGTGGCGTCGCCCGCGCCGAGGTAGCTGTCCTGCAGGCCGCGCGGGTGCTGGGTGGCCGGGCCGGTAGCGTCGGGCAGGTAGACGCTGACCGCCAGCTGGTGCAGCGCCGGTACGGACAGCCGGACCGGGTCGCTGACGATCCGCTCGCCGGCCGGGATCGTCACCGCGCGCCGCCCGTGGAAGGTGACGCCCCGGGTCGTGCCGGGCACGGTGTCGGCGCCGGCACCGCGCAGCGCGAGGGTGGCCCGCCCGACGTGCAACGGCGTCGTGCCGAACACGTTGGTCAGCCGGATCCGGACCCGGTCGCCGCCGGTGGCGGCGGTCAGCACGTCGCGCACGGTCTGGTCGGTCAGCCCGGTATGGGCGGGGCAGTCGGCCGCGTCGGTCGACGCCTGGGTCGAACTCGCCTCCCAGGCCGCCACCCAGTGCGGTCGGGGCCCGGCGTTCGCCGGCGCGGCCACCGCGATCGGGGCCAGCACGGCGGGGACCACGGCCAGGGTTCCGAGCAGGGTACGGATCGCAGTTCTTCGCAGCACGACGGGATCCTCTCGTTATCTTCCGATATCGATAACAAGGGATCATGTCGTTGTGAACACGCCTTGTCCAGATCCATGCCGGCATTCGGGACCGACCGGCCCCCCGGCGGCCCCGGCGCGCGGCGCCCGGACGGCACGGCGCGCGGAGCCCGGACGGCACGGCGCGCAGCGCCCGGACGGCACGGCGCGCGGCGAGCGCGCCCCGCTGCCGACCGGACGCCAGCGTCCGTCAGGTCAGCAGGGAGAGGTCGACGGCGTCGCCCATCGCCTGGTAGCCGGCGACGCCCGGGTGCAGGTGGTCGCCGCTGTCGTACGCCGGCAGCATCCGGCTCGGGTCGGCCGGGTCGGCGACCACCCGGTCGAAGTCGACGACCGCGTCGAACGCCCCGCCGGTACGGATCCAGTCGTTGAGCGCGCGCCGCTGCGCATCCCCGTACGCGGTGCCGTAGTCGCCGCCGAACTTCGCGTTCGAGCCGACGAACGGGGTCAGCGTGGCGCCGACGACCCGGATGCCGCGGGCGTGCGCGGCCGCGATGATGCGCCGGTCCGCGGCGATCAGCTCCGCCGCGGACGCGCTGTCCGCGCCGATGTCGTTGATCCCCTCCAGCAGGATCATCGTGCGCACCCCGGTCACGCCGAACACGTCCCGGTCCAGCCGGTGCAGCGCGCTCTCGCCGTACTGGACCGGGACCCGGTCGACGAGGACCTCGTTGCCGCTGATCCCGGCGTTGGCCACGGACAGCGTCCGACCGGCCCGGCCGGACAGCCGCTGCGCCAGCTCGTCCGGCCAGCTGAAGATGGTGCCGCGCACCGAGGTGGTGCCGTCGGTGATCGAGTCGCCCAGCGTCACCACGGTGCCGGTGACCCGCCCGGTCGCCCGCACCTCGACCCGGTCGGTGAACATCGAGCAGCTCAGCACCTGGTACCCGGTGGCCGCCGGGTCGCCGGCCCGATCACCGCTGGCGAGGTACGCGCCCTGCCGACCCCACGGGTGCTGCGTGACCGGCCCGGTCGCGTCCGGCAGGTACACGCTGACCGCCAGCTGCTGCAGCGCCGGCACCGCCAGGCGCACCGGATCGCTGCGCAGGCTGGCGCCGGCCGGCACGGTCACCGCACCGTGGCCGTGGAAGGTGAGCCGGCGCATCGTGCCCGGCACCGCGTCGGCGGTCGCGCCGCGTACCGCGACGGTGGCCCGGCCGACGTGCAACGGCGCGGTGCCGAACCGGTTCGTCACGTCGATCCGCACCTCGTTGCCGCCGGCCGAGACCGTGGTCACGGTACGGACGGTCTGGTCGTGCAGCCCGCTGAACGCCGGGCAGCCGCTGGCGTCCTTCGCTGCCGTGGTCGAGCTCGCCGCCCACCCGGTCACCCAGTGCCTGGTCACGGCGCCCGGCCCGGCCTGCACGGCGAGTCGCGCCGGGCCGCGCTGCCCCGCCGCGCCGCCCGGCGCACCCGCGGCGTCCTGCGCGGCCGCCGGTACCGCCGGGACGACGACGGCCACCGCGAGCACCGCCGCGCCCGCCGCCGCCCGTAACGCGAACCGTCCAGCCACGGCCGTCCTCCTTCGCCCGCTACGCGAACTTCGCCGACACCGCCCGATACTGTCCTGCCGGCGGTCCGATGTCCAGATCGAGAGGCCAGCTACCGGCGTGCCGGGACCGCGACCCTCGGCGTCCTCGGCCCGCATCGGCCGCCGGCGTCCGCGGCCCGCATCGACCGCCGGCATGGTGGCCCGCTTCGGCCGTAGGCGTCCGCGGCCCGCTTCGGCCGCCCGCATGGTGGCCCGCTTCGACCGCCGGCGTCCGCGGCCCGCTTCGGCCGCCCGCATGGTGGCCCGCTTCGGCCGCCGGCGTCACGGGCTGCGCCGGTCCTCGGCCGGGTGGGGGCCGCGCCGGCCGGGTCAGCCGGTGCCGACGGTGCGGTGCAGGAACGGGATCAGGCGGTCCCAGTGGCGGCGCAGCCCGCTGGCGCTGAAGGCGTCGGTGTCCGACATCGTGAAGCCGTGGACGGTACCGGGGTAGATCTCGGAGACGTAGCTGACGCCCGCAGCGCCCAGCGCCCCGTTGAGCTCGTCCAGCGCGTCCGGGGTCAGGTCGCTCTCGGCGTGGCCGAGCAGCACCTCGGCGGTGAGCGGCGCGAACAGGTCGGGCCCGTCGGCACCCACCGGGCCGTGGAACGCGGCCACCGCCGCCACCCGGTCCGGGTGCGCCGCCGCGGTGCGCATCGCCAGCAGTCCCCCGATGCAGTACCCCGTGACGGCGACCGGGCCGGCGGCGACCCCGGGCTGCGCGGTGAGGAACGCGAGGTAGGCGGCGGCGTCCCGGCGCGAGCGGTCAGCGGTGTGCGTACCGAGCAACGGCATCAGCTGCCCCATGACCCGAGCCCGCGCATCCGCATCGATGTGCTCGGGCAGGTCGATCACCGGGGTCGGGCCGTGCCGGTAGAGGAAGTGGGGCACGAGCACGTGGTACCCGTGACCGGCCAGCTCGCCGGCCAGCTCGCGCACCACCGGCCGGATGCCGAAGCCGTCCGGGTACATCAGCACCCCCGGGTGCGGCCCGCCGTGGTCGGGGACGGCGGCGAACGCGTCGGCCACGCCGTCCTCGGTGGGAATCTGCAACATCGTGCTGGGCATGGATTCTCCTGTCGTGGTTGATGGTGAGCCCGTGATCAACACGACGGAGGCGGAGCCCGCGCGGCCGCGCGGGATCCCGGATCGAACGGCGGGCCGGCGCCGGCCCGGCCGGCGCTCAGAACGGCACCGGGTCACCGATCCGTGCGTGGCGTGACGCCGTCCCGGTAGTCATCGGCACAACCTAACCCACCGACCGCGGCAACCGGTGCTCGCCCACATCCCGGCCGAGCGGTCCGGCCCGCCGCGTCAGCGGTGCGGCGGGACTGGCGTGGGGGCCCGATGGCGCGTCCGCGGTGGCGGGACCGGCATGCGGGGCCGGGTGGCGCGTCAGCGGTGCGGCGGGACCGGCATGCGGTGGCCGTCCAGCTGGGCCAGGGTGAGCACGGCGAGCGAGTCGGTCCAGGCCAACGGGGCGACCGAGGCCGGGTAGCCGGCGGCGGTCAGCTGCTCCGGGAACGCGCCGAGCCCGGTGCGGTGGTCGGCCAGCCAGTCGACCAGGTCGGCGGCCCTGGCCCGCTCCCCGGTGCTGGCCCAGGCCAGCGCGAAGAACATCGTCTCCGGCGTCCAGGTGGTCGCACCGGTCCACGACTCGCCCGGTACGACGCCGCCGTTGGGCCGGCGCAGCAGGTCGAAGCTGTGTTGCAGGGCCGGGCCCAGCCCGGCCGGGGCGATCGAGAACGGCGGGGCGAGGAACGCGATCGCCGAGTCGGCGCCGCTGCCGTCGGTGACCGTGCGCTGGTAGCCGTTGCGGCCGAAGGTGGCCGCGATGCCGTCGGTCAGCCGGTCGGCGGCGCGCTGCCAGCGCCGGGCGTCGCCGGCCTGACCGAACCGGCGCGCCAGGTCGGTCGCCGCGCGCAGCCCGGCGAGCAGCGGCGCCGCGGTGCCGAGGTTGGGCGCGTCGGTACCGATCTCCCAGTAGTCGGGGCTCGCCGGCGGCAGGCCGTTCGCGTCCAGGCTGGCCGCGGCGTAATCGGCCGCCTTGCCCACGGCCGGGTAGAGCGCCTTCGTGCGGTGCGGGTCGCCGCCGGCGCGCAGCCACTGCCAGACCGCCCACGGCACCCAGCCGTTCGCGTCCAGCTGCCACTGCCGGCCGTCCGGCGGGCCGGCGCCGTCCAGCGTGGTACGCGCCTCCCAGGTGCCGTCGGCCCGCTGGGTGGCCGCGTCGAAGGCCAGGATCCGGTACGCCTCGGCGAGGTGCCCGGTGCGCAGCAGCGCGGCGGCGACGAAGCTGGAGTCGCGCGGCCAGGAGTAGGTCCAGGCGCCGTACCACGCGGCGGCGACGGCACCGTTGCGCTGGGTCAGCAGCCGCATGTCGAGCAGCGCGCGGGCGGACATCTCGCGCTGCTGCGGGGTGCGGCCCGGCACCGTACCGGCGGCGAGCCAGGCCCGGCTCTCCCGGATCGCCGCCGCGGCACCGGGATCGTTCGCGGGCACGGTGGCCGGGGCGGTGGCGCCGGTCGGCAGGTAGCGCAGCCGGCCGTCCGGCAGCCGCAGCACGGAGCTGCCCGGCACGTACGACGCGCCGGCCGCTTCCAGCGGGCTGAGCGCGACCACGTGGTCGGCGTTGCCGAGCAGGCCGGCGGTGGTGACCGACAACTCGCTCGCCGGCAAGTGCTTGTAGCAGGTGTTGTCGGCGGCGCAGTCGACCGCGTCGTTCACGCCGAACGCCAGGTGCCGGCCGGTCTCCCGGTGCCAGCCGCCCCAGTACGGCTCGTCGTAGTTCCAGCTGGGCAGCGCGCCACCGGCGGCGGACCGGGTGCCCTGCCAGACGACCTTGTCGTCCGCACCGGACACCGAAACGACCAGGTAGTAGGTCTGCCCGGCGGCGACGGTGGCGGACACCGGCACGCGCACCCAGCCCATGCCGGAACCGCCGAGCTCGGCGAGGTCGACGTGGCCGGCGCCGACGGCACTGCCCGGATCGTCCACCGCGGTGCGCACCGAGACGTCGACGGAGCCGACCGAGGCGTTGCTGACCAGGAACACGCTGACCGAGGTCAGCTCGCCGGCGTCGGTGTCGAACTCCTGCGCGCCGGCGTGGTCGGGGGCGCCGATCAGGTAGAGCGCCGCGTCGTACGCGAGCTGCCGGTCGTGCCCGCCGGCGGCATGGGCCACCCCGGACCCCACCACGACCCCGGACCCCACCGTCACCAGGGCCGCGGCAAGCCCGGACACGACCTCACGACGTCGCCAGCCAGCAGCCATCGTTTCCACCTTCCGGGCACGGACAGCACGGGCAGGAGGAAACCTAGCGACGGATCGGCGATCTGGGAAGGACGCCGCCCAACCTGTGGACAACGCCTGTGGACAACCCTGTGGACGGTGGATCAGGTGGCGTCGGCGAGGTCGAGGCTGGTGCGCTCGCCCGGGTCCAGCGCGATCGACGAGACGTGCGAGTGCACCCGCTCGTCGGTCGGGTCGTCCGCCGGGGTGCGGTGCACCCGCAGGTGCCGGTACAGCGTGTCGCGCTGGGCCGGGATCCGGTCCGCGTCGCGGATCATCCACACCAGTTGCAGCAGGTTGGAGCGGTGCCGGGCGCCGGCGGAGGAGATGACGTTCTCCTCCAGCATGATCGAGCCGAGGTCGTCGACGCCCATGTGCAGCGACAGCTGGCCGACGTCCTTGCCGGTGGTCAGCCAGGACGACTGCAGGTGCGGCACGTTGTCCAGGAACAGCCGGGCCACCGCGAGCAGCCGCAGGTATTCCAGGTTGGTCGCCTGGGTGCGGCCCTTCAGGTGGTTGTTCTCCGGCTGGTACGTGTACGGGATGAACGACCGGAAACCACCGGTCCGGTCCTGTACCTCCCGGATCATCCGCAGGTGCTCGATCCGCTCCGCGTTCGTCTCCCCGGTACCCATCAGCATGGTCACGGTCGACTCGATGCCCTGCCGGTGCGCCTGCTCCATCACCTCGAGCCACCGCTCGCCGGACTCCTTGAGCGGCGCGATCGCGGTACGCGGCCGGGCCGGAAGGATCTCCGCGCCGGCGCCGGCGAGCGAGTCGAGCCCGGCGGCGTGGATGCGGCGCAGCGCCTCCTCGGTGGACACCCCGGAGATCTTCGCCATGTGCACGATCTCGCTGGCCCCGAGCGAGTGGATCACCAGCTGCGGGTAGTGCTTCTTGATCGCGGCGAAGTGCTCCTCGTAGTACTCCACGCCGAAGTCCGGGTGGTGGCCGCCCTGGAACATGATCTGGGTGCCGCCCAGCTCCACGGTCTCGGCGCAGCGGGCCAGGATGTCGTCGAGGCTGCGCACCCAGCCCTCGGCGTGCTTCGGCGCCCGGTAGAACGCGCAGAACTTGCACGCGGTGAGGCAGACGTTCGTGTAGTTGATGTTGCGCTCGATGATGTACGTGACGATGTCGTCCGGGTAGCGCCGGCGCCGCACGGTGTCGGCCGCCGAGCCCAGCGCGTGGAACGGCGCGTCGGTGTAGAGCAGCAGCGCCTCCTCGGGCGTGATCCGCCCGCCGTCCGCCGCACGCTGCAGAATCTCGTCGATCTCCCGGTGCTCAGTCACGACCCCGAGGGTACGCGTCGCCGCACCGGTCACCGCTGCACCGGGGCGCGGATCACGCCCCCGCCCACGGCCCGTCACGACGGCCCGAACGGGCGGTACGCGGGGCGACGGTCACGGTGACTCGCGGCGCGCCAGCTGGTCCCGGACCTGCGGGGGCAGCAGTTCGCGCAGCTGGTCGGGCAGCAACGGCAGGTCGAGCAGGCTCAGCTTCGCCTGGCTGCGCTGCCGGTGCCGGCGGACGTCCAGCCGCACCACCAGGCCGGCGTCCCGGCGCAGCTCGGCCCGTACCGTCCGGCCGGGTTCCAGCTCGCCCAGCACCTGGCCGTCTGCCTCGATCACCGGCCTCCCCACGTCGGAGAGCAGGGAGAACTCGACCCGCTCGCCGGCGCCGAGCACCAGCGGACGGCTGATCCCGGACATCGGCGCGACCGGGGTGATCACCACCGCGTCGGTCACCGGGGACAGCAGCGGCCCGCCGGCCGAGTAGCTGTGCGCGGTGGAGCCGGTCGCCGTGGCCATGATCACCGCGTCGGCCCGGAAGTACCCGTACTGCTGGTCGTCGATGGTGAGGATCGCGTTGACCGTGCCGTCACCGGGGCGGCGGGACAGCGCCAGGTCGTTGAACGCCATCCGGGAGGAGTCCCCGGAGGTGACGCGCAGGCAGCTGTGATGTTCGAGGGTCACGTCACCGGCCGCGAGCCGGTCCAGCGCGGTGACGAGCTCCGGCGGTTCGATCTCGACGAGGAAGCCGAGCTTGCCCATGTTGACCCCGAGTACCGGTCGGGGGTCGTCGGACACCAGCCGCAGCGCGCCGAGCATCGTTCCGTCGCCGCCGATGCTGAGGATCGCGTCGCTGCCGGCGAGTTCGTCTTCCGGTACCGCCCGCGCACCGGCGGCGCGGTCGGCGTCCGCGGCGCCGACCCGTACCGCGACGCCATGGTCGGCCGACCAGCCGAGGACCGCCGACACCACCGACGTCACGTCCCGGGTGGGGTGCAGCACCAGTCCGAGCGTTTCCACCTTCGCCATCTGCTCAGCTCACCACACCGGGCCCGGATCGTGCGCGGGACCGGCCGGGGTGCCGGAAAGCTCCGGCGACGGCGCCGCGCGGGCTCCCACCCGGGAGGGAGCGGCGGTGCCCTCCGCGGCGGGAGGCAGGAGCCGGCGCCCCCTCCGCAGCGGGAGGCGCGAACCGGTGCCGTCGGACATGCTCGAACCGCCCCCAACCATCACGAGATCTTCGGGAGTCTCCATGCACCGCAACGGAACTCGACTGCGTACCGCGATCGGCGTGACCGTCGCCGCCGCACTGGCGGCGGGTCTGGTGTCGGCGGGCGCGGCGGGCGCCGCGCCCGCGCACCCGGACGCGGCGCCGGACCGGCACCGTGCGACGCACGACCGGCAGCCGGCCAGCGTGGACGGCTCGGCACGGGTCTTCTACGCGTACTCACCGAACGACACCATCCGGTTCGCGTTCGACGCCACGGCGAAGCCGTTCAGCCGGCCGATGCCCGGGCTGCCGGGCGGCCTGCCGACCGACGCGACCGGTACGGTGCGGATCTCGCACCACGTGGCCGCGCAGAACGTCACCGTGACCGCCGAGGGGCGGGTCGACTGCCTCGTCACAGGCGGCCGGACCGCCACGTTCACCGCGGTGATCACCCGCGCCGATCCGCAGGTGTCGGACTGGGTCGGCACCCGCCGCGGGTTCAGCGTCACCGACGGGCGCGGCCGGGTACCGGACCGGATGGGCTTCTCCTGGGACATCGTCAACGTCGACACCGACGACGCGGGCAACCCGATCCAGCCGTCGGCCGGTACCTGCCTGGCGCCCGCACCGTTTGCGCCGGTCCTGGACGGCGGGTTCCGGGTGCACGCCACACCGCTGCCGCCGGTACCGACGTCCTGAGAGGTCTGGCAGAAAGGGCGCACGTCGGGCGGTCGTGCCCGCGGCCGGGTCAGCGGCCCTCGATCGCCTTGACGTTGTCGCCGAAGGTCCAGCCCTTCGCGCCGTCCCAGTTGATCGACCAGGTCATCAGGCCCTTCAGCGAGCTGTCTGCCTGCCACGCCGAGGA
This sequence comes from Actinocatenispora comari, assembly GCF_017312725.1. Lineage (GTDB taxonomy): Bacteria > Actinomycetota > Actinomycetes > Mycobacteriales > Micromonosporaceae > Actinocatenispora > Actinocatenispora comari. Next base: position 62,084 of record NZ_BOPO01000007.1, on the reverse strand, counting down.
GACCAGCGACGGTGACATGTACCCGCCGCCCGCGCCCGGCTGCGCGGGCAGTCCCGGCACCTGCTTGTCGTACGGGACGCGGATCGTGGTGCCCTGCACGGTGAGCCCGGCGTTCAGGCAGTCGGTCTGCTTGGTGAAGCCCTCGACCGTGCCCGCCTGGTACGAGTCGCCGGAGCAGCCGTACATGCTGCCGTTGTAGTACTGCATGTTGAGCCACCACAACCGGCCGTTGTCCACGTACTTCTTGACGATCGGCAGGTACGCGCCCCAGATCGAGCCGTAGGTGACGCTGCCACCGGTGACGTACGCGGTCTCCGGCGCCATGGTGAGCCCGAAGTTGGCGGGCATCTGCGCCAGGATCCCGTCGATGATGCGCTCCAGGTTCGCCTGCGAGGTGGACAGCGTGTCGATGTCGCCGCTGCCGGTCAGGCCGGTCTCGATGTCGATGTCGATGCCGTCGAAGTTGTACTGCTTGAGGATCGGCACGATCGTGTCGACGAACCGGTCCGCCACCTGCGCGGAGCCCAGGTCGATGCCGGCGGCCGCGCCGCCGATCGACATCAGGATCGTCGCGCCGGACGCCTTCGCCGCGCACATCTCCGCCGGCGTCGGGACCTTGACGGTCGAGTCCATGCCGTCCTGCCACAGCACCGTGCCATCCGACTGGATCACCGGGAACGCCGCGTTGAGCACGTTGTAGCCGTGCGCGCCGATCCGCGAGTCGGTGATCGGGATCCAGCCCATCGGCGGGTGCACACCGTTGACCGCGCCGTCCCAGTTCTCCCAGTACCCCTGGAGCACCCGGCCGGCCGGCCGCGACTTCACCGGGCAGGTCTCGGTACCGGTGGTGGGCGTCGGGGTGGGCGACGTCGGGGTCGGTGCCGCGGTGGGTGACGTGCTGCCGGTCGGCGACGGGGACGCGGTACCGGTCGGCGAGGGGCTGCTCGTGCCGTCGCAGGGGCCGAGGTCGGTCCACAGCGACGGGGTCGCGGCCGGGTTCCACCCGGCGCCGGCGGGCGCGGTGTGCGCGACCAGCGCCCGGTACGCCCGGCCGTGGTAGCTCACCTGGTCACCGACCGCGTACGCGGTGCCCTCCGACCAGGTCGCCGCCGGACAGGCCAGCTGCGGGGTGTCGGCCATCGCCGGGCCGCCCGCCGATCCCACCAACAACGCCGCGGCCAGCACCAGGGCCGCGCCGAGCACCACGACGATCACCGAACGTCGAGCTCTCATGGCTTCTCCAAACCGGTACGGAGTGGACAGGCCGTGAGATTAACAGTAAAGATTCTTAAACGTAATCGGGTGGCGGCAACCCGCCAGCCCCGCCCCGACCCGACCGCCGGCCGCACCGCCCGGGCCGCCGCACGACCGGGTGATCGGGCGGCGGTCGGACCGCCCCGCGGGCGGCGCCGTCGCCGCGTCGGCGGCGTGGCGGTCAGGCCGCGTCGGCGGCGTGGCGGTCAGGCCGCGTCGGCGGCGTGGCGGTCAGGCCGCGTCGGCGGCGTTGTAGGCGGCGTGCGCCTCGGACCCGTAGTACGGATGCCACTCGTTGTCGCCGCTACTGACGCTGATGTTGCCGATCTGGGTACCGATACCGGTCGAGGTGTCGAAGTTCTGCAGGAACGGACCGCCGGACGAGCCGCCGGTCTGCACGCAGTCGATGCCCCAGATGCCGCCGCCGGGGTGTCCGCTCTCGAAGAACTCGGTACCGGCGCACCAGTTGAGCTGCTCGCCGTTGCCCTCGGCGTCGGAGCCGCCGTAACCGAACGAGTAGACGTACTGACCGGGGGCCTGGTCGAAGCCGATGCCCTCGCCGCCGACCGCGTCCACGAGCTTCGTGCCGTTCAGCGGGCTCATCGTGGCGAACGCGGCGTCCCAGGTGGGATCGGGGTCGCCGATGCGCTGCGACATCCAGTGCAGCGAGCTGGCCGTGAACGTCCCATGTGGACGGTTGCCGTGGTCGTAACCGGGGATGAACACCCAGTTCTGGTACACCTCACCGGTGTTCGCGTCGACCACGCAGTGCCCGGCGGTGGCGACGATCGACTTGTTGCCGCTGTTGACCGCGTCGCCGGAGCAGGCGTACGTGCCGGACGAGTTGGAGAAGAAGACCTTCCCGGCGGTACTGGAGACGAGCCCGCCGCCGGTCCAGTGCTGCGGCGAGGTGGCCTGCGGACGTACCCCACCGGTCGCCGGCGCCCCGGTGGCCGGCAACGCCGGGGGTACCGCGGACGGGGTGCCGGTGGCCGCGGGTCGCGTTCCGGTACGGCCGGGCGAGGCGGCGGTGGGCAGCGCGTCCCGGCCGATGCCCGGGGCAGGCATGGCATCTCGGGCGGCACCCGAGGTGGGCAGCGCGTCCAGGTCGACGGCCGCGGCGAGGCGGGCCGGGGTCCAGAACGCGCGCGCGGCCCGCTGGTCGGCCACGTCGATCTGCGCCGAGTGCTGCCGAACCGAGGTGGTCGGCCCGGCGGGCGGGGCAGCGTGCGCGACGGTCGTGGCGGGCGCCACCGCGGCGGCGGCGAGGCCGACGGCGAGCAGGAGGCGGGGGATCTGTCTCATGTCGATCACCTTCGAGGGGGTGTGGTGACAACGATGTCATCCAGTAAGGCGCATCGGACAAATCCTGTCAACACCCCGATAACCGCCGGAAAGCGGTTGCCGCCGCACCGGGCCGGCCTCGACACTGCCCGCGTGTACTCCGACGCGGACGCCGCCGCCCTCTACGACCTGGTCAACCCCTGGGACCCCGGCACCTACCGCGGGGACGCCTTCCACCACGAACTGGTGATGGCCGCCGCGTCGGTGCTCGACGTCGGCTGCGGTACCGGCTCGATGCTCGCCTACGCCCGCGAGCACGGCCATCGCGGCCGGCTCGTCGGCCTGGACCCGGACCGCGCCGCGCTCGACCGCGCCCGGCGCCGTACCGACATCGAGTGGCTCCAGGCCACTGCCGCCGAGGCCGACGCGCGTACCGGGTGCGGGTTCGACCTCGCCGTGATGACCGGCCACGCGTTCCAGGTGCTGGTCACCGACGAGGACCTCCGCGCCTCGCTGACGGCGATCCACGCGGCGCTGGCGCCGGGCGGCCGGTTCGCCTTCGAGACCCGGCATCCGCAGGCCCGCGCCTGGCGCGACTGGATTCCCGCCAACGCCGGGGACGTGGTCGACGCCGCGGGTCGGACGCTGCGCACCTGGCACGACGTCGAGTCCGTCGAGGCCGGCGTCGTCACCTTCACCGAGACGACTGCCGACCAGGACGGCACCGTACTGCGGGTCGACCGGGCCCGGCTGCGCTTCCTCGACGTGCCGCCGCTCCACCGTTTCCTGGCCGACGCCGGTTTCACCGTCGAGGCGCAGTACGGCGACTGGCAGCGCGGTCCGATCACCCCGGCCAGCCGGGAGATCGTCACCATCGCCCGCCGCTGAGACGCCGACAGCTCCGTTCGCCCGGAATTCCTGGGGAACGACGCGACGAGCGAGCCCGGCACAGAACGACACGGCGAACGGCCCGGCACAGCCGGGTGACCGGCCTGGCGGACACCACCCCTACGCGTGCCGGTCGTGGTCCAGTGCGGTGTAGCGGGGCGAACCGGCGGCGAACCGGTCCACGGTGAACCGTCCGATCCGGTCGGTGGCCGCGGCGTCGCCGGCGAGCGCGTCGGCCACCAGCCGCCCGGTCAACGCCGACAACAGGATCCCGTAGTACGAGTGGCCGGTCGACCACCACAGCCCGGGAACCCCGCTCGGCCCCAGCACCGGCGCGTCGTCCGGCGCCACCGGCCGCTGCCCGACACACCAGGCGTCCACCTCGCAGCCCGCCAACGCCGGCACCGCCTCGACCGCCCGCTGCACCACCTGGTACGTGCCGAGCACGGTGTTGCGGTCCCCCGGCGCCGCGTCGTCCTCGACCGTGCCGGCGATCATCAGCCGCCCGTCGCCGCGCGGCACCACGTTGATCCCGGCGCGCAACACGGTGCGTACCAACGGGTTCCCGGGTCGGTCCCGCACCAGGACCGACTGCCCCTTCACCGCGCGGAGCGGAAACCGCGCCGCCGCCGGCACTCCCGGCAGCGCGCAGCTCGCCGCGCCGGCGGCCACCAGGACCACGTCGGCGGCGAGCACCGAGCCGTCGACCAGCCGCACCCCGCTGATCCGGGCCGCGTCACCGCACAGCTCGGCGACCGGCGCGCCGGACCAGACCGTACCGCCGCGGGCGTGGATCCCGGCGACCAGCGCCCGGCCGGCCGCCTCCGGGTCGACACAACCCTCCCCCGGTACGTGCAGCCCACCGAGCGCACCGCGCAGCTCGGGTTCGAGTGCCGCGGCCGCCGTCGCATCCACCAGCGACGACTCGATCCCCAGCTCGGCGTGGAACTCGCGCAGCGCCGCCACCCGCGCCAGCCCGTCCTCGTCGGTGGCCGCGACCAGCGACCCGATCCGCCGGTACGCGGGGTCGATCCCGGTCTGCTCGACCAGCTCGGCGGCGAACGGCGCCCACTCGCGTTGCGCGTCCAGCCGCAGGTGCAGGAACGCGTCGTCGGCCGGCTCGCGGTACCCGACCGGCGCGATCATCGCCGCCGCGGCGCGGGAGGTGAACCGTACCGGCGCGTCCCGCTCGACCACGGTGACCCGGCCGCCGCGGCCGGCGATCCGCCACGCCGCCGCCAGCCCCACCAGCCCACCACCGACCACCACGACGTCGCCCATTCGCCCCCGCCTCTCCGTCGCCACGCCAGCACCCTCGCACATCCCACCGACTCCCGGCCCGCGCATCGCATCACGTGGGACGGAGCCCTGCACGCGCCGACCGCGGGGCGGACGCCGACGTGTGGACCAGCCGGGTCACCGAGCCGGCCATCCGGTCCCGCGACCGTCCACTTCGGACCTCGGTACCGGGTGGGGTGGCGGCGAGGCGTGGCAGGTCCCTGTCGGTTCGTTGACAGGGATGGGCGGTTCGGTTAGAAACATCACGTCGGTCACGTTGTTCCTGCATCGCCGCCGGGGAGAGAAGCCATGCCACAGGGTCCCCACGACGCGGGCGGTGAACGGCTCCGGCTGGTCGGTCCGGCCGAGGCGAGCCGGGAGCAGGCCGGCCGCGCCGGTTCGCCGGACGTTGCGGCCGGTGCGGACGAGGCCGTGCTGCAGCGGTACTTCGAGGACATGGTCGCCGCCGACGCGAAGATCGAGCCCCGCGACTGGATGCCCGACGCGTACCGGTCGATGATGATCCGGCAGATCGCCCAGCACGCGCACTCCGAGCTGATGGGCATGCAGCCGGAGTCGAACTGGCTGAGCCGGGCGCCGAGCCTGCGGCGCAAGACGGCGCTGCTGGCCAAGGTGCAGGACGAGGCCGGCCACGCGATGTACCTGTACGCGGCGGCCGAGACGCTCGGGGTGACCCGCCGCGAACTGCTCGACCAGTTGCACGACGGCCGGCAGCACTACAGCGTCGTGTTCAACTTCCCGGCCGCGAGCTGGGCGGACATCGGCGCGATCGGCTGGCTGCTGGACGGCGCGGCGATCGCCAACCAGGTGCCGCTGTGCCGCTGCTCGTACGGGCCGTACGCGCGGGCGATGGTCCGGATCTGCAAGGAGGAGTCGTTCCACCAGCGGCAGGGCTACTCGATCCTGCACACGCTGTCCGGCGGCACCCCGGCACAGCACCGGATGGCGCAGCAGGCCGTCGATCGCTGGTGGTACCGGGCGCTGGCGCTGTTCGGCCTGCCCGACCGCGCGTCGCGCAACACGTCCCGCTCGATGGCGTGGAAGATCAAGCGGCTGACCAACGACGAGGTACGGCAGAAGTTCGTCGACGTGATCGCCGAGCAGGTGGGCTCGCTCGGCCTGACGCTGCCGGACCAGGCGCTGCGGTACGACGCCGAACGCGGCCACTGGGACTTCACCCTGCCCGACTTCGATGCGCTCACCACCGTGCTCAAGGGGTACGGGCCGTGCAACCGGCAACGGATGGAGCGCCGCCGGCGCACCCACGACGAGGGCGCCTGGGTGCGGGAGTCCGCGCTGGCGCACGCGGAGAAGCAGCGCCGCCGCCGCGCCGGCTGACCGGTCGTCACGGTGGGGCCATCCGGTCCTGGAACGGGTGCCCGCACAGCGAACGGAAGAAGCCGGCCGCCTGCTCCGGATCCTCGGCGGCGGCCCGCAACGACGCGAGCCGGCGGGCCGACGGGGCCAACCGGGCGAGCTTCAGGGTGTGCCGGTACTCGTCGGTCAGCAGCTCGTCGCGACCGCGCTCGAACCGCCGCAGCGCGGCGCACAGCCGGTCCGGATCGTGCAGGTCCAGACCGGAACCGACGCTGTCGGCGAGCAACCTCGCCTGGTGGAACGCGTCGGTGATGCCGCGCGCGGTCAGCGAGTCCTTGTGGTGGCCGGCATCGCCGACCAGTACCCAGCCGGGGCCGGCCGGTTGCCGGAAGAAGTTGAGCTGCGCGCCGGTGCCGTAGATCCGTTCGGCGCGCCGCACCGCCACCATGCGGGCGTGCACGTCCGGCGCCGTGTCGCGCACCGCGGCCAGGTACACGGCGCCGGCGTCGAGCCGCACCCCCCGGTACGCGGACTGCGGGAAGTACGCGGCGACCAGGGTCAGGCCGTCGTTGCTGGGCACCACGCCGATCCAGCTGCCGGGTGCCTCGTGGATCTCGAACCGGTCCGAGACACCGGGCCAGTAGCTGTAGTAGACGCAGGTCCGGGGCGGGTCGGTGACGTGCACGGCGGCACCCACCCGGGACGCCACCACCGAGCGCATCCCGTCCGCGCCGACGACCAGCGGCGCGCGCAGCTCGTACGGGCCGCCCTCGGTGCGCAGCCGTACCCCGACCACGCGGTCGTCCTCGACGATCAGGTCGGTGACCCGGTGACCGGGGCGGAAGTCCACCCCGGCGGCCACCGCGGCGTCCACCAGCAGCTGGTCCAGCAGGTACCGGCGCGGGCCGAGCGCGTAGCCGATGCCCTCGAACGTCCACATCGGACCGTCGATGGCGACGTCGGCCACCCGGTACCGCAGTTGCGCGATGGGCGGGCAACCGGTGCCGAGCACGGCGTCCAGCAGCCCCCAGTCGCGCAGCAGCGCGACCGCGGGCTGCTGCAGGTAGTGCGTGGACAGGGTGTCCCGCGGGAACCGGGCCCGATCGACCAGGGTGACGTCGTAACCGGCCCGCGCCAGCAGCATCGCCGTCGGCGCGCCGGCACAGCCGGCGCCGACCACGACGGCGTCAGGCACGAGACATCCGCTCCGGATCGGCTCGCTCGGCCCGCCGCGGCCGGACCACCCGGGCGTTGTCCCGGGTCAGCCGCACGATGCTGGCCAGCAACTCCACGCTGCCCCCGCTGCTGCCCACCGGGAACAGCCGGACGTCCTCCTGGTAGGACTTGCGGGCGACGGTGAGATGCTTGGCACGAAACGAGAGCAGGGCGCGCAACGACTGCTCGACCGCGGTGGCGGCGGCCCACAGCCGGTCGTCCATCGGGCCGTCGCCGACCTCGTCCAGGGCCGCGGTCACCCGCGCGACGAGCGACGGCACCCCGGCCAGCTGGGCGTACCGGCGCCGCCATTCCGGCAGGGCGTAGGCGACTCCACCGGCCCAGAACTCCGCGTAACCCACGGAGTCCTCGTCGTCCGGATCGTGGTCGGCCGCCCACAGCGTCAGATCCAGCAACGGCATCGGCAGCCCGGCGCCGGCCCCGCCGCGCCAGACCCGACCGTCGACGGTCACCTCGTCGAAGTACGGCCGCAGCTCGTTCGCGAAGAACGCCGGCGTCACCCGGCCGATCACCAGTTCGATCGCCTCGTCCAGGGAGGCCAGGTGGGCGCGGAAGCTGCCCATCGCGGTGAGGAACTCCGGATCGGTCAGCTCGGCCCGCGTCAGCGGATCGCACAGCTCGACCGCCTGCGACAGCCGGGGCAGGCTGAGCCGGACCGAGTCGATCAGCGCGGTCTCCTGCGACGATCCAGTGTAGCTCCGTTGCCGCTCGCCGTACGGGTTCCAGACGCTGTAGTGATGCACGGTGTCCCGGGGCACCACGTCGCCGCGGGCCGCGAGGCGCAGCAGCACCGGCTCGGCCTCCGGTACCGCCGTCACCGGCTCCACGCCGTGCCGCTTGACCGAACCGAGCAGCAGGCCGAGATCGCGCATCGCGGCGCGGCACTCGTACGGCGAGCCGTCGGTCACCGCCGCGGCGTTGCCGGCCAGCCGGCGCAACGCACCGACCAGTGCGGGCACGTCGGCGGCGGCGTTCATCTCGGGTAGCCGGCGGTACGTCTCGTCCGCGTCGAGCGGATCGAGCTCGCGCACCAGCCTGCTGTCGCGATGGTTGCCCGGCCCGGACATCGCGGCGTCACTCCCCGATCGTGGGTAGCTCGTTGACGAGGACGTTGGACAGCACGGAACCGTCCATCCGCACCTGGCGCAGGTAGAACTTCTGCACCGGCGCGTGCTTCTTGCTGAACTGCCAGCTCCCGCGCGGATCGTTCTGGATCCCGAGGTTGGCGATCGCGGTGTTCACCGCCTTGCCGGTCAACGCCCGGCCGTCCGCGGTCACCGACGAGATCGCCTGGTCGAGAATGGACGCCGCGCTGTAGCCGTACGCCGCGGGCTCGTTCGGCGCGGTCCCGTACGCGTGCTGGTAGGCGACCACGAACTCCCGGTTCGCGTCGTTGTCCAGCGTCGGCGTGTAGTCCAGCGAGCTGTAGATGCCCAGCGCCGCACTGCCCTCGACCTGCAGCAGGTCGCAACAGGTGAGCGGCCCCGAGGCGTACACCTTGATGCCCTGCGACTTGAGGTCGAGCTTCTGGTACTCCTTGACGAACTGGACCGCCTGCATCCCGGTCGCCCAGACGTAGATGGCCTTGGCGCCGTTCTGTTGCGCCTCGGTCAGGTAGGACCGGTAACTGGCCTTGTCGCTGTACGGCGCGTAGGTGGGCTGCCCGTCGGGGTTGGCGAGCTTGCCGCCGGCGGCCTTGAAGGTGCGGACGAACGTCTGCGTGGTGTCGCCCTTGGCGGGGCCGAGATCGGTACCGAGGACGTAGACCCGCCCGCCCGCGTGCTTGGCGACGTACGCGCCGAGCGCCTCCGGCGGATCGGAGGTGAGGTTGGAAGCGCACCACAGGTAGGTGAGGTCGGGTACCTGGTCGGTGCAGGCCAGCGTGCTGACCAGCGGCAGCTTGCGCTCGGTGACCGGCTTCTGCATGGCGAGCACGGTGCGCACGTCGCTGATGCCGGTGATGGCGAGCAGATCCCGCTGGTTCAGCAGGCTCTGCTCCGCCTTGGCCGCCTTGGTACTGGTGGGGTCGTCGCCGGCGTCGCGCTGCACGACCTGCACCCGCCGTCCACCGAGCCGCCCGCCGTGCAGCTTGAGGTAGAGGTCGAGACCGTCGCGCATGGACCGGCCGATGCCCTTCTGGTTCCCGGACATGTCGGCGATGAAGCCGATCCTGATCGGGGCGGCCGACACGCTCTTGCCGCCGTCGCTGGTGCAGCCGGCCGCCAGGAGCAGCAGCACACCTGGTACCGCGAGTCCGGTCAGCACTCTCCTGACGCCCAAGACGCTTCCCTCCGACAGGCACGACGTTGCCACGGGCCGGCCACCGTGGCCGACCCGTTCTCTCCACTGTGGACTGTTACCGCCCGGCGACCACCGAGCCGATGATGTCGGCGATCCGCTTCGGCGCGGCCAGCATCGGCGAGTGGCAGGAGTCACCGAGCTCGATCACGGTGCCCGCCCGCTTGCACAGCTCGCGCTGCACCACGGTCGGCGTCGCGTTGTCCTGGCCGGTCAGCACGTAGGTCGACGGGATGTCGCGCCACGCGATCGCGGTCGGGGTCTGAGACAGCACCGCGGCGGACATCGGCCGCAGCTGCGCCACCGCCGCCTCGGCGGCCTCCGCCGGCATGCCGTTGTAGAACAGCGTCGCGGCCCGGTCCGTCCGGACGCCCATCATGCCGTTCTCGCCCATCGTCAGGTCGGCCGGCGGGTTGAGCACGTCCGGCCCCGGGTTCGGCACCGCGTAGCCGCCGAGCGACTCGCCCTCGTCGGCGTTGTACGCGGCGACGTAGACCAGGTGCCGCACCGCCGGATGGCCGGCCGCCCCCTCGGTCGCCGGGATCCCCCCGTACGAGTGCGCCACCAGCACCACGTCCTCGTAGCGGTCCAGGGTGTTCCGGATCTCGGCGGCGTCGGCGTGCATGTCGCCGGCCGGCGCACCGTCGACGGTGCGGCAGCTCGGCAGGTCGACGGTGACGCTGTGGATGCCGTACTGGTCGAGCTCGGCGACCACCGGGTTCCAGCACCACGGGCTGTGCCAGGCGCCGTGTACCAGGACCACCGTCGTGTTGTCGTTGCTTGTCATGCTCTTCGCCTTCCGTGCGTTCTCGGGCCGGTTGCGAGATACGAACCGCGGTCGCGTCGGGAATCCCAGACGATGCTTTTGCACGGTTCCTGGCGAGCGCCTATTTTGCCTACGCCACGTCGTCCCCGAAAGACCCCCGGCGAAACTCCGTCGCGCGGCGCGGCGATCACGAGGGGAAAATATCGAAGGAGGACCGCCCGTGCAGCCGTTCGATCCGAACGCCATCGCCGGCATCGGCCCGCTCGGTCCGGCCGTCGAACGCACCGGCATCGAGATCCGGCAGGCCGACCCCGACCGCGTGGTCGGCAGCATGCCCGTCGCCGGCAACACCCAGTCGTACGGGATGCTGCACGGCGGCGTGTCCTGCGTGCTGGCCGAGACGCTCGGCACCATGGCTGCGGCCCTGCATGCAGGGCCGACGCGGCGCGCGGTCGGCGTCGAGATCAACGCCACGCACCACCGGCCCGCGGTGCGCGGCACCATCACCGGGACCGCGACCCCGGTGCATCGCGGCGACACGCTGGCCACGTACCGGATCGTGCTCACCGACGACGACGGCCGGACGGTCTGCACGGCCCGACTGACCTGTCTGATCCGGGATCTCCCTAGACCTTCGACGGTGGCCCGCGGGGACGAGATCTCGGCGCGGTAACGGGCGCCGGCGAGGGTTGCGGACGGGGTACCGCTGGTCAAACATTGCAAATCCCGGCTCCGAGCGCATCCACCGCATAGCGCGCGAGGCGGCAGGTACGCGTATCCACTTCCCGAAGGGAACGTTCGGACTGGAGCCGCCCAGATGCCTACCGGATACAGCTTCGACAACGCCGGCCCGGCCGGCGCGAGACAGCTCGATCAGCTCGGCGAGGCGTTCGACGGCCACACCACGTCGATCCTCACCGAGTACGGGGTGGGCCGCGGCTGGCGGTGCCTGGACATCGGTGCCGGCGCCGGCTCGATCGCGGGCTGGCTCGCCGACCGGGTCGGCCCGGAGGGGCACGTCACCGCCACCGACGTCGATCCGCGGTACCTCACCGAGCGCGACAACCTGACGGTGCTGCGGCACGACGTCCGCCGCGATCCGGTCCCGGCGGGCGAGTACGACCTGATCCACGCCCGGATGGTGTTCGTGCACCTGCCGAACCGGAACGAGGTGCTGGGCCGGCTGGTCTCCGCGCTGCGCCCGGGCGGGCTGATCGTGCTGTCGGACTGCGACTGCCGGGAGCGCGATCCCGTCCTCGCGGTCCCGGATCCCGCCGATGCGAAGACGTTCGAGCTGTTCAACGACATCATCCGGAGCGTCGGCCGGCGCAACGGCGCGGACCTCGGCTGGACCAGGTACGCCTACGCCGCGATGCGCACCGCGGGGCTGGCGCCCGAGCGTACGGTCGTGTTCGGCCGTTCCTGGCCGGGCGGCAGCGCGGGATGCGGCCTGTACCAGGCGTTGGCGTACCAGATCGAGCCGACGCTGCGCGCCGACGGGATGACCGACGAGCAGCTCGGCACGCTGCACCGACTGCTCGACGATCCCGGCTTCGTGATCTCGGCCTGGCTGATGCACACCACGGTGGGGCGGCGTCCGGGCGGCGACCCGGGTCGGGGTGAGCGCTGATGCGCGAGTACCAGACGCCTGCCGTGTCGGCCGCGAGCGGCCTGTCCAGCATGGCCGATCCGGTGTACCGCAACGCGGTCGAGCAGCCGGCCGCGGTCGCGTTCGCACCGTCGCAGGGTGCCGGCCGGGTCACCGCGGCCGAGTTCGCCGACCGGGTGACCGCCGTCGGCAAGGGGCTGATCGCCGCGGGCGTCCGCGCCGGCGACCGGATCGGCCTGCTGTCCGCGACCCGGTACGAGTGGGCGGTCTGCGACTACGCGCTCTGGTCGATCGGCGCGGTCAGCGTGCCGGTGTACGACACCGCGAGCGTCGAGCAGGTCGCCTGGATCCTGCGTGACTCCGGTGCCGGCTGGTGCTTCGTCGGCAACGCCGACGAGGCGCGCGTCGTCGAGGCGGCGGCCCGGGCGGTCGACGGCCCGGCGCCGCGACTGCTGCGACTCGACGACGGCGTACTGGACCGGCTCGCGGAGCGGGCGGCGGAGGTCGACGCCGAGGTGTTCGAGCAGCGCCGGAAGGTACCGCCGGACTCGGTCGCGACGGTCATCTACACCAGCGGGACCACCGGCCCGGCCAAGGGCGTGGCGATCACGCACGACAACTTCCTGTCCAACCTGGACGGGTTCCTCGACCGGCTCGGCCCGGTGTTCTCGCCCGGCGGCGCGATCGTGCTGTTCCTGCCGCTCGCGCACATCTTCACCCGCACGATGCAGTGCGCCGCGGTGCTGCGCCGGGTCCGCATCACCCACCTGCCCCGTACCGCGGAGCTCGTGGCGGGCCTCGCCGCGGTGCGGCCGACGGTGCTTCCGCTGGTCCCCCGGTACATGGAGAAGTTGCGCGACGCGGCACCGGACGGCGACGCCGCGGCGGTGCTCGGCGGCCGGTGCGGCGCGATCGTGGTCGGGGGCGCCCCGCACGACGAGCGGATCGGCCACTTCTACCGGTCCGCCGGCATCGCCGTCTACGAGGGGTACGGGCTGACCGAGGTCGCCGGCCCGGCCACCATCAACGGCCCGGACGCGACGCGCCTGGGTACGGTGGGCCGGCCGCTGGCCGGGGTCTCGGTCCGCATCGCCGCCGACGGCGAGGTGCTGGTCCGCGGGGACTGCGTGTTCGGTGGCTACCACCGTAACCCGGCGGCGACGGCCAGCGCCCTGGTGGACGGCTGGCTGCACACCGGCGACCTCGGGGTGCTGGACGACGACGGCTTCCTGTCCCTGACCGGGCGCAAGAAGGATCTGGTGATCACCGCCGGCGGCAAGAACGTCGACGTGACGACGCTGGAGAGCCGGCTGCGGGCGCACCCGCTGATCAGCCAGGCGGTGGTGGTCGGCGACCGGCGGCCGTTCGTGTCCTGCCTGGTCACCCTGGACCCGGCGGTGCTGCGCGAGCGCGGCCGGCCGGACGGCCCGTTCGACCGGGATCCGGCGCTGCGGGCGGAGGTCCAGGCCGCGGTGACCGCGGCGAACGCGGCGGTGTCCCGCGCCGAGTCGATCCGGGCCTTCCGCATCCTGGACGGCGAGCTGACCGTGTCGGGCGGCGAGCTCACCGCGTCGCTGAAGGTCCGACGCGAGACGGTGAACTCGCGCTACCGGGAGGAGATCGACGCCATGTACCCACCGGATTCGTAACGAAACAGCGGGCAACGCCCGGAAGAGATCGACAACGGTCTTTATTCGCCCAGACATTCATGATGCAATCCAGCGGTTCATCGCTCTTGCGATGTTGGCTCCGCATCACAGCATTCATCGTTGCCTGCGTTGTATGTCCGTCTCGGAGGGTTGGCCGGTGACAGAACGGCAGAGCACCAGAGGGCGGCCGACCACGGACCGGCGCCGCGGTCCGGTGGCCCGCCTTCGCGACGCGCGCATCCGTACCAAGCTCGGGCTGATCCTGATCGTGCCGATCACCGCGCTGATCGGGGTCGCCGCCGTCCAGCTGGTCGGTACCGGTCAGGACGTGATGCAGGCCCGGCAGGCGATCCGGCAGGCCCGGCTCGCCGACCGCGCCACCGCGCTGACCACCCAGCTGCAGACCGAGCGGACGCTCGCCGCGACCCTGCTCACCACGCCGAAGCAGAAGCAGAGCGCCGCCGCACGCGCGTACCGGGACCAGATCGCCAAGGCCGACAAGCAGCTCCGGGAGTACCGGGCGGCGCGCGCCGGCGTGGACAGCTCGGAGCGCAGCCTCAGCGACCTGCTGGGGCGCATCGACACCCAGCTCGACGAGCTCGACCCGCTGCGCCGGACGATCGAGAAGCGCGACATCATCCCGCTGTCCACCGCGGTGTTCAGCTACCGCAGCCTGATCGCCGACCTGCTGGCCTACCGGCAGACGCTGGCGAACGTGGCGGGCTCGGACGAGGCGGCCAACCTGGCCCGTGGCGCCAGCGCGATGGCCTCGCACACCGAGATGACCTCGCAGGAGCAGGAGGTCGGCATCGTGATGCTGGCCGGCGCCTCCGACGTGACCTCGGCCCAGCACGAGTCGTTCCAGGCCAACCTGGAGGGGCAGGCCGAGGCGCTGCGCGCGTTCCGGGACGCCGTCGACGGCGACCACGTCACCGCGATGGAACGCACCATCGCCGGCCGCGGCGTCGGGGCGAACACCGACACCCCGCTGCCCGGCGACCGGCACACCATGACCACCGCACAGACCCAGAACGACATCATCGCCGCCCAGCGGTACGAGGGTGACCTGAGCCGGGCCAGCGCCGGCGACTCCGGCACGGTCTCCGGCGACGTCGGTACCGCGCAGTGGACCAGGGCGATGGGTACCCGGGTGGCGCTCAGCGGCCTGGTCGAGACCCGGCTCCGGGAACAGTTCCGTTCCCTCGTCCAGCAGCAGGAGAACGACCTGCTCCGCCAGCTCGTCGCCGAGTCGGCGGCGGTGTCGCTGATGGTGCTGGTGGCGATCGCGATCGCGCTGCTGACCGCCCGTTCCATGGCCAGGTCGCTGCACCGGTTGGAGGCCGGCGCGCTGTCCGTCGCGTACCAGGAGCTGCCGGAGACGGTGGCCCGGCTCCGCGACCCGGGCACGCTCGGCACGCTCACCGCCGACGACCTCGCCGCCGGCGTCGAGGACGTGGTGGCCAGACCCAGCCAGGACGAGATCGGGCAGGTGTCCGAGGCGTTCAACGTGGTACACCGGGAGACCGTCCGGATCGCGGCCGAGCAGGCCACCCTCCGCAGCAGCGTCTCGACGATGTTCGTCAACCTGGCGCGCCGCTCGCAGCTGCTGGTCGACCGGCTGATCCGGCGCATCGACCAGATGGAGCAGGGCGAGCAGAACCCGGACCGGCTCGGCCAGCTGTTCCACCTCGACCACCTGGCCACCCAGATGCGGCGCAACGACGAGAACCTGCTGGTCCTGGTCGGGGTCGACGTGAGCCGGGCCCGCCGCGAGTCGGCGGCGCTGGGCGACGTGCTGCGCGCCGCGCAGTCCCAGGTGGAGCAGTACACCCGGATCGAGCTCGGCGTGGTCGACATGGGCGTGGACGTGGCCGGTCGCGCGGTCAACGACCTGGTCCACCTCATCGCCGAACTGCTGGACAACGCGACCTCGTTCTCGCCGCCGGACACCATCGTCACGGCCGAGGCCTGCTGGATCGGCAACCGCGTCTACGTCACCATCACCGACGCCGGTACCGGCATCCGCGCCGAGCGGCTGACCGAACTCAACCGGCGGCTGGCCGACCCGCCGTCGGTGGATGCGTCGCTGTCCCGGAACATGGGCCTCGCGGTGGTGAGCCGGCTGGCCAAGCACATCGGCGCGACCGTCGAACTGCGCTCCGCACCGACCGGCACCCTGGCCGAGGTCGTCATCCCGCAGGACATCCTGGAATCCCCCGGGTACCGGGCGATGCCCGATCCGGCGTCGGCGCGGCAGCCGGTCGAGGCGACCCGGGCGGTACGCGCGGCGGCGCCGGCACGGCCGTCCATCGGGCTGCCGCCCCGCCCCGCCGCGACACCGGTGGCCGACCCGCCGGTCCGCCGGGCCGAGCCGGAACCGCGCCCGGCCGGGTCCGCCTGGTTCCAGCTCCCGGCGTCCCGGCCGGAGCAGGCGGTCGGCATCCAGGAGGAGACCCGCGACGCGGCACCGCCGCGTTCCGCGGCGACGGGCCGCTGGGAGTCCCCGGCGGACGACGGTTGGCGGCTGGCCGCGGCATCCTCGCGCTTCACCGACCACCCCACCTCCGGCGGTCTGCCCCGGCGGGATCCGCAGGCGCAGCTGGTACCGGGCAGCGTCACCGGCCGGGCGGCGCCGCCGCCGGTGCGCCGGCACCGTTCGGCCGAGGAGGTCCGGGGCACGCTGTCGTCCTACCACCGCGGCCTGCAGCGGGCCCGGGTCGGCGAGCTCTACCAGCCCGGCGAACCGGAGTGATGCCGGGCCGGGTTTCCCGAGGCTCGAAACCCGGCCCTCTACTCGTCGTCGTCGGCGGCCAGCCGTGGCCGGCCGTCAGCGGTGTGGTCGATGCTTGGCGGTCGGTGCTTGGCGGTCGGTGCTTGGCGGTCGGT
>NZ_BOPO01000007.1:13959-45297 GCF_017312725.1 Actinocatenispora comari | reverse complement strand
TGCTTGGCGGTCGGTGCTTGGCGGTCGGTGCTTGGCGGTCGGTCAACCGTCGTAGTCGACCTCGACGTGGTCGGTGACCGGGCTGGACTGGCAGGTCAACACGTAGCCGGCGGCCAATTCGTCCGGCTCCAGCGCGAAGTTGCGGGCCATCCGGACCTCGCCGCCGGTGACCTTCGCCCGGCAGGTCGAGCAGACCCCGCCGCGGCACGAGTACGGCAGCTCTCCCCGGACGTCGAGCGCCCGGTCCAGGATCCGCTCGTCGTACCCCATCCCGAACGTGCTGGACCGGCCGTCCAGGGTGATGGTCACCTGGGCCTCGCCCTCCGGTACCGGAGCGGACGACGGTGTGGCCGGCGGTTCGGCGCTGACGTGGAACAGCTCGGTGTGCACCGAGCGGTCGTCGACCCCGACCCCGGCCAGCACCCGCTGCGCGCCGACGACCATGCCGTACGGGCCGCACAGGAACCATTCGTCCACTGTGGACGGATCGAGCAGGGCGGCGAGCAGCCGGCCGATCCGGTCCTCGTCCAGCCGTCCGGACAGCAGCTCCGACCCGCCCGGTTCCCGGGACAGCACGTGCACCAGCTGCAGCCGGTCCGGGTAGCGGTCCTTGAGGTCGGCCAGCTCGTCGACGAACATCACCGACCGCACGAACCGGTTGCCGTACAGCACGGTGAACCGGCTCGCCGGTTCCACCGACAGTGCCGTGGCCACCAGCGACAGCACCGGCGTGACGCCGCTGCCCGCGACGATCGCCGCGTAGTGCCGGGACCGCTCCGGGGCGAGGTCGGTGGTGAAGTGGCCCAGCGGCGGCAGCACCTCGACCCGGTCGCCCACCGCGAGCTCCTCGGACACGTACCGGGAGAAGACCCCGTCCGGGATCAGCTTCACCCCCACCTGCAGCTCGCCGTCGGTGGCGAGCCGCTCGGGCGTCGAGCAGATCGAGTACGACCGGCGCGCGTCCACGCCGTCGACCAGGTGGCGCACGGTCAGGTGCTGACCGGGCCGGAACGCGAACGTGTCGCGCAGTTCGACCGGTACCGCGAAACCGAGCAGGTAGGCGTCGTCGGTCAGCCGTTCCAGCCGGGCGACGGCCAGTTTGTGGAACTCCGGGCGACGACGCGTCGGCCGGCGCAGCGCAATAACATGCTCGGGTTGCAAGCTCCTCTCGGCCGCCATCAGTGCTCCTTGATCCGGTCGAACGGTTCGCCGCAGGCACGGCACCGCCACAGCGCCTTGCAGGCGGTCGACGAGTAGCGGGAGAGTTCCTCGGTGTCGGGTGAGGCGCAGTGCGGGCAGCGCACCGACAGTCGCACCGCGATCGGCGACTCGCCGCGCGGCCCGGGTGGGGCGATCCCGGCGGCGTCGAGTTTCGCCCGGCCGGCCGGGCTGATCGCCTCGGTCGTCCACGGCGGCGCCAGCTGCGTCTCGACGTCCACCTCGGTCACCCCGAGGTCGGCCAGCCGGGACCGGATGTCGGACCGGATCACGTCCATGGCCGGGCAGCCCGAGTAGGTCGGGGTGATCGTGACCCGGACCCGTCCGTCCACGATGGACACCATGCGCAGGATGCCCAGGTCCTCGATCGTCACCACCGGCAGTTCCGGGTCGGCGACCGCGGCGACCGCGGCCCGGGCCGCGGCCTCGGTCACCATGTCGCACCCGGATGCGCCCGGTGCAGGTACTGCATCTCCGCGAGCAGGTAGCCCATCACCTCGGTGTGCACGCCGTGCCGGCCGCCGGTCGGTGCCCAGTCGTCGTCCGGTACCGCGAGCGTCGCCTCGACCAGCACTTTGTCCACTGTGGACAGCCAGGGCTCGCGCAGCGTGGCCGGGTCGACCGCGACCCCCTCGGCCAGCAGCTCCGGCTCGATCCAGCCGGTTTCGAACAGCTCGTGCGTGTAGGGCCAGATCCGGCCGAGCGCGGCGGTCATCCGCTGGTGCGCCTCGGGAGTACCGTCGCCGAGCCGCAGCGTCCACAGCCGGGCGTGGTCGACGTGGTACTCGGTCTCGGTGACCGCCTTCGCGGCGATCGCGGCGAGCCGCTCGTCGGTGCTGCGCCGCAGCGCGGAGTAGAGCTCGTGCTGGTAGGTCGCGAAGCACAGCAGCTTCACGATCGTCACCGCGAAGTCGCCGTTGTCCAGCTCGACCAGCTGGCAGTTGCGGAAGTCCTGCTCGTCCCGCAGGTAGGCGAGGTCGTCCTCGTCCCGGCCGGCGCCCTCCAGCTCGCCCGCGTAGCTCAACAGCAGCCGGGCCTGGCCGAGGGTGTCCAGGGCGATGTTCGCCAGCGCGACGTCCTCCTCCAGCTCCGGCGCGCGGGACGTCCACTCGGCGAGCCGCTGCGCGGCGATCAGGCCGTCGTCGGCCAGCGCCAGCACGTAGTCGGACCTCACAGGTGCTCGACCCCCTCCGGTACCGGGTAGAACGTCGGGTGCCGGTAGACCTTGTCGCCGGCCGGCTCGAAGAAGGCGTCCTTCTCGTCCGGGCTGGACGCGGTGATGGCCGCCGCCGGCACCACCCAGATCGACACGCCCTCCTGCCGCCGGGTGTACAGGTCGCGCGCGTTGCGCACCGCGA
This sequence comes from Actinocatenispora comari, assembly GCF_017312725.1. GTDB lineage: Bacteria > Actinomycetota > Actinomycetes > Mycobacteriales > Micromonosporaceae > Actinocatenispora > Actinocatenispora comari. Next base: position 42,721 of record NZ_BOPO01000007.1, on the reverse strand, counting down.
GCTCCGCGTCGGAGGCGTGCAGGCTGCCCACGTGCGAGTGCGCCAGCCCGCGCCGGGGCCGGACGAACACCTCCCACAGCGGCCAGTCCTGACTGTCCACTGTGGACTGTCCGTTCTCGACGGTCATGCCGCGGCCTTCCTCGTGCGCTGCTTCGCCGCGTACGCCGCGGCCGAGTCCCGGACCCAGGCGCCGTCGTCGTGCGCCCGCCGGCGGTGCTCGATCCGCTGCCGGTTGCACGGTCCGTCGCCTGAGATGACCCGCATCAGCTCACCGAAGTCGGGCTGGGTGTACCGCCAGTGCCCGGACGGCTGATCGTAGCCGAGCGCCTCGTCCGGCAGGTTCAGCCCGAGCACCTCGGCCTGCTGCGCGGTCATGTCGACGAACTTCTGCCGCAGCTCGTCGTTGCTGAACCGCTTGATCTTCCAGGCCATCGACTGCGTCGAGTGGGTCGACTCGGCGTCCGGCGGCCCGAACATCGCAAGCGACGGGTACCACCAGCGGTCGACCGCGTCCTGCGCCATCGCGCGCTGCTCGTCGGTCCCGCGGGCCAGCGTGTAGAGCAGGTCGAACCCCTGGCGCTGGTGGAACGACTCCTCCTTGCAGATCCGGATCATCGCCCGCGCGTACGGCCCGTACGAGCAGCGGCACAGCGGCACCTGGTTGACGATCGCCGCGCCGTCCACCAGCCAGCCGATCGCCCCGACGTCCGCCCAGGTCAGCGTCGGGTAGTTGAAGATCGAGCTGTACTTCTGCCGGCCGGACAGCAGCTTGTCGAACAGCTCCGCGCGCGACACCCCGAGCGTCTCGGCCGCCGCGTACAGATAGAGGCCGTGGCCGGCCTCGTCCTGCACCTTGGCCAGCAGGATCGCCTTGCGCGCCAGCGACGGCGCCCGGGACAGCCAGTTGCCCTCCGGCTGCATCCCGATGATCTCCGAGTGCGCGTGCTGGGCGATCTGCCGCACCAGCCCCTTCCGGTACGCCTCGGGCATCCAGTCGCGCGGTTCGATCTTCTGGTCCGCCCCGACGACCTCGTCGAAGTACGCCGCCAGCTCGTCACCGGCCGCGACCCCGGCACCGTCCCCGCCGCGGTCCCGGTCGGCGGCCGCGCGCAGCTCCGCCTCGGCCGCCGCCACCTCGGACAACAACCCGGACGCACCGGGCACTTCCTGCCGCTCCATGCCCCCAGTGTTACAGCATCCGGTCACCGCGGCAAGATTCTGTAACACGTCGCGCCGGCCCGGCGAACCGGACACGGCGATGGCCGCGACGCGATGCGCCGCGGCCACCGTGAATCCGCAGGTCAAGCCGGTTGTACGAGCCGGGCCGACCGGCCGCGCGAGCGGTCAGGCGTTCGCCCGGCGCCGCCGGGCCAGCACCACCAGGCCGACGCCGGCCAGCAGCACCAGCAGGCCGACCCCGCCGTACAGGCCGAGCCGGGTGCCGGTCACCGGCAGCGAGCCGCCGGCGTCACCGCCGCCGTGCCCACCGGTACCGGCCGAGCCGCTGGCGCTGTGCGACGGCGCCGCACTGCCGCTGAGCACCGTCACCGTGATCGCCGCGCGGTCGTTCTTCGCGTTCCGGTCCGGGATGTTGCCCGCCTCGGTGACCAGCGTCCCGTCCGACCCGACCGCCGACTTCTCGATCTTCACCGTGAACGTCAGGTACTGCGTCTTGCCCGGCTCGAGGATGTTGCGCCAGCTGCAGTAGTAGCTGCGCCGGCCCAGGGTCCGGTGCCAGTCCGTGTCGGAGTTGGCGCACCAGGCGTAGTCGCCGTCCGGGACCGAGGTGGCGACGGTGCCGGACGGCAGCGTGACGTAGGCGTGGCCCGGATCGCCGCCGTCGAGATGACCGGTGTCCGCGGGTCCGTGGTTCTTGACGCCGACCCGCAACTTCACCGACTGGCCGACATGGCCGCTGGCCTTGCCGCCGACTGCGGCGAGGTCGGCCGGGTTCTCGCCGACCCGGACCGCCATCATGGTCTGGTTGTCACCGTCGTCGGCGTCCTTGACCCGCGGCTGCCGCCGCGAGGTGGCGACGAACGACGCGTGCAGGCTGCCCCCGCCGGCGGCCGTCCGGCGCTTCGCGTCACTGTTCGCACCCGACTTGCCGGGCGAGACCTTGAACCACAGGTTGTACGAGAGCGGGCCCGGGGTGGTCGCCGCGACGTCCACCGGTAGGCCGGCCTTCCCGCCGACGGTCATCACGTAGGTCTGGCCGGGCTCGAACTGCCCGTCGAACACGCAGCTCATGTCGTAGTTCTGGGGCAGCGGTGCGTACTTGCAGCCCTGGATCTTCTTGACGATCTTCAGGTAGCGGGGCGCCATGTTGTAGAAGTTGACGCTGACCCCGTCGGCCACCTCGTCGCCCTGGTTGGTGAACGCGACCGAGGTGCGGACCTGCTTGCCGGCCTTCGCGTCGGCCGGTGCGGGCTGGATCGCCATCAGGTCCGGCGCCGAACCGACGACCTTGACGTTGCCGTAGCTGACGTCCGAGCCGAGGTTCGACGAGCTGATCGACATCGACGGCCGCACCACGGTGCCGACCTTCACTCCGGGCTGGACGCGGAGCCGGACCGACATCAGGTCGTACGACCAGGTGGACTGCGGCACGTCGCCCAGCTTGCAGGTGATGACGCCCTGCTCGGTGACACAGCCGGAGGTCGGCTTGGCCACCTCGATCTGCAGCTGCTTCGCGGTCTTCGTGGTGTCGATGGCGACGACGACGTCGTGCGCGGTCTCGTCACCGGTGTTGCGAATCGACAAGGCGGTGACCTTGCCGGTTGAGTCGGGGCCGACGTTCTGTGCGATCGAGATGTCGTCCAGGGAGACACCGACCTGTGGCGCGTCGTCGGCAGCGGCCGGGGCGGCGAGAGCGCCGGCGACGAGGACGGCGCCGACCACCGCGACAGTGCGGCGTAACAAGCGGGACAGGTGCATGCGGGTCCTTCGCGCGAGTGGGGGACGTCCGGACGGGAAGGCGCCTTACGCACCGCCGAGGGCGCGACGGCCGTCCCGAGGGGATCCTTAGGAAACCTTCCGGTTCGATGGGCCCGAGCACTCTATCGGAGCTGATTACCGGCTGGGAGTCGACCGAAAGGCGGAGCCTCGAAACCCGTAAACGGGCGCAAACCGGTACGTTCTCAGCTCGCGCTCCGGGCGGCGTCGAACATCGAGAAGGTGGCGAGCGCCTGCGCGCGGGACTCGGCGCCACGGGCACACATCCGCTGTTCGTACCCGGCGAGCGCGGCCGTCCACGTCGCACCGCCGTCCCGCGCCGCGACCAGCGCGTCGGTCAGTTCGGCGGCGTCCAGGAACGCGAGCGTCGCGCCGGCCCCGCCGGGCGGTACCGGATGGCCCGCGTCGCCGAGCAGCGTGACTCGACCGGTCGGCCACGGTTCGACCGGGTCACCGAGCCGCAGCGGCCCGACCCCGCTGTTGGCCCGATCGGCCTCGGCGAGCAGGGCGACCAGGTCGGGATGCCAGTCGGCGGCGATGGACCGGAGTACCGCCAGCCCGTCGTCCTGGTCGTCGGCGAGCCGGGCACCGAGTTCGGCCCGCTCCGGGGGCAGCAGCATCACCCAGCGCAGGTAGCTCGGCGTGTCGGGCAGCGTCACCTCGGGCGCGAGCTCGGCGGCGGCCTCGCGTGGCGGGCGGCGGAACGGCATCGTGCCGAGCATCAGCTGCACGTCCGGCGCGGAGACCATCGTGCTCCAGCCCGGCACCAGACCGGCGAACCGGTCGGTCAGCGGCGTGCGGCCGATCCCGCCGTACCGGCCGAGGTCGCGGACCTCGACGTCCGGCAGCAGGTGCCGGCGCACGGCCGAGCCCATGCCGTCGGCGCCGACGACGAGGTCGGCGGTCTCGGTGCTGCCGTCCGCGTACGTCAGGACGACGCCGTCGGCCGCCTCCTGGTAGCCGGTCAGGTGCCGGCCGAAGGTGACGACGTCCTCGATCCCGGCCAGCAGCAGGTGCCGCAGCACGTTGCGGTCGAACAGCAGCCCCTCGTCCCGCGGCGGGAGCTCGGCCAGCACGTTGAGCTGCGGGTCGACCGCCCGCCCGGCGCCGTGCATCTCCCCGGCGACCGCGTCCAGCAGCGGCAGCAGGCGCTCGGTGAGGCAGCCGCGCAGCGCGGCGAGGCCGTCCGGCCCGAGCCCGATCCGGTACCCCTGGAAGCGGGCCTCGGCGCTGGCGTCGCGCTCGACGACCCCGACGTCGAACCCTTCCCGGCGCAGCCGCCGGGCGACTGCGAGCCCACCGAGCCCGGCTCCGATCACGACGATCCGCATGACACCCCTCCGAGGCAGAGTGAACTAAGTTCACGTGAACGATGTTCACTCTAACCGCGCCGGTACCCGGCTGGCAAACTGTCCGGGTGTCCCGACGCGACGAAGTCCTGCACGCTGCGCTCGACCTGCTCGACGAGGTGGGACTCGACGCGCTCACCACGCGCCGGCTCGCCGAGCGACTCGGCGTCCAGCCGGGCGCCCTCTACCGGCACTTCCCGAGCAAGCGCGCGCTGCTCACCGCGATGATCGGCGAGGTGACCGCGGGCGGACCGGCCGCCGGGCCGCCGCCCGCGGACGCGACGTGGGACGAGATCCTGCGCGCCGTCGCGCTGGAGTACCGCAACCGCCTCCTGCGGCACCGCGACGGCGCGCGGCTCGTCGCCACCGGGGTACGGCCGGAGCAGGAGGCGGCGCAGGCGGGCTGGCGGTGGACGGTCTCGGTGGTCCGCGGCGCCGGCCTGGACGAAGCGGGTGCGATGCTGGCGGTCGACACCGTCTTCGCCTACGCCAACGGCTTCGCCATCGAGGAACAGGCGCGCGGCGGTTTCCCGCCGGTACCGGCCGAGCGCGCCGAGCGGGACGCCGTCTTCCACGCCGGCCTCGACCTGATCATCGCCGGCATCACCGCCACCGCACCCGCCTGACCGGATCCCGCGGGCCGCGGATCAACCGTTGCCGACGGCGGGTCAATCGTTGGCGGAGCCGGGTCAGTCGTTGGCGAAGCGGGGTCAGTCGTTGGCGACGGCGGGACAGTCGTTGCCGACGGCGGGTCAGTCGGTGGCGACGGCGGGTCAGTCGTTGGCGAAGAAGGTGGGGCCGTCGACGGGGAGGGCGGGGACGGCGCCGGCGGCCGCGGCGCGACGGGCGAACTCGCGCAGCCCGGCGACCTTGCGCTCGCTCAGGTCGAACTCCAGCGCCTGGTAGTAGCGCGCCAGGATCGCCTTGTCGAACGGTTCCCAGCGGACCGCGGAATCGACGACCGCGTCCAGTTCGGTCCGGGCCAGCGCGGTGGACCGCAGGAACGCCTGGTGCACGTCCTTGACCAGGCCGGGGTTGGCGGTGGCGTAGTCGCGCCGGGCTGCCCACACCGCGAACACCATCGGCAGGCCGGTCCAGTCCTTCCAGGCCGAGCCGAGGTCGGTGACGGTCAGCCCGTCGTGGTCGCCCTCGTACATCGCGCGCAGCGCCACGTCGCCGATCACCACGGCGGCGTCCGCGTCGGCCAGCAGCGTGTCGAGGTTCGGCGCGCCACGCACGTACTCGGGCCGCACCCCGTACCGCTCGGCCAGCAGCAGTTGCGCGAGCAGGACGCCGGTGCGGCTGGTGGAGCCGAGCGCGACCCGGCGCCCGTCCAGCTCGGCGAGCGGCCGCTTGTGCACGAGGTTGACCGACAGCACCGGCCCGTCGCTGGTGACCGCGATGTCCTTCAGCACCAGCAGCTCGTCGGCGTGCCGGAGGAACTCGACCAGGCTGATCGGCGCGATGTCCAGCTCGCCGGCGACCAGCTTGTCGTTCAGCACGTCCGGCGGCGCCTTCGTCAGCTCGACGTCGGCCAGCGTGCCGGAGCGCATCAGCCCCCAGTAGATGGGCAGGCAGTTGAGGAACTCGATGTGCCCCACCCGGGGCCGCCGCAGCACGCTCACGGCTCGAACACTAGCCGCGTGACCCCCGTCTCCCGGCCCAGGGTGGCCGGAAGGTCCGCCGGTTCACCCCGTCACGAGGTGGCCGGGACGGCCGCGGCCGGTACCGGCTCGTCGGCGGTGATGGTCTCCGGGGCGCGGCGCAGGCCACGCAGCACCGGCACGGCCAGGACGCCGATCACCGCGAGGGCGAGGAGGCCGCTGCCGGTGAACAGGATGCGCGGGCTCACCACCGACAGCAGCCCGCCGCCGACGGCGTAGCCGATCAGCGTGCCGCTGTTGATGAAGGCGTTGAAGGTGGCGCCGACCCGGCCGCGCTCGTCGGGCCGGACCCGGCGCCCGAGCAGTACCCCGATGGCCAGGTTCAGGCCGCCGTTGGCGAGGCCGCCGACCAGGTAGACCGGGATCAGCCACGACACCGTGGGCGCGGCCGCGAGGCCGAGCATGACCAGGCCGAACACGCCGAGCAGCACCAGCAGGAGCCGGACCACGCCGCGGTCGCCGGGGGCACGCCTGCCGAGCAGCCAGCCGCCGGCGATGGCGGCGGCCGACCACAGCGCGCTGAGCAGCCCGTACGCGCTGGAGCTGCCGTGCAGGGTCTCCCGAACCAGGTAGACCTCGCCGACGTTGTCGCAGGTCACGGCGGTGATGCCGACGGCGATGAGGACGAGTGCGATGGTCAGCAGCCGGTCCGCGCGCACCAGCGACAGGCCGCCGCGGACCCGGCCGGTGGTCGCGTCCGGGCGCAGCGGCCCGCCGCCGTGCGCGGTGCGCAGCAGCAGCCCGGCGGCGATCACGGCGAGGAAGCTGGCGGCGTCGATGAGCAGCGGGATCGTCTGGCCGAACCGACCGACGAGGACGCCGGCGAGGGCCGGCCCGGCGAGGATGCCGAGCCCGCGGACGGTCTGCACGGCGGCCTGGGCCTGCGGGATGCGGTCCCGGTGGATGGCGCGCGGAACGATCGCGCCGACCGCCGGTCCGGTGATCGCGAGGCCGCCGGCGACCAGCGCCATCAGCGCGATGATCAGCGCCGGCTGCCGCACGTACGCGAGGGCGACGCACAGCAGCGCCTGGATCGTGCCGACGGTGACCAGCAGCGTACGGGTGCGGAACCGGTCGACGAGGCGCCCGGCGAGCGGCGCCAGCAGTACGGCCGGGGCGACGCCGGCGATCAGCAGTGCGGCGACCGCGTACCCGGCGGCGCCGTTGTCCTGCAGGGTCAGCACCAGGGAGGTGTCGGCCATGAAGTCACCGGCGAAGGTGACCGCGGTGCACCCGGCGACGATGGCCAGCTCGCGCCGTTCCGCAGATGTGAAGGACATATTTCGAAAATAATCCTTCACATCTGTTTCGCGCAAGCCCCTGGACGGCGTCGGCCGGAGACCGGGGTGGCGTCAGCTGGAGAACCGGGTGGCGTCGGCCGGAAATCGGTACTGGACCGGGCCGGCCGCCGGCTACCGTCCCGGCATGTCCGAGTGCGTCAGTCCCCCGAAACCCCGCCCCGGCGATGCCGTCGCGGTGCTCTCCCCCTCGTCCGGGCTGCCCGGGCTGTTCCCCGCCCCGTACGAGCTGGGGCTGCGGCGGCTCCGGGACGACTTCGGCCTGCGGGTCGTCGAGTACCCGGCCAGCCGCAAGATGGGCGCCAGCCCGCAGGAGCGCGCCGCCGACCTGCACGCCGCGTTCGCCGACCCGGAGATCGCCGCGGTGTTCGCCAGCATCGGCGGCGACGACCAGCTCACCGTGCTGTCGCACCTGGACCGGGAGCTGCTCGCGGCCAACCCGAAGCCGTTCTTCGGCTACAGCGACAACACCAACCTGCTGCTCCTGCTGCGCAACCTCGGCATCGTCGGCTACCACGGCGGCTCGGTGATGGTGGAGCTCGGCCGGCCCGGCGCGATGCACCCGCTCACCGCGGCCAGCCTGCGGGCGGCGCTGTTCGGCACCGGCCCGTACGAGCTGGCCACCACGACCACGTTCACCGAGGTCAACTCGCGCTGGGAGGACCCGCGCACGTTCGAGTCCGAGCCGGCCACCGACCCGGCCACCGGCTGGTACTGGCATCGCGGCGACCGGGTGGTCGACGGTCCGGTGTGGGGCGGCAACCTGGAGATCCTGTCCTGGCTGCTGATGGCCGACCGGGAGATCGAGCCGGCGGACAGCTACGCCGGCAGCGTGCTGTTCCTGGAGACCTCGGAGGAGATGCCGCGCGCCGAGGAGGTCTACCGGGTCCTGCGCTGCATGGGCGAGCGCGGGCTGCTCCGGCAGTTCCCGGCGCTGCTGATGGCGCGGCCGAAGGCCTGGTCGTTCGAGCAGCCGCTGGACGCCGAGGGCCGCGTCCGGTACCGCGCCGAGCAGCGGGCGGCGGTGCTGCGCGCGTTCGGTGAGTACGCACCGGAGGCCATGATCGTGTTCGACGTCGACCTCGGGCACACCGATCCGCAGCAGGTGGTCCCGATCGGCGGCCGGGCCCGCGTCGACGGCCCCGCCCGCCGCATCACCGTCACCTACTGACCGCCGCCCGTACCCACCCGTCGGCCGCCGGCCGGGCACGAACACCGTCCGCTGCCGGCGCGCCGTCCGGGCCGGCAGGACACCGCGCCGAACGGGTGACCGCGACTGACAGGGGCTGTCAGGGCAGCTCGGTAGCGTCGCCGCGGGAGCACGACCGACGGAGGCGACGATGGACGAGCTGGCGCACTACCGGCAGGCGGGGCCGATCACCACGCTGGCGGGCGCGCCCGCCGCGCTGCTCGACGGGCTGCCCGCCGACCCGGTCGCGCTCTGCGCGGTGGCGCACGGGCTGGTGATCCAGCCGGCCGACGCGAGCAGGGCCGGCGTCGCCGCCGACCGGCTGGCGGAGAAGGACGTCCGGCCGGCAGCCGACCTGCTCGGCGGGCTCGGCGGGCTCGACCCGCGGCCGCTCACCGCACCGCGACCGGCCACCGCGCGGGTGGTCGGCACCTGCCGGCACTTCGCCGTACTGGCCACCGCCCTGCTCCGGCACGCCGGCGTCCCGGCCCGCGCCCGGTGCGGCTTCGGTACGTACTTCCAGCCCGGCCGCGGCCTGGACCACTGGGTGCTGGAGTACTGGAACGGCGACCGGTTCGTCCGGCTCGACCCCGAGACGCTCGGTACCGACCTCGTCGAGGCGCCCGAGGATCTCGCCCCCGGCCTGTTCCTGACCGGCGGCGAGGCGTGGCAGCGGTACCGGGCGGGTGAGATCGACGCGCAGCACTTCGGCGTGCCCGGGTACGCGGACAACTGGGGGCCGGCGGAGATCCGCGGCAACGCGATCCGCGACCTGGCCGCGCTCGCCGGGTACGAGATGCTGCCCTGGGACGAGTGGGGCCGGATGACCGCCTCGTACGCGGGCGGGACCGGCCCCGACTACGACGAACTGCTCGACCGGGTCGCCGCGGCGACCGCCGACGGCAGCCCCGCCGCCGTCACCGCCTGCTACCGCACCGCCGACCTCGCCGTACCCACCGAACTCCGGCCCGCGTGAGACCGGCCCGGGGCGCTGCGGATCGTTCGACCGCATCGGCACGCTCCCGGCTGCCGGGCCCCGCCCGGGACCGAGACGGCGCTCGACACGGTGCGGGTCAGGTATCCGTAGGCCGCTCGTCCGGCCCCGGCACCGGGAAGGCACGGATCTCCAGCAGCACGTCCCGGGTGTCGGTACGGCCGGCGCGGGCCTTGCGGGGGTACCGCTTGGCGAACGACTCGACCAGCTCCACGCACGCGGCGGTCAGCTCGCGAAGCTCGTCCAAGGTCAGCCGCATCCGCGACTCGCTGAAGCTCGCCGTGTCCCACCACGCCGGGTCGGCGTGCGGGGTCGCGTCGAAGAACCTCCTGGCCTGCTCGTCCCCGCGGGCCAGGACCAGCGGTGCGAGCAGCTGGGTCGCGGCGCGCGCGGCCGGGTCGGTACCGGCGTCGTCACCGACCCGCCAGCCGCCCGAGGAGCGCCACCGGCGTTCCCGGCGATCGGTGCCCGGCGCCTCCTGCACCAGGCCGTACTTGGCGAGTTCGCGCAGGTGGTAGCTGGTCGCACTGGGCGACAGGCCGACGATGTCGGCGCATTCGGTGGCGGTCGCCGACTCCCGGTCGCCCAGGTACTCCAGGATCGCCAACCGGGCGGGGTGCGCCAGCGCCCGGATCGCCCGCGGGTCGGTCAGGTTCGGTTTGTCCGAGATTGTTCCGGTGCTGGTGGGGTCGTTGCCGTCGCTGTCACCGCTCACGGTCCCATCATTGCGCGTCGAGGAGACCGAACCGGTGCGGGCCGGGTACCGCTTCGGCCGGGAAAGGCAGGTGACGGCCGGCCGCCGGCACGATAGGCTTTCGGACTCGCGCGCCGTGGTGGCGCGCCCCGTTGAACGGCACCGACCGCGCCGCGCAAGCAGCGGCGCCCGCGCCGGGTCGCAGTGGGAGGCGCCAGCGCCTCCCCCCGACCCAGGACACGCCTCGGAGCGCCGGGCGGCGAAGGACGAGCCGGCTCCCGGCTCGGTGGCCTCCGCCAGGGATCGCGGCGAGCAGCGCGCCGCCGCCGACCGGACCACCGCCGACGTGACGTGAGGCGACATGACCGTGCAGAAGACCGACCCTGCCCTCGACGCGGAGCTCGCCGCCGAGCGGCACCACCTGACCTCCTCCCGAGCCGCGCTGCGCCGGATGCGCGAGCGCGCCGAGGGGCTGTACCGCACCGGCGACGGGGTCGGCGGCGACCCGTTCGCCGCCGAGTCGCTCGGCCGGGCGCTGGCCCAACGCATCGCCGAGCTGGCCGACGATCCCGACACCCCGCTGTTCTTCGGCCGGCTCGACCACGCCGAGCACGCTGCCGACGGTGCCGCCGGCGAGCACACGGTGGGCCTCGACGCGGTCGACACCGAGCACGCCGACAACGCCGGCGCGAGCTTCCACATCGGCCGCCGGCACGTGGTCGACGACTCCGGCGAACCGCTGGTGATCGACTGGCGTGCCCCGGTCTCCCGGGCGTACTACCAGGCCAGCGCGCGGCAGCCGATGGGCGTGGCGCGCCGCCGCCGGTACGGGTTCGCGGCCGGTGCGCTGACCGGCTTCGAGGACGAGCACCTGACCGCCGGCGAGGAGCTGGGCACCGCGAGCCGCATCCTGACCAGCGAGATCGAGCGGCCGCGCGTCGGCCCGATGCGCGACATCGTCTCCACCATCCAGCCGGAGCAGGACGACCTGGTCCGGGCCGAGCTGGCCGTCTCGCTGTGCGTGCAGGGCGCCCCGGGCACCGGGAAGACCGCGGTCGGGCTGCACCGCGCCGCGTTCCTGCTGTACCACCATCGCGAGCAGTTGCGCCGCTCCGGCGTGCTGGTGGTCGGGCCGAACGCGGCGTTCCTCGGCTACATCGCCGCGGTGCTGCCGGCGCTCGGTGAGGTCGGCGTCGACCAGTACACGGTGGACGCGCTGGTGGCGCACGCGCCGGTGCGTGCGGTCGACACCCCGGATGCCGCCGCGGTCAAGCACGACGTGCGGATGGCGCGGGTGCTGCGCCGCGCACTGTACGGGCAGCTGGTCAAGCCGACCGAGTCGCTGGTGGTGTCGGACGGTTCGGCCCGCTGGCGGCTGTCCGCGGAGGCGCTGCGCCGCATCGTCGACGACGCCCGCCGGGAGGGCCTGCCGTACGCGACGGGCCGGGAGCGGGTGCGCGCCCGGGTGGCGAGCGGGCTGCGCCGGCAGGCCGAGGCGCGCGGCGAGTCGCCCGGCGACACCTGGCTGCGCCGGGTGGGCAGGTCCGCGCCGGTGCGCGAGTTCCTGGACAGCTGCTGGCCGGCGGTCGATCCGACCGGGCTGGTGGTCGCCCTGCTCGGCGACCGGGAGCTGCTGGCCACGGCGGCGGACGGGATTCTGACCGACGCCGAGCAGGACGCGATCGCCTGGCCCCGACCGTTGCGTACCGCCCGGCTGGACCGGGCGCCGAAAGCGGCGAGGCTGACCACCGCGGACAACGTGCTGATCGACGAGGCGGCCGGGCTGATCGACCGGGTCGGCAGCTACGGGCACGTGGTGGTGGACGAGGCGCAGGACCTGTCACCGATGCAGTGCCGGGCGGTGGCCCGGCGCAGCGAGCACGGTTCGATCACGGTGCTCGGCGACCTGGCCCAGGGCACCACCCCGTGGGCGGCCCGCCGCTGGCCGGATTCCCTTGCCCACCTGGGCAAGCCGGACGCCGAGGTGGCCGCGCTGACCACCGGCTTCCGGGTGCCGGGTGCGGTGCTGGACCTCGCCAACCGGCTGGTGCCGGCGCTGGACGTGGCGGTACCGGCGGCGACCTCGCTGCGCGCCGACGGCTCGCTGCGGCTACGCCGAATGTCCACAGTGGACGACGACCTGCCGGACGCGGTACGCGACGCGCTCGCCGAGGAGGGCTCGATCGGCGTGATCGCGCCGGACGCGGCGGTCGAGGCGTGCGGCCTGGCGCTCGCCGCCGCCGCGATCCCGCACTCCACGGTGGACGATCTGGCGGCGGCGGAGCGGGTGGTGCTGGTGCCGGCCACCCTCGCCAAGGGCCTGGAGTACGACCACGTCATCGTGCTGGAGCCGGCCGACATCGTGGCCGCCGAACCGCGCGGCCTGCACCGGCTCTACGTGGTGCTCACCCGCGCGGTGTCCCGCCTGGTGGTCCTGCACTCCGCCGACCTGCCCCCGGTCCTCGTCGCCTGACCGCGCCGAGCCGGTGTCGGGCCGCGGCCCCCGCGGCCCGACACCGGCGGGATCAGCTGGGCAGCGTCGCCGGCGAGTCGGCTGCCGCGGCGACCGGTGCCGGGCGCGGGGAGCGCGCCAGCGGGTAGAGCATGCCGGTGGACAGCGCACCGCTGCCGGCCGCCCAGGCGGCGGCACGGCAGACCGCCTCCTTGCCGACCGCGCCGGACCGACCGGCCATCAGCAACCCGGTGGCGCGGTCGTCCGGGCGTACCACCTGGACCACCCCGTCCTTGCGGCCGAGGCTGATGCACAGGTCCATGAAGCGGTACCGGTACGGCTTGGGGTCACGGCCGGCGAGCCGCGCGGCGACCGCGTCCGCGGCGTACAGCCCGGTCGGCAGGCCGGCCTGGCAGGACATCCGGGGCACTCCCCACGGCATGTCGATCGCCGCGGCGTCGCCGATCGCGTACACCTCGGGATGGCCCGGTACCCGCATCGTGGGGTCGACCGGGATCCGCCCGGCCGCGTCGGTGGGCAGCCCGGCGTCGGCGGCGAGCGCCGGCGCGACGAACGAGCCGCACCACACCGCCACGTCCGCCGGCAACGTGTCGCCGCCGGCGAGCGTCACCGCGCCGGGTTCGACCGCGGCGACCGGGGTGTTCTCCCGGACCTGCACGCCGAGCCGGCGCAGCCCACCGGCGAGGTGCCGGCGGGTCCGGTCGGAGACGGTCGGCGCGATCCGGCCGCGGGTGGCCAACGTCACCGCCAGCCGCGGGTACGCCTCGGCGATCTCGCTGGCCGCCTCGATCCCGGTGAGCCCGCCGCCGCACACCACGACGGTGCCGGTCGCCCGGCGCAACGCCGCCGCGAGTCGCTCCGTGACCGGCCCGTCGAGCCGGTACGCGTGCTCGGCGACGCCCGGCACGGCGTCGGTGCGGGTCTGGCTGCCCACCGCGTACACGAGGGTGTCGTAACCGACCGGTCCGCCGTCGGACATCCGCAAGGTGCCGGCGGCCAGGTCGATCGCCTCGACCGTACCGACCCGGACACCGACCCCGGTACCGGACAGCAGGCCGGCGAGCGGCCGGGCGGCGGTGCCGGTACCGGCGGCGACCTGGTGCAGCCGGATCCGTTCCACGAAGTCGGGGCCGGCGTTGATCAGCTGGATCCGCACGTCCCGGCCACGGGTCCGGCGGGCCAGTCGGCTCGCCGCCGCGAGCCCGGCGTAGCCGGCCCCGACAATGGCCACCTGAGTTGTCATCGTTCCCCCTCGTCCCTTCGTCGAAGAAGGCTTCACCCCTCGGACGAGACGCCGGAACGAAACGTGACGCGGCTGAGTGGCTCAGCGCCAGACGAAGCCGCCGGCGGAGAACTCGATCCGGCGCCGCGAGACGTACGGGTTGGGCTCGGTGCGGCCGCCGCCGCCACGCTGGTGCGGCACCGCCGGCGCGAGTCGCGCGGTACGGGTCCGGTTCGTGGTGTTGGTCATCGTGGCGGTCATCGTGCACCTCGCTCATCGTTCATCCGGTATGCCCCCAGGGTGGGACGGCGACGGTCTGTGCGAATCCACGTTTCGTGCCAGCGCCCGGTTTTGCCCGCCTGCCGTGATGCCGCGCACGTACCCGCAGCTCAGCCCGCTGCGACCGGGAGCCGCCGGGCCTGGCAGAGTTCGACCCGGCGGTCCGCGGCGCCCGGGCGGGCGCAGGTTCGGTCCGCGGCGCCCCGGGGCGGGCGCAGGTTCGGTCCGCGGCGCCCGGGCGGGCGCAGGTTCGGTGCGGGCGGCTCAGGGCCGGCGCGCGCGGCGGACCGGGACGACCAGGGGGCCGTGGTCGCCGTCGACGACCCGGACCCGGGCCCGGTAGTGGGTGGCGAGCAGGTCCTCGGTGAGCACCTCGGCCGGCGGGCCCAGCGCGACCCGGCGACCGCCGGCGAGCAGCAGGATCCGGTCGGCGTACTCGCCGGCGACGGACAGGTCGTGCATCGTGGCGACGACGGTGAGCGGATCGTCGTCCGACCCGGTGGCGCGCAGCTCGTCGACGAGTTCCAGTACGTCCTGCTGGTGGCCGATGTCCAGCGCGCTGGTCGGTTCGTCGAGCAGCAGCAGCCGGGCGCCCTGGGCGAGCGCGCGGGCCAGGAACACCCGCTGCCGTTCGCCACCGGACAGGGTGGACAGTTCCCGGTCGGTGAGTCCGGTGAGGTCGAGCCGTGCCAGCACGTCGCGTACCGCGGCCAGGTCGGCGGCGCTCTCGGCGGCCAGCGGCGGGATGTACGGGGTGCGGCCGAGCATCGCGTAGTCGAACACCGACATGCCCGGCGGTACCACCGGATCCTGGGCGACGAGGGCGATCTGCCGGGCCCGGTCGCGGCGGCGCAGCGAGGTGACCGGGGTGCCGTCGATCCGGACCTCGCCGGTCGCCGGCAGCAGCCCGGCCAGCACCCGCAGCAGAGTGGACTTGCCGGCCCCGTTGGGCCCGATGACGGTCAGCCACTCGCCGGCCGCGACGTCGATGTCCACCTCGGACAGCAGGGTGGCGGCACCGATCCGGACGCCGATCCCGCGCGCGGACACCATCGCGTCGGGCGCCGTCGCGCCGGGCTCCGGTGCCGTCGCCTCGCCGGCGGTCACGGCGCCACCCGCCTGGTGGTGCGCAGGACGACGACGAAGAACGGGGCGCCGAAGAACGCCGTCACCACGCCGATCGGGATCTCCGCCGGCGCCTGCACGGTACGGGCGAGCAGGTCGGCGAGCGCCAGGAACGCGGCACCGAACAGCAGCGACAGCGGCAGGATGATCCGGTAGCTCGACCCGGCGACCAGTCGTACCGCGTGCGGCACGATGATGCCGACGAACCCGATCAGGCCGGACACCGCGACGGCGGCGGCGGTACCGAGCGTCGCGGCGAGGACCAGGAGCAGCCGGACCCGCTGCGGGTGCAGGCCGAGACTCGCCGCCTCCTCGTCGCCGACGCTGAGCACGTCCAGCGCGCGCCGCTGGGACAGCACCACCACCGAGGTGACCACCGCGTACGGCAGCAGCATCAGCACCTCGTGCCAGCCGGAGACGGTGAGCTGACCGAGCAGCCAGGAGTACACCTCCTGGATGGTGTCGCTGTGCGCCTGCAGCAGGTAGGTCTGGATCGCGGTGCAGAACGCGGCGATCGCCACCCCGGCGAGGATCAGCGTCACCGTCGACCGGAACCGGGCGCCCGCCGCGCCGAGCAGGTAGGTACCGGCGACTGCGGCGAGCGCGCCGACGAATGCGGCGAGCGGGATCAGCAGCGGCGCGGTCACCGTCGAGCCCGGCCGCAGCACGATGACCGCGGTGGCGCCGAGGCCGGCCCCGGCCGCCACCCCGAGCAGGTACGGGTCGGCCAGCGGGTTGCGGAACACCCCCTGGTAGCAGCCGCCGGACAGCGCGAGCAGCGCGCCGACCAGCAGCCCGAGCACGACCCGGGGCAGCCGAAGCTGGGTCAGGATGGCGTCGTCCCGGGCGGACAGCCCGGTCGGTACCGCGCCGCCGGTCAGGTGGTGCACCAGGTCGGTGACCACGTCGACCGGCGACAGCGACACCGGGCCGAAGGCGAGACCGGCGACCAGCGCCACCAGCACCGCGACGACCCCGACGGCCACCCAGCGCAGCCGCAGCCGGCTGGTCACTTCGCCGGTACCGCCTGGACGGCGTTGGCGGCGGCCTGCACCAGCTGCACGACGCGCGGACCCCAGCGGGACGCGATGTCGTCGTCCAGCCCGTACACGTGCTTGTCCTTGACGGCGGTCAGGGTGTTCCAGCCGGGCCGCTTGCCGACGGTGGCGGCGGACGCCGCGCAGCACTTCGTGTCGGCCAGGAACACCAGGTCGGGGTCGGCCTCGATCAGGTACTCCTTGGACAGCTGCGGGTAGCCGGTGTTGCCCTTGTCCGCCTTGTCCGCGATGTTGGTCAGCCCGAGCGGCGCCAGCAGCGACCCGACGAACGTCTTGCTGGTCGCCGTGTGCAGCTGCGGGTCGAGCTCGTAGTAGTAGCTGAGCTTGGTGCCGGGCTTCGGCAGGCCCTGCTCGGCCTTGGCGATGCCGGCCTTCATCTTCCTGACGGTGCTCGCCGCGCCGTCGGTGTGCCCGGTCAGCGTGCCGAGGTCGGTGATCTCCCGGTAGCTGTCGTCGATCGTGGTCGCGGCGGCCGCCACGTACACCGGGATCTTCAGCTTCTGCAGGCTCTTGACCACGTCGCCGGAGCTGTAGGACAGCACCACCAGGTCGGGGTCGTACCCGGCGATCGCCTCGACGTTCGGCTTGAACCCGGACAGCTTGGTGCGCGGCGCCTTCGCCGGGTGGTTCGACTGGTCGTCGACCGCCTTCACCTGGCTGCCGGCGCCGATCGAGTACAGCATCTCGGTGGTGGTCGGGGACAGCGACACGATGTGGCTGGGCCGTGCGTCGACGGTGACGCTGCCGCCGGAGCCCTTCACCGTGACCGGGAACGAGCCGGTGCCGGCGGACGCGCTCGCACCGGCGCTGCTGCCGGTGGAGCCGGACGAACCGCAGCCGGCCAGCGCGACCGCCGCGGCGGTCAGCGCCACCAGCGCCGGGGCGACCCGGCGCAGCGAAGCTCTCATCTCTTCCTCCTGTCGGTCGAAGAACGGCTGTCGCCGACAGGGAGCTGTCTGCGGGGCGCCCGTTCCTCGCAAGCGCATGACGCGACCGATGCCGCAGGCGACCTGGCTCGTACCGCCCCGGGAGGGGGCCGGTCATCACAGTTGCGGGACAGCGCCGGGTTCGCACCGGCTTCGCTTCGACACGGTCCGAGGAGACGGTAGCGCACTCCCGCTGCCGTGCTCCCCGCCACAGCGGCCCGGGTGACCTGCGGTGGTGCCGGGTGGTGGGTGTCCAGATGGCGGGCCGCACGAGCATTCGTGGCGCGGATTGCATACCGTATGCAGATCATGTCCGAGCACACGCTGGGTTCGTCCCATGTCCCGCTGCGCGATCTGGTCACCGACGAGATCCGCCAGCGGATCCTGACCGGGCTGCTGCCTCCGGGCGAACGGCTGGTCGAGGACCGGCTGGCCGAGGACCTCGGCGTGTCCCGCAACCCGGTCCGGGAGGCGATCCGGGTGCTCGCCACCGAGGGGCTGGTCGAGGTCGCGCCGCGACGCGGTGCCGCGGTCGCCCGGCCGCGGCCGGCGCACGCCGAGGAGCTGTTCGACATCCGGATGGCGCTGGAGGGGCTGGCCGCGCGGCTGGCGGCCCGGCGGCGGGACGGCGCGGCGCTGGCCCGGCTGCGTACCGTGCTGGACGACCAGCGCGACGCCGACCAGGTGGGTGCGGTCGCGGACCTGAACACCCGGTTCCACACCGAGGTGGCCGCCGCCTCCGGCAACGAGCACCTGCACCAGCTGGTCGGTCCGTTGCTGCGGCGCGCGCAGTGGGTGTTCCTGCAGACCGCGTACACCCGGGCCGGCGAGTCGCTGACCGAGCACGAGCGGATCTACGCGGCGATCGCGGCCGGCGACGAGGAGTCCGCGCAGGCGCTCGCGGTCGCGCACGTGGCCGCCGCGCGCCGCTCGTACCTGTCGCACGTCGCGGCCCAGCCCGCCACCTGACCGCGCCCGCGCCGTCGCTCGTGGCGTTGCCGAGCCACGGTGTGCGCCGTCCGGCAGGACTGGACCGCGGTCGGCACGGCTGACGTGGCTGTGCGTGACGCGAGGATCGCCTGGCGTCGCGACGATGCTCACATAGTAGGAAGATCCTGGTGGTGCCACTTGGATCCTGTATACAGAAGCCGTTGCGCGGCGACCCGAGTGGCGCGGCACACCCCCGAGGTTCGAGGAGTCCCCCATGCGTACCCGTCGGCTGATGGCCGCGCTGGCGGTCGTCCCGCTGCTGTTGACGGCGGCGGCCTGCTCGGGCACCGAGACCAGCGTCGGCAAGCAACTCACCGGGACGGCGCCGTTCGACGCCCGGCCGGTACGCGACGGCGGCACGCTCACCGTCGCCCTCTCCCAGGATCCCGACGCGCTCGACCCGACCACCGCGAACACCTTCGTCGCCCGCGAGGTGTTCGCCAGCATGTGCGAGAAGCTCTACGACGTGGACGAGAACCTGAAGATCGTCCCGCAGCTCGCCGCCGCCCTGCCGAAGCTGTCCGACCACGACCGGACCGCCACGATCGCGCTGCGGCAGGGGCTGAAGTTCAACGACGGCACCACCATGGACGCGCAGGCGGTGCGGACCACCCTGATGCGTGACCTGACGCTGCCGACCTCGTCGCGCAAGAGCGAGCTCGGCGCGGTCACGTCGGTCGAGGTGGTCGACGACCACACGGTACGGCTGCACCTCAGCCGCCCGTTCGCCCCGCTCGCCGCGCAGCTGGCCGACCGGGCCGGGATGATCATGTCGCCGGCCGCGCTGCGCAAGTACGGCAAGAACTTCGGCGCGCATCCGCAGTGCGTCGGCCCGTTCTCGTTCGTCAGCCGCACCTCCGGCAGCCAGATCGTGCTGAAGAAGTCGCCGTACTACTACGACAAGGCCAAGGTGAAGCTGGACGAGCTGGTCTACAAGATCGTCACCGACGCGAACGTGCGGTCGGCGAACCTGCAGTCCGGCGACATCCAGGTGGCGGAACGGCTCGCGACCTCGGACGTCGGCACCCTGTCGGCGGACAAGAGCCTGAAGATCCTGCCCGGCGGCGGCATCAGCTACCAGGGCATCACGATCAACACGTCCAACGTGCACGGCACGGACAAGAAGCCGGGCACGGTGCACACGCCGCTCGCCCAGCATCCCGAACTGCGCGAGGCGTTCGCGCTGTCGCTGGACCGCGACGTGATCAACCGGGTCGTCTTCAACGGCCTGTACGACCCGGACTGCTCACCGCTGCCGAAGGGCTCCCCGTACCGGGATCCGAAGGCGACCTGCCCGAAGCGCGACCTGGCCAAGGCGCGCCAGCTGGTCGAGCGGTCGGGGGTGAAGACCCCGATCCCGGTGACGCTGTCGCTGACCGCCGACCCGGTCTCCGAGCGGCTCGGCCAGGTGATCCAGGCGATGGCCAAGGAGGCCGGCTTCGCCGTCAAGGTGGTACCGGGCGAGTTCGTCACCACGCTCAACCAGGCCCGGGAAGGCAAGTTCGACACGATCCAGGTCGGCTGGTCCGGCCGGGTCGACCCGGACGGCGACATCAACGACCTGGCCACCTCGGGCGGCTCGAACAACTACAGCGGGATGCACGACCCGGTGATCGACAACGGCGTGCACGCCGCCGCCGCGACCACCGACATCGCGCAGCGACGCGCCCTGTACAGCAAGGTGATCGCGCGCGAGCACGAGCTCAACGGAATCATCTACCTGTACCACGAGCGCTACTTCCTCGGTACCGCGGCGAACGTGGCAGGCATCCGGTACTACTCCGACGGCATTCCGCGGTTCGAGACCGCGGGCTTTGCGAAGTAGGTGGCAGGACGATGGGTTGGTATCTGCTGCGCCGCCTCGGCGCGGCCGTGATCGTGGTGCTGATCGCGAGCGTCGTGGTGTTCCTCGGCGTCCGCGCGCTGCCCGGCGACCCGGCCGTGGTGCTGGCCGGCGAGAACCCGACACCGCAGGTGATCGCGTCGATCCGGGAGCAGTACGGGCTGGACAAGCCGCTGCCGGTGCAGTACTTCGACTACCTCAAGCACCTGGTCACGGGCGACCTCGGCCAGTCCACCCAGGACAAGCTGCCGGTCAGCCAGATCCTGGCGAACCGGATCCCGGTGACGCTGGAGCTCGCGGTACTGGCGATGCTCGTGGCCATCGTCGTCGGCGTGCTGTTCGGGACGATCGCGGCGGCCCGGCGGGGCAAGTTCTCCGACTACACCGCGACCGGCTTCGGGCTGCTCGGGCTGTCGGTACCGCACTTCTGGCTGGGGCTGCTCGCGATCCTGCTGTTCGCGGTGAAGCTGCGCTGGCTGCCGGCCTCCGGTTACGTGCCGTTCAGCGAGAACCCGGCGCAGAACCTGGAACGGATGATCCTGCCGGCGGTGGTGCTCGGCACCGGGTTTGCCGCGGTGCTCATGCGGCAGACCAGATCCGCGATGCTCGGCGCGCTGTCCGCCGACTACGTGCGTACCGCGCGGTCCAAGGGGTTGTCCGGGCCGCGGGTGGTCGGCGTGCACGCGCTGCGCAACAGCCTCACCACCGTCGTCACCGTACTGGGCCTGCAACTGGGCGGCCTGATCTCCGGCGCGGTGGTGACCGAACAGATCTTCGTCATCCCCGGTTTCGGCAAGCTGACCGTCGACGCGGTGCTGACCCGCAACTACCCGGTGATCGAGGCGGTCGTGCTGGTGACCGTCGTCGGGTACATCGTGGTCAACCTGCTCGTCGACGTCGCCTACGCGGCGCTGAATCCGCGGATCCGGCTGGCGGGAGCGACCAATGGCTGACGTGCTCACGACCCCGGCGCCCGCGGCGGTCGCCGTGGCCGGCCGGTCCGACCGGTGGCGGCGGATGTGGCGCCGGTTCTACCGCAAGCCGATGTCGCTGACCGGGCTGATCCTGGTCGTGCTGTTCCTGCTGCTGGCGCTGCTCGGGCCGGCGCTGTTCGGCGACCCGACGGCGGTGCACTTCGACGACGTGCTCGGTGCGCCGTCCGGCGCGCACCTGCTCGGTACCGACGACCTCGGCCGCGACCAGCTGGCCCGGATCGCCTCCGGGGCAAGGGTTTCGCTGGAAGCGGGCGTGCTGTCCACGGCGCTGGCGATGGTGGTCGGCATCCCGATCGGCCTGGTCGCCGGGTTCTACCGGCGCTACCTCGACTCGGTCGTGATGCGCGCCGTCGACGTCGTCCTGTCGTTCCCGTTCCTGGTGTTCGCGGTCGGCCTGGCGGCGATCCTCGGCCCGTCGCTGCGCAACGTGGTGTTCGCGCTCGGCGTCTCGCAGATCCCGGCGATCGTCCGGATCACCCGCGGCGAGGTGCTGTCGGTACGGGAGCAGGACTTCGTCGCCGGCGCGATCGCCGACGGCGCGAACGACGCCACGATCCTGTTCCGGTACGTGCTGCCGAACGCCGCCAACGCGCTGATCGTGCAGGCGACGGTCGCGATCCCGGCGGCGATCATCGGCGAGGCGACGCTGTCGTTCCTCGGCCTCGGCGTGCAGCCGCCGACCCCGTCCTGGGGCGTCATGCTGACCACCGCACAACAGTTCCTGTCCCAGGCGCCGTGGCTCGCGGTGTGGCCCGGCGTGATGATCGCGGTGACCACGCTCGGGTTCAACCTGCTCGGCGACGGCCTTCGCGACGTGATCGATCCCAGGAGCGCCCGATGACTCAGCAGCGCAGCGCGGCCGGTCGGCGTGCCGGTACCCCGTTGTTGTCGGTGGAGGACCTGCACGTCTCGTTCGGCACCGAGGACGGTCTCGTGCAGGCGGTCAAGGGCGTGTCGCTGACCCTGGCGCCGGGCGAGATCCTGGCGCTGTGCGGCGAGTCCGGCTCCGGCAAGTCGGTCACCGCGATGTCGGTACCGCGGCTGCTGCCGCCGACCGCGCGGGTGTCCGGTGCGGTCCGGCTGGACGGCCGGGATCTGGTGCAGCTCAACGCGTCGGAGCTGCGCGCGCTGCGCGGTTCGGACGTCTCGGTGGTGTTCCAGGAGCCGATGACCTCGCTCAACCCGTCGTTCACGGTCGGCTTCCAGATCACCGAGGTGTTGCACCGGCACGAGAAGCTGTCCCGCCGCGCGGCCCGCGCCCGCGCCGTCGAGCTGCTGGAACTGGTCGGCATCCCGGACCCGGCCGGCCGGCTCAAGGAGTACCCGCACCAGCTGTCCGGCGGCATGCGGCAGCGGGTGATGATCGCCATCGCGGTCGCCTGCGAGCCGCGGATCCTGATCGCGGACGAGCCGACCACCGCGCTGGACGTGACGATCCAGGCTGGTGTGCTCGACGTGTTCCGCTCGCTGCGGGACCGGCTCGGTACCGCGATCGTGCTGATCACGCACGATCTCGGGGTGGTGGCGGACATCGCCGACCGGGTCGCGGTGATGTACGCGGGGCGCATCGTCGAGCAGGCCGAGGTGACCGAGCTGTTCGCCCGGCCGCTGCATCCCTACACCCGCGGGCTGCTCGGCGCGCTGCCCAGCGCCGCCCGCCTGGACGGTACGCAGCGGCGCCGCCTGCGGGAGATCCCCGGCATGGTGCCCGCGCCGTACTCGGATCCGGACGAGTGCCCGTTCGCGCCCCGCTGCCCGATCGCCGCCGACGACTGCACGGCGTCCCGGCCGAGCCTCGACCGCCAGGGCGACGGGGACGGGCACCTCGCCGCCTGCTTCCATCCCGGACTGTCCACTGTGGAGGCCGTCGATGCCTGACCTGCTCACCGTCACCGACCTGGTCAAGCACTACCCGTCCGGTCGCGGCCGGACGGTGCACGCGGTGGACGGCGTCTCGCTGTCGATCGGCCCCGGCGAGGTGCTCGGCCTGGTCGGCGAGTCCGGTTCCGGCAAGTCGACCGTCGGCAAGTGCATCCTGCGGCTGACCGAACCCACCTCGGGCCGGATCGTGTTCGACGGTACCGACGTCACCCACCTGTCCCGCCGGGGCATGCGACCGTTGCGCCGGGACGTGCACATCGTCTTCCAGGACCCGTACTCGTCGCTCAACCCGCGGTTCTCCATCGGCCAGATCGTCGCGGAACCGTTGCGCCAGCACGGCATCGCGTCCGGCCGGGCGGCCACCGAGAAGGTCTGCGAGATGCTGGAGCGGGTCGGGCTGCGCGCCCAGATGCGGCACCGGTACCCGCACGAACTGTCCGGCGGGCAGCGCCAGCGGGTCGGCCTGGCCCGCGCGCTGGTCTGCGAGCCGAAGCTGGTGGTCGCGGACGAGCCGGTCAGCGCGCTGGACGTGTCGGTGCAGGCGTCGGTGCTCAACCTGCTCACCGACCTGCAGCGGGACATGGGGTTCTCCTGCCTGTTCATCACGCACGACCTGTCCGTGGTCGAGTTCCTCGCCGACCGGATCGCGGTGATGTACCTGGGCACCGTGGTCGAATCCGGCCCGCGCGAGCAGATCTTCACCGACCCGCAGCATCCGTACACCAAGGCGCTGCTGTCGGCGGCACCGGTACCGGACCCGGCGGCGCAGCGCGGCCGGCGGCGGGTGGTGCTGTCCGGCGACGTACCGTCGCCGTTGACGCCGCCGTCCGGCTGCCGGTTCCACACCCGCTGCCCGGTCGCGGTCGACCGGTGTGCCACCGTGGTGCCGAGCCTGACGCCGGTCCGCGCCCCCGATCATCCGGTGGCCTGCCACCTGGTGACCGAGGACTCGGTTCCGACCCTCGCGCAGTAGAGAGGACATCGATGTTCACCACCCGGCCCGAGTTGTCCGGCGATCACGGCATGGTGGCCAGTACGCACTGGTTGGCGTCGGCCGCCGGGATGAGCGTGCTGGAGCGCGGCGGCAACGCGTTCGACGCCGCGGTCACCGCCGGCTTCGTGCTGCAGGTCGTCGAGCCACACCTGAACGGCCCCGGCGGCGAGGTACCAGCGCTGGTCTGGCCGGAGGCCGAGCAGAAGGT
Organism: Actinocatenispora comari; assembly: GCF_017312725.1. Taxonomy (GTDB): domain Bacteria; phylum Actinomycetota; class Actinomycetes; order Mycobacteriales; family Micromonosporaceae; genus Actinocatenispora; species Actinocatenispora comari. The sequence goes on along the minus strand of NZ_BOPO01000007.1, from coordinate 18,584 downwards.
CTCGGTGGTGTGCGGGCAGGGCGTGGCGCCGGCCGCGGCGACCGTCGAGTCGGTCCGCGGCCTCGGCGTCGACCTGATGCCCGGCACCGGGCTGCTGCCGGCGACCGTGCCCGGCGCGTTCGGCGGCTGGCTGCTGATGCTGGAACGCTGGGGCACCTGGCGGCTGCGGGACGTGCTGGAGCCGGCGATCTTCTACGCCGAGCACGGCATCCCGGTGATCGAGCGGATCGCGAACACGATCGAGACCGTGGCACCGATGTTCCGGGCCCACTGGCCGACCTCGGCCGCCACCTGGCTGCCCGACGGCGCGGTACCGGTCGCCGGTGGCCGGTTCGCGAACCCGGTGCTGGCCGCCACGTACCGGAAGGTGGTCGCCGAGGCCGAGGCGCACGGGCCGCACCGGGAGAGCGAGATCGAGGCGGCCCGATCCGCCTGGTACGACGGGTTCGTGGCCGAGGCGGTGGCGGCGTTCTGCGCCGGCCGGGGCTGGCGGGACACCTCCGGCGCCGAGCACGGCGGGCTGCTCACCGGCGACGACCTGGCGAGCTGGCGAGCCACGGTGGAGGAGCCGGCCAGCATCGACTACCACGGCCACACCGTGTTCAAGACCGACAGTTGGGGCCAGGGGCCGGTGTTCCTGCAGCAGCTGGCGCTGCTGAGCGGGTTCGACCTGGACGCGGCGTCGCCGGCCGAGTTCGTCCACACCGTGACCGAGTCGGCCAAGCTCGCGTTCGCCGACCGGGAGGCGTGGTACGGCGATCCGCGCTTCGCCGACGTGCCGCTCACCGCGCTGCTGGGCAGTGCGTACAACGAGGCGCGGCGCGGGCTGATCGGGTCCACCGCCAACGGCGAGCTGCGGCCGGGCAGCCCGGCCGGGCGCACCCCGCGGCTGCCGGTCTACCCGGAGCCGATCGTCGCGACCGCCGCGTCCGGCGTGGTCGGCGGCGTCGGCGAACCGACCGTGGCGATGCCGGCCGCCGACGCACCCGAACCCGGCGAGGCGCAGACCGGCGCGAACGGCCGGGTCAACGGCGACACCTGCCACCTCGACGTGGTCGACCGGTGGGGCAACATGGTGTCGGCGACGCCCAGCGGCGGCTGGCTGCAGTCCTCGCCGACGATCCCGTCGCTCGGCTTCTGCCTCGGTACCCGCGGCCAGATGTTCTGGCTGCAGGACGGCCTGCCGGGCACGCTGCGTCCCGGCGCGCGGCCGCGAACCACGCTGTCGCCGTCGTTCGCGACCCGCGACGGGCGGCCGTGGCTCGCGTTCGGCACCCCCGGCGGCGACCAGCAGGACCAGTGGAGCGTCAACTTCTTCCTCTCGCTCGTCCACAGTGGACTGAACCTGCAGGAGGCGATCGACGCGCCGATGTTCCACTCGATGCACTTCCCGTCGTCGTTCTACCCGCGCGGCAGCCGGCCCAACGTGCTGCTGGTCGAGGACCGGATGGACCCGGCGACCGTCGCCGAGCTGCGGCGCCGCGGCCACCAGGTCGAGCCGCAGCCGCCGTGGTCGCTCGGTCGGCTGTCCGCGGTCGCCCGGGACGCCGACTGGCCCGGTACCGGTTTCCTGCGCGCCGCCGCCAACCCGCGCGGCGCCCAGGGCTACGCCGTCGGTCGCTGACCGCGGGCCGCGTCCTCGGTGACGCACCTCGGGCAACGCAGTCGGCCCGCAGACCGCGGGCCGCGGCCCCGGTCGGTACCGGCGGGGCCGCACCGCGCCGCGGGTTGACCCGGCTGTCCGCGCTGGTGCTCACCGGCGCGCTGCTGACCATCGTCAGCCTGCTGGTGGACTGGTTCTACGTGCGGGAGGCGCTGCACCGACACGCGCAGTTCGTCGCCTCGTTCGGCTCGACCGACGACGTCTCCGAGTCGCTGCTCGGCCGGCTGAACACCGGCGTCGCGGTCCGTGACGGCATCGACCTGCTGGTCACCGTGTTGACGGTGCTGTTCCTGGTCGCGGCGCTGCGGCGGCGTGGCTGGGCCCGTACGGTGCTGACCGTCGAGATGGCGTTCTTCGTCATCGCCGACCTGACCGCGGCGCTGGTCGTGGCCGGCACGCTCGCGCTGCTGAGCGCGAGCGGCATCGGCCACGGCGTCGACCTCGGCACCGCGTACCTGCTGGGCGCCGGGTCGGTGGCGCTCAACGTGGTGCTGGCGATACTCGCCGTGGCCTGCCTGGTCGTGCTGCGTTCCCGCGCCACCGCGGAGTACCTGCACGACGCCTGACCGTCCGCGCTGCCCGATGTGACCGATACCGCTGGCGGGGACGCATGCGAAGGCGGCGTCGCGGGTATGTCACCACCCATGCGATCCCCCTCGCCCTCCACTCCGTACCCACGCCGGTTTCTCCGCGTCCTGCGCACCTGAACGGCGCCGAGCAGTGCATGCCCGGTCGTCAGCCAGTGCTCAGCCGTCACACATCCCGCGTTGATACCGGAGAGGCATGGACGTCCAGCAGACATCGACCAGTAACGACCGGTCCGCCGCGCCGGCGCCCACCCCCGCGCAGACGACGTCACCGGAATCGGCCCAACGGCACCGGTTCCGGCCGGACGTCGAGGGGCTGCGCGCGGTCGCCGTGCTGGCCGTGCTCGGCTACCACGCCGGCATCGTCCGGCTGGGCGGCGGCTACGTCGGCGTCGACGTGTTCTTCGTCATCTCCGGCTTCCTCATCACCGGCATGCTGGTACGGGAGGCGGAACGGCGCGGCACCGTGTCGGCGGCGTCGTTCTACGCCCGGCGGGCCAAGCGGTTGCTGCCGCTGACGGTCCCGGTGCTGGTCGCGGTGGTCGTGGCGTCCTGGTGGGTGCTGTCGCCGGTGGGCGGCAAGTCGGTGTTCACCGACGTGATCGCGGCCGGGCTGTACGTCGTCAACTGGCGGCTGGCCGGCCAGTCCGTCGACTACTCGGCGCTCGGCGCGGACGCCAGCCCGGTGCAGCACTTCTGGTCACTCGCCGTCGAGGAGCAGTTCTACCTGGTGTGGCCGGTCGTGGTGATCGCCGTCGTGCTGTGGTGCCGGTACCGGCACGTCGCGCTGCGGCCGCGGCTGGCCGTGGCGCTCGGGATGCTCGCCGCCGCCTCGTTCGCGTACGCCGTCGTGCAGGTCGCCGATGCCGCCGGCGCCGCGTACTTCTCCACCCTGACCCGCGGTTGGGAACTCGCCGCCGGCGGGCTGCTCGCACTGGTCCCGGCCGCCGCGTTCGGCCGGGTCCGGCGCTTCGCCACGCCGGCCGCGGTGCTCGGCCTGGCCGCCATCGCGATCTCCATCGTCGGGTACAGCGACGACACCCCGTTCCCGGGCACCACCGCGCTGCTGCCGGTACTCGGTACCGTCGCGGTCATCGCGGCCGGCACGGCGGTCGTCGACACGGCCCCGGGACGGCTGCTGTCGCTGCCCCCGGTGCGCTACGTCGGCCGCATCTCCTACTCCTGGTACCTCTGGCACTGGCCGGCGATCGCCCTGGTCACCGCCTGGCTGGGCGATCTGCCGCCGTCCCAGCTCGCGGTCGTGGTGCTGCTGTCCGGCATCCCCGCCGCGATCAGCCACCACCTCGTCGAGGACCGGCTGCGGCACGCGAAGGCGCTCGCCCGGCCGCGCCGCGCCCTGCCGCTCGGCCTCGCCTGCACCGCCGTGTCGGTACTCGTCGGCCTCGGCGCCCTGGTCGCGGTGCCGACCGTGCCGCTCGCGTCGCCGCAGCAGGCGATCGGGGCGAAGGCGCTGAGGGACGGCGACGGGGTGCAGCGCACCGCCCGCGCGCTCGCACCGGTACCGGCGAAGGCGGTACAGGACGACGGGCAGGCGCAGGACGACCACTGCCTGGTGCGGCAGAAGGAGACCCGCACCCCGGGCGACTGCGTGTACGGCGACCCGGACGGAGACACCACCGTCGTGCTGTACGGCGACTCCCACGCGCTGCAGTACTTCGCGGCGATGAACGCGATCGCGAAGGACCGCGGCTGGCGGCTGGTCGCGCTCGGCAAGGCGGCGTGCACGCCGGCGCAGGTCAGCACGTACAACAGTCAGTTCAAGCGGGAGTACAGCGAGTGCGACGAGTTCCGGGACGCGGCGATGAAGCGGATCGACGCCGAGCACCCGGCGCTGGTGGTGACCGGGAACCGGGCGACCGAGACGGTGGTCGAGGACGGCGACCGGCTCACCGACGACGCCAGCGCCGACGCGCTGCGCGACGGGTACGTCAAGACGCTCGACGAGCTGCGCGACACCGGCGCGAAGGTCGCGGTGATGCAGGACAACCCGCGGCCGCCGACCGACATCCCGTCCTGCGTGTCGAAGTCGATGCGGGACCTGACCGACTGCGCCTTCGCGGAGAGCGAGGCGCTGGACTTCGAGCCGGTCAACTCCGAAGCCGCCGACGAGGTACCGGGGGTGCGGTTGATCGACGTGGCCCCGATGCTGTGCCGCGACGGCACCTGCCCGGCGGTGATCGGCAACGTCATCGTCTACCGCAACGACGCGCACCTGACCGCCACCTACGTCCGTACCCTCACCACCTGGCTCTCCCACCAGCTCCCGACGGTGACCTGACGGCGCGGCCCCCGTCCTCGTCGCCCGCCGCGCCGATCACGGAGCCGTGCCCGCCCGACGACGTCGATCAAGGAGT
>NZ_BOPO01000007.1:0-13600 GCF_017312725.1 Actinocatenispora comari | reverse complement strand
CCGCGCCGATCACGGAGCCGTGCCCGCCCGACGACGTCGATCAAGGAGTTGTGCCCACTCTCCGCGCCGATCACGGAGCCGTGCCCGCCTGGCGACGTCGATCAAGGAGTTGTGCCCACTCTCCGCGCCGATCAAGGAGTTGCGGCGGGGTGTCGGACGAGAATCGCCGACCACTACTCCAAGATCGGCGCGAAAGCCGGGCGCAACTCCAAGATCGGCGCGGGGGTGAATCAGGTCAACAGGAAGGCGAAGGCGTTCGGGTCGTCGGGGTCCTCGACGACGGTGGCGGTCAGGCCGGCCTCGGCGGCCAGCACGGCGAAGCCGTCCCGGGTGTACCAGTGGATCAGCCACGGCCGGTCGACCACGGTGTCCTCGGTGGCCGTGTGCCGCTCGTAGCGCAGCGTGGTGAGCTGGGTGCGGGCCGCCTCGTCCCGCTCCTCGGCGACGACCCCGCAGCGCAGCACCGCGCCGTCCGGTGCCGTGGTCTCGCTGTACTCGCCGATCCCCTCGGCGCCGACCGACTCCGGGACGAACAGCGGCACCAACGCGACACCGCCGTCGTCGAGGTGGGTCCTGATGCGGCGCAACGCTTCCAGCGCGGTGTCGTCGTCCGGCAGCAACGTGAACGTCGGCCCGGCCAGGAAGATCGACCGGTACCGCCGCGGCAGGCCCAGCGCCTCCATCCGCTGCTGGTACACGGTGGCCTCGACGCCGGCGTCGGCGGCGTTGCGGCGGCAGCGGTCCAGCATGTCCGCGGACGAGTCGACACCGTCCACGTCGAGCCCGCGCCGGCGCAGCTCGATCAGCGGATCGCCGTCGCCGCAACCCAACTCCAGCGCCGGCTGCCCGTGCTCCGCGACGAACCGGACGTACTCCTCGGGATCGTGGCTGGACGACTTGAGCGGTGCGTACAACTCCGCCACGATCCCGGTGTAGAACTCCGCAGGCTGCATCCGCCCATCCTCACCGAGATTCCGCGCCGCTGTCCCCCCATTTCCGGCTACCCGCGCCGGCCGCTTTCGAGTCCCGGCACACCGGTGGCGGGCACCCGGCACCGAGCGCAGCGCCGACCGGACCGCGCTCATCCCGCCGGCGAGACCGGCTCGTACGGGTGGAGCGTCAGCGCGGAACCGTCCCAGCTCGCCCGCACGGCGAACGGGAACCGGTCGACCTCCAGGCAGAGCGCGACATCGTCGGGATGCGCTCCCGCCCGTACGCCCGTCGCCAACTCCGTGGCGGCACCGGACCCGGCCGCCCGGCGGACGTACCCGGCGGCGTTCGCCCCGGGCTCGGTGACCGCCCGCGCGATGTACTGCGCGCAGGCCAGATCCTCCTCGGCCCGCCCCTCCTCGCCGGTGACCACGAACGTGGCGCTGTCGCGTCCCCGCAGTACCCGGGCGGTCGCGGTCGCCACCACGAAGCTCGCGCACAGCACCAGCGGCGCGTCCTTCACAGCGAGCGCACCCACCGTGCCGGCGGTGGTCTTCTGCACGACGGTCCGGCCGGCGAGGTCGACGGAACGCAGTTGGCCCGGCGAGTTGACCAGCCCGAAGCCCGGCGCGGGCGGACCGTCCTTGAGCGCAACCCAGTCCGGGTGGCGGGCGGTGAGCGTCAGCGCCTCGTCCAACGACTCCGCCAGCACGATCTTCTCCGCGCCCCGGGCAAAGCACCACGGCGCCACCGTGAACGCCCGCATCACGTCCACCACGACCGCCACCGACGGCGTGCCGACCAGCTCCTCGATCCCCACGAAACGAGCGTCCATACCAAGGATGATCGCCGGATCGTGCGTTCAGGTAATACCCGCATTCCGCCGCGGACGGAGAACGCCTATTCCCTGAACGCCGATGAATGGCTCATACCGTACATATCCTCCATCGAGCGAACCGCCGCACTCGGCGTGCCGACTGGTGTCGCTATTCCTTCACCCAGGAGCCGCGCTGTGGGGCGGTCTGGATGAGGCCGCGTTCGCGCAGCAGCGCCATGGCGTGCCGGACGGTCGTTCGGGCCACGCCCGTCTCCTGCACCAGCGTCGACTCGCTGGGCAGCTTGTCTCCCGGCTTCAGCTTCCCGGCGCGGATCTGCGCCTCCAACTGGTCCGCGATCTGCTGATAGACCGGAGTCGGGTCCTTCATATCGACCGTGATCGCCACGTCGACCAGCGTATGTACAGGTCAGACGTCTTAGGCGTCCGCTTCGACGTACTCGTAGTAGACGAAGTATACGAGATGGCGTACTCTCGGGCCCGTTCCACGAATCACCAGGCGGCTCTCGGGGAGCCATTGCGGGGCGCCCCGAGAGCCTGACCGGTATTGGAGGTACCGGCTGTGGCGAAGCCTAAACCAACTGCGACATACGTGTTGTCCGCGGACGATATCCGGGCGGGCGATCAGGTGTTCATCTCGCCGAGTGCGGGGATCCACGGGCACGGGTGTTGGTGGGGGATGGTCGTGTCGCGGATGCCGGCGCTGGTCAACGGGGCGGTCTACCTGCGGGTGGTGCCGGTCGACGAGCTCGGCGACGACCCCAAGGTGACCACGTTCTACGCCCGGCTGTCCGGCCTGCTGGTCCGGCGGATGCCGTGACCGTCCCGATCGCGTTGGGCTGGCTGTTCACTCTGGTACTCGCGTTCGTGCTCGGCGCCGCGCACGCCCACCACGACCGCTGAGCGGTCAGCCGCCGACACCCACCGCGGCCGCCAGATCGACGCCGCGCACGGTTGACTGCGAGCCTGTGACCGGCCGGTACGGGGCTGCCGGAGCACCTGCCGGTGACCAGGCCGGTTTCGTTGTCCTACAACGGTTCTGACCACGGCTGGGCTCAGGGTTCCGGCTGCGGGACGGCCTGCGGGGCGCCGAAGGAGCGGCGCAGGGCGGCGTCGAGATCGGCGACGTCCCGCCGGAAGACGGTGACCCGAGCGGCGCGCAGCGTGACCGACAGTATGCCGAAGGCGATCGCACCGACGGCGCAGATGACCAGAGTCGGCACGATGCCCGCGATCGCGCTCAACACGGCGCCCACCGCCATCGGGATCGTCAGCACGGAGTAGAGCGCCGTGAGGAACCCCTCGGACCGGGCCTCCCGGACCCGACCGCTCAGCACCGCGCCAGCGTCGCCGTCCTGCAGCACGCCGTCGAATCTCGGGTTGGCGTGCCGGTAGGTGCTCGGCAGGTGACACCGCACTCTGCCGTCGGGACCGAGCCGTATCCGCGGACGATCGACGCGGGCGACGGACCGGTCCGGCGACGATCGGGCCGACTCCCGCGCCGACACGACGCTGGCCCCGGGGAGCTCGATCGTCAACGTACGACGCTGTCCCGGCAGAAACAGCCGCATGAACCCCCCTGATGGCCACCGGACACCGACGAACGAACAGGGCGGGCCACGGCGGCGGAACGGACGACCGGGTACGGCGACGCGTTGTCCGGCGACGACGCGGGCGAGCCTATCCGGCTCGGCCGGAGCCGCAGGGCACCCGGTCGACCGCCACCGGCCCGGGTCACACGTAGCCGAACAGCTCGGTCCAGTAGTAGCCGTAGCTGCCGCCGCGGGCGAAGCCGATGCCGGTGGCGTGCGAGTCGCAGTTCATGATGTTGGCCCGGTGGCCGGAGCTGTGCAGCCACGCCTGTACCGCGTCGTGCGGGGTGTGCTGGCCGGCGGCGATGTTCTCCGCGGACGGCTGGTCGTAGCCGGCGGCCTTGGCCCGGTCCCACGGGGTGCTGCCGTTGGGCGCGGTGTGGTCGAAGTAGTTGTGCGCGGCCATGTCCTCGCTGTGCGCGCGGGACGCCTTGGCCAGCCGCGAGTCGTACCGCAGGGCGCCGCAGCCGGCGGACCTGCGCGCCGCGTTGATCTCGGTCAGCACCTGCTGCTCGTACTGGCTGGCCAGGCTGGTGCCGGTCGATTCGCCCGACGAACCGGAGCCGGCCGGGTGCGACGCGCTGGCCGAGTGGCGGGGTTTCGCGGACCTCTTCGCCCGCGTCGAAGGGCTGGCCGACGCCGACGGCGACGCGGACGCCGACCCGCTCGGCGACCCGGACGGGGTGGCACGGGCGTTGCCCCGGCTGGCGCGGTCCGGCCCGCCGCGCCCGTCGTCGATGCCGAACGCGGTACCGACGACGCCGTGCGGATGCTGGTGCACCCAGTGCCAGCCGTACCCGCCGGCGGCGGGCACGGCGATCGCCAGCGTGACGGCGACGAGCACCGCGATGCGCCGGCCGCGGTGGCGGCGGGTGCGGTGCCGGCCGGGTCCCGGCGACGGCGTGCCGGCGGTGGGCGTGCCGGCTTCGCCGGGCGGGGTCCAGCCGAAGTCGCGAAGGGTGCGGCGGATCTGCGGTGTCTCGTCCGGTGCCGATCGGCGGGCCGCGCGCATCGCGTCACCGTATCGGGCGACGTACCGGAAGCGCAGCCCATACGTGGCGCGCGCCACGGAAGCGGACATGGGCGCTTTGCCGGTAACGAGAAATCTTCCATCCAACCGAAGCTCTGGCGAAAGTTCTCGACCAGGAGAATAGTGACGGGCGTCGTGGAACCTTTGCGCATCTGGAGCTGCAATGACACGTTCCCTCTCGGTCAGCAGACGCACCCTGCTCGGTGGCGCGGCCGCGGTCACCGGAGCACTGGTCGTGCCCGGTAGCGCCCTTGCCGCGCCGAGCCGCGGCGAGCCGGCGACCGGCGACGTCCCGATCAACTACCACGCCCACACGAAGTTCGCCGACTGGCTGCGCGGCCACAACGACGGCACCGTGGCGTGGCCGGGCCGGCGGCCCGGTGTGGTGATCGCGCGTCCGATCGGCACCACCAGCTACACCGACCCGCACACCAGCACCACCCGCGAGTACGAGTACGCGACGTGGACCTCGCCGGTGTACAAGCTCAACTTCGGCGCCACCGAGCTCGTCTCGTCGTGGAACGCCGACACCCCCGCCGGCACCTGGATCCAGGTCGAGATGCAGGGCAGCTACACCACCGGCAACAAGACCCCGTGGTACGTGATGGGCCGCTGGACCGCCGGCGACAGCGACGCCGACATCCGTCGTACCTCCCTGGACGGGCAGGGCGACGAGTGGTCCGGCGTGTACACCGACACGTTCCAGGTCGACTCGGACGACGCCGCCAACGGCGTGCTGCTCACCGACTACCAGCTGCGCCTCACGCTGTACCGGCCGAAGGGCAGCCACGCCACCCCGCTGGTGTACCGGCTGGGCGCGTTCGCGTCCACCGTCCCGGCCCGGTTCGACGTGCCGGTGTCGACGTTCGGCCTGAAGCACGGCGTGGAGATCGACGTCCCGACTTTCTCCCAGGACATCCACGCCGGCCAGTACCCGGAGTACGACAACGGCGGCGAGGCCTGGTGCAGCCCGACGTCGACCACGATGGTCCTGTACCGCTGGGGCAAGCACCCGACGGCCCGCCAGCTGGCGTGGGTCGACCCGAGCTACGCCGACCCGCAGGTCGACTACTCGGCCCGGTACACCTACGACTACCAGTACGAGGGCTGCGGCAACTGGCCGTTCAACGCCGCGTACGCGGCCACCTACGGCGGCCTGGACTGCATCGTCACCCAGATCCGCTCGCTGAACGAGGCGGAGCGGCTGGTCGCCAGCGGCATCCCGGTGGTCTGCTCGGTGTCGTTCTACGCCAGCGAGCTGGACGGCGCCGGCTACAACACCTCCGGCCACCTGCTGGTGATCGTCGGCTTCACCGACGACGGCGACGTGATCGTCAACGACCCGGCGTCGGCCGACGACAGCAAGGTGCGGCACGTGTACAAGCGGCACCAGTTCGAGACGATCTGGCTGCGCACCAAGCGCCACCTGACCAGCGGCAGCACCGGCAGCGGCTCCGGCGGCGTGGCCTACCTGTACAAGGCCTCGCACCTGCCGTGGCCCCACCCCACCGACCGGCACAACCCCAACTGGGGCTGACCGGCCACCGCCACCGGCCGCGGCGTCTCGCCCGGACGCCGCCACCGGCCCCTCGGGTACCCACCCGAGCGTCCGGCCCGCCGGGCGTCGCGTTCCCCCACGCGGCGGCCGGCGGGCCGACCGTCACGCGGCTCCGGCCACCCGGCGGGGCTCGGTACTACTTGTCGTTCTCGTCGTCGCCGGAGAGCGCGGCGCGCAGCCGCTGCTTCTCCTCCTTGCGCCGCCGCACCGAGCCGTCGATGCGCTCGGCCATCTGCTCCCGCCACTTGCGCAGCGCGAAGTAGGACAGCGGCATCGAGACGACCAGCGCGATCATCAGCGTGACGAACAGGTTGAGCCCGAACGGGTACACCACGGCACCGATGACGACGAACAACCCGATCCGCCCGAGCGTGTACTTCACCGCAGGGCTCACCGTCGTGTCTCCTCACAACTCATTCGACGAAGCGGATGCCGTAGAACCAGACCGGCGCGTACACCAGGACGCCGACCGCGGCCCCGACCGAGCCGGTGACCAGCGCCGGCAGCCCCGACGCCAGGTAGGCCAGCCCGTACCCGGCGGCGCCGCCGACCAGGATCGCGAGCAGCAGCGCGATCAGCATGATGCCGAGCCGGGAACGCACCCCGCGCCAGGCGCGGAAGTCCTCGACGTACAGCCAGAGCGCCAGGATCGCGATCAACCAGCCGCGGGACGAACCCACGTCGCCGACCCCGGCCAGCGAGCTGAGCACGTCGATGACGGTCAGCGCCAGGAACGCCACCACCAGCCAGACGACCGCGGCGGCGATCAGGTCACCGAACCGCGTCACCCGACCGTCCGGGTCGCGGCGCGGAAACCTCGCCCGCTCCATCGCACTCCTGCCCTCGCCGACAGCTGTTCGGGCCTGCTGCGCGGTCCGCGCCGGCCGAGGACCACACCAGCCCCCTGACCGAGGGTACGCGGGCCGCCCGGCGCCGCCGTCCGCCGCCGGCCGTCGTACCGGTCGGGCATGATCGCGGCGTGACCGAGGCAACCGAGTACCTGTCCCGGATCGGGCACGCCGGCCCAGTGCGGGCCGATTCCGGCACCCTCACCGCGCTGCACCGCGCGCATCTCGCGGCGGTGCCGTACGAGAACCTCGGCATCCAGTTGGGGCGGGTGCCGACGCTGACCCGCGACGCGCTGTTTCACCGGGTGGTCGACGAGCGCCGCGGCGGTTTCTGTTTCGAGCTGAACGGTGCGTTCGGGCTGCTGCTGATCGAGCTGGGGTTCGAGGTGCGGTTCGTCCGCGCCGCGGTCAACCGGCTCCGGGACGGCGAGTCCGCGTGGGGCAACCACCTCGCGCTGCTGGTCGGCACCGAGCGCGGGCCGATGCTCGCCGACGTCGGCTTCGGCGACGGGTTCCTGGCGCCGCTGCCGCTGGTGATCGGCAGCCACCGGCAGCCACCGTTCGAGTTCCAGCTGCGCCGTGACCTGACCGGCGTCTGGCACCTGGTGCACCACCAGGCCGGGATCGCGCCGGGCTTCGAGTTCCGTACCGAGCCGCTGGCGCTGGCCGACTTCGCGCTGCGCTGCACCGAGCTCGCCAGCGACCCGGCCTCGTCGTACGTGCGGACGCTGACCGTGCAGCAGCCGCGCGCCGACCATGCGCTGAGCCTGCGGGCCCGGTCGCTGACCCGCTCCGCGCTGACCGGCCGGGACACCCGCGAGCTGACCGACGTCGACGAGTTCGCCGCGGTCCTGGCCGTCGAGTTCGGGCTGCCTCCGCTGCCGCCGGCCGACCTCGCCGCATTCTGGCGCCGCGCCGGCGAGCAGCAGACCGCCTGGACCGCCGCGCAGCGGTCCTGAGGCGAAGCCGGTCCGAACTGCGGTGATCTGCGTAGCGGCAGGTCACGATTCGGGGCTGGCTGTCCGCGCGGGGGTCGCGGCGACCACGTTTGACAATATTCTCCGGTGTCGGCACCACTTCCCGCATATCTCTGCCATAGCCGGAAGGGACCCCTCATGACCCCACCCCAGCACGGCATCAGCCGCCGCACCGTCGTCCGTACCGGCGTCGGTGGCGCGGCCGTCGCCGGCGCCGCCGGCCTCGGGCTGCTCGCCGGCGCCGACGCCGCGCTCGCCGACTCCAGCGCCACCGCCGCCGACGCCGCGGCCCCGGCCACGAAGATCCCGTGGATCATCGACTGCGCCAGCTGGAACGCCCGGTTCGTACCGGACAGCGACCTGACCATCCTGAAGGGCACCACCCGCAAGATCGTGGTGCACCACATGGCGTTCCCGAACGTCACCGACTACTCCGAGGAGCACGCCAAGCAGCTCGCGCGCGACTGCCAGGACCTGCACATGGACGGCAACGGCTGGGCCGACACCGGCCAGCACTTCACCGTCAGCCGCGGCGGGTACGTGCTGGAGGGCCGGCACGAGTCGCTCCCGTCACTGGAACTCGGCACCCAGCAGGTGCAGGGCGCGCACTGCGTCGGCGAGAACACCCAGTCGATCGGCATCGAGAACGAGGGCACCTACATCACCGAGACGCCGACGGTGAAGCAGTTCGCCTCGCTGGTGCGGCTGTGCACCACCATCTGCCAGCAATACGGCATCCACGCCTGGAACATCTTCGGCCACTGGGACTGGAACAACACCGACTGCCCCGGCATCGCGTTCTACCGCGAGTTCCCGACGCTGCGCCGCGAGGTCGCCGCCGCCTGCGGCGAGCACCTGCGCGACGTGCCGGCCCGCAACTGGCCGGACATCTTCACCTCGTCCGCCGGCTCCACCGTCACCACCCTGCAGTACCTGCTCGTCGCGAACGGGTACGACACGGTGACGCCGAACGCCGCGTTCGACGCCGCGACCAAGGCCGCGGTGCAGGACTTCCAGGCCAAGCACGGTTTCGAGGTGGCCAGCGACGGTACCGTCACCCAGCCGACCTGGGAGGCGCTCGCACCTCGGCTGCTGCCGCACGCCACCGGGGACGCGGTGAAGGCGGCGCAGAGCATCCTCGCGCACAAGGGCTACGACGTGACCGTCGACGGCACCTACGACGGCGCCACCCGCCAGGCGGTACGCGAGATGCAGCGGCTGCACGGGCTGCCCCCGAACGGGCTCGCCGACACCACCACCTGGTGCGCGATCCTCGGCGGCATCGTTCGCCAGGAGTTCTCCAACCTGCACCACTGACCCACCGGCGCCGATCGTGGCGCCCGCCCGAGCAGGCGACACGATCGGCGCCGGGCCCGACCGAACCGGCGTCCCGGCCCGGCGGGCCCGCGCGGGTTGACTCCCCCGGCTTTGTACCAGTACATTCTTTGTACTGGTACAGTCGAGAGGGGTCGCGATGAGTCCGGCCATCTGGATCGCCGTGGGTGTCGCCGTGCTGTGCGCCCTCGCACCGATCACGCAGGGCGGCCTGCGACGCAGCAACGAGAAGCACCTGCAGGGGTACGTGCGCAAGGTACGGCTCCCGCTGCCGGCCGAGCTGCGCGCACCGCTGCTGCGCCGCATCGCGGCCCGGGAGCGCTGGTCCGTGCTCGGCGGGTCGGTCGCCTTCACCGTCGCCTTCGTCGTCGTGCTGGCGGCCGGCTGGCGGGAGCAGACCGGCGTGGTGACGATGCTCGCGCTCGGCATCGGCGCCAGCGTCGGCGGCGTCGCGGCGATCATGACCGGCCGGCACGCCCTGAACCCCGACGCACCCCGGGTCGCGCGGGCCCGCGCGACCTCGCTGCGCGACTACCTCACCCCCGGGGAGCTGCTCACGATCCGGCTCGCCCCGGTCGCCGCCCTCGCCTCGGTCGTCGCGGCGACCGTCCTGCTCGCCGTCCTGTCGCCCGGGCGTACGTCCGGCGCGGGGGCCGGGCCGAGCACCGTCGCCTGGGTGGCCGCGGCCGCCACCCTGCTGGTGTGGGCGGCCTCGGAACTCGTCGCGCGCCGGGTGTTGTTGCGGCCCCAGCACGCCGCCTCGCAGCTCGAACTGGCCTGGGACGACATCTGCCGCGCGGACGCGCTGCGCGGACTGTTCGCCAACGCGGTGATCATGGCGGTCGTCACCTCGATCACCGCACTGTTCGCGGTCGGCATGACGGTGACCGACCCGCAGGTCAGGCACGGCGCCATGGACCTGACCCTGGTCCTCGGCCTGGTCATGCTCGCGGTCAGCACCGCCGCGATCCTCGGGATGCTCGTCCCCGGCTTCGTCGCCCACACGGGTCCGTACCGGCAGCGCGTGCTCCGGCGGCTGTGGGCCGGGTCGGAGCTGACCGGCGCCGGTTCATGAGCACGGTGCTGCGGATCGACCCGGCCGACCCTGCCCCGCCGTACGAGCAGCTCCGCTCGCAGCTGATCGCGCAGATCGCCGGCGGGTCGTTGCCGCCCGGCACCCAACTGCCACCGGTACGCCGGCTCGCCAGCGACCTCGGCCTCTCGCACAACACCGTGGCGCGTACCTACCGGGAGATGGAGGCCGCCGGTTTCCTGCGCACGCTGGGCCGCCGGGGCACGATCGTGGCGTCGCCGTCCCCCGCCGACCCGGGGATCCACCAGCAGGCGGTCGAGCTGACCCGGCGGTACGTCGGCGCGATGACCGACCTCGGCGTCGATCGCGCCGCGGTGCTCGGCTACGTGCAGCGTGCCAGCGGCCAGTGAACGGCCGGAACGTGCGACCGGCCGGTCAGGTGAAGACGGACTGGGGTTGGGCGCGGCGGTCGGACTGGGGGGTGGCGGGGCCGTAGTCCTGGATCGTGCTGAAGTCGGGGGCGCGGTGGACCGGGGTGCCGTTGGCGTCCCAGATCAGTTCGGCGACGTGCTGCGGGTCGAAGCCGTCCGCCGGGACCAGCAGGTCGGCGACGCCGAAGTCGAGCAGCAGCTGCGCGGTCGACTCCGGGTGGCTGGCCAGGTCGCACCCGATCGTGACCGTCGGGTCGAACAGCAGCCGGCACACCGCGAACAGCGTGAGGATCTCCGCCGGCGACACCTCGTGGCCGTCCGGCCCGGCCGCGGCGCGCACCGGCGCGAACACCCGGGCCGGCTCGTCGCGCCGCGCGAGCAGCTCGGCGACCCGGTCGGCGGCCGGCTGCCCCGGGGCGTACTGCCAGGTCAGCACGTGCGGCGTCGCGGCCAGGTCGGTGACCGGCAGGTACGTGGTGACCGCACCGGCGGTGGCCGTCCGGCGGGCGTGCGCGAGACCACCGAGCCAGGACAGGTCGTCGCCGTCGAGCAGCGCGACCCCGTCCTCGGCGGCCAGCCGGGCACCGGCGGCCAGCCTGGCCTCGATGTCGGCGCGTACCGACAGTTCTGGCGCCGCCATGGCGCAACTCCTCTCACCGGCGCCGACCTGCACCGGCACCGTCTGCGACTGGTACCGAGGAGCCTACGAGCCCGGTTCCGGTGCGCCCGGCACCCCCCTCGCTCACAGGCTTTTGTAACCGGCGATCGGTGGAAGGTTCGTGGCCGGTGCCGTACCGTGGTGACCGCCTTGGCGAGGTTCATCAGGGTCTGCGGCCAAAGTCGACGACGGCGGCCGCGGCGCGCAGCTTGGCCGCGGCGACCGGGCCCGGCGACCGTGATGCGGGATGGTGACATGCGGAAAGCGGTACGGCGGACAGACCGCAGGATGAGACGGCGGCCGTGGTTGGCGGCCGTCGGTCTGGCCGCGGTCATCCTGCTCGCCGGCGGCACCGCCGCCGCGACCGGCGGCAGCGCCGTCTCCGCCGCACCGAACGCCACCGGCGCCGCCGCCGTGGACGGCGGCCCCAGCGGCGCACCGGCCGCACCGCCCGACGCCGGCGCCAACCCGCAGACCGGCGGCCCGGTGGTCCCGCCGAGCACCGGCAGCACTCCCGGCAGCACCGGCCTGCCCGCCGCGGGTACCGACCCGACCGGGCCGCTGAGCAGCCGGATCGCCACCCAGACGGTCAAGGTGCAGACGCTCGCCGAGCAGGCGAAGCAGGCCCAGGACCAGATCGACACCACGAAGTCGAACGTGGACGCGGCGAAGCGCAACCTCGACGTGGCCCGGCAGGAGATGAACTACTTCCAGGGCCAGGCCGGTGACAACGGCAGCAAGGCGTACCGCAGCGCCGCGAAGATCCCGCGCCACCTCGACCCGTCCGCCCGGGAGTACCGCCAACTCGCGAAGCTCGCGCCGTGGCTCGCCGAGCCCGGCACCGTGCAGGGCAGCTCGGCCGGCGCGTCGTACCGGCAGGCCAAGAAGCTGTACGCGGCGGCCGACGCCGCCTACCAGAAGGCGCTGAAGGACCAGCGCACGGCGAAGGACCAGTACGCCTCGCTGCGCAAGCAGCTCAAGCAGGCCCAGACCGACCTGAAGAAGCTGCAGGACCAGAACAACGCCTCGCTGTCCACCCTGCAGCAGCAACAGCAGCAGGCCACCCAGCAGTACCTGGGCACCATCGGCGGCGCGGTCGACGGCATGCAGGCCAACCCGAAGGCGCTCGCCGCGGTGAAGTTCGCGGTGCACCAGGTCGGCAAGCCGTACGTGTGGGGTGCCGAGGGGCCGAACGCCTACGACTGCTCCGGCCTGGTGCTCGACTCGTACCAGCACGCCGGGGTGGCGCTGCCCCGCATCGCCGACCAGCAGTACCGGGCGACCGCCGGCTCGCCGGTGCCGCTGTCCAAGCTGCTGCCCGGCGACCTCGTCTTCTACGGCAACACCCCCGGGGTGTCCACGTCGATCTACCACGTCGCCATGTACGTCGGGCACGGCAAGGTCGTGCAGGCGCCGACGTTCGGCATCCCGGTGCAGGTGGTGCCGCTGTCGCTGGGCGGCTTCTACGGCGCCACCCGGGTGGTGCCGGCGGTCAAGAAGAAGCCGACCAAGCCCAAGCCGCCGGCCTCCCCCAGCCCGTCCCCGTCGGGTACCTCACCGAGCCCGTCGCCGTCCGGCTCCACCGGGGCCACCCCCGGCGGCCCGTCGACCTCGCCGAGCACGTCCACGTCGCCGTCCACCTCACCGTCCGGCGGTGACGGCGCCTCGCCGTCGCCGAGCTGCTCGGCGAGCCCGTCGCCGTCCGGTTCCCCCTCGCCGAGCCCGAGCCCCAGCCCGAGCCCGTCCGGGTCCAAGAGCCCGTCGCCGACCTGCTGAATCACCCACCGGTGAACGACCTGGACACTGCATGCCGGTACCCCGTCGGTACGGTCCGTGCGGGCGGTCGGCCACGTCCCATGATGTGGGCAAACTGGGTGGTCCCTGTCAAATGAGTGCCGCCGATGCCTCGTAGGCTCACGGGGCCGGGTCGATGGTGACCGGGCAGCGTGACGTTCCCTTCGATGGGCCATGCGCAGCGTGGGCCTGATCGCGGCGATATGGCACCGTGAAACGGAGCGTTTGCCGGAAGCCTTGGGAGGGCTCGATGGAAGACCGGACGTGTTCGACGTGCGGTGAGCGCGTGCCACCGGCCGTGGGCATCTGCCCGCGCTGCGGCACGCCGGTCGACCAGCCACCGGCTGCCGGCCAGTACCGGGCGTCCACCGGCTCGGCGCAACCGCCGTCCTGGCCGCCGGCCGGCCAGCCGGGCGCTCCCGCCAGCCAGCCCGGCGCCGGGCCGTGGGGCGAACCGCAGGCACCGGCGGGCAGCGGCCCGTGGGGCGAGCCGCAGCCACCCGCCGCGGGCGGCAACGCCTGGGCCGAGCCGCCTGCCCCCGGCACGGGCGGCAACCCGTGGGGCGAGCCCCGGCCGGC
>NZ_BOPO01000006.1:224803-227625 GCF_017312725.1 Actinocatenispora comari | reverse complement strand
TCCGCTGGGATCCAGGTCACGGCGGCGCGACAAGCCCAGCCGTCGTAGCCAGCGACCCACGGTCGTGATGCTGACGGTGATGCCTTCTGCCGCCAACTCGACCGTGATCAACCGCGCGGACAGCTTCCGGTGCCGGCGCAGGTCTTCGATGCGGTCCACGACCGCTTGGTCGAGTCGATGCGGGCTACGCCGTGGCCTGGAGCGCCGGTCGACCAGACCCGCCTCGCCTTCGGCCCGGTACCGGTTGACCCACTTCGACAGACACTGCCGTGACACGCCTGCCTCAGCGGCCACATGCGCGATCGGACGGGTGTGGCAGCGTCGGACCAGACGCAGCCTGCCGGCCGGGGTCAACGGGGCATTACGGTGGGACACGACGGGTCTCCTCGACGGCCAGGGCGTGTTGTCAGCGCTTCACATCCTGACCGCCAGGAGACCCGTCCCTGCTAGCGGCCCAACTACCTCCCCGGCGTCAACAACCTCACGAACCACAACAACTAGGCCGACGCTGGTGGGACAGCTGACGAAGCGCAGGTGTTGACCAGCCGAGCGGCGTGCTGTGCGGGCGTCGGCACTGGGTGACCGTCCGCGGCCGTGGGCTCTCGCCACCCCTTGCCTCCTCCAACTCATTCAGCGATACGTGTAGCGCGCCTGCTTCCCCTCAGGGTACGGGCAATTTTGGCGGGAGTTAGCAGCTTGGCGGCGGGTGCCAGCATGTTAGCGGTCTCCAGAAATGCCTTGCCTAGTATTGGGTCCGTTCCGGCGGCGAGCCTATACCGATTCAGGTAGCTGTTGATTACCTTGCCGGAAGTTGTACGCTTTCCCTTGATCTGGGAAAATCGCATGTCTCCTCCGGCGGACAGGGACCATGCGATGTTGATGATCTTTGCTGCCGCCTGGTAGAACTTGGCGGGAAGTCTCTCTGCATCCCCTGTGATGAGGTCTCGCAGCGTCATCGCCTCCATTGCCGCTACCGAGATGCCCTGGCCGTAGGTGGGGTTGAAGCTACACAGTGCGTCACCGACCACAAGCAGGCCATGGAGATGTCGTCGCTGTCGTTCCAGGTGCCACCACCTGCTCGACGGATAACGCATCCTGACGGCGTCGTCAACTGGCTCCGCGTCTCGAATTAGTTTGGCCACGGCGGGGGTCGGTAGAGATTCTGCGAACTTGGACATGCTGGAATCGGTGGTACCTGGATCGACATCGAATAGTCCGAACAGGACGACGGCCCAGCGATTTCCTTCGACGGGGACGATGCCGGCACCACGCGGGCATTCTGGATACGGAACGACCAGCATTCCGTTTCTGCCGTCAAGGTGGTGTCGTTCACGCTGGTAATGTCGCGTGACGTAGACCACGCCAGGATCCACCTGTGAACAGCTAGGCATGGGCACTCCCAGCTCGTTGAGCCACTTCAGCGCCTGGGAGTATCGACCACCGGCATCTACTACAAGGTCAGCCGACACCGAGCCGTTCAGAAGATTTACCCCGGTGATTGTGCTGTGGTCGTCACCGAGAACGATCCCTGTTACCTCTACGTTGTCCCGGATCTCCACGTTGGGCAGCTCGCTGGCACGGCGCCGAATCTCGTACTCAACGTAAGGCCGACTGATACCCAGCGTGGTGATACCAGACGGGGCGGACGCGAGCGGGTGTCCGTCGAGACAGTATGTGGTGTCGACCTGAGGATCGCTCCGTACCGCGCCAGCTGCGACCAGGTCATCGGTGAACCCGGGGAACAACTCGTCGAGGACCTGGGCGCCTTTGGCGAGCAGGACGTGAAGTTGACGACTCTGTGGCACCTTCTTCCGAGATACCGGAGTGGTGGGAAGGCTATCGTGTTCCAAGACGATGACCTGCTCGAACTTCTCGCTGAGTGCGCGGGCTGTCAGCAATCCAGCTATGCTGGCGCCGATGACGACTGCGCATTTGGTGCCGGCCATGTAGCGTCTCTTCTCGGCTCGGACTACGTTTAGGTTAGTCATCATGGCACATGGTCTACTCTATTTCCTAGGCCCTGCAAGGCAAGAGACTTCGTCTGGCAATGCGACGAGTTGAGCATGCAGTGGAGGCGGACCGGATGGGGCAGGCTAGAATGGGAATCCGATGAAGCCATCAGAAGCGAGTGCTGATCTCGGCGCCGCGGTCCTCACGACTGCTGACACGCACGCACCGAACGTGGCGACTCAGTTGCCCATGGAGTCGATGAAGCATCGCTCGCAAATGCCTCTCGCATCATGTAACAAGCCGGGACGGAAGCCGAATTCGCCGCTTGCCGGCTACGCCACCATCGAAGATGCGATCCGCAGCACGGCACACCTGTCGCAGCCGGCCGCGGCACGTGAGCTGGGCGTATCCGTGAAACGTGTGCGTCGCGTGCGTGTGAAACTGGGCTTGGCGGGAGCGGCCGTCGAGCGGCGGGTTCGCGCTCTCGGATACGCCAGCGTTGAGGACGCCATCCGCGCCACGGCACAGCTGCCCGAGGCAGTCGCGGCCGAACAACTCACGATGACTCTGTCCTATGTCCAGGGCATGCGGGTCAAGCTGGGCCTGGGCGGAGCGGTGGAGCAGCGCGTGCGCGCTGCTGGGTACGCCGGCGTTGAGGACGCCATCCGCGCCACCGCACAGCTGCCCGAGGCAGTCGCGGCCGAACAACTCACGATGACTCTGTCCTATGTCCAGGGCATGCGGGTCAAGCTGGGCCTGGGCGGAGCGGTGGAGCAGCGCGTGCGCGCTGCTGGGTACGCCGGCGTTGAGGACGCCATCCGCGCCACCGCACAGCTGCCCGAGGCAGTCGCGGCCGAACAACTCACGATGAC
>NZ_BOPO01000006.1:0-224751 GCF_017312725.1 Actinocatenispora comari | reverse complement strand
GCACAGCTGCCCGAGGCAGTCGCGGCCGAACAACTCACGATGACTCTGTCCTATGTCCAGGGCATGCGGGTCAAGCTGGGCCTGGGCGGAGCGGTGGAGCAGCGCGTGCGCGCTGCTGGGTACGCCGGCGTTGAGGACGCCATCCGCGCCACCGCACAGCTGCCCGAGGCAGTCGCGGCCGAACAACTCACGATGACCCCGTCCCGGGTCCATAACATCCGGGCCATGCTGGGGCTGGCGGGACCAGCGATAGAGCGACGAGTCCGGGCCTTGGGTTACCGCAGCGTCAGAGACGCGATCCGCGCCACCGCGCACCTGTCCCCCAAGGAAGCCGCGGAGGCGCTCACCATCTCGTCGGAGTATGTGCGAGCGCGGCGTGACGACTGGGGCTTGACCATCAGTGAGGATGTCGCCGTCCGAGCGTACGGCTTTGCCGACGTACAGGACGCGATCCGTGTCACCTCGCCTTTATCGGCCATCGAGGCGGCCAAGCGCCTGCCGCTTTCAGCCTCACGGGTGCGAGCGCTGCGTGTCGAGCTGGGGCTGACTGGCTCAGTTGGCGAGCGTCGAGTCCGAGCGCTTGGTTTCGCTGACGTCGAAGATGCGATGCGAAAAACCGCGAACCTGCACTACATGGACGCCGCGGAGAGGCTCGGCTATGCGCCATCCACTGTGATTCAATACCGTCGAAGGTTCGGGATCAGCAAGGGGCGCAAGCGATAGGCGTTCGCATCCGGGCGGGGCACTGAAGCCAGCGTTCTACCGGCGAGGTGGGTTTGCGCAGGGCCGAGAAGCCCAACGCTGAGCCTTGACATTGCGGGACGGTCGCCAAGGTCGCTGCCATTGTCGGCTACGGTGGGCGCCGACGCGAAGTGAGGAGACGGTCCGTGGCCCGCTACACGGTCAGCCACTTTCAGCCCGAGGCGCTGCGTGCGGAGCGGCAGAAAGCAGGGTGGACACAGACGTCGCTGGCGAAGGCCGTGGGCAGGAACCGTTCGCAAATCGCACGATGGGAGTCTGGCGACCAGACACCTGGCGTAGAGGTCATCCGAGCGCTTGCTCGAGCTCTGCAGATCAGCCCAGGACTTTTGGCTCCCCTCCCAATCGATCGTCCCGTGAGACTGTCGGATCTACGGGTCGCAGCACAGCTGACTCAGAAGCAGACCGCCTGCGGGCTCGGAATCGCTCATGGCACTTACGTCAGGATCGAACGAGGCGTCACCGGGCGCATCACCGATGAACGCATCAGAAAGCTTGCTGCCTTGTTCCACACGGACAAGGAAACGATCGTTGCAGCGCTGAACATCCGGCCGCTCTGGTCTGGACGCAGCACGGTGAGATGGTCAGTCGACGATGAGCCGAGCGCCGACAGTGACCCGCTGATCACCACTGGCTCCGGTCCGGATGGTCGGCGGTGGGTGCTCAACGTCGATTTCGGCGCAGGCGTGAGGATCGACGAGAACGGCAAGATCCGAGATCGAAACGGCGCGCAGCGAGCGCTGACGCCGTCGGAGGCGCGCGCACGCGCGAACGCGCTTCGGGCCGCTGCCTCATGGGTAGAGTCGGGCCGGCTAGCGCAGTTCGAGCAGGACGAACAGGAACACCAGCCCGGGTAGACACCGGGGCTTCGAGCCGCCGGCGTGTCTGCCTCCACATCGGACCAACCGGCCATAGCGCCGGGCTAAGGGACCGCCATCGGCGCCCTGTTCAATGCATGATGCACCAGTGCGATCAGCGCTTGCAGGCTGCTGCCGCGTCGCCGGGCGTCGAACCGGATGATCGGGATCTGCGAATCAAGGTGCAGCGCAGCACGTACCTCCTCGGGCTCGTACTGGTGATCTTGCGGGAACTCGTTGATCGCGACAACGAAGGTGATCCCGCGTTGTTCGAAGTAGTCGATGGCGGCGAAACTGCTGTCGAGCCGGCGCGTGTCCACCAGCACGACGGCACCGATCGCACCGCGTGCCAGTTCGTCCCACATGATCCAGAACCGGTCCTGCCCAGGGGTACCGAACAGGTACAGCACCAGGTCTTCATGGACGGTGATGCGGCCGAAGTCCAGGGTCACCGTGGTGGTCTTCTTACCCTCGATACCGGCCAGATCGTCGACCGCGGTCCCAGCTTCGGTGAGCAGTTCTTCCGTTGTCAGGGGAGGGATCTCGCTAACCGACTTCACCAGAGTCGTCTTGCCGGTGCCGAAGCCACCAGCGACGACCACCTTCACCGACTGAGGGTCCACCTCGTCGTGGGGGTTCACCTTGTGTCGTCCTTTCGCCCTACATCGCCTTCAAGCCGTGCAGCACTTCCAACAGCACAGCCCGGGACGGGCCCGCCTTGGCAGAGGACATCGTCACCACTCCATGGTCGACGAGGTCGCTGAGCAGTTGTCTGGCCACGACCAGGGGGATGTGGAGGAAGGCCGAGACCTCGGCCATCGACAGCCAGCGTTGGCAGAGCGCGGCGATCTGGCGTTGCTCGGGCTCCAGCGCCCGAAGGTCGAGATCTGCCGCGGCAACCTTGAACTGAGTGGCCACGTCCAGCTGGCGGTGGGTCGGGCTGACCCGACCGCCAGTTAAGGCATACAGCCGGCCGACCCGGCCGGCGTCCTCGTCCACCCACTCCTCGTCGTTGGCCATCGCGTCAGTCCCTTGCCACGGCATCCGGCGGGAATCGACCTGCCGGCACGACACCGCGATCGGCCGCCTGCAGGTACTGGCCGACCCGGTCGACGAGGCGATTCATCTCGAAGGTGATTGTCCCCATGTCCACCTCCGACGAGGTGTAGGCAGCGAGATAGGCGTTGTGGCCGGCGTCGGTGATCAGCAGATAGCTGTCGGAATACTGCACGACTATCTGCTGCACGGGGCCAGAGCCGAAGATCAGCGCGGGGCTTTTGGCCACCGAGTACTGGGAACTGACGGCCGCAGCGAGAGAGTCCGCCTGGTCCTTGCTCAGTGTGTTTGACCGTTGCAGCAGCAGCCCGTCGCCGGAGACCACCGCGGTATGGAGCGTGCCCGGCACCGAATCGACCAGCTCGTTGAGCATCCACTGCAGGTCAGGGTTGTTGATCATGGTGAGTGCGTGTCGCCTCCGTTCCTGTGATTCCGGGTTTCAGGACTGCCGCCCGGACCGGCTGCCTCGCTGGAAAGCGCTGTAGATGTCTCGTGTCGCTTCTGGCGTTGGGCGCTGGCTGGTGATGCCGCCGCCGGGCTCAGGTTGTTCGGCCACCCGCAGCTGCGGCGCCATGTGGCGGCCCCGTCGACGCTCGGGCAGGGCCGGTCGCGTGTTGTCGTCCGCTGACGAGTGGTGCGCCGGCTGCTCGACCGTTGACGACCGTCCATCGAGCACATCGGCTGGACCATCCGCATGCGAGGGGTCAGGTGTGGTCCCGCTTGCCGGGCCGGCTGCGGCGCCAGGCATAGCAAGCGATCCCGGCGGGACGGGTAGGTGCCCCATGCTCGGCTGGGGTGACCCGTCGAGGCGTACCGATGGTGGGCCGCTACGCCGGGGGGCCGGGGTAGTCGGCCAGGGCTGCGTCGGCCAGTTGGAACTGTTGTCGACCGCTGCCGCTTGGTACGGCAGGGGCGGGAGCGGGTTTGGTGCTGGCGTCGGGTCGGGTGCCGCGGGCTGCTCAGCAGATCCGGATTCAGCCGAGTCCTGACGAGCATTCAGCGCGTTGGCCAGCAGTGCAGAAGGCAGCAAGACGACTGCGGTGACCCCTCCGTACGGTGACGGCTTGAGCTGGACCCGGATCCCGTGATTGCTGGCCAGCTCACCGATCACCCAGAGTCCGAGCTTTCGCAAGTCTGGCAGTGACGTCACGTCGAACTCGGCTGGCGTTTGGAGGCTGTGATTGACCCGGTCGAGATCTTGATCGGACATCCCCAGACCGCGGTCTTCGACCTCGATGGCGACACCTTGCCCGACCGTGAAGCCACGAACCACCACGACGGACTCCGGTGGCGAGAACGTCAAGGCGTTGTCGAGCAACTCCGCGAGCAGATGGCTGGTGTCTGCCACGGCGCTGCCGTCGAGGCTGACTTCGGGTGCTGACTCCAGTTTGATCCGCGAGTACTGATCGGTCTCCGACATCGCCTGACGCAGCACCTTCAGCAACTCGACCGGATGCCTCCACCGGCGGCCGGGCTGGCCACCGCCGAGGATGATCTGGTTTTCGATGTTGCGTTGTGCCTGGGTGACGTCGTGGTCGAGGGCGAACCAGCGCGTCATCTGCTCGGGATCCTCTTCTTCCTGCTGCCAGCTATCCAGCTGGTGCAGAGCGTGCTGCAGAGGCCGAAGGCTGCGCCGTGCGATGCCCTGGAGCGCTGCCTGGACGGTAGCGTTGGTCTCCGACACAGTGACGGCAGAGCGCACCGCTTCGCGGTTCGCGGCGTTCATCGCCGCCGCGACCTCGCCAAGCTCGTCGTCCCCGAACTTCAGGGCGGGTAGGTGTTGCTCGACATCGACATGCTGGCCTGCCCGCAACGCAGCCAGGATGCTCGGCAGCTGTTGGTTGACCATCTGGTTGGCCGTGTCCCGCAACCGGGCCAGCCGAGAGGTGACCCACGCGACTGCGAGGCGGCGGGACAGATACAGCGCCGCAAGGATGATGACGACCGCGACTCCGAAGCCGACGAGCGCCCACATCAGCTGCGAGTTGGCGTCCGTGTGCGCCTTGCCGGAAACATCGGCTGCCTCGGTGACTGCGAGCGCGACCAAGGCCGTCGAGACTTCTCCCGCGCTCGATCTCCACTGTTCCAGTGCGTTGGCTACGTCGGAGGGCGGGCCGCCTGACCAGGGGCCGTGAGCCAGCATGGTCGATTCGGCGCTGCTGAGCGTCTTCCACGATGTGCTCTTGACCAGGCGCGTGGCCTGGCTGCGCACCTCGGGGTAGAGGTTTGGGATCAGGTTGGTCAGCTCGGAGTGGTAGGACCCGACAAGCGAGCTGAACTGGAGGAAGTTCGCCCGGCTGAGCGTCCCGGACGCTTCAGCGCTGGACGCCAGGGCGGTAGCTCGCGACATCCAGTCACTGGTGCGGAACATCTGCGTCGCGCTGATGCCGCCTTGCGACGCTGTGGCGTCGGGCACGACCCGAGCCTGGGAGTCAAAGAGGCTCGACGCCGCATCCAGCAACTGGTTGTAGTAGTCAAACACGTCCCGTTCACTGATTGTCCGCTGGTCGATCCGGCTGCGCGTGGCCGGAAGTTGCTGCAGGGAGCGGGTCAGTGTCGCCATCCGCTCCTTGATCTGTTGCGGGGCGAGCTTGAGCGCCGAGTCCGCCGCGGTCTGCATCGCGGCGAGTGACGTGTCGGCACGGCGGCGTTCCTTCAGCAGCGCGTCGTGCTGCGTGCCTGGCTTTGCCAGCTGTTGCATGCTGAGCAGCCGTTCTTGCTGTAGCGCCGATAGGCCGGTGACCGCGGGGATGGACACGTGCTGCACGCTCACCGCGATCTGCTGCGTGACGAACGCGTTGTAGACCTGCGGAACAGCGAAGACCATCACGAGAATCCCGACCAGGATGGTCGGGGTGGCAACCAGCCAGATCACCCGCCGCTGCAGGCGGCGTGACTGCCGACGCCGGTCGCGCGTGGGTGGCGTCGGTGTTGCGGGGCTGTCGGCGGCTTGCGTAACCACGGTGCTGGTGCTCCAGACGTTGATCGCCCTCGGGTGTGTCCTGTCGGCATTCGGTACTGGCGAGCTCTACATCTTGACGCAAAGACTAGACATAGATCTCGTTTCGGGGCCGCACGGGTTGTGCGGTGAGGAGCCAGACATTAGTAGCCGCGGCGCTGGCGGTACAGGTGCGGTCCTTGCCAAGATGAGCTCATCGCACACAGGGCAGACTACCCGGATATGAGCAGAGGCATCGATGCAAGGCAGGCGACCGGTAATCAGGGCAAACTAGACTACCGCCCAGTAGGCCCGCTGATGGTCGCGGACGCCTGCGCGTACCGCTTTTCCGGCCATTGGTTGGCGAGCGCAGCGGTGTGCACGTCGGCCTCAAGATCGCGGTAGCGTCTGCCGCCACACGACCCCTCAAGGAGCATGCCGATGAGTATTCCGCCACCCCCGTACAAGGCTGCCGCGGTGCAGGCGGAGCCGGTCTGGAACGACCTGAGCGGCGGCGTCGCCAAGACCATCGATCTGATTGCCGAGGCACATCAGCAGGGTGTGTCTTTGCTGGCGTTTCCGGAGTTGTGGATCCCGGGGTACCCACTGTGGATTTTCTTGGGTCACCCGATGGGTGGGCTGCCGAACCTGGGGCCGGCGCTGATGGCCAGTTCGCTGGAGGTGGGCGGTGCTGCCTGGCAGCAGTTGTCCCAGGCGGCGGTCGACAAGCAGGTGACCGTGGTGCTGGGTGCGAGCCTGGTCGACCACGGGCGCGTGTTCATGGGGCAGGCCTTCTTCTTCGCGGACGGGAGCGCCGCGCGATGGAGGGAGAAGATCGAGCCCACGTCGTTTGAGAAGACGCTGTTCAAGGCTGGCGACGAGGCCGGCGTCGCGGTCCACGACGTACCCGGCATCGGTCGGCTGGGCGCGCTGCAATGTTTCGAGCACTTGCAGGCCGAGAACCGGATGCGGCTGCAGGGCCAGTATGAGCAGGTCCATGTCGCCTCCTGGCCGGTGCTGGCGGGCCCGGCGCCGGAGACCTACATCCTGTCGGTGGATGCCAACCTCGCGGTCAGTAAGAGCTACGCGATCGAGAACGGCGCGTGGACCCTCGCGCCGATGGGCATGTTGTCTGACAGGGCTGCCGCGCAACTGGCGGCTGGGGATCCCGCCCGGCAGGCGATTCTCGCGGGTGCGGGTCAGGGCTACGCGCAAGTGTTCGCCCCCAACGGGATGCCTGTCGGCGCGCCACTCAAGCCCGACGAGGAGGGCCTGGTCATCGCCGAGATCGACCTGAACCTCATCTCCGGCGCGAAGCTCTTCTACGACCCGATGGGCTCCGAACGGTCCCGTCAACTCCGGCAGGAGATCGCCACTATCTGAAAATTTGCCATCTGGGGGCGCTCGGCGTGCACGGGCGCTCTCGCCAACTCGGCTCGACGGAAACGGCGGACGCGTTAGCTTTCAACCCCTGGCCCACTCGCCATAGCGGATGGGCTACTGGCCCGGCGGTTCGGTTCGTTGCTAGGTCAGATAGGCGATCACGGCGGCGGCGCACAGTGCAGGGCCCGCCGGGATTGTCGCGCGAAGGCTCCGGGTGCCGATGAGCGCGATCAGAGCGGTGGCCAGGGTAAACCCGACGGCGGCCAGGACGAAGACGGCGAGGTGGTGGAGCCCGAGCCAGGCTGTCACGGCGGACAGGATCGCGGCGAGTTTGATGTCTCCGGCGCCGATTCCTGACCGTGCGACCGCCAGCAGGACAGCTGCCCCGGCGATCGCGGCGCCGGTGACGATGGCTCGGATCAGGGCGGTCAGTGAGTCGGGCAGGTGCAGCGCGACGGCGGTGGCCGCGGTGACAGACCACACGAGCAAGATCGGCGCGATCAACAGATCGGGCAGCCGCCGGGCGCGCAGATCGCTGATCGCCAGGGCGGTTCCGGCGGCGATGGTGGCGAGCGCGACTGGCAGCGGTGGCGTGGCGTCGAGCCGTATCGTGGCCAGCGCGCCGAGGCACAGTGCCACGGCGCAGCCGGCGGCCGGCCAGCCAACCGGGGCGGCGGCCCGGTCTGGCCCGCGGGGAGCCGCCGGTTCGACCGTGCCCGCCGCGACGGCCAGCGGACAGCAGCAGACGGCGGTGACGGCCGCGCACAAGGCCATCACAGGCCACGACACGTTCTCACGCTACGGCTCGGTGATTGGTGTACAGGGCAGATCGGTCAGGATCGTGTCGGTGTAGGGGCGGTGGGCGCGGCGGTGAGGTGATCGGGCCGCAGCTGCTTGCGGTTGCTCAGGCCGAGGAGGCGCAGCACGTCGCCGACGTGGGCTTCCGCGGTACGCACGCTGATCCCCAGTTCGGTGGCGATGTCGCGGTCGGTGCGGCGGTGGCCGCTGGCGTCGGGCAGCATCAGCTGGGCCACTTCGTGCTGCCGTTGGGTGAGGGTGCTGCTGGGCGTCGGCCTGCGGGGTAGCCGGTCGGCGAGCGCGTACTCGACGGCGTAGTGGTAGCGGCGGCGCCCGTCAGTCAGGGCGCGGTTGAGGGCACGCGTGTCGAGGACCTCGGAGACACGGGTGAGGATCCTGTTGTGGATGGCGGCCAGCGGTGCCAGGCCCTCGATGCGCACGCCGATCTCGTCGCGGCGGTGCTGGGCGGCGGCGGCGAGCCACGCAGCGCGTCTGGCCTGCCGTCTGCTGGGGTTGGCGGCATCCAGGCTGTCGGCGCTGATCGCGGCCGACATCAGCAGCGCCCAGGTCAGACCCCACACGTCACCGATGTCGGACATCAACATCAGCGCACGGCGGCACCTCTCGTTGGCCTGCTCGTAGCGTCCATCGACCAGCGCGGCGAATGCCCCGTCCCACTGCGCCCAGCTCTCGGTCCAGGGGGAGCCGGCCGCCTGGGCGTCGGCAAGGAAGATGGACGCAGCGTCCTCGGCGCGCGGGTCGTTGAGCGCACTCAGCGCCATCGACCACATGAGGGTGACCATGAGGCGATCGCCGCACGAGGCCGGGTCGCCGTCGAGGGCGGTGCGGGCGGTGGTGAGGATGTCAGCGGTCTGGGGGTCGGGGTCGCTCAGGCCCAGGGCGCGGGCGGCGCCGTCGGCATACAGCAGGGGCGGGGACGGGTCGAGGTGCCACTGCTTGTGCAGCTGGTAGCAGTTGGTGATCAGCTCGAACGCCCGGTCGGTGGCGCCTTGGGTGAGGGTGATCCACGCGTCGCCGGCCATCGCGGCGGCCAGTTGCAGGGCCTCGTCGGCGGTGGCGACGGTGTCGGGGCCGCCGGCGTCGAGGACACGATCGGTCAGCACCCGCGCGGTGCCCAACCAGCCGAACAGAAACGGTGCTCGGGTCCGGGTCATGTCGGTAACCAATGCGCGTGCGGTGGCCAGGTCGGCATCGGCGAGGGCGTAGTCGACGGCGGTCTTGATGTGGTCGAGGTCGTCGTTGACGGTGCGCAGGATCGCGATCTCGTCCTCTGAGGCGTAGTGCGTGGCCGCGTGGGCGAGCCGGGCGCGGTAGTGGCCGCGATAGGCGGCCCGTGCGGCGGGGGCGTGGCCGGATGTCGCGAGGTGCTCGGCCGCGTAGGCGCGTGCGGTGGCCAGCAACCCGAGCCGCGGGGTCCCGGTGTGGTCGAGATCGGCGGTCAAGATGCGCTTGTCGCGCAGCCCCTCGACGGCCCGAGCCACGGCGAGGCGATCCAGCCCGCCCTCGGTGCACACGTCGACGATCGTGGGCAGGTCGGTGGCCTTCGGGAACAGGCTGATCCACTGCCACACCAGCTGCTCCGCCGAGCTGCACAGCAGCCACGACCAGTCGTAGATGCGGCGCAAGGTGCTGTGGCGATCGTCGCTGGGGTCAAGGTCGACCACGACCTCCCACGGGTTGGTCGTGACCGCTTCGATCAGCTCATCCAGCCGCATCGTCGCCGCCCAGCGACTGATGATCTCCACGGCCAGCGGCAATCCGTCGACCGCATCGACCAGCGTCGCGACCTGTCCAAGGTCCAGCCCACCAGCCATCTCGCTGCCCCGCTGCGGAGCGTCAGCGTCGGTGGACGAGCCGTCGGTGAGCGGGGCATAGGTGGACCCGCCGGCGTGTGCGTAGGCGAGAAACACCGCCACCGCGTCGTCGGTCGGCAGCGGCGCAAGATCCAGCACGTGTTCGCCGGCCTCTGGTAGGTGCAAAGGCTGCCTGCTGGTGGCAAGGATCCGCAGCGTGGGGACCGCCGCCAGCAGCGCGGTCACGGCCTCACGCACCGCTGCCATCAGGTGTTCGCAGTTGTCCAGCACCAGCAGCGCGGCGTGGCCACTTAGGTGGCGGGCCACCACGTCCAGACCGGATTGCTGGTGGTACAACTGCACGCCCCGGGCGATCGAGGTCCACAACTGCTCGACCGTGGTCTGCTGCGGCAGCGCCGCGAGCTCCACCATCCACGCGCCGCCCGGCATCGACTCGGCGATCCGGCGCGCGACGCGGATCGCCAGCCTCGTCTTGCCGACCCCGCCAGTACCCGTCAGGGTCACCAGCCGATTGCGGGACAGCACCGAGACGGCGCGCTGCTCGTCCTCGGCTCGGCCGATCAGCGGTCCATAGTCCAGTGGCAGGGCAACCGATCGGCCGATATCAGACACAGAGCTAACGATAAACCACTGTGTCGTTACTTTGCGCGACCTCAAGATGCCGGAAATTAGGATAATTGCGTCAATCAACTCTGGCGCGGGATGACGCGGGATGCGTCCTCGCTGGATTCGGGCTGGAACTTTGTCATCCAGATGTGCGACAGCCCGTCCATGACGGCCAATGTCATTGCAATGAGTAACAGTTCACTGAATTTGGTCACAGCGTGTTGCTGGTCTACGGAGTTTGGCGTGCCCTGTACGGAGATCGTTGGCCCGGTGTCCTGACTGGTACGGCCTCGATCGAGACCACGCCATGTCTCGTGCACTACGGAGAGGCACCACTGTCCGTATCTCTACGGATGCTTTCCGAAGTCGCAGTCGGCGACGCTGGGCATCGGTCGCTCGGACCGACCTCGAGCGGCCAGCACCAAGACCATCGCACCCATTCGGGCACAGCAGCGCTCCCTGCACGCGCGTGCCCGGATCCCCACCGCGAGATCGGGCCGTCGGATCCGCCCAGCCCCGGTCCGACGCCCGGTCCCGCGCCCCCGGGGGATGACAGCGCCAGCACCTCGGAAAGGGGAAACCTCGATGACCACCACGCCAGCACCAGCGGCCAGGCCGACAGCGATCGTGCGGGACGGGATGCTGCCCACTCCGGCGCAGCTGGCCAGCGGCATACCCCTGGGCATCCGTACCTCCACCCTGGTCGCCGACACGCGCCGGCAGATCATCGACATCCTCACCGGCGTCGACCGCCGGCTGCTGGTGGTTTGCGGGCCCTGCTCGCTGCACGACCCCAACGCAGCGATCGACTACGCCCAGCGGCTGCAGCTGATCGCCGAGGTGTTCACCGACGACCTGCTGGTCGTGATGCGCGCCTACGTGGAGAAGCCACGCACCTCGCTGGGGTGGAGGGGCATGGTCGCCGATCCTGGCCTGATCGGGACCGGGGAGCTGCGCAACGGGCTCGTGCTGGCCCGCGCCACCCTGCTCGGGATCCTGCGCGAAGGCATGCCCACGGCTACCGAGTTCGTCGATCCCACCGTCGCGGCCTACCTGCACGACACCGTGTGCTGGGGCGCGATCGGGGCCCGCACCGTGGAGAGCCCGACTCACCGGCAGCTCGCCGCGACGCTGTCGATGCCGATCGGGTTCAAGAACCGCCTCGACGGGGCGATCCCACCAGCCATCAACGCCGCGGTCACCGCAGGCACCGAAGACCACGTCCTGGCACTGGATTCCACCGGAACCCCTAGGAACCGACTTGCTGCGGGAAACCCGTGCCCGCATCTGGTGCTGCGCGGCGGTGAGTCCGGCCCCAACTACGCCCCGAGCATCGTCACGGGCGTCGCTGAGCAGATGCGCGAGCATGGGCTGCCGGCGCTGCCGGTCGTGGATGCCGCCCACGGCAACAGCCACAAGGATCCCGGCCAGCAGCAAGTCGTGCTCGCCGAGCTGGCTGGCCTGATCGAGGATCCGGCCTACCCGGTCGCCGGGGTGATGATCGAGTCCAACATCGTCGGCGGCCGGCAAGACGTCGATCCCGGCCTCCCCCACGCTCTGGTCTACGGCCAGTCGATCACCGACGCCTGCATCGGTCTGGACGACACCCGCCCCCTGTTGACCCGCCTCGCCCAAGCGTCGCTGCGCAGGCACCTGCAGATCAAGGCACGAGCGCGCCGCAACCAGACCGACAGGCGCAGCACCCGCGCCGCTGTGCCCTCCCGCCGCGGCGACAGCACGGGCCCCGACAGCGTGGGCATCACGGCGGTGCCGTCGTGCGCGCGGTGAGCGCGCTGCGCCGGTTGCCCGGCGCCGCGGTCCTGCTCCCACTCACGGCAGGGATGGCCGTGGCGGCGGTCTCCGGCGGCCGGAGTGGACTCGGACCGTTCACCACGGGCATGTCCGGCGGCGCGATCAGCTACGTCAGCTTGCTGTTGGTGTGCATCGGCGCCCAGATCAGCCCTGGCAGCCTGCGCCCGGTCGCGTCCCGCATCGCTGTCGTGCTCGCCGGAGCGACCCTCATCCCCGGCGCCGCCGCCCTCGCCTACGCCCGGCTCGCCGGGCGAGACGGCATCGATGGAGTCTCGTCGCTGGCGGTGGCCGCTGCCGCGGTCTGTACCAGCAACGCACTTTGGCTTGTGCTCGCACGTCGCTACGGCAGCGACACCGATGCCTGGGGCGGCGCCGTCGCCTCCATCCTCAATTCCGCGCCGATCGCGCCGATGCTGATCCTCGCCGCGGTGTCCCGCCACCATGCGCTGCCCTGGTGCGGCATGATCGACGCCCTCGCACCCCTGGCCCTCGGTGTGGTGGTCGGCAGGCTGGCGCCTGTTTGCAGGACCGCGCTGGCCGGCGCGATTCCGGTCCTGGTCATTGCCCTGTCGTTCGGCCTGGGCACCCAGGTCCACCTACGGAACCTGGGCGGACAGCTGGTCGCCGGCGCCGCGCTTGGAGCAGCCGCAGCGATCGTGTCGGGAGGATTGGTCGCTCTCGGATGGCGCTTTGTGCTTCACCGCCCTGCAACGGTGGGATTCGGGGCCGCCGCCTGCACAGTCACGGTCCCGCTCACCCCTGCCATCGTGGCCGCTGCGGACCCCCGCTGGGCGCCGCTGGTACCGGCAGCGACCGCGCAACTCGCCGTCGCGTTGATCGTGTCCACCCTCGCCGCGCCCGCACTGACTGCCGCCGCCCACGCCTGGACACTGCGCGCCCACCACCGGCCCGCGCACCTCGCCGGCCACCCACGGCCCGCTGTCCGCACGGCCGTGGTCGCGCGGACAGCACGCGGTCTGCCTGACCTGATACCGATAGACCACACCTGACACAGCCGTGACATCTACAAGGAGCGTTTCGATGAGGGTCGCAATCACGAGAACGACGAGCATGTCGCTTACGGCAGCCGTTGTGTTGGCCGCGGGACTACTGGGCGGATGCTCCAGCCATCGTTCGGACGCGTCTTCGTCTACACCCGGCAGCAGCGGCCACTCAACAGCCTCCACGCCCAGCCGGGCGGCTCGTGTCTCTGCCGAGAGCGCCGCGCTAGCAGCGTACCGCGGAATGTGGCATGCGTTCGTCCATGCCAGTCACACGTCAAACCCGCAAGATCCGCAGCTGCCCCGCTACACGTCGGGCAACGCACTGAAGATCATCACGGCGGATCTGAGTAAGAGCCGACGCAGCCACCAGATTGGCAAAGGCAATGTGGCCCTGCACCCCACCGTGACCGGAGCGAGACCGGCGTCTGCTCCTACTGAAGTCGAGATCCGGGACTGCCTCGACGACAGCAACTGGCTTGAATACAAGGAATCCGGTGGCCTCGTGGATGACGTTCCGGGCGGCAAGCACCGCGTGGAGGCTCTTGTAACGAGCAAATCCGGGACCTGGACGGTGACGGCCTTCGCGCTGCATGGAGTGGGAACATGCACCTGAGACGAGCCACCTTGATCGGACTTGGGGCCGTCGTGTTGGCCGTGTCCGTACCAACTGCCGCGGCAGCGCAAGGCGTGGCCGGCGGAGTCGACTGCCGACAGGTCTGGACTGGGTGCAACATCCATGCTCACGTGGATGGACACGACGGCCGCTCCGTAGCCGGCGGTGACGGCGGTGCCTCGGCAGGACAGTCTGCCGCTGGGGACACGCGCTGTGAGAACCCGTCGCATCAGCAGATCCCTTGCAACGACGCCAAACTGGGGTCGGTGGGGTCGGATGGCTGCTACTACAAGCCGACGACGCGTCCAGCGGGGCGGAAGCAGCCGTCGGGTCAGGGTGGCTGGTACACCAAGACCTGTACGGGCAACGGTGTATCGGGGCGGGAGTCGTTGTCGCATCCGGTGTGGCGTGCGGGTTCCACGGGTGGGCAGCCGTTGCTGTCTCCAGAGCAAGTGGCGCAGCTGGCTGTGCGCCGGTTGAACCTGCCGAAGCCGGTGATCGCCATGAATCCGCGGGGTACGGTGCGCGGGTTGGTGGGCGTTCCGGTGTGGCTGTGGGTGCAGGCCTGGCCGACGAAGACGGCTTCTGCCAGCGTTCCGGGCGTCTCGGTGACCGCCACGGCCCACCCCATGCAGGTCGTCTGGTCCAGCGGCGATGGCGGCCGAGTGGTGTGTGCAGGCCCGGGTACCCGCTGGCAGGCGGGTAATGACCCGAGGATGGCGTCACCGGACTGTGGGCATGTGTTCCGGGAGGCGTCCACCTCGCAGCCCGGGCATCGCTTCTCGGTGACCGCGACGATGCGGTGGCAGGTGAGATGGCAGGGCGCGCACCGGTCGGGCACGGTTCCTAGTTTGTCCACATCGGACTCGACGTCGGTTGAGGTTGCCGAGTCACAAGCGGTCAATACGCGCTGATCACCAGAACAGTCCTCTGTGGATGTTCGGGTCGTTGTTGGGGGATGTCATGGTCGACATGGACACATCACAGCTCAACGCTCGCCTCAATCATCACGCGGCGGCCGGGCCGTCCTCCGGGCGGAACGGTGTGCGCCGTCGAGGGTGGCTGCGGATGTTGCTGGCTGCCGTGCTGGTGGCTGCCGGCGCAGTGGTGGTGGCGGTCGTGCTGGGCGCCCAGAATCCGCGTGGCGCGGTGGTGGCCGCGGCGAGGGATATCGATGCGGGGCAGACGATCACGTCGTCTGATGTGCATCGGGTGCAGGTTGATGCAGACTCCTCGGTCTCCCTGATCGCTTGGGCGCAGCGCGACCAGTTGGTGGGGCACACGGCGGCGGTGCCGGTGGTCTCCGGGCAGCTGATGAACGCCGGGCTGGTGGGAGCTTCGCGCTGGCCGGGCGCGGGGTATGCGGTGGTGGCCGTGTCGGTCAAGGCCGGGCAGGCGCCGCCGCGGCTGCCGGTCGGGCAGACGGTGCAGGTGTTGTTCACCGCGGCGCCGAACCTTCAGGCGGGTACGCGGGATTCGTCGGCGGCACCGACGGGTGTGGTCGCGCAGGTGGCGTCGGTGTCGGCCGCCGCCGACGGCGGGCAGGGTGCCCGGGTGGTGTCGCTGCGGGCTCCGGTGGAGACCGCGCAACGCATCGCCGCTGCTGCCACGGTGACGCTGCTGGCAGTCAACCCGGATTGAAACTACGAGTACTTCTGGAGCGCGCGGACGGGGGATGCGTGGTGAGTGTGGTGATGATCTGCCGTGCCAAGGCGGGTGGTTGTGTGACCACGACGGCGGTGGCGATCGGGGCCTGTTGGCCGGATCCGCGGCCGGTGACGGTGGTCGAGGCCGACGTGTCCGGTGGGTCGCTTGCGGCCCGGGCGCGGCTGCAGCCCTCGCGCGGGGTGATGCAGTGGGTGGCGGCGGCCGAGTCCGGTCGGCCCGCCAGCGTTCTGCTGGCCGAGTGCCGCCTTCCGCTTCCGGGCCTTGGCATCGGCGTCGTGTGCGCGCCCCCGGATCAGCTGAGATCGCCGGCGACGACGGCGATCAAGGCGGAGGCAGCAGTCGAGGCGGTGTCGTCGACGCGTGCCGCGATCCGGGCCTTGACTGGCCAGCCACGGCTGCTGCAGGTCGGGGCCGAGGCCGTGCTGCTTGTGGATGTGGGCCATCTGGAACCGGAATCATCGGCGTGGCCGCTGGCCTCGCAGGTTGACGCGGTGGTGGTCTGCGTCGCGCCGAGGCTGGACGGACTGGCCGCGGGATTACGCCTGGCCGGTCAGCTGACGCGTCGTTGCCACAGCGTGCGGCTGGTCACGGTCGGCGACGGCGATTATCGCGACAGCGAGATCCAGCAGGCGTGCCCGGTTCCGATGCTGGGGCACGTTCCTGACGACCCGCGGTCCGCGCAGGCGCTGTGGCAATCGGGGATCGGCGCACGCAGCCGCATCGGGCGCGCCGTGCGGCCGATCGCTGCGCGATGCGCGCGGCTGCTTCCCGCATCGCCGATCGCCGCCCAGCAGCACGAGCCTGTACCGCTGCGACACCGAGAGAGCGGAGCAGCAGAGCCAGCCAGATCTGACGATCCGCCGCCCCCGGCGGCCCCGGCGTATCTGGCTATGTACGACTCGACACCAGCAATGAACATGGGGGATTGGTCATGACCACCACCGACGACACCAGCACCACCGAGCAACCCGCCCCCGACCGCCGCCGCCACGATCAGCAGGCCGATGTCTCGCCGGGCACGGGCTTGGCGGAGCGCGATGTCGGAGTCGAGCAGATCAGCGCACTGCGCGCCCGGCTGACCGAGCGCCTCACCGATCAGGCGCAACGCGCCGAAACCGCCGGGCACCCGCTGACCGGGGCAGCGCGCCGGCAGGCGATCGAGCAGCTGATCGAGCAGCTCCTCGACGAGCAATCCACTACCCGGCTGCAGGCCGGGGGCCGGCCGCTGGACGGACAGGCCCGGTCGGGTCTTGCGGCGACGTTGCGGGCGGGGCTTTCCGGGCTGGGCCCGTTCGAGCGGCTGCTGGCCGACCCGGATGTGGAGGATGTCCGGTGCAACGGCGCCGACCAGGTGTGGGTGCGCTACGCCGACGGCCGCCACCAGCAGGTGCCGCCGGTGGCGGCCAGCGACAGCGAGTTGGCCGATTGGGTGCGTCGGTCGATCGCGGGGTTGGAGGGTGAGCAGGAACGCCGGTTCGATCGGGCGCATCCGATCGTGTCGGGGCAGCTGCCGGATGGGTCCCGGCTGCACGCGGTCGCCTATGTCGGGCGGCGGGTGTATGTGGCGCTGCGCCGGTTCCGGCTGGCGCAGGCCACCCTGGACGAGCTGCGCCGCACCGGAACCGTGGACGCGACCGTGTCCGCCGTGTTGGCCGCGGCAGTGCGCGCCAGGCTCAACATTCTGATCTCGGGCGGGACCGCGCTGGGCAAGACGACGTTGTTGCGGGCGCTGGCGGCCCAGATCGACCCGGCCGAACGGATCATCACCGTGGAGGACGCCTACGAGCTGGGACTGGAGCGCCAGCAGGCCGACGCGGTCGCGTTGCAGGTGCGTGAGGCCAACATCGAGGGCGTCGGGGAGATCGACAGCGCCGATCTGGTGCGCAGCGCGCTGCGCATGTCGCCGGACCGGGTGATCGTGGGCGAGGTACGCGGCGGCGAGGTCGTGCCGATGCTTTTGGCGATGAGCCAGGGCTGCGACGGGTCGATGGGCACCGTGCACGCCTCGACCAGCCAGATGGCCCTCGGCCGCCTCGCGACCTACGCCCGCATGTCGGCGCAGCAACTGCAGCCCGACGCGGCGGCGTCATTGATCGCCGACGCGGTACACCTGGTCGTGCATCTGGACTACATGCCGGGCACGAACACCCGGGTCGTGTCCTCGATCCGCGAGATCGCCGGCCACGACGGCGCGACCGTTGCCTCCAACGAGATCTTCCGACCAGACCGTGACCGGCGCGCCCGGCTGGCGCCGGGGGCGGTATCCGACCGTCTGGCCGACACGTTGATCACCGCCGGGCTGGATGAGCGGATCCTGCGCTCCTGCGAGGGATGGTGACCGGCCATGGACGGCGAGGTTCGGATGGTGGCCGGTGCCGCAGCCGGGGCGCTGATCGCGGCGGGCGTCGTGCTCGCGGTACTGCCACCGGCACACACCCGGCGAGATGCCGGCGACCGGTCTCTCGCAGCGCGGGCTTCACGGCGCGGCGGGGGGATCGTGGTGTGGCTTCGTGCCCGCCGGTGGCGGTTGCTGGGTGCGGGGGCCGCTGGGATGGTCGCGGTGGCGGCGACCGGCTGGCCGGTCGCCGCAGTCCTGGCCGCGGCCGGCGGGTCTTGGCTTCCGGGCATGCTCGGCCCCGACCGGGGAGGCCAGTCCCGGCAGCGCACCGCCGAGGCGCTCGCCGGCTGGACCGACGGGCTGCGCGATGTGCTGTCGGCTGCGGCCGGGTTGCAGCAGGCGCTGCTGGCGACCGCAGGCACCGCACCGGCCGCGATCCGCGACCCGGTCCAGCGGCTTGCCGGCCGTATCCGGGGCGGGCAACGGCTACCCGACGCGCTCCGGGCGTTCGCCGGCGAGATCGACGACCCACTCGGTGATCTGATCGCCGCCGCGCTGATCGGCGCCGCGCAGCATCAGGCGCGGCAGCTGGGGCCGCTGCTGGGCCGGCTGGCCGACACCGCCCGCGCGCACGCCGCCGCCGCCCAACGCATCGCCACTGCCCGCGCCGCGTCGCGCACCACCTTGCGGATCATCACCGGCACCGTGGTGGCCGCGGTCGTGCTGTTGGTCGCCGCCGACCGTTCGTTCCTGGCCCCGTACCAGTCGCCGGTCGGGCAGCTGGTGCTGCTGGCCGTGGGCGGGCTGTTCGCCGCTGGCCTGGCGTGGGTCCGTAGGCTCGCCACCCCGCCGACGCCGCCGCGAACATTGAACCTTGCGGGCCACGACGCGGCGACCGGGGCGGAGGCCGGCGCATGAGCTCGCTCGGGTTGGCGGCCGGGGCGCTGATGGGCGGCGGCGCCGCACTTGCCCTGTTCACCCTGCTGCCCGCGCGCCGTGACCTCGCGGCTGATCTCGCCGCGCTCACGCAGCGCCCCGCGCCGGCGCCGACGGCTGCACCCACGGGCGGCGAAGGTCGGCTGGTGGTGCGGCTCGGCCGTGCCGGCGCGCCGCTGCTGGCCCGACTCGGGCTGCCCCGGACGCGCACCCGCCGGAGCCTGGCGCTGCTGGAGCGGCCGGCTGGTGATCATCTGGCCGAGCAGGCCACCCTCACCGCCGCGGGTGCGGCCCTGGCCCCGTTGCTGGCCCTGCTGGTCGGGGCGAGAAGCCCCGTGCTGCTTGTCGTGATGGCCGCTATCGGCGCCGCGTGGGG
Organism: Actinocatenispora comari; assembly: GCF_017312725.1. Lineage (GTDB taxonomy): Bacteria > Actinomycetota > Actinomycetes > Mycobacteriales > Micromonosporaceae > Actinocatenispora > Actinocatenispora comari. The sequence goes on along the minus strand of NZ_BOPO01000006.1, from coordinate 205,772 downwards.
TTTCTGGCTGGTCGACCGGCAGGCCCACCGCGCGGCGGCGGCACGCCGCGGCCAGATGCGCGCCGTGCTGTCCTCCTACCTGGATCTGGTGGTGTTGGCCGTCGACGGCGGCGCCGGCATCGACCAAGGCCTCACCGACGCCGCCGAGACCTGCACCGGCTGGCCCGGGCAGCGGCTGGCCGCCGCGCTACGCACCGCGCACCTGACCCGTACCAGCGCCTGGGATGCCCTCGCCCGCATGGGCGCCGACACCGGCATCGACGAGCTGACCGACCTGGCCGCCACCGCACAACTGGCCGGCGTCGAAGGCGCCCGCGTCCGGGCCTCGCTGTCGGCCCGCGCGGCGAGCCTGCGTACCAGGCTGCTGGCCGAGGCCGAAGCCGCCGCCAACCGCGCCACCGAAAAGCTGTCGATGCCCATGTTTCTGCTCGCGGCGGGGTTCCTGGTGCTGCTGACCTATCCGGCGATGTCGGGGCTGATGCTCACGCCCTGACCACCACGCGCACACGCTGCCGCGCCATCCAGTACGAACACCGGGGGGAACGATGACACGCCACATCACATCACCAGCCCAGACCACCCGCAGCCGGCCGCACGGCCCGTGTGCGGGTGTGCCGTTGGCCGCCCGCGCCCGGGCGCTGTGGCACGCGGCGCTGACCGCGCTGTCGCGGGCGCTGCCCGCCCGGGTGCGCGTTCACTGGCGGCTGCTGCGGCACACGCCGGACGCCGGCGCGGAGACCACCGAGGTGGTCATCGGGATCGCGTTAGCCGCCGCCGCAGCCTTCACCGTCTGGCGGTTTCTAGGACCCAAGCTGCTGGAGGTCGCCCAAAGCGCGATGTCCGGGCTGTGACACCACAGCGGGCCGCCACTCACGCAAACCACGGGGAGGCACACGATGCTCGGACAGACACGATCGGCGCAGCTCGTGGTGCGCCGACTGCGCGACGACCGCGGTTCATCCACAGTGGAGGCCGCGCTGTGGATGCCGGTGTTGTTCGCGGTCATCTGGCTCGCAGCGCAGCTGGCGTTATGGCTGGTGGCGCAGCACGCCGCGACCGCCACGGCCACCACCGCTGTGGACCAGGCGCGGCTGCGTGGCGCCACCACCGCTGACGGCACTGCCGCCGGGCGCCGACAACTCGACACCACCGGCGTGCTCAGGCAGCCCTCCCTGCAGGTGACGCGCTCGGCGAACACCGTGACCGTCACCGTCACGGGCAGCGCGCCGCGGATCCTGCCGATCCGGCTGCACGTATCGGCCACCCAGACCGGGCCGGTCGAACGCGACACCCGCCCCTCCGGCACAATCAGCCCGGCAGGCACCCCATGACCGTCCAGCTCGCCCGCCGGCCGTGCAATCCACGCCGATACACACCTCACCGGCCGATGCGCCGCTTCCCCCCGCTCCACAGCGATGCGGGGTCGGTGACCGTCGAGGCGATCCTGATCCTGCCGCTGGTACTGATCAGCGTGCTGGGCATCGTCGCCGCCGGCCGCGGCACCCACGCCGCCACCATGGTCGCCGCCGCCGCCCACGACGCGGCCCGCGCCGCCTCGATCGACCGCGACCCGGCCGCCGCCCGCGCGGACGCCACCCGCACTGCACTGCGATCCCTGCATCGTGGCGGGACCAGCTGCCGCACCGCGACGGTGTCGGTCGACACCAGCGCCTTCACCCCGGGCGGCGTGGTCACCGTCCGCGTGACCTGCCACGTGGCGCTGGGATCGCTTGGTCTGCCAGGCATCCCCGGCGACATCGCCATCGCGAGGTCGGGCCGAAGCCCCCTCGACCAGTACCGGGGAGTCAACCCATGAACGCCCAGCACACAGACCACCTCGGCTGCCTCCCGAACCATATCCCGGCACGGCGGCGGGTAGGGCGGCTTGGCAGTGACGATGGGCAGATCACCGTCGCCTACCTGATCCTGCTCCCAGCTCTGCTGGTACTGGCAGGGCTGGTGGTCGACGGCGGGGCCGCGCTGGATCTGCACACCCAGGCGCTGGATGTTGCCGAGTCCGCCGCCCGCGCCGGCGCCCAACAACTCGACCTGACCGCCCTGCGGGCCGGGCACACGCTCACGCCGCGCCTGGACCCAGGCGCCGCCACCGCCACCGCCGAGCGGTACGTGCACTCCGCCGGCCTGGCCGGCACCGCCCAGGCCACCACCAGCCAGGTCCACGTCGAGGTGACCGCGTCCGGCCGGACCCGGCTGCTGGGCGTGATCGGCATCGACAGCTTCCATGCCCACGCCGCCGCGTCGGCCCAACCAGACACCGGCACCAACAGCTGAAACGTTCGGAGGTGAACCATGGCGCGGCCCCGCAACCCCTACGAGCTGGCTCGTGAGAAGTACCCGTGGGCCTACCAGGACGACCCCGGTCCCAGCCGTGCCCGGCAGTTGGCCGGCGATCTCGCCAACCTCGCCGTCACGGTGGTGCTGCTGGTCGGGCTGCCGATCGTGATGCTCCAGCTCGCGCCCTGGCCGCCGCTGCCGATCCCGCACCATCTCGACCTGACCCGCGACGGCATCCAGGGCTGGTACAACGGCGCCCCGTGGGAAGACCCCCGCCTGGTCATCGGCACCGGCGTGACGGTCGGCTGGATCTGCTGGTCCATCCTGCTGCTCGACACCGCCTACACCCTGCTTCTCGCCGGCGTCGACGCGGTCCGATACCGGCGGCTGCGCCCTCGCATACCTGGCCGCTCACCGACCCGGGTCGCGGCGCGCATGGTCGTGGCCGGGCTGATCGCCGTCACCGTCGCGATCACCTCCCGCCTGACCGCCGCCCATGCCGCCCCGCCGGCCCCACCGGCCGCGGTCGCCGCGCAGCACCAGCCGCACAGCATCGACCCCGACCAACCCGTCACCCTCACCATCGCCGCCCACACCCACCGCGTGCACACGGTGGCGGCCGGGGACACGCTGTGGGATCTCGCGCGCCGCTACCTGCATGATCCGCAGCAGTGGCGGGCGATCTATCGCGCCAACCACGGCCACCTGCAGCCCGACGGACGACGGCTGGAGCGTCCCGATCGGCTGATGCCGGGATGGCGGCTGCAGATCCCGACCCGGTCCACACCAGCCCGGCCGGAACACCAGCGGTCGCCGGCACCCGCCTCGCCGGCACGGCCGGGCAGCCACCACCGCGCCACCCCCGTGCCGCCGACACCGCCGGCTGCGAACCGTGGCTCGCCGGATGCGACGCATCTACCCACGCACCCGACGTCCGGGTCGGCGGGACGCACACCGGCGCCGCCTCCATCGGCCTCAACGCTGGGGCCGGCGACGGCGGGCCGGCACTCGGCGGGCCGAGGTTCGGCGGGTGTGACGTTGCCGGGCGGCAGCATGATCGGGATCGGGTTGGCCAGCGTGATGCTGGCCGGGATCACCGCAGCCGCAGCGCTGCGCTGGCGGCGCCGCTACCGGCCCCACCAGCAGCAGTCCTTGACGGTGGCCGACACGCCCCTGGTCCGGGCGTTGAGCGCGGTGGTGCCCGCCGGCCGCCTCCCCGAACCGGGCCCGGATGAGGTGCCGGGCACAGCGGATGCTCACACAGGTCCAAATCCAGGCACAGCTCGCGCGGTGGTCGCTGCCCCGCTGCTGGCAGGCGACGACGATGACGCCGACCCTGACCAGTGGGACCCCGACGAATTCAGCGACACCGATGCGTCCTGCGACCCCGCGCCGGATGGGGTGGCGGAGATATCCGGCGCCGTGGGTGTCGATGACCGCCAGGTCGGGCCGGAGGTGGCGCTGCTCGACCGGCCCCTGACGGTGTTGGCCGGTGACGGGGCATTGGGCGCCGCGCGGGCGCTGGTGGCCGCGCATCTGACCGGCGGCATCCCGTCCGGGCATCTGATGCTCAGCGCCGAGGATCTCGCCGGACTGGCCGACCTCGACCCCGCGGACGCAGGGTCACTGCCGCCCGTGGTCGGGTTGAGCATCACCGCCACCCACCGCCAGGCGCTGACCCTGGTCGACGCCGAGCTGATTCGGCGGGGCCGCACCACGCAGGCGCAACCGGATCTGACCGCTCGGCCTGAGGCGGCCGAGCGCGCCGTGGTGTTCCTGGTCGATCCTGACACCGCGCAGCGCCGCCGGTTGACCGGCCAGCTCGCGCAAGACGGCGTCCACGCCGTGGTGATCGCCACCGCGCCCGACGCCACGGGATGGCCGCCGATCACCGTCGATGGTCACGGCCGCGCCCGCGACCAGGGCGAGCACCCACAAGCGGTGCGCCGGGTGGTGGAGATGCTCACCTCGGCCGATCTGCGTGACCTGCTGGCCACCCTCACCACCACCCCACAGCCACCCGCCGACCCGCCTTCTACCGCGACGCCGGCGGAAGCCACGCAGGGAGCCACGGCGCAAGCGGATGCAGAAGCGGCGAGCCCGACATCGGCTGCCGGTGACAGGGCCAACGGGCGAACAGACGCCGCGGCCGGCCGCCGGCACAACACCGACGCTGACCCCACGCTCCCGCAGGGGATGCACCAGCACGACCTGAACCGGCCCCGGGCCGAGCAGACCGGGAACCTCGCCGCCGGCAGGAGCGCGCCGCCGGCATCCCGGCCGCAGCAGCCGGACGCCTCACCGGCGAGCGGGGCGCCGCGGCCGGAAGAACAGGGCGGCATCGGGCAGCAGGACGCGGCGTCGAGCGCCGTCTCGTCGGCGCGCACACAACAGGACACCGTGCCGGTCATGGCGCCCCAGACCGACGGCACCGATTCCTCTGACCACCCCGACCGGCAATCAGAGTTGCCGAAGGCGCGGGTCAGTGTGCTGGGAATACCCACCATCCACGGCCCGGACGGAGAACCGATGAGTGGGTTGCGGGCCCGCGCGGCGCAGATCCTGACCTACCTGGCGCTGACCGACCGGCCGGGTGCCAGCACCGAAAAGCTGATCGACGCGACGATCGAGGGCCCGGTGCGGTACAAGGACGGCGCGAACCGCATCCACACCGACGTGGCGAACCTGCGCAGCGTGCTGGCCGCGGCCTGCGGCGACCAGCACGCCCCGCGCGCCGGCTACATCCGCAAGTCCCACGACCGGTATGTCATCGATGCCGACCGGGTCGAGATCGACCTGTGGCAGATGCGCGCGGCGATCAACCAGGCTGCCGCCGCACCTGACCGGCCGCGGCGCATCGCCGCGCTGCAGACCGCGATCGGCTTCTACCAGGGCGAGTTCGCCACCGGCATCGACCAGCTGTGGGTGGCCACCGGGCGCACCGGTGTGGCCAACGAGGCGCTGGGCGCGGTCACCGACCTCGCCGAGCTGTATCTGGACACCGACCCGCACCGGTCGCTGGGGCTGCTGCGCCGCGCGATCGGCTGGTCGCCGTTCACCGAGGACTTGTACCAGCGGCTGATGCGGGTGCACCACCGGATGGGCAACCCCGACGGCATCCGCACTGCCCTGCGCACCCTGACCGTCCGGCTGGCCGAAATCGGCGCCACCCCGGAGAAGGAGACCACGCAGATGGCCTCGCAGCTGCTGTCCACCCTCGGCGGCCGGACCCGCCCCACCCCAGCCTGACCCGTGGCCGCAGCCTAGGATCAAGCGGGTGCGGGGCCGGACTGCGTATGCCGAGCTCGCCGGCCCCGCGCACACCTGCCCACCCTGCCTGACGTCGTTCGCAGGAAGTGGCACGTTGTTGGCGGGCTTCAACACCAGCCTGCGCAACATTCATGATCAATGGTCGTCGCAGGCGACCGCGCCGGCCGTCTGAGGTGGTCTACACGGCGAGGGGCAGCGCGGGCGCCCGGAGCGCGCTGCGTTGTGGGCGGCCGGCAGCCGACGCTGGCAGCCGCCGACGTGGTGCCGGTCGCAGCGGCCGGGCCACCGCGACCGGTTGAGACGATCCTCGACTCTGGCCGTGCTGGCGGTGCGAAGCTGGCCACGTCGCGGTGTGGTGGAGCACGGGTCGGATGGTGGCGGGCGGCACCGGCCACGATCGGCTCGGCCGGGCCGTGCTCGGCGCCGGCCGATCCGGCGAGATTGTCGGCGCGTCGCCGAACCATCCGATCCACGACCGTGCGGCACCCGTTGCGCGGCGCGGCAAGACGGGTGCGGCCGGGCATACTGGCGCCGAGGGCGGCGCGGCCGGGCGTGGCCGTGGCTCGGCAGCGGCCCGCGCGGCGGTGGGGCCGGGGCGGGGTGGATCTGCTGACGCGACGTGCTGGTGCGCCAAGGACTGGGCACGCATGGCGTGGGCGGCCGGAGGGCAGGGGTATGCCCTGTAGCCGGTGCACTGCAGGTTGGTGCAACGGCCCGCCGCGCCCGGCGCGTGTGCGGCGAGGACATCGGTGGCCAGCTGCCACAGCAGCCGATCCTGAATGTCAGCCGGCGGCTCGATGCGCACGCGCCGCTCGCCCGAGGCCATGCCGGGACGCCTGTTCGAAGCGCCCCGGCCGGGGCCGTGATGAACGTCGGTCGTGTCGTGGGATGCCGTGGTGGTCATGGGCCGCATACCTTTCCTTGCACGATGACTGGATTGATCAGTGGTTGCGGGGGACCAGATCGATAGCGCGGGTGACCGCGTCGCGGCCCAGTTGCGGCAGCACCATGGTGTAGATCTGGGAGGTGGTGTCCAGGTCGGTGTGCCGCAGCATCTTCTGCACCACCGTGATGTCGACCCCGGAGGCCAGGGCGAGGGTCGCCGCACCGTGGCGAAGGCCGTGCAGACGGATCGGTGGCAGCCCGGCCTGGGCGATCATGCGGGCGAACTGACGCGACAGCCTGACCGGATGCAGGGGCAGCCCGGTCGGGTCGGTGAACAGCAGATCGTTGTCGTGCCAGCCTGATCCGGCCGACTCCCGCTCGAACCCGCGCTGCATCAGATGCGCCGAGAGCTGCTCGACGACCTCGTCGGGGATCGGGATGGTCGCCGACGAGCCTGCGGTCTTGGTCGGGGCCATCACCGGCGTCCAGCCATCCAGAGTCAGCTGCCGGCGGATGGTCAGCGTCCCGGCCCGCCGGCTCAGATCGGCCGGCGACAGCCCGCACGCCTCCCCACGCCGCAACCCGACGAACGCCATCAGATACCACAGCGCATACAGCCGGTCGCTGGTCGCGTAGTCGAGGAACTGACCGGTCAGCTCCGGGGTCCAGACCATGATCGCGTTGTCGGGCACGCGGCGGGTTTCGCGCCAGTGCTCGACGCGTTCCTCGGTCCACAGCAACTGTTCGGGTTTGACGACCTTCGGCAGCCGCCGCTCCAGCCCCGCGGTCGGGTTGGTCTGTAGGTAGTAGTAGGGGTCACGCATCGCCTCGTTGCAGATGTTGCGGACCAGGCCGCAGATGCGGGCGATGGCGGTGGGCCCGATCTTCTTGCGGTAGAGGGCGAGCTGCCGGTCGGCCGAATCACCACTTCGACGCAGCGCGTCGAGCTGTTCGTTGAATTCGAGGATCTCGTCGACCATGTCCAGGATCTGCCCGCTGTGCAGACGATCCAGCCGGATGTCACCCAGGTACGGCTTGATGTAGAGGCGAAGCTGGGACTCGTAGCTCTTGCGGGTGTTGGCCGCCCAGTCCCTTTTCGTGGGAAACCACGCGTCGGCGAACTCGGCCACGGTCGGGATCCGGGCCGACCCCAGCGGGGTGTTTAACCGGCGCCGCACCTCCTCGGCGCTGGGCAGCGGCCACCCATTGGTGATCGACCGGGCGATCAGGTCCCCGACCGTGGTCGCGGCCCGCCGATCGTCCGGCTCTGCCAGGTCCAGCAGTCCACGGATCGCGGCCAGTTCGGCTTCGGCGGTCGCGACACTGTCGACCGCCCGACGTCGGGGCCGGCGGTTGCCATCGGCGTCACGCGGCAGCTCGATGCGGTAGTTGGTCGTGCCGTGCCCGACCTGCCCGCGCTTCGGGCAGGCGGCACCCAACGATGTTCCGGTGCTGTCGGTGCACCAACAGCGCACATAGATCGATCCTTGAGCAGCCATGCGAGATCTCCGATCAGTTGAGCTGCGCGAATGCTCGCGCCGACAGGGCCGCTTGGGCCAGCTCGGGCCCGAGAAGTGGACGCCTGGCGCCCGAGTGCCGGGATCCGCACCCGGCGGGCGTCGCCGCGTTCGTCGGCGTCGAGTCGACGATCGCGCCAGCACCTGAAGCGGCGCGCTGTACATGCCGCGGTCGGCTACACGCGGTGGCCGGTGGTTGCGGTCGACGCCGGGTACGCTCACCGGCGTGAGCCGCCCATTACCGCTGCTGCGCCGTTGCGCGGTTCGTTGACGCTGGTTACCTGTACCCGGCTCTCGCGGCTGGGCTGTACGGCGTGCGAGCTGAGGAGTTTCGCCGCAGCGGGTTCCGGGTGGTGGCCGAGCCCCTGCTGCAGCTGCTGCGACAACGCGTCGAGCAGACGGTCCTCGAGGCGCAGCTGCTGCGCATCTACTGGTACGACGCCGCGCCCGATCAGGTGCATACCGTCGAACAGCGCGAGATCGCCGCGCTGGCGGGTGTCAAGGTGCGGCTGGGATGGCTGACCCCGCAGGGGCAGAAGGGCGTCGACTCGCTGCTGAGCGGTGATCTAGCCAAGCTCGCCGACCGCCAGTCGATCGATCACGCGATCGTGCTCACCGGTGACGCCGACATGCTCACCGCCGTCGACGACGCCCAGTCGATGGGTGTGCAGGTGCATCTGTGGGGCATCGATCCGGTCTACGGCGTCAACCAGTCGATGCGCCTGGTGTGGGAGGCCGACAGCCATACCACGTTTGATGCCCACGCCTTCGCTGACGTGTACACGCGACGCCCGCTACGTCACTCGGGGATGCGCACGGGTCAACCGATCCCCGCGAGCGCGACGCCGCCGAGCACACCGACCGAACAGATGCCCACCCCGGCTGATCTGACTCACCTGCGCCGGCCGCCAGAGCCGGTTTCTGCCCAGCTGGCGGTCGATCGCTCCGTGCGGCCCTCGTTGCCGGGCCCGGTGCCGGCAGCTTCGGACATCAGCGAGACGGAACGCCACGAGCTGACCGAGGTCGGAGAGTGGGTCGCTCAGGTGTGGCTGGTCGAACGAGGCCGCGACAACCTCAGCGAACTGCTGCCCGGCCCGATCTTGCCACCGGTAATCAACCACGAACTGATCACCAAGGTCGAGCAACACCTGCAACGTCCCCTGCGCGGCGAGTCCAACGAACCACGCCGCCGTCTCGTGCGCGACGGGTTCTGGGCTCGCCTCATTCGCGAGTTCGGCCACCTCGGCGGCGAGAACCCGCCCAGCCGCTGAACACGCGCCGCCCCGACACCCGGCCGGACCCGAACGCCGGCGCCCCTGGCCGATGGGTGCGGCGTTACAACGCCGACGCCGCCGGGACACTCGGCGTCTGCCGTGACGGCAGCGGCTGGCTGGTCTCGGTGACATCGCGCCACGTCAGATGGTTGTGCTGGTCGATGACCTGCTGCAACTGTGCCACTGCTCTGGCTTCATCGTTGTGGTAGCAGCGGCGGAAGATACCGTCCGGTCCGTCCTGGGTAGCGACCCGTCCATCGTCGCCGGCGTCTTCGAGTCCGAGCCGAATCCGGTCGCGCCCCCGGGAGCCTGACTGCCAGCATTCGACCAGGCGGGTCGGGGCAGGTTCAGCGATCCGACCGCGGCGGTCGGGTAGCCAGACGGTGGTCGAGGCGGCCCGAGCGGATCGGGGTACAGCAGCCACGGTCAGCTCACGGCGGGCCAGCCGGCCGTGGCCGTCAGCCCAGATTCCGTGCCAGCGCGGCTCGGAGGTCGAGTGTTGGACGGCGGCCTCTGGCCAGTTCCCCAGAATCAGCAGCACACAGTCGGTCTGGCGAGCCCGGGTCTGCAGCCGGATACGCATCTTCTGCGTCAACGGCGTGACGGGCTGGGCGACGACCATCCTCATCCCTTCGGCCAGTGCGGACAAGACCGCCGCCCACCTCTCGCCGGGGTCAGGCACCAATGCGGTCCGCTCACACGCGACCCCGAGCTCGTGGGCAACAAGCACCCCCCAGCGCGGCACCCCGACCACGCCTACCCACCCGCCATGCTCGGTGCCAGCGGCCGTCAGAGCCATCGCCAGGGAGGTGGCGCCGATGCCGTGGCCGATCGCAGTCACCCGCTGTCGCGACAGCCCGCCGGGAAGCAGCGCGCGAAGAGGCTCCGGCACCGGCAGACCTCCCATGGTCCCGCGCCGAAGCTGGCCATCATCGATGAGTTTCCGCAGCTCAGCCCCGTCCACCATTCCGACAGTTTCGAACATGCGTTCCCCAGGGGCAACGTCGAGGTGTTGCGAGCTTGTGCGGGGGGCCTCTGCGTCACGGCGACACCCCCGTCGCATCCGAGGTAGGAGCCGAAAGACATCATCACATCGAGGTAAGCTGCTATAGTCGTCAGGGTGAGCATGGACGCATACGCGGCGACGGCCGCGATCCTGGACCCACGGCGCCGATCCCGCGCGACGCCCGCCTCCGACGACGCACACAGTGACCAGGACGACGCGAAGATCTCGGTCCTGTCCGAACGGGAGCGCGTGCTCGGCCACCTACAGCTGGTCGCTGGAAAACAGAATGCCGACCCCATCCTCGCCGCATTGCAGGACCTTGCTGCAGTCCGGCGCGAGGTTGACCGGAGTACACGACAACTGATGGCCTACGGCCGTCGGTTCTTTCATCGCCCCTACACCTACAAGGAGCTGGCGGAGGCGACCGGAATGTCACAGACCAACGTGCGAACTGGATTCAACGAAAGCGACGTCGACGCGGTCGCGCAGACTATTGGACAGACACCATATCCCGAGCTCGCCCTGACAAGAACCGACCCTGACCCGGTCGACCCGGCTGCCATCGCCGGCATGCTGACTCGACTGGAGCCCTATTTCGACGATCCGACTCTGCCCGCGAGGGTCGCTGAACTTCTGGAAGCACGGGGTTACCGAGCGCATGTCCCCGAGGCACGGGAAGCCGGGAAGGTCGCGACCAAGCAGTATGTGCGCTGGGTGAAGCGGTGGCCCGACGGAAGCAGCAGTAGCTTGTATCAGGAGCGCGGCGTGCTCAGTACCGCTCCCAAGGTGACCGCCCCGGGGCGCCAATTCTACTCGGAGTGCGCCAAGGATGGTCTGGCCGGCATTGAGGAGAAGCTGGCAACCTTCGACGAACACATGACCCGCGACGCCTAGGTCGCCTTCGACGATTTCACTTCGCGCCGGACCGGATTTCCCGGCGCGAAGTGATTCACCCTTCCCTGGGATATGTCGTCATCTGGCTGCGGTGCCGCACAATCTTCAGCGACCGCTAACGCCGTTAGCGACCGATAGAGCGGCGGCGCGACGCTGAATCAATGAGCATGTCCATTGTTTTCTTCGACACATTACTCGCCCGCCAGTGCGCCAGCGCATGGCGTTGGGTTTGCACCCGTTCCGAGAGAAAAGTCAACTATAGTTCCAGAACACGCTCCGAGGCGCAATGCGAACCCGTTCCTGCAGGCCCACCGCAGCCGGGCGCGAAGGACGCGGCACGGATGTTCTTCGTGAAATCGTCGCTCATTGCGAGCGTCTCCGCTCGTGATGCGCCAACCCTTTGGGAGCCACCCTTGTCACGTTCATCGGTCGTCGGCGCAGCTAAGCATCCGTGGGAGCCGCTAGCCGACTTCACGTCGCAACGAGGAGAATCGCCGCAGCCACCTGCCACGGTTGTCGGCGATGGGCTCGGACAGAGCTGGCCCTTGCGCCTCTGCCGCCTTCTTTTCCGCGGGCTCGCGGCTGAGACCGAGCGTGGCGAGAAGTGTCGCGCTGGGCACCCGATAATGATGGCCCGTTCGCAGGACCGGTACCGGGAACTGGTTGTCACGTACGAGGCGGTAGGCGAGGGTGCGGCCGATTCCCAACGCGCGGGCGGCGGTGGCCAGGTCGACGACGGTGGGCGCGTCGAGTAGTTGTCGGATGCTGATCGGTGTGTGGAAGTCGTGGCTATCCATGCTGCTCTCCATTCGGGTTGAGGGTGTCGAGTAGTTGTTGGTGGTAGGCGGGTTCGAGGTCGATGCCGAGGTAGCGGCGGCCGGTGGTGAGGGCGGCGTAGCCGGTGGTGCCGGAGCCGCTGAACGGGTCGCAGACCAGCTGACCCGGGCTGGTGCCGGCGAGGACGGCGCGGCGGGCGAGGTCGGCGTAGCCGCCGGTGGGATGAGCGCGGGTGCGGGGGCGGGAGGGCAGGGTCCACACGTCGCCGGCGCCGGCGGGCCCGGCTTCGGCGCGTAGCGCGGCGCGGTCGAAGCGGTAGCGGGGGGAGCGGCTGAGAAGGAACAGGGCGTCGTGGCGGTTGTGGAGTCGGTCGGTGGCGCTGGTGGGGGTGGAGTTGGGGCGGTGCCAGATGATGTGGTTGCGCAGGATCCACCCGTCGTCGATCAGGCCGAGGCACACCCGCCACGGCACTCCGAGTAGGCACTTGGGCCGGTAGCGGCTGGCAGGTGGCCGGTGCGTTCCGTAGTGCGGCATGCGGACCTGCCTGCTGGCGGGGGAGGGTTGCCCGGCGTGGTAGTTGCCCCAGGAGCCGCCGTAGCTGTCGCCCAGGTGCAGCCACACCGTCCCGTCGGCGGCCAGCACCCGGGCCAGCTGCGCGAACACGGCACGCAGGTGGGTGAGGTAGTCGTCGAGATCCGGCTCGTGCCCGTACTGGCCAGTCGCGTGGTAGTCGCGCAGCCCCCAGAATGGCGGGCTGGTGAACACCAGATCCACTGAACCGTTCGGCACCGTGGCCAGGGCCGCGGCGGCGTCCCCGACCATCAGCCTCAGCCACGCTGCGTGATCGTCGAGGAGGGTGGGGGGTGTGGGGGCGGCGGGGGGAGAGGGCCGCCGCCCCCACTGGTGGGGAGTGGTGTCAGGCATCGTTTCCGCCTTCCAGGTGCGGGGCGGTGGCGACGACCAGCCAGCAGCTGGTGACCGCTGTCGGCTCGGTCGGGGCGCCCGGCTCGTGGCTCGTCTGGGGGTCGGGGGTGTGGTAGGTGAACCGGTCGCCGGTGGCGCCGGCGGGGTCGGTGATGGCCTGGATGTGGTGGATGGGCAGCAGCCCGGCGGCGGTGAGCTCGGCGAGGATGGGGCCGCGGTCTGCGCCGCGGTGGGCGGGTACGACGGCCACCAGGCAGCCGCCGTCGCCGACCTGGGCGGCGAGCTCGGCAAGGCCCGGCCCAGCCGGGGAGCTGGTCGGGTCGTGGGCGGTGATGACCAGGGCGGCAGGGGCGCCGTCGGGGTCGGGGCGGGTGCGGTAGCCGCGGGAGAGGGTGGCGGCTGCGGCGGCGAGGGTCGCGTCGGCGGTGGCGTCGTGGATGGTGTCGCGGCGCCGGCTGTAGATCGCGATCAGCCTGAGGGCCAGGGGGTAGCTGAGGCCCCGGGAGGGGCTGGGGTGGTCGGGGTTCAGGCTGGTGCGCCAGGTGGCCTGGGCCGTGTGGCGGTGTCGTGGAGTGCTCATGTCCCCCAATGAGCGGGGCGGCAGCGCCGAGATCTCAGCCTGTGCGTAGCCGTGCGAAAACAGCGCCAGCAAACCCGGCGCCGAGTTCGAAATTTGCCGATAACGGGCGTGGGCAGTCGGCCCGTGAGGCCGACAGGCCGGGCCGTTGTGCGTTGCTGTGCGATGCGCACTGCCGCATAACCGGTCTGTTGTGCGGTTGCTGTGCGGACCCGGGCGCCTGCTGAGGCGACCGGCCCCACCACCACACGACGCACGGTGGGGCCCCGAGCCTTCCGGGGGTTTGCTATGACACGCACCCATTCCACTGGCGACTGGCCCACTAACGCCCTCGACGCCGCGCAGACCGCGTTCGACTGGCTGTCGACTGGACCGCATCCGGTCTCGGTGGAGTGCACCGGGCTACCCGGCCTGCCACCCGGCCCGGTTCCCGTGAGCCAGTTGCGCCAACTGCTGCTGTCGGCCGACACCCCGCGCGAGTCCCGCGACGCGGTCTGGTCCCAGGTGATCGCCCGCGCCCAGTCGAGCGGGCCGGAATGGACGGTGGCTGCGGTCGGGCTGGCGCTGCCGGGGCTTCGGGCCGCTGCCGGCCGGCTGGCCGCCGGCTGGCACCGCGACACCGGCGATCTTGACGCCGAGATTCTGACCGCGTTTCTGGTCGCGTTGCGCGCCGCGGACCCGACCGATCGGCGGCTGTGCGCCCGGCTGGTACGCCGCGCTACCGCGGCGGGCCGCGCCCTGCGCCACGCCGACGCCGCGTCCGCCACCCCGCACTCCGACTACCCACAGTCACAGGCGCCACAGCGTCCGTACGGGCATCCGGACCTGCTGCTGGGCCGGGCCGTGGCCGACGGGGCGCTCTCGCTCGATGAGGCGGACCTGATTGGCGCCACCCGCCTGGAGGCGCAGCCGGTCGCCGGATGGGCCGCCCGCCACGGCGTGCCGGTCAGCACCGCGGTCAACCGTCGCTGGCGGGCCGAGGCCCGCCTGATCCAGCTCATCCGCGAGGGAGCGGTGACCGGGATCGTCCGGCCGCCAGAGATCGATCCGGCCGGTATCGGCTGACCCTGCCCTAGCGCGGCCAGGCTCGATCCGAGAAGCGCAGGGGCCGGCACTTTCGCACAAACCTGCGGACAACCCCTGCGAACAACCTCTGTGGATAACGCCTGTGGATAACGTCGTGAGCTGGGCTGTTAGTAGGTGTGCGGACTTGTGCGATGCCCGGCTGAGATCTCAGCCCCGTCTGTCGGGGCGTTGGGGGATATCGCAGGCCGCACCCGGCGCACCATCTCGGGCCGCGGCGCGATCCCCGGACAACGATCCGCCGGCATCCGAAGCCGGGCGCAGGCGCGGGGCCGTGGTCGACGCCGACCACGCCCCTGCTTCCGATCGGCGGGCCGCCGGGGCCGTGATCGCCTCCCGGCGCCCGCGTGGCGGGCCAGGGGGATGGAGGCACCCCGATGCTTGCCACCGCCGCACTCACCGAAGTCTCGCAACTGCTGTCCACGTTCACCGACCTGTACGGCGGTCTCGCCGCCCACACCGCGACCGGCCACACGGTCTTGGCCCTCCCGTCACCGAGCGGGTCGGGCGTCGCACCGCTGGCCCCACCGCGGCATGTGCCGGATCTGCACATGCCGGGGTGGCCGCTGGCGCAGCTGGACTTGTCGAGCCATTCACTGGCCGGTGAATGGCTGGCCGACAAAGCGAAGAAACCGAACTCGCTGCCGACGATCATCAGCAAACTGCGCCTGTGGATCATGGGCCTGCTGGCCGGGGTCGCCACCCTGTTTCTGGTCGTGGGTGGGGTGCGGTATCTGGCTGCCGGCGGCGACCCGTCCGAGGTCGAGCGGGCGAAATCGTCGCTGAAATCCGCCCTGATCGGCTACGCGCTGGCGGTATTGGCGCCGGTGCTTCTGACAGTTCTCCAGTCGATCATCGGAGGCTGAGCATGCCGTCGAACGTGAACGGCCCGATGGTCAACGCGATGATGACGGTGGTCATGCAGTGGCTGGCCGGGCATCTGATCAAGCCGCTGCTGGACACGCTGTTCGCCTTGTTGAAAGCGACCTCGTTTTCCAGCCCGGACGTGACCGTGATGCCGGCCGTGCAGCACATGGTCGGCAAAACGACCTGGATCGTGGCCTCCGCCTACGTCCTGGCATTCGTGACGGCCGGGATCATCGCGATGTGTCGCGACAGCCTGCAGGTTCGGCATTCCGCGGCCAGCCTGGCGCCACGGCTAGTGGTTGGTCTGGTGGCGTCGGTGATGTCGCAGAAACTGCTCTCCGGGGTCATCGAGATCACCAACGCGCTGGTCGCGCAGCTGACCGGAGACAAGATCACCGGCGGTAAAGCCGCCGAACAACTGGCACAAACGGCCCGCGATTCGCTGAACACCACCGGCGCGGTCCTGGGGCTGTTGCTGGCGATCTCCCTGGCCGTGTTCTGCATCGCGGCCCTGCTGACCTATTTGGTGCGACTGGGTGTGCTGGTGCTGGCCGCCGGGCTGGCCCCGTTGGCGCTGGCCTGTTTGGCGCTGCCGCAGACCGAATCGGTGGCCCGGCTGTGGGGGCGCATCGTGGCAGGTTGTCTGATCGTGCAGGTGCTGCAATCGCTGCTGATCACCATGGCGCTGCAGATCCTGACCGACCCGAAAGCCAACGAGCACCTGCAGATCAACACCCCCACTGCGAATGCGTCGCAGGTGATGAACGTGTTGATGGTGCTGGTCGTGCTGTGGGGCGCGGTACGTATCCCCACCCTGGTCTCCCGCGCCGTGTTGGGCACCACCGGATCGGGCGGGTCGCTGGCTGGCACGGCGATGCGGGTGGTGGTGGTCAACACCGTCGGTCGTGGATTCACGATGCTGCGCCGCGCCGGGACCGCCACCGCCGCCGCCAGCGGCGCCCGGACCGTGTCGCGGGCACCGCAGGCCACGACAACCACGACCCGCCGCCCGGCCACGCGCGCCCCGCACATCCCGACAGGAAAGCGGCCATGAACACCACCTCGTCGACTCGATCGACCGGCGTGCATCGCCTCGCGGAATCGAGGGATCGGCACGCGCCCCACGCCGCGAGCGACTTCTGCCGCCCGTTCTCTGCCCAGGAAAGTGAGTGATCACCATGGCCCCGCCCAACAGTTCAGGCGAGCATTCCGTCGGGGCGCCGGTACCGGCCGATCTGGATACCCCCGACACGATCGCCTACGGGCTCACCTTCCGGCAGCTGGCCATTCTCGGCGTCGCCGGGGTCATCGGCTGGCTGGTGTGGCAGGCGCTGCACACCATCGTTCCGGTCCCGGTCCTGATCGCCGCCGCGATCCCGGCAGCCGGGGCGACGGTGGCGATCGCGATGGGCCGCCGCGACGGGCTCAGCCTCGACCGGTGGCTGTTCGCCGCGATCCGCGGCGTGCGCGCCCCGCGGCGGCTGGCCCCGCCCGGTAGCGCGCCCGGCCCGCTTCCCGGCTGGGCACCTGCGACCACGGCGGCGCATCCGGCGCCGGCACTGCTTCGGCTGCCGGCGGCGGGGATCGGCGCGGACGGGATCGTGGCCACCGGCGACGGCGGGCACGCCGCCCTGGTCGCCGCCTCGACGCTGAATGCGTCGCTACGCACCGACGACGAGCAGCTGGCGTTGGTCGGCGCGTTCGGCCGGTGGCTCAACTCGCTGTCCGAACCCACCCAGATCGTGCTGTCGGCCCGGCCGGTCGACCTGCACGACCGGGCCCGCGCCCTGGCCCAGCGGGCAGGGCAGTTGCCGGACCCGGCGCTGGAGGCCACCGCCCGCGACCACGCCGCCTGGCTGGCCGAGCTCGCCGAGACCCGGCATCCGCTGCGGCGCACCAGCGTGATCGTCTGCCGCACCCCGGGCCCAGCCCGCGACGCCCAGCGTGCCGCGACCCGCACCACGCGCGCCCTGTCCGGGCTGGGGTTGGCGGCCAAGCCCTTGAACGCCGACACCGTCGGTGCGGTGCTCGCCGCCGCAGTCGACCCGTTCAACCCGCCCGCCGACGACCACCGCGCCCCTGCCCACACCCCCGTGCGCTACCGCAGCGCCGACACCACACCGGCCAGAGCCGGCGACACCCCGCCGCCCCGGAGCGCAGACCGGGACCCCGGTGCCAACCAGCGACGGGGTGACGGCACCGATCGAGGAGGTTCGCAATGACCACCAGCATCCTGTCGCGGCTGTGGAGCCGCCGCACCAGCACGCCCACCACCACCGCCGAGGCCGCCGGGCTGATGCCGGCACCGGCCGGAGTGGAGGTCACCGGCCGACACCTCGCGGTCGGCGACGGCTACGCCACCACGCTGGTGGTCACCGGCTACCCGGCCGAGGTCGGCCCGCACTGGCTGGAACCGCTGCTGACCTGGCCCGGCCGCCTCGACGTCGCCCTACACATCGACCCGGTCGCCCCCGCTCTCGCAGCGCAGCAGCTGCGGCGGCGCCGCGCCCGGCTGGAATCGGCGCGCTCTATCGCCGCCTCCCGCGGCAAGCTGCCCAACCCGGTCGCCGAGGCCGCCGCCGACGACGCCGCCGATCTGGCCGAACGCGTCGCGCGCGGCGGCACCCGCCTGTTTCGCCTCGGCCTGTACCTGACCGTGCACGCCGCGACCCTGCCCGAGCTGCAAGACGCCGCCGCCCAAGTCAAGGCATTGGCCTCGTCGCTGCTGCTGGACACCGCCCCGGCCACCTGGCGGCAGCTGCAGGGCTGGTGCACCACCCTGCCGCTGGGCGACGACGCCCTGGGCATGACCCGCGTGATCGACACCGACGCCCTGGCCGCATCGTTCCCGCTGTCGAGCCCGGAGCTGCCCGGCCCGCTACCGGGCGAGCCCGCCGGCGGCGGCGTCCTCTACGGCGTCACCCTCGACTCGCCCGGGGTGGTGTGGTGGGACCGGTTCGCCCAGGACAACCACAACGCGATCGTGCTGGCCCGATCCGGCGCCGGCAAGTCCTACCTGATCAAACTGGAAACCCTGCGCTGGCTCACGCAGGGCGCCACCGCGGTGATCATCGATCCCGAAGACGAGTACCGGGACCTCGCCGGCCAGGTCGGCGGCACCCTGATCGGGCTCGGCGAGCCCGGCGTGCGGATCAACCCCCTGGAGATCCCGCCGACCGAACGGCGGCGAGATGCCCTGACCCGCCGCTGCCTGTTCTGCCACACCGTGGTCGCCGTCCTGGTCGGCGAGACCCCACCGCCGGCCGAACGCGCCGCACTGGACCGGGCCGTGGCCGCCGCCTACGCCGCGGCCGGCATCACCCACGACCCGCGCACTTGGCGCCGCCCCGCCCCGCTGCTGGCCGACGTTGCCACCCAACTGACGGCCGATAGCGACGAGGCGGCGCACACCCTCGCTGCCCGGCTGGCGCCGTTCACGACCGGATCGTTCTCGGAGCTGTTCGACGGGCCGTCCAGCCACCGACCGGACGGGCACCTGGTCGTGTGGTCGCTGCGGGCGCTGCCCGACGAGCTGCGCCCGATCGCCACGCTGCTGGTACTGGACGCGATCTGGCGCGGTGTGGATGTCACCGAGACGGGCCGGCCCCCGATGCTGGTCACCGTCGACGAGGCATGGAACCTGCTGCAAAACGAGCACGGCGCGAGGTTCCTGTACCGGCTGTCCAAGGCGATCCGCAAACGCGGCGGCGGGCTCAGCGTGGTCACCCAGGACGTCGGGGACGTGCTGTCCACCGAACTGGGCCGCGCGGTGGTGTCCAACGCGGCCACCCAGATCCTGCTGCGCCAGGCGCCGCAGGCCATCGACCAGGTCGCCGACACCTTCGACCTCACCGACGGCGAGAAGCAGCTGCTGCTGGCCTGCCGCAGGGGAGAGGGACTCCTGGTCGCCGGGACCGACCGGGTGGCCTTCCAGGCCGTCGCGTCCCCGGCAGAGGACCGGCTGTGCCGCACCGACCCTCTCGCTGCCGGCGCGCCTGCCGCTAACCCCGGGGATAGCGCGCTGGACGACGGCGATCTCGGAGCCCTTCCCGCCGACGAGCAGACCTTCCCCGGCCTGGATAGCGCCGGGCTGGATGAGGACGACATGCCATGACTACCACCACAACCACCACTGCCCAGCACCTCCCAGCACACGCTGCCACCATCCACCTGCCGACGCTGCCGGACTGGCCGCAGCTCGCCGCCCTCGTTGGCCGGCCGGCCGTGTGGGCGATCGCCGCGACACTGCTTGTCGTGGTCTGCTCGGCAGGACCGGTGTGCCGCGGGCTGCGGCAACGCCGCTTCACCCGACACGGCCGCCGGCTGCTGATCCAGCCGCCGCCGCAGGTCGACCCCGACGGCGTCAGCCAGCTGTGGGCCACCCTCGCCGGGGTGCTCGCTGCGCCCCGCACCCGCCGGTGGCTGTTCGGGGTCCCGCACGTGGCGCTGGAGTACACCTGGTCCGGCCGTGCCCTGACCATCGGGTTGTGGATCCCCGTCCAGGTCCCGATGCGCGCCGTGATCGCTGCGGTGCAGGCGGCCTGGCCCGGCGCCGGCTGTCAGCCCGCCACCGATGCGCCGCCTCTTCCGGGCGGGGTTTGGGCGCGAGGCGGGGCGCTGATCCCGGCGCTGCCCGGCACCTACCCCCTCGAGGTCGCCCACTCGACCGACTCGCTGCGCCCGCTGCTCGCCGCCGGCGCCGGCCTGAAGGCCAACGAGGCGGCGTGTGTGCAGATCCTGGCGCGTCCGGCCACACCGCGCCAGCACCGGCGCCTGCGCACCGCCGCAGCCGGGCTGCGCACGGGCCGTCCGCACGCCTCGGCGCCGGCAAGCCTGCTGCGCCTCGGCCTGGATCTGGCGACACCCGGCGGCACCCACCGACACCACCACCGAAGCCCCACCACCATGGCGGATCCATTGCGGGAGCGGGATGCGCGGGCCGCGTTGGACAAGACGGCGCTGCCGCACTGGCAGGTCGCGATCCGCTACGCCGCCGCCGTGGCCCCTGCACGCACCAGCACCGAGCGCCGGATGCCGGGGGTGGTGCGGGCACGGTTGACCACCATCGCCCACACCCTCGCGGCAAGCTTCGCGGTCTACACCGGCCGCAACCACCTGCGACGCCGCCGCCTCGCCCGCCCGGCCCCGGTGCTGGCCGCCCGCCGCCTGGCCTCCGGGGCGTTGGTGTCGGTACAGGAGCTCGCCGGCCTCGCGGCCCTGCCGTTGGATGTCGCCGTGCCGGGCCTGGATCGGGCCCGCGCCAAGACCATCCCCGCCCCGGTCGCCGTACCGGCGGGCGGGCGCAACACCAAGAAGCTGGGCACCGCAGCCGCCGGCGGACACTCCGTCGCGTTGCCCGTGGCCGACGCCCGGCAACACCTGCACGTACTGGGCGCCACCGGCTCCGGGAAATCCACCCTGCTGTGCAACATGATCTGCGACGACCTCGCCGCCGGCCGCGGCGCCGTCGTCCTGGATCCCAAGGGGGACCTGGTCACCGACATCCTCGACCGGCTGCCCGCCTCCGCAGCCGACAAGGTGTGGCTGCTCGACCCCGACCAAGACCACACCCCGGTGCTCAACCCGCTCGACGGCAACGACCACGACCTGGTCGCCGACAACATCTGCGGCATCTTCGCCCGCATCTTCCAACGCCACTGGGGCCCCCGCATCGACGACGTGCTCCGCGTGGCGTGTCTGACCTTGCTGCGGCATGCCAACGCCACCCTGACATTGGTGCCGCCGCTGCTGCAGAACAAGCAGTTCCGGGCACGGATGACCGCCGACCTGACCGACCCGGACGGGCTGGGCGGGTTCTGGGAATGGTACGAGGAGATGAACCCGGGGCTGCGCGCCCAGATCATCGGCCCGGTCCTGGCCCGCCTGCGCGCGGTGCTGCTGCGCGACTTCGCCCGCCGCACCCTCGGCCAACCCCGCTCCACGCTGAACATGTCCCAGATCCTCGACCACGGCGGGCTCCTGCTCGCCCGCCTGCCCAAGGGGGCGCTGGGGGAGGACACCTGCCGGCTTCTCGGCTCGTTCGTGCTGGCGCAGGTGTGGCAGACCGCCACCACCCGCACCGCCATGCCCGAAGCGAAACGCCGGGACGCGTCGCTGTATGCCGACGAGTGCCAGAACTTCCTGACCCTGCCGCACTCGGTGGACACGATGCTGGCCGAGGCGCGAGGCTACCGGTTGAGCCTGGTACTCGCGCACCAGGACCTGTCTCAGCTACCGGCCGAGACCGCCGCGGCGATCTCCACCAACGCCCGCAACAAGCTGTACTTCGCCTGCGGCCCCGAAGACGCCCGCATCCTGTCCCGGCACACGCTGCCGGAGCTCGACGACCACGACCTGTCGCACCTGCACGCCCACACCGCCGCCGCCCGGCTGATGGTCGCCAACCAGCAGACCGCCGCGTTCACCCTCGCGACCCCGCCCCCGCGGCGGGTGCTGGGCGCCGCCGACCACCTGCGCCGCTGTGCTGCGGCCCGCGCTGCCACCGACGAGCAGCAGCAGGTCGCGGCGCTGCACCAGCAGGCCGGCTTCACCACCACCGAGCCTGAGATCGGTGATGATGCGCAGTGAACGATGCACCCGACCGCGCAACGCCGCATTCACCCGTTCGAGGGGTGGCTGAGTACCCTCCCGACCACGGCACAGACCAGGTCACCGACGGGCCTACCGACCCTCCTGCCCACCCGAATCCGGTAACAGCGCAGGTCAGAGGCCAGATGCGGGCGTCTCGGCGAGTCCGACTCCCCCTACGGGGGACCCCGGACCCTCCACATCACCCTGGTCTGTCTGCCGCCGGGTCCGCTGGCCCGCTCGGTTCCGGCCGGCCGGCTCCCGCCGGCTGGCCGGACGGTCTGGCGGCGGCCTCCGGCGCCATCACCGGCCGCGATCGAATGCTGCTGGAGCTGCTGGACCAGCACGGGACCCTGACCACCGGCCAGATCACCGCGATCTGCTTCGGCGCCTACAGCACCGCCGACCGGCGGCTGCGCCGGCTGTTCCGGCTCGGGTTGCTGGATCGGTTCCGGCGGTACAACCCGCACACGGGCAACGTCACCGGCTGGCACTGGACGATCGGCGTTCTCGGCGCCAGGCTGATCGCGCTGTCCGCCGGCCGCCCCGCACCGGCGCGGGCGGCGGTGACCCACCGGCGTGACCAGCTGATCGCCTCCCCGCGGCTGGAACATCTGCTGGGCGTCAACCAGACGTTCGTCGACCTACGCGCCCACGCCCGCACCCACCCCGGCGCGCAGCTGACCAGGTGGTGGTCAGAGCGGCGGACCGCCGAAGCCTTCAGTCACCGCATCCACCCTGACGGGCACGGCGTCTGGCGCGCTGGCGGCCACACCGTCGGCTTCTTCCTCGAACACGACACCGGCACTGAAACCCTGCGGCGGCTGATCGACAAACTGCCCGCGTACACCCGCCTCGCGCAGGCCGGGGGACCAGCCTGGCCGGTGCTGTTCTGGCTTCCCACGACCACCCGCGCCAAGCACCTGCACGACGCGCTCGCCGACCAGCCGCCCTTA
This sequence comes from Actinocatenispora comari, assembly GCF_017312725.1. Classification (GTDB taxonomy): domain Bacteria; phylum Actinomycetota; class Actinomycetes; order Mycobacteriales; family Micromonosporaceae; genus Actinocatenispora; species Actinocatenispora comari. The sequence continues at coordinate 182,859 of NZ_BOPO01000006.1, read as the reverse complement.
CCGTTCGCTGTCGCGATCGCCGCCCGGGTCCCCGGTCGACGTCGTGGACTGATCGTCACCGGGCCCGACCCCGCCGGGTGCCTCTGGCGCGTCCCGGGCCATCGAGAGCTGCTGCCACTGGCCCAGGTGCCCTGCCCGCACCAGCTTCCCGGGCCACTCAACCCTGGCCTGGAGTAGCCCGCCACACCACGGCCCGCCACACCACGGCACGGCACGCGACGGCACGGCAGATCAAGGCCGACACGCCATGCATCCCGCCATCGCAGATCCGCCACGCCCAGATTGCTGCCGATCCGCTACGTCCTGAGGAGCCGCCATGCGTCCCGTTGTTCTGCTCTGCCTGCCCGACCTCACCCCGCACACCCCACTCTCCGCCGCTATCGGCGCCGCACTGTCCCGCCACCCCGATCGGACCGCCGGAGCTGACCCGCCGGCACCGCGCTACTCGCCGCGCCCGCCGCGCACAGCCGCCCGCCCCGGCGGGCAGCGTTGGAGCTTCGCCACCGGATTCTGGCCCACCCACCCGGGCACCGACCGCGCCCTGCTGGTCTCGGCGCGGCCCGACGAGGCACCCGGCCGGTGGGCGTGCGCCGGCGGCCCGATCGCCGTCGTGGACCGCGCTCTGGCCGCCCGCCGCGCACAGCGAGCCGCCGAAGTGCTCTGGCGGCTGTTCGACGCCGTCACCTGGAACACCCCACCCGCACGCCGCTGGGAACTGTTCGCCACCCGACACGAGGCCGATCCCCAGGTGGTCACTCTGGATGCCGCGCGACGGGCCTTCGGCGCGCAGCCCCGCATCCGGGCGATGCGCGACTTCGACCTACGGGCCGACACCCTCACCGTGTTCGCCCGCTTCACCCCCGACCGGTACGCAACCGCCCTGGACCACCTTCAACCCGGCAGCGCCGCGTTCACCGCCCGCCGCATCACCCGCGCCGTGGCCGGTGATCGGATGGTCTGCCCCGGCGGGCGGCTGCTGCGCCCGGTTGCCGACACCCCCGACGCGCTGGCGGTCTACCGCGCCGCCGCCGATGCCGTCCTGGCCGGCCTGCCCCCATCCACGATCGTGGTGGCGGTGCACTACCACTAACCGGGGACAGCCGCGTCCCCGATCGACGACGCGACCTTCGCACACCTTCTAACAGTGCAGGTCAGGGCTCTCCCCGTAGCTGCGGACAGGGGTTGTGCTGTGCGATTGGGCCGCTAATCTGCCGGCTCACCTTTTCCCCATTTCCCTGACGGTTGCTGCGTTGTGCATTCCCAGTTCTGGCCCTCACGGTCGCCTTGTTGTCCACACCCACCACCGGTGGCTTGTCGACACAGCGATCTGGTCGCACTGGCACTACCCACGCCGCACCGTCCCCGCCGACTGTTCGGCGGTCAGTCTGCCCACCAGGGCAAGGAAGGAGCCGGCCATGTCCACCGCTGCGGGCAGCGTGCCCACCACCCGCACGATTCCTACCACCCCCACCGGCCCGCGCCGGCACGATCCCCGCACCGTACTGGTCGGGTTCGTGTGTATGGCCGAACGGCCCGACTGGTACACCGTGAGTGAACGGCTCAACGATCTGGCCGGGTACTCCACCGTCGGGCTGGCGCCGGTCTACCGAGCGCATCGGTGGACCCGCCGCGAGCGGCTGATCAACCCGACCCGTCAGGGCCGGTACTGCTATGCCGCCGGAGGGCGGGTGGGATCGCTGCGCCTCGACCGCATCCGCGCTCAGGCCGGCCGCAACGCCGACTACGAGTGGTGGACCTGGGCGCAGGTTACGGCGGGAACGCCGAGGGCACGCACCAAGGATGAGATCACCCAGGCCAACCCCCGGGCGGACGAGAAGACGATCACCAAGCTGTTCGAACAGCAGCCGAGGGTCGCCGCGATGCTGGAGTACAACGCCCGCACGGACATCCCAGTCAGGCTGGCACCCGAAAACCTGGACGTGTTTCAGGCCGGATGCGGCAAATACTGGCGGTTCCAAGTGATGTCGTCGGTGGTCGGAGACGAGATGTGCAGCCTCATGGGCGACTTCTGGTTCCCGCAATCCGACAGCTTGGCCGATCGGTTCGCCTACCTCACCAAGGCGAACCATCACCTGGACTGCATGGGTCCGGGCAGTTGGTTGGTGTGCGCCCGCCTGTAGTACCCGGCGGCACTCCAACACACCCCGCATCACCACTCATCCCCCATCACCGCGCCACAGCGCCGACCCCGACCGGGCCGGCGCTGTCGTGTGCCCGCACACCGGACACACGCAGATCGCCATCCACCAGATCCGCATCAGAGAAGGAGCCGACACCCATGACCGTCACCCCGGCGCCACCTGCCGATCAGCCGTCGGTCCGGCTGCGCTGTGACTGCCGCTGTCCCGTCCATCACGTACGCCTGCGCACCTGGTACGACGACGGTTGCCGCTGCGCCCTGAGCTGCGCGACCCAACCGCCCACCATCGTCACCCGCTACCTGCACGGCGTGCTGTTCCAGAACCCGGACGACCTGACCCTGTCGTATGCCAGCTGGCACGACGACGGCCGCGTGGACTGGGCCAGCCTGCACGAGTTCGGCATGTGTGCCGACAACGCCCACATCGCGGGCGTCCTGCAAGCCCAACTCGCCGCGCTCAGCGCCTGCCTCCCCGACCTCGGCGACCTCGCTCCCGCCGCGCCTGGCACCGCGCCCTTGGCCCGGGCCAGCTCCCCACGGTGCGACTGCGGATGCCCACTGCACCACGGATGCCCGCGCAGAACCTGGAACACCGCGCGGTGCCGGTGCGCACTGCACTGCACCACCCAACCCACCAGCTTCATCTCCCGTGCCTGGAACCGCTTGCTGTTCCTGGACACCAACGACAGCAGGCTGCTGACAACCATCTGGAGCAGCCCGGGACGAATCAGCTGGGGAAGCTGCATCCAGGTCACAGCCCGCGATGACGACTGGTCGACCAGCGCCGTGGTGCAACCACAAATGGCCGCGATCGCCGCCTGCCTCCGCAACATCCGACCCGACCTCGCCTACTAGCGGTCAGGAGCGACAGTGATCATCATTCGCCATACACATCGCGACGGCACGATCCTGGAAGGATCAACCAAAGGCGACGGGGTGTACGAGATCGTCCGGCAGCACGGGTTCACCTGGCGCCGTTCGGTCGGGATTTTCATCCGCGGTAGCCGCGACAAGGACGCACAACAGCAGAACATCAACGCTGCGGCCGAGGCGCTGCGCGCGGCCGGGCACGAGGTCACCATCGAGGTCGACAACCAGTGGCGGCCAGCCGCCGAGCGGGAAGCCGACCGCGCCGCCCGAGCCGCTGACCGGGTCGAACGGCTGGAGGCCGGCGCCGCGAAGGCCGCTGCCGGTGCGGCTGCGGCACACGCCGCGGCGCACGAGATCGCCGCGCGGCGCCCGTTCGGCCAGCCGGTGCTGGAGGGCCACCACTCCGAACGGCGGCACCGGGCCGACATCAAGCGCGGCAACGACCTCGACCGCCGCGGTCGCACCCTGGACGACAAGGCTGGCCGCAAGGCGGACCGGGCGGCCGGCGCCGCGGCGAACGAGGCGGCCAAGCACAACCCGCATGCGATCGTGCGGCGCGTCGAGACGCTGGAGGCGAAACGGCGCACCTACCAGCGGCGGCACGACAAGGCCACAGCGGGCGGCGAGTACCAGCAGCGGATGGCCCGCGAGATCGCCCGTCTCACCGACGACATCGACCACCAGCAGCGCACGATCGACGCGATGCGCGAGGCAGGGGAGTACGACCCGTGGCAGCGCGACCACTTCCAGAAGGGAGACCGGGTGCGCCTCGCGCGGTTCGGCGGCTGGTACACCGTCACGCGCATCAACGCGAAGTCCGTGTCGATCATCGACCAGGAACAGCAGCGCACGATCGGCTACAACGACATCGGCGGACGGCGCCGTGGCGGGCTGCAGCTCGACCAGCCCAGCGGGCAGCCGTGGCCGGTGGAGCTCGCGGTCAAGGTGGCGCGCTGGTCGAGTCTGGCAGCTCGGGCGTCGCGACGAGACCACGAATACAGCGATCTGGCCCGCAACGTGAATGCCGCGATGCGGATGGTGTACGGGCTGCCCGTCACCGCCTCCGACGCGGAAGTGAGGGCGTTCCCGACACCCGCCGAGCTGGCGCAGCAGCGGGAGCTTTCGGCCCGCCTCCTCGCCGTCTACGAGCGGCTGGACGCCGGCGAACCGTGGCCGGATGTCGCCGCGTCGCTGCCCGCCTACGAGCTTGCGCCGGCGTGGCGAATCCCGACCGACCGCCAGCCGCAGGACGTGCGGATCGACCATCTGAAGGTGGGGGATCTCGTGGCCGGGGTGTGGGAACACCACGGTGGCGGCCGTCGGCTGTGGCGCACCTTCGCCGGGCCGATCGCCTCGGTGGATGCGCAGGACTGCCACGGCGAGCACGGCACCCACTACACCCTCACCACCGACGACGGCGCGGTGTACGAAGGGCGAGGCCAGTCGATCTGGCTGGCGGTCCACCGAAACGAAACCGCCGCCGGCCCTTCAGGCGCGACAGCGGCGCCCGACTGCGCGGCGTCGACCGAGCCGACGGTCGAACCCGATCCGAACCATCACAACGCCCGATAGCCCGCGCCCCCGCGGACGGCGGCGCCGGATGCCCGCTGGTGCCTTGCACCGGCCCTGGCCGCGCGACCTCCGACCGCGCCGGCCCCTGGGCCGGCGGAAGCACCGTTCACCGGCCTTCGACTGCCGGCCCGCCGCAGACCACGCGTTCGTGCACCGCCAGCCGATCCGGCCGCGCGCAACGCCTTGCCACACCATGCCGCAGCCGGGTCACCCGGGCAACACGTCCGGGTACCGGCCCTGCGGCCAGACCCGGCGCCTGCCGGCGCCGAGAACAGGAAGGCCCGACATGACTGATACCTCAACCACCGCCACCGGCTCGGCGGTGGCGTGTGACTGCGGCTGCCCGATCCACCACGGCAAGCCCCGCACCGTGTGGAGCGACCGGCAGTGCCGGTGCGTGCTGGTGTGTGCCACGCAGCCGACCACGGTCGTGGCTCGGGAGGCCGACTGCGTGCTGTTCCTGGATCCCGCCCACCATCACACGGTGCTCAGCGCCTATCTGCTGCCGATGGGCCGCATCGACTGGCCCAGCTGCGCACCCATCGCCGGCGGCGACGATCCCCGCGCCAACCGGATTCTGGCTCCGCTGCTGGCCTCGATCATCAACTACCTCAACGCCGCGCTGCCGGTGCTCGACCTGTAACCCCCCACAGCAGCCAGATTCCTGCACCAGTTCCCAGGCCACGTCGCGTGCCGCCCCGCACCAGGACGTGGCCTTCTCCATGCCCGAATCCATCTGCTACCGAGGAGTTCGTCATGCCCGCACTTCCGCGCCGTCTGCGTTGGATACTCCGGCCGCCGAAACAGGTTGCTGAGGTACTACCGCTGGCCTTGTGCCCGCTGGACCATCCCGCAACCACCGACAGCGGCGCCCGCGTCGTACCCCTACATGTGCTGCCCGACGGATCGGTGGAGGCCTACCAGCAGAGCCTGACCCTGCTGCGCCTTCCGGCCGTCACCCTGGCCCAACCCGACCGGCGCATCGAACTGCCCGACCGGGTGCGGCTGGCGTGGCGGGAGTCGTTCATCGTCGGCTACCTGCACGGTGCCACATCCACCAGCCCGCTGTTCGAGGGCGCCTTCCACGAGCCCGGCAACGCCGGCGCCTACGCCTGCGGCTACCAGTGCGGAACCGCCCGGCCGGCGGGCCCGCACCTGACGGGCAGCCCCCTGCTGCAGCGTTTCGCGCTGACCGTCTACGGGGCGGTGCTGATGGGCGACTGCGCCGACACGGTGTCGGCAGCGACGCCGAAGGCCACGCCCGCCACTCCCAACCCGACGCCGACACCCATGCCGAAGGCGACGGCGTCGTGACCCGTCGCCCGCACGGCGTTTCACGCCGCGGCCGATCGCCGAGGTGAGCCGGTCAGCACGGGCTCACCCGCTCCATGCTCTGCCCGTCCGCGGCGTCCGCCATCCGGCGGGCGCCGCGCCTGCTGCGCCCTGGCTTTCCGGCGCGCACGGCCGTTCAGATCGGAGATCTGTCATGTCGATACGACACTCCACGACCACCGCACTGGCGGTTGTCCTGGCCGCCATCGGCGGCTACCTGCTCGCGGCCCGCCACCACGCCACCGCCACCGACCGGTGGCGCGAGGCGGCCCTGCACGACCCGCTGACCGGCCTGCCCAACCGGCGGGCGGTCTACGAGCAGCTGATGCCCGCCCACCCCGAGGCGTGTATCGCGATGGTCGACCTCGACCACCTCAAGGCCGTCAACACCCGCCACGGGCACCACATCGGCGACCGCATGATCGCCGCCGCAGGGGTCACCATGCGGGTCTGGGCACAGGTCAGCCGGGCACACGTGGCCCGCCTGGCCGGCGACGAGTTCCTGATCGTGCTACCCGGCACCACTGACACGGCCACCGCGCAGCGGCAGATCGACGACCTGCTGGACTGGCTATCCCAGCCGATCCAGATCGACGGTGTCGAGCTGACCCTCAGCGCCACCGCCGGCATCAGCACCCGCACCGGCAGCGACGAACAAGACCGCGCCCGCGCCGGGCTCGCCCTGCGCAGCGCGAAACGCCGCCGCGGCATAGCGCTGGTCTACGATCCCGACCGCGACGGCAGCCCCGCACCCGACGGCGCCCGACCGGCAGTGCGGACCCGAGAACTGCCGAGCCCGCCGACCGAAGTGAACACCCGCCCCACGACCTCGGCGCGGTAGCGCTCGGCGTGCGGCATCCGCACGCCTGCCCCGTGGCCACGCCAACCGGCAGCCACGCGCTGGCCGCCATCTACTCCGACCCGCTTCACCGGGGGTCGCGTTTTCCCCTGTGCATCACGCCGTTCGCTCGACCGGTCTCGCCTTGCTGGTGGTGCTGCCGTCGAGCAGCGCCACTACGTCGGCGAGACCGGTCGAACCTTCCCGCAAGGAGACCAGCCTCATGCCCGACAGCAAACCCATCCCCGCCGGCCTGCATCACCTGCCCACCCACGGCGGCCGGGCCGTACCGATCGCCACCGCCCGCCACGCTGACGGCCAACCAGTCTTCGGTCTGCTCGACGACCAGCGGCTGCGGGCCTGCCTGGCCGACCGGCTGTGCGGCATCTGCGGCACCAGCTTGACCAGCCAGCCCACCATCGTGGTGCTCGCACGTCCCATCGACGTCCGCTACGGGGTAGTCGCCGAACCCGGCGCCCATCCCTCCTGCGCCGGCTACACCCGCACCGCCTGCCCCATGATCGCCGGCCAGCTCGCAACCTACCGGGCCAACCCCGACACCCGGCCACGCTGCCAGCACCCCGACTGCTGGTGCCAGCACGACGTCGACCATCCAGGAAGCCAACACCGGGCCGGGCATGGCGCCGACCGCTGGCTGGAGATCCGACTCGACATCGCCCACTACCGCACCCGGTCCACCGCACCGCGCACCGAGGACATCGGGGTCATGGTCAGCGCCCAGCTGCTGGCCATGGCGCGCCGCGTACGCAGCATCTCCCCGCCTCATGTCACCAACGACCACGACCCGGCGATGCCCACCCTGCGCGCCACGCTGCGGGCAGCGATCGGGTTGGAGATGTTCACCGCCACCCTCACCACCCCCACCGAGCAGCGCGACGCCGCCCGCACCGTCGAGCAACTCACCGGCGACCAGGGAGACCTCTTGCTGTGCGGAGGGCCCGGCACCAGCGGGCGCTTCGTCGCTCTGGCCCGTGCCGCCGCCCGCGCTGCGTATCAACCAGGCGGCGTCATGGTGCTGGGCATGCACTTGTGCCGACAGCCGCACGACAACTGCCCCAACACGAATCGACCGCAGACGTCACAGCCGGGACCGAACCGTCGCCCCGCACAGGACGCGTAAGCGATGATCGTTCTGATACCACGCCTGTCGATCGTGCATGAGGCAGACGTGTTCGACGGTTTGGCAGCGATCGCCGAGCGCAAAGGGCTGCAGGCCGAGGTCGACGGCCTGGGGGAGTACCGCCCGCGCAGCCGATGCGAGCACACGTTGTGCGGCACCGTCCACTACCGGGTGCGTCTGCGCCTGTTTCCGGTCACCGACCGGTATCGGCTACTCGGTCGCCACGGCCGGCGCATCCGCGCGGTCTGCTGGCATGGACACCGCGACGTGATGCGTGAGCTGTTCGATATCTGGCCGCGCGCCACGTTGATCAGTGCGCTGGCCATCTACCGGGGCGCCGATGACTTCGACGTCTCGCACCACAGCACACAACAGGCGTACTGCGATGGTGACGCTGAGGGCCCGCCGATGCGCAGCTGCGACTGCATGAAGGACGAGTGGTACGGGTCGGTCGACTCCGCCACGTGGACTCCCGACCTGCTGGACGAACAGCAATAGACCGCCAGCGCATCGCGCAACCGCACCACCAGAACACCCACCATCCACAGTAGACACACAGTTTCGAGTTCGGCTGCCCGGCAGTGTCGCTGGCCGCTGTTCACCATCACCACGGCCCCCGGGAGTCGACGCCACCGGCATCGGCATACCCGGGGGCCGGGTCGCGTCGGCTGATTGGAGAACGCCATGCTGCGCACTGTCGCCGCCCTGTTGGGCGGATCGGTCCTGACCATGTTCCTCGGCGTCGGCGCGCTCGGCACCATGTTCGGCGAGGACACGGCCACCAGCTCCTGCACGGTGGCATCCGCGCCGGGCCGGATCGGGCACTACGACGCGACCCAGACCGCCAACGCCGCCACCATCATCGGTGTCGGGCAGCAGCTGCATGTCCCGCAGCGCGGCTGGGTCATCGCGGTGGCCACCGCGATCCAGGAGTCGTCGTTGCATAACCTGGTCGGCGGCGACCGTGACTCGGTCGGGTTGTTCCAGCAACGCCCCAGCCAGGGCTGGGGCACCCCCACCCAGTTGCACACCCCTACCTATGCGGCCACCGCCTTCTACCGCGCCCTGCAGCGCGTTCCTGGCTGGCAACATCTGTCGCTGACCGCGGCGGCGCAGGCGGTCCAGAACTCCGCCTTCCCGGATGCCTACGCCCAATGGGCGTCCGACGCCACCCGCCTGGTAGCCACCATCACCCGCAAGCCATCGACGGTCGGTGCGGCCGACGCCGCCGCCGTCCAGACCCGCCCATCCACCCACGGCACTACCGGCACCGGGCCGTCCTCGGCTAGTGCTGTCCCCGCTGGATGTAGTGCTGCAGCGTGGATCAGCCCGGTTATCGCCCCCATCTCCTCAGGCTTCCGGCCACCCGATCGCCCCGATCACAACGGCACCGACCTGGCCGCGGCCCGCGGCACCACCATCCACGCCGCGCACGCAGGCGCCGTCACCGTCGCCCGCTGCGACCCCGCCACCGGCAACTGCACCATCAACGGGTCGATCAGCACACCGGGCTGCGGCTGGTACGTCGAGATCCGCAGCCCCGATCACATCATCACCCGCTACTGCCACATGGCCACACGCCCCTCCGTCCACGTAGGGCAGAAAGTGGCTACCGGGGCGCCGATTGGGGTGGTGGGGCAGTCCGGCAACGCCGACGGCCCACACCTGCACTTCGAAATCCATCTGCGCGACGACCCCAACCCGTCCGGCGCCGTGGACCCGGTCGCCTTCTACCGCAGCAAACACCTGGTACTAGGCCAGAAACAGGCAGCCTGACGCGGCCAACGCCGCTGCCTGCTCTCACCGAAAGAAGCCCAGCCAACGCGCGCCGGAAGCGGCGCCGCGCTGATGTCTCCACCCTGTGACCGAGTGAATAGGACGGCATGTGTCATGACACGCCACTACCGGATCACCGCGACCGGATACCACGACGACCATCAGTTCGACACCGACGACCCGCAGCAGGCGATCGACACCCTGCACCAGTGGGCGTTCGAGGCGACCGCCTGCCTCGACACCGACGAGCAAGCCGCCCGCTACGCCTGGGTGTATCGCGTCAGCCCGGCCGACCTGGACGGGATCACCGTCGAGGTCCGCGGCTACCAGATCGCCGTGAGCGTCACCGACACCGACGCCCCGGACCCGGCCCACTACCTGCATCCGGCCGCCCTTGCCAGCGAGAGCCCGCAGGTGCATGCGCGGTTGGCGCTGACCGAACTGGTCGGCCCCAGGCACTCGACCATCGCCGCGCGGGTCGCCGAGCACGGCGCGCTGGCCACCCTCGCATGGCTGACTGACCACGACGATGCCGCCTGGCTGCGCCATAGCATGCCGTATCGGCATCCGACCACCATCGACACCACCGCGATCCTCGACTACGCCGCCCGGCACGGATTCTGCTATCTCACCCCCACAGGATTCGGGCTGGCCGCTGCGGCTCCCGCACCCGGTCTACGAGGTATCCGGCGGGGCGTTCACCATCCCACTGGGCCTGTGGGTGCACGGCACCAGCCGGCTGGACCTGCTCGCCACCGACGGCGGTATCGCCGTGGTCGGAGGCGAGGACCCCAGCGACTCCTGCGGTGAACTGGCGCAACGCTGCGCACACGCGCTGACCACCCAGCGAGTCACAGTATGTGCCGGGTTTAAGCGGCACCGGCGCCGCCGCACACCGCGGAGCCACCCTCGCCGCGGAGGCAGGGTCGACCACCCGCAGCGTCGTGGTGCTGCCGACCGGGCCCGGCGGGCGCCTGAACCTCACTCAATGCCAGCGCCTCGCCGCCTCCGCAGAACACGCCGCTCTGGTGTCGTGCTGGCGGATCGACCACACCGACCTCCACCAGGCGGGCACTGCCGACCGGCAGGACATGCTCGCTGCGGCGATGTGCGGGCCACTGCTGCAGATCTGCGGCACCGACGCGCCCTGGCAGCTGGCACCAGCGCGGCTGGCCGCAGCCCTGCACCACCAGGTGGTCGCCATCCCCGGCGCGCTCGATTCTCCCGGCACCCGCGGCCCTCATCGACTGATCGCCGAGGGAACAGCGGGCCTGGTCACCGACGCCAGCGACCCGTTCGGCCTTGGGCACGAGCCGGCCGGGGCGCTCGCCGGTCGTGCCAGCGTGGTCGAGGCTGATCCCGGCCTCGACCACGACCGGCGCTGCGGCTGCGGTGGACGCGCGTCCACGGCATCGACCACACCGACTGAGCGTCCAGAGCGGAGAGCCACAGCGAGACCGCCGCGGAGCGCCAGTTTCGGCACTCGCTGCGGCTGGTTCGTGCGCGGAAGAGCTCGGTCGTGCACCGCTGCGACACCGAACCGGCCGACATTCTCAACCAGATCGCCGATCGCTCGCCACCGCGGTCACGGCGATGGCGAGCCGGCCACCTGCCGACGCGCCGAGCTCGACTGCGGCTGACCGCGACAGACACGCCGGCTGCTGCGTGCAACTGGCCACCACACCATCACGGGTCTTACCGCGGCGCATGGGTCGTCTGGTGGGGCCGTCGTGCTGCGCCCGCGCCCCGAGCCCATCCCGACGATCTCGGAGCACGGGGCCACTGCTGAGAAAGGACAACAGACCGTGCCTCACGCCAACGCCGCAGGTGATACGCCGCTACCCACCGACTCGCAGGAGGTGGTCATGACAAACCCGTGCACCCCGTCCATCCATCTGAGCACGGTCGGACCGGCCCGCGACCGCATGCAGGCCGTCGAGATGCACACGCCTGTCGGTGAGTGCAGCCTCGGCAGGTTGTGGCAGATGGTGCCCGGCCGCTACACGGTGCTGCCGATCGGCTGCCCGGTCGCCACACCGTTGCTTGCTGATCCGCAGCCGCTGATCGGCTGGCTCATCGACCGCCTCCGCCACCCGGACCGTGCCGCCGCGATGGCCCGCCGGTGGGCCGACGCGGTGAACGGCCCGTCGCCGTGGGCCGAGTACCTGCGGGCCGAGGCGGCCCGCCTCGACTCGACCATCCCGCACACCCACCAGGCCGTCGACGACGGCCGGGGCAGAAAGGAGAGCCACCGGTGAACAGCTGTACACCGAGCGGCATCTACTACCGGAGCGGCTTCGAAGACGACTGCTCCACCGATGCCATCCCTGACAAGTACCCCCTCACGATCAACAGCCCGGACGGCGAAGAGTTGGCCGTCGACGTGCACCGCACCTGCGGCGGCCGGTACCCGCTCGGCGGGCCGACAGCAGAGTACAACCGCCACCACGCCGCCATGATCCGCGACGCGCTCAACCGGCGCCCAGGCACAGCCACCGCCTGCCCGCCACACGACGCTGCCAGCCTGGCCGGTGCGGCGCTCCACACATCTCCCGCGATCAACGTTGACAGGCGGCGGTAGCCATGCATGTCGACGGCACCCCCCTGCGGCACAACGAGTATCCACACCAGGCGGGAACGCTCTATGGCTGTCTCCTGTGTGAGATCAACTGCTACTGCGATGCGCTGAATCGAGGACACGCAGAGCGTGCCCCTCGCGTCGTGTGCGTGCACTGTGCCGAGAACCACGCCCGTCGCAACGACCCATGACCAGAGCCGCGGCGTAGGCCGCAGCAGAAGGGCCTGGGCTCTGAGGTCGAACTCGCCAAGGAGACCGCACCAGCACCCCACACTGCGAGCCCGACCAACGACCCGATCCACCACCGTCCACACGCGGGTGATCGCGCCGACCTGGCTGATCGATCAGAAATCGCTACGCCTCATTGCCAGTCGCACAACGGATCTGCCGCCTCGCGCAGACAACCGTGCAAAGCCGCGACGTGGAAGCCGAAGGCGTCCAGCTTGCCGAGCATCCGTCGCGGACTGTTCGCCATACCCGGCTCCAGCACACGACCTGCGCTGTGTCGCCCCGTTGTGCGCTAGCTGAACCCAGAGACAGTCCTCAATGGACGGATGCTGCGCGCAAATCAATCCGGCCCTTCGCGGAGGGAAATCCATGCCCATCTTCATGCGCTGCTGCGCCCGGCCACGAGCCCCGCCCAGCAGACCGCGCAGCCATCACAGCCGGCGCCGTCCGGCGCCGGAACCTCAATCCCAGAAGTCTTCAACGCAAAGGACACCCTTGATGGACAACATCAGCACGTCTGAGTCTGCCAGCACTGCGAGCGTCGAGCGCCCAGTACCCGCGGCGGTGCAGGTCGCCGTCGGCGACTGCGCCGCGGGATGTGTCGCCGTACTCGACGGCGAGCAGATCGTGGTGGTCGGCTCGCCCGACAACGGCCAGGTTCCCGTGGTCACCGCCGGCAGCCTGCAGCAGCTCGCCGCAGCCACCCTGGTCTACACCGATCGCAACCAGGACCAGAACCCGTCGCACGCCACGGCGATCGCGCAGCTCTACGACCTGGTCCGGTCCGACCGCGGGCGTCAGGCGCGGCTGTCTGAGCAGCTGAGCGACTTGCGTGACGAGTTCGCCCGCTACCAGCGACGCAGCGAGGCGAACCTCGACTCGATCCGGCAGGCCGCCATCGACCACTACAAAACTGGCGACTCGATCTGCACCGAGGGACTGCAGGAGTTCCTGCGTGACCACGGCATGCAGCCGATACGACACCGGGTGAGGTTCACCGTGGTCGGCAGCTACCTGGTGGAAGGCGACGCCGACGCAGACAGCATCCAAGACGACGCCGTCTACGTGGAGATCGATCTGTCCAACGTCGACGACGTCGTCGACAACAGCCTCACCATCGACGATCGCACCATCAGCGTCACCGATGACGCCTAGCAGTAGATCCGCCTCGCCGGCAGCCAGACGAGGCACAGCCAGTCGGCTCACAACCTGTCGCCGCCACTGCTGATGGCCTCACCACGCCGCGCGAACGGGTTCATCCGCGAGCGGCGCGTGGCGGCTCAGCTTCTCGCGATGGCCGGGGCCCGCACGGGCGTCCCGGCCATCGCCGTCTTCCCCTCTCGCTCCACCGATCGGTGGGCGAGCCAACGCAGCCCGTCGCCCGGCGGGCGCTCCAGAAAGGAATGACACGCATGACCGACCAGCCCCGTATCAACGGGCATGCCAGCGCTGCGATCCCCGAGGACACCCTGATCGCAGTCGCGCTGCTCGAACAGTTCCAGATCACCCCCAACGACGATCGTCTCCAGATCGGGATCTTCACCACCACCACCGGCTCACTGGAGCTCAGGAGCCGGCGGCTTCGGCTGCCCGACCTCGACCTGGCTGCCGGCCAGCGGCTGGCCCGCATCATCAACACGGTCACCGACGACGGCCACACCATCCGCGAACAGGCTCAGCAGGAAGCGGAAGCACCGGTGCTGGCCTGGTGGATGGCGGGCGGCTACGCAGACCGCCCGCGGCTGGTGGTGGCCGTCACGCCCACCGGGGTCTGGTACGACGCTGCCGCAGACCACGCAGACGGCGATCCGACCATCTGCCGCTACAACGGCGGCGAACCGTCCGGCATTGACGCGATTGTCGAGTGCCTGCGGGAGCTGGCCTTCCCGGTCACGCTGCAGCACCAGACCACGGATGCCTGGGTGGCGTCGGAGACCCGCATGTGTAGCTGCTGGCATCCCTTCGCCGCTCACCGACTTGACGGCCCCGAGCACGGCTGCGACCAGGACTGCGACTGCCGCAGGTTCGCCTCCACCGAGGACCATCTGCCGGGCCGGTGGGTCCTGGACACCCCCGAGATGCTGGCCACGCTGAAGCTTGCCGACAGCTGCGCCACGGCCGCCCACCACACGAGCCCGGACGGCCAGCACTGGCACTGGGTGCCCGACTTCCTCACCCGACTCGACGTCTGACAACGGCGCCACACCGATGACCGGGCGCCGTGACACCCACGCCAGCCGGTCCTGTCCCGGCGCGGGGCCCGTCTTGACACCGGGTATCGCGCGCTGCCTGAACCCCACTGACTAGAACCGACAGACGACCCTGCGAACGCGGGCACCAGCCACCATGCGGCCGGTGCCCGCGTTCGCGTCGTCAGGAAGGACGGCCATGACCGACCACGACCGCCAACGCCCCCAGCCAGTGCGTCTGAGCACTCCGGATGCGCTGCTTACGGCGATCCCCTACCTGCTCGGCTACCACCCCTGCGAACGGCTGGTCGCCCTGCTGCTCAAGGACAACCACGTCGAGCTGATCCTCTCCTACCAGCTCGATACGCCCGACATTGCCACTCACCTGGTCGAGTGCGCACGACGCCATCACGCCTCGGCCGTGGCCCTGGCGCTGTTCAGCGACCTGGACTCGGCGACCACCCTGCTGCGCTGGACCGCGCACGCGGCACGCGCCGCGGGCATCCGGCCGCTGGGGCAGCTGCAGATCCAGAACGGCCGCTACCAGGTCCTCGACCCCCACGACGGCGAAGACTGCGGCTGGCAGCACTTCGGGCCCGACACCGCGATCCAAGCCACGATGGTCACCCACGGCCTCGTCGCACACGCCCACCGCGCCGACCTGGACACGCAGTTCACCGCCGTGACCGGCGCCGCCCGCGACGCAATCCGCCACACCACCATGGTGATCAACCAGCGCTGGCAGCACCGATCGCGCCGCGACGCGGACAAGACCCGCCACGCCCTGCGCGCGATCGGCCAGCGCTACCTCGCCACCATCGACCGCCAAGTGTGCGCCGACCCCACCAGGACCATCACCCTGCCCGACAACCACGTCGCGCAGCTGGGCATCTGCCTGCGCGATGTCGCTGTGCGCGACGCGGCGATCGAGTACCTCGACACCAACCTCGCCGCCTACCAACGACTCTGGGCGCAGATGATGCGCCGCGTCGACCACGACGACCTTCCCGCCTGCGCCACGATCTGCGCGTACGCCTTCTGGCGCAACGGCGATTGGTTGAACGCGCGCTTCGCGATCACCCACGCGCTGGATGCCGACCCGAACTACCGGCTGGCCCAGCTGTTGCGGACCGCGCTCGACGCGCAGATACCACCAGACGACCGAGCGCTCAAGCCCGCCCACGCCACCCCGCACAGCCCTGAGCGCTGAGCGCTGAGCGCTGAGCGCTGAGAGGCCACGCCGGGTGCGGCTCTGCCTTCATCGCCCCCGATGACATCCGAGTCGCCGAACCGTCCACCGCGCCGTTGCTGCCCAGGCGGGCCAGCGCTGCATTCCCAGTTCCCGACGTGGACACCCGCCCACCCCTGGCGCGGCGGGTGTCCGCGTTCCCCGCTGCTGAAAGGATTCTGATGTTGCCAAGACTTGGTGAAGCACACTGCGACTGCGGCTGCGTCAGCCACGCACGAGCGCCGCGCACCCGCTACACCGACGCGGAGTGTTCCTGTCGACTGACCTGCGGCTCACAACCGGCGAGTCTGCTGATCCCCGATTGGGGGCTGCCACGGTATGCGATGTTCCTCGACGCGGCCGGCGTCCTGATCACCGTCGCCATCGACACCGACGGCCAGCCGGACTGGCCCACCGCAGGCGAGATCCATTACACCCACGCACTCGCCCCGGCTCGGCGGGTGCTGGCGCACCTGCTGGAAGCTGTCGCGCTGCTGACCCCGCCGGCCGGCAGCAGGATGGCGGCAGCCGACGCATGGCTGATACGTGGCCTGATCGATGTCATCGCCACCAAGATCCGCCACGGCGAAGACCTGGAACATGGCGACGCCGCCCCGCACCGCCAACTCGACACCGGCAGGGACCTGTGCCCCAGCGACTGCCCACTGCGCCGCGACAACCGGCTGGCGCCCAGCTGCCGATGCCGGCTCGGCTGCATCCTGCACGGGGTGGCGTTGGTCAGCGGCAGGCAGGTCTGGGTTCCTGACGGCGGCGTCCTGCATGGCCTGGGCACCACCGTGGACGGGCAGATCGACTGGGACAGCCACCACACCGTCCTGATCAGCCCGCCACCGTCTCCACTGCGCGACGAGCTGACCGCGACCCTGACGGCCCTGTCCACACTCCACGACCGGCCGTCCCGGCCCGCGCCGCTCGACCAGGTCATCGGTCACCTGCACCAGGCGCTCACCGAACAGCTCCGGCAGCACTGAACCCGCCTCCGATGGCCGGGACGCCCACCGCGCCCCGGCCATCGCCGTACGCACATCATCGGGCCGGCCGGAGACACCGGACGCCTGCCACCTTCCGGCACCCCACGAGCAACCACCGATATCGATCCTGCGAACGCGGGCATCGGCCACCTCAGCCGGTGCCCGCGTTCGCGCATGTTGGAGAGGACATCATGGCCGACCACACCCGCGTCACCCTGCCGCTTGCCGTCGCCATCCCGGACGGGATGCTGACCCTGATCGCGTACCTGACCGGCTACCACCCGTCCGGGCGACTGGCGGCGCTTCTGGCCGACGAGCACGGCGACTGGGCGATCGCCACCTACGAGCTCGACGATCCGCAGCTGCTGCCGCATCTGATCGGCTGCGCGCACCGCCGCCGACTGCCCCTGATCTTTCTCGCCTCCTACAGCCCCCTGGACGCCGCGGCAGACCATATCCGCGCCGTGGGCGCCGGCGTGCGTGGCGAGGGCCTGACTGTCGTCGGGCAGGTGCAGGTCAACCGGGGCCACTACCGGTCGCTGGATGGCGTGCGGGATGTCTGGGGAGACTGGCAGCGCGCCGAGCCCGACACTCTGGTCGCGGCCGAGATGGTCGTCCAAGGACGAGCCGTGCTGGCCGACCGCGAACAGCTGGCCGCCCAGTACGCGCCCGCCACCGGGCCGGCCCGCGACCGCATGACCGCGGCCGCCGCCATCGCCCAGCGCTTCTGGGACCAGCAACACCGCCACGACCAGGCCACCGCCCGCCGCGCGCTGCGCGCGATCAGCCTGCGCCACCTGGACCAGATCGACGACCACCTGCGATCCGAGCCCACCCAGGCACTCGGCCTCGACGACATGGATGTCGCGCTGCTGGGCATCGGGCTGCGCGATGAGACCGTCCTGAACGCCGCCTTGCTGCGCGCCGACCGCGACCGGGGCTACCGGCAGGTGTGGGCCCAGATCGCGCGTCGCGTCGACCACGCCGACCTCCCCGCGCCCGCGACCATCGCGGCGTTCACCTGCTGGCGTTGCGGCAACGCCGAGACCGCCGCCATCGCCTTGCACCACGCGCTGACCGCAGACCCCGCCTACCCGCTCGCCCGGCTGCTGCACGCCGGGGTGACCGCCGGCCCGCCCGCCCCGAGCTGGGCCCACCTGACGCGCCCCAGCGCCGCTGACATCGACCCGCACTGATCACCACCACGTGGCCCACACCAGACACGACCCGCCGCGCCGCCGGCGCTCGGGGGCCCGGTCGCGTTCTGCGCGGCCGCCACCAGCCGCTGTTCGTGACCGCCGGGACACCCACCCGGTGCCCCGACGGTCGCTTCCTACCCCCCGAGCGTCGATCTGCCGATCGGCGCCGTCCACTGCCCGCCGCCCGGCGGACATCAAGAAAGGACAACTCTGTTGAGCAAGGAAGCCCGCATCAACGGCCACACCCACCCGCAGCCACCTGCGGAACAGCTGCTGCGCATCGCGATCGAGGAAACGTGGCCCACCATCCCCATCGACGGCATCGCCCGGGTCGGGGTGTTCACCTCCACCACCGTGGCCGGCGCGGTGCTGTTGACCGGGGCGCAGCTTGGCCTGCCGGATGACGCCACGGTGCCCGACCAGCGGCTCGCACGGTTCGTCAACACTGTCGCCGACGCCGACCGGCCGACCATCCGCGAACAGTTCCTGCAGCAGGTGCCCGGCACGCTGTTGGCGTGGTGGCTCACGATCGGGTTTCCCGGCGGGGCACGGCTGCTACTGGCCGCCACCCCGGACGGAGTCTGGTTCGATGTCGCCGCGACCGGGCACGACACCGAGGCGGTCATCGGTTGCGCCGATCGTGCCCCGGACGGGTTTGACGAGATCGTCGGGTTCGTGCAGGAGATGGCCTGCCCGGTGACGCTGCAGCATCACACACCCGCCGCATGGCAGGCCGACGAGTTGCGGATGTGCGGCTGCTGGCACCCATTCGCCGAACACTGGCTCGACCGGACCGATCATCCCTGCACGCAGAACTGCGGCTGCCGGTCGTTCGCCTCCACCGACGATGCGCTTACCGGCCGGTGGATCCGTGACACCCCCGCCGCGTTGGGCGCGCTTGGCCTCGACGGAAGCTGCGCCACGGCCGACCACCACACCGGGCCCGACGGGCGGCGCTGGCACTGGGTGCCCGACTTCCTCACCCGCGCAGGCCATTGAGGCCTGCCACGGCCAGCTCGCCCGGTCGCCACGGGCTCCGCACCACCAGATGATCCCGAGCCGCTGTTCGCGGGCATCGGCCACGTCGGCCGGTGCCCGCGCTCGCCGCCCAAGTCCCACCCGACGGGTGGGAACGCTACCGCGCCGAGAACACCACAGCCCGCGACTGAAGGAGAGGAGCGAGGGCATGCTCATCGCGCACGTCAACAACCACGCCGGCACTATCACCATCTGGCACAGCTGGACCGACCACTACGGCGGCACACACCGCGTGCAGGTCGAATCCTGGCACCACGCGAGGCAGGGCTGCAGCAGCCTTGCCGGTCGCGGCTACCGGGTGATCGGCACCCTCGGAAACGACTATGCCCTGTCGCCCGACCACGACCGGGCCGGCGAGGGTGTCCGGCGCGCCCACACCAGCCACGACCCGTCCTGCCCCGGCTGCGACGGCACGGCCAACACCCGGGACGGGGCCGCCCCGCGCGCAGAACCAGCCAGTACCGGCCACCGCGACCTGCCTGCGGTGCCCGGCGTGGCGAACCCCGACGAGGTGCCCGGCCACCAGCGGTGCGAGGCACCGGGCGGCGGTCGGGTCATCAACCAGCACACCACCGACATCGGCGATTACTGCCCTTGGTCTGACGTGGCGGTGTCGGCCGGCTACCCGGCCGAGCGCTGTCCGGCCCGCTGCAAAGCCTCGGTGGTGACTTACGCGGATCCGAAGGCCACCGCAATCGACGACCACCACACCAGCCGGACGGGGGGACTCGACCCCACCGCCCGCGACAACCCACCCCGGCACTAAACGGCCGGTGCGCACCTGCACAGGTCGGCCGGTGCGCCACCCCGCGAACCCGTGGCCCTGAATCGACAAGGAGACCCGTTGTACACCGCGCTGATCCACCGACCCGGCTGCCTACCCGACACCACCGAGCCGCCACCGGAGTTCGACACACCCGCTGAAGCCTGGCACTACATCGCCGAACAACGGGCCGCAGAAGACCGCGACCTCGCAGAACCCTGCGACACCGCCTGTGGCGCAGACACCGAGCACAGCTCCACCTACCAACAACTGGCGCACTGTGCGAATCGGCCCGCCCCGACCGCGGGCTGGGACGGCACCGGAACCATCCACGGCCCCACACCCGGCGCCGACACCCTGGGCGATGTCGGCTGGTGCTACACCGTGGAGGCCGTCACCGCACCACCAGACTGCCAGGCACCCGGCCACGATCACCGCGCCCACGACGCCAACGGCACCCCGACCACCGGACCGTCGCGTTGCCCGCAATGCCGCGCCCTGTGTCACTTCGACGAGCGGGTCGGTGACTACCAGCACGACGGGCCCACCATCCCGGACTGTTTCCTGATCCGACGCCACCCGGCGGCCGTTCCCTGCCTGCGGCCCGGCACCGATCTGGACACCACGCCCAGCTCGACCGGCTTGCCACGGAACGCTGCGGCTCCGACCCACGCGGAGCAACCGCTGCGGCGCATCCGCTGGACACGCAGCTACCTGGTGCGGCTACGGCAGGACTACCTCGCGGCCATCCCGAACACGCTGGCCGAGGCCATGCGAGCAGGTACCGACCCGACCTCGCCCGACATCGATGACTACGTCTGCGGCAACGGGAAACTGATCAGCGAAACCTGGCAGAACGTCGACGACGACGAACTGTCCTACGGCGGCGAATTCCTTGCCGACGGCGTCGACACCCCCGGTGAGCAGGCGCCATGAGACACCGCAAACGAGCCTCCCGAACCAGATCCCTGTCCACCGTGCAGCGTGTCGTCGGCTGGTGCATGTCGCTGGGTGTCTTGGTGCGGTCTCTGACCCGCCATGGCCCCCGCACCGGACCCAGGGTTCGGCGGCTGCTGGACCTGTCGACCCAGCACATCCCGCCGCACATCCTGGAGGACGGATTGCACACCGTATCCGGACTGGTCGCCTACTCGACGCGCTACGGCTGGCTGATGTGGATACCGGCAGACCCCGCGGCACGAGCCGCCGAACAGATCGACCCGCCGCCAGCCGCACTGGTGGCCATCCAACGATATGCCCGCCGATACAGCTGCGACTTCGTCCTGTTCGACGCCGACGCCGACACCGACCCGCATCTCCCTTTGTACCCGCAGGGCTGATCGCTTCCCTCGATCGGCTGCTGCCCGGCCCCCCGATTGCGGCGACATCCGCGATCGGGCGTGCCGGGCCGAATCCGGGGCCGGCCACGCGCCGCCCGCCGCGCTGGCCGGCCCCTTTTCATGCCCACACAACGGAAGGAACTGCTGGATGAGCGCATCCTCCACGCCGTGCAGGCCGCGGCTGCTGACGCAAAACTCCCGACTGCGGCCCCACGGCATCTTCAACTGGACCCTGCCCGCTTGGGCCGGCCGGCTACCCGACGGCCGTACCTACAACACCTGCCCATCGGCGGGGGTGTGCCGACACATCTGTTACGCCCTACACGGCACCTACCGCATCCCGACCGTCAAGGCCCGCCACCAGGCGAACCTGCGGCTGGTCCTCAACGAGTCCGACGCGTTCGCCACCGCCATGGCCGCCGACCTCGAACTACCGGTCCTGCAGGGCAAGTGGGTGCGCATCCACGACGCCGGCGACTTCTTCACCGACGACTACACCCGCACCTGGCTCCAGCTGATCCGGACCCACCCGGCTGTGCGCTTCTACGCCTACACCAAGGAAGTCGACCGCTTCCGGCGACTCGTCGAACCCGACCCGCCCACCAACTTCCGCTGGGTCTACTCCTACGGCGGCACCCAAGACCACACGCTGAACCCCGAAGCCGACCGGGTCGCCGACGTGTTCCCCACCACCGAGGACGCGAAGGACGCCGGCTACCACTCCCAAGCCGACTGCGACCTGCTCGCCGTCACCGGCCTGCCTCGGTCGGAGTGACCGCCAACCGCATCCCCGCCGTCCTGCGCCTGCAGGGCGGCAGCAGCCTGCGCACCTGGCAGCAGCAGCACAACGCGGCCACCGCACGCCGGCGCCGTCACCGCAGCGCGCCCGCCGGGATCCGCTGCACCCACGCCGCCTCCCACGACAGGAGCATCACATGACCAGCCCTGAACTCGAACCTGTTGACACCGCCGAGCGCCGCCACTCAGCCGGCACCGCCGCCGCCGGCCGCATGCCGGTGGACTTGACCGCCTACGACGTCATCCTCATCAACTCCTCCGGCGGCAAGGACTCTCAAACCCTGCTGCACCACATCGCCACCCAAGCACACCAGCAGGCGGTGGCTGATCGGGTCACGGTGCTGCACTGCGCGCTCTGGCACGTCGAATGGCCCGACACCGCCGAGTTGGCGCAGTCCCAGGCTGAGTACTACGGGCTGCGCTACGAGCAACGCCGCCGAGACCAGGGCCCGCTGCTGGACCAGGTCCGGCGTCGGGGGAAGTGGCCGTCGGCGGCGGCCCGCTACTGCACCTCCGACCAGAAACGCGGGCCGGCCCGCAAGCTGATCACCCAACTGGTCACCGAACTCGGCCCGCTCGGTCGGCCCGCGCAGGTACTCAACTGCCTGGGACTGCGGGCCGTGTCGCCGGTTCAGCCTGCCCCCGCAGGTGCCGCAACTGTCCAGAGCGTTGGAAAGGAACCACGCTGTGCTTGACCAGTACGACCCGATGCTGATGCAACGGATGCTCGCTGTCCGTCTGCGGCAGCTGCGGTACAAGACCGGCCTGTCGCAGCGGCAGATCGCTTTGCGAACCGAGTGGTCGATCAACAAGGTCAACCGGATCGAGAACGCCGACAGCACGATCTCGATCACCGACCTCAACGCCCTGCTGGGCCTCTATCAGCTCACCGACCCACAGGAAGACGAGAAGCTGCGCGACTGGGCCCGCCGTGCTCGACAGCCGGGCTGGATCCGCCCCAACGCGGCCAGCGTCGACCTACGCACCTGCCGTCACCTCGCCTACCAGACCAGCGCCAGCCGCATCCTGATGCTCGACACCCTGCTGATCCCCGACCTGCTGCGCACCGACGACTTCAACCGTCACGTCCGCCGCGCGACGACAGGCGAGGCACCGCTGACCGACGAGCAACACCGTCTCTACAGCCAGATCGACACCGCACGACGGGCACAGCTTGCGAAGCGGGCCGACCGCGAGCTGCGGGTCGTGATCGACGAGGCGGTGCTGCTACGCCCGTTCGGCAGCATCGACACCACCATCAACCAACTGCAGCATCTGCGGCGCCTCACCGAGACCGGAACCCTGCAGATGCAGGTGGTCCCCTGGGACGGATGGATAGCCCACCGAGGCCAGCCACGCTTCGAGCTCCTGGAGTTCGACCACCCCGACGCCCCGCCCATCGTCGTGTCGCACCTAACCGGGTACCCACCCGAGAGCCTCTACGACCCAGCCGAGGTCGAACACTTCCGTGCCGTCGCCTCGCGCCTAGCGGACGCAGCGAGCTCTCCCGACCAAGCGACCGTGATCCTAGGCCGGGCGATCGACCGCCTCCGCAACGGGCCGATCAGCCTCCTTGACACCCAATAGACGCCCTCCGCAACCGACCACGCCCTGCCGGCGTCTTGGACAGCAGACCCAGTCCGAGACGCCGGCAAGGCCACACAACCGTCCCCTCGACGGCGCCGGCGAGCGCGATGCGGCCCTTTTCTCGTGCCCGCGCCCGGCCCCTGCCCCGACGCACCAAAACCGATCTGGCAGCGAACTCTGGTCTTGGCCGACACCGGTTGCGCACGAGACTCGACACCAGCCATTCGGTCACTGGGTCGATGTTCGCGCGTGTCGACACCCGCCTGCGTGCCGGCTCGTTACCACGACGGAACCCAGCCCGCCCGGTCAGGAGGCGCCGTGCACTCCGAGAGCTGCCCAGCACGCCGCCGGCGACACGCCGCACGGCTGGCCGAGCTGGCCACCTCGCCGCAGTTGGCGCCTGCCTGCCGTGCTCGGGCGCTGCGCATGCCGCGCACTGGGCGCTCCGCGACGGCGCCGGCGACGCCGCCTTCGCCGCGCTGGCCCGCGAGCATGACGTCGGCGTGGACGAGATGCTTGAGGAGCCGTCCGGTCAGCAGACGCAGACCGGGCTGCTGGCCTTGCAGACCGCCGCGGGTTGCCCCGACCCGTCCCGGGCCGCCCGGCTCGCTCTGACGGCCGCCGGCGCGTTCTGCAACGCCGCGCGCGCCGACGGGATCGACCTACCCGCGCCGGCTGACCGCCACGCCGCTGTCGCTGTCGCTGTCGCTTCGGCGTGAGCACCGCGGTGAGTGAGGGCAGACAGCCCGCAGACAGGAAGGAGAGAATTCGTCATGACCAGGCAGGAGGACGCCCGAGCCGCCGACCCGCCCGAGGTTGCTGCAGCCCTCGAATCCGCCGGATACGAGGTCGTGCCGAGCACGGCCGACCCCGACGGCGCACTCCAGGTGCGGCTGCCTGGCCGCCGGGCGTTGTTGCGGCGACGCCGCGCGACCAAGATCCGCGCTCTGGCCAGTCTGGTCGCGCCAATGGGATGGCTGATCCTGCCCCCTGGCCTTGTTCCACCTGGCAGC
The DNA here is from genome assembly GCF_017312725.1 of Actinocatenispora comari. GTDB lineage: Bacteria > Actinomycetota > Actinomycetes > Mycobacteriales > Micromonosporaceae > Actinocatenispora > Actinocatenispora comari. The sequence goes on along the minus strand of NZ_BOPO01000006.1, from coordinate 158,216 downwards.
GGCGACTGGGTCCTGCTCATCCACCCCGCGGATATCATGGGCAGCCCAGCGGAGGTCCTGGTGGGACGGGACATGGGCGCATGGGCGGCGTCAGGAAGCCGGAGGCCCTACCGGCGGTGGCACGGCCCTTCGTCTCGTCCAGAACGTGGCCACCAGCACGGCGACTCCACGTCTTAGCCCTGATCCTGCTGCGACAGCAGCGGCCACCCGACCAGACGCCCGCCCCGCACCGGGCCGTGCGGGGCGTCCTATCGGGCCACCGCGGGTCAGTCTTGGTCGGTGATCCCAATCCGCCCGGTGCGTGTCGACACGCAGGCCATCGGCGTCGTAGCCGGGTGCGCCGCCGGGCTTCGGTGATGACGCGGTCGATCCTGGCATCGAACCCGTCGCGCAGCTTCTGCCAGATTCCACAGGCGTGCTCGCGGGTGTGGTCCGCCACCGGTTCCCGGTCAGCGTGATGGGGCGGCACGCCGCGCGGCGGGAGCCGGGGCGCTGGTGTTGCGCTGGGCCTCGGCGTAGGGTTCGCCGGTCGCTGCCTGGCGAGCTCGGGCGGCTCGGGTGGCGGCACGGCAGCAGAACCGCTGCTCATGGTCGGCGAGGTCGAGCGTGCCGCGGCCGTAGCCGCTTATCACACGACACCCTCTCCGTCAGCACACGAGGTAGGCCAGTGCGTTCCTCGTGCGCCAGACAGTCGAACCGCGATCCGACGACCGGCCTTCTCCGCCAGACTTGAACGAGAACCACACCGTACTGGCAAGACACGACTACCTGATTCGACCGAACGGCCGATCGGCGGCCTGGCCGGAAGCAGTGCGCGCCGCGGAGCGCGACGAGGCGCATTTCTCGTGCCCGCACCACGCCGTCCCCGGCCCCGCGCGCGAGCAGCCCACCCGGCCCGCAGTACTACAGGTTGCCTGTGCCTACCGGCCGGATGCGCCGGGATTCGAGCAGGCGGTTGAGCTCGCGCACGACCAGATACTCGTCGGGGCCGAACAGCAGCGCAGCGTCCTGATCCCCGCCGCTGTGGGCGGTCTGCTTCTTGACGGCCTGGTCGAGCAGCGGGCGCAGCTCGCTGCCGTGGCGGTAGGTGTGGATCGTGCGCGGCCGGCTCAAGACGACCTCGTAGCCGCTGTAGTCATCGCCGACGTCCACAACCGCGTGCGCGAACTCGACCAGGCCGGACAGGGCGCCGCGGCGGGTTCCGGGACTGACCCAGTCCGGGTCACCCGGCTTGTCGCCGGTCACGGTGCGGCGGGCGGTCGGTGTGGCCAGGAAAGGACAGGCGACGGCTGCATACAGCATGCAGGCGTAGTGGCCGGGAACCTCGTAGGTGGAGAACTCGCCGGCGGGCTCGGCGCCGCGCTTCAACGCGTACGCGATCCACTTCGAGCTCTGCCCATCCATCACATGCCACACGGTGGCGTCTGGGTCCATCGGCTGGCCGCACACCGAACACCGGTGGGTCAGCGCGCACAGCAGCTGCCGCTCGCCGGAGGCCTCGGTGAACTGCGGAACACCCTGCCGCCAGCGGGTGATCGCCGGTACCGGGATACCGCGGGCATCGCGCGGACGTGCCGCCACTGCGGCAGGCATCGCAACATCGCTGACCAGCACCCGACCATCGTGCCCGTTCATCACCGGCGCGGCGACCCGCAGGCGCAGCCTGGGGCAACATCGACGACCTGCAGCCGCCCTTGGTGTGCCCCATCGTTTCGACAGCTCGGAGCCTCGGGCCAGCACCGTCCGGTGCAACGATCCACGAGACGCCCCCGTTCGGTAGCTATTGCGGCACTGTCGGTAGTATTGATGTGCGCAGGTGGGCCGATGGGGGTGTGTCGGTAGCCGGCGTGTGTTGGGGAATCGTCGGGCGGTCTGGGGGGTCTGCGCGACGGAAGACTCCACGTCCAGCCCGGTTGGCCGGCGCACCGTGCGCCCGCCAGCCGGGCTGCGCCCTTCGCTCGCCGCGACATCGCCGCCGGGCGGGTGCGGCCCCGACCAGTGCGGGCAGCGAGAGCGGACGGAACTGTTGCGCGCCAGTGGTCGTGCCGGTCAGGTAGTGCTGGGGTCGACGGCGGCGGACAGTTCCTGGGAGGAGCGGCGGGAGGCGTCGGCTGCGGCGTCGAACCTGCCGGCGGCGCCGGCATTGACCGGCCGGTACGCCGTCGCGATCTCGTCGAGGATCTCGCCGAGGGTGTCCATGGTGACCCGCAGGTAGTGCACCAGCGCGTCGTTCGGATCGAGCACCACATCCTCACGCAGCATCGAGCGCAGCACCCGCGCATCCATCATCAACTTCGCCCCGGCGGCGTCCGGATCCAGATCGGCCATCCGCCCAGCGTCCCGCACCGCCGCCACCCGACCCGGCACGACCTCTTCTTCGGGCCCGGTTCTTCGGGCCCGGAAAGCTCAGCCCTCCGGCGCGCCCACCCGGGGGGCCTGCTGCCGCCGGGTGACCAGAAAGGTCCCCGCCGGCCGCAGCCGGCAGGGACCTGAGGGAAGCCGGTGGTCGAACAGAACCTCCCACTCCTGCTCGACGACTTCCTGGGCGCGACAAGCCAGAGCCCCCCAGCGATGACTGCCGCGTAGCGCCAGACGCTAGCCGAGCCACGTCAGATGACGCCATTACTGCCCGCACAGATCACTATGTCGTGGTAGAACAGCGGCGCTGGTCCGGCGTGGTCGCCTACCTGACGGCGTAGCGTCCGACCCGGCGCTGCACATCCCCCCGTGCTGCACCGCCCGGTGGGCCCGGCGCACTACTCGCGCCGGGCCCACCCCCACCGGCCGGACCGATCTACCCTCGGCCGAGGGATCGCGGCCAGCACGACCCGCCCCTTACCGTCAACGGTGTGGACGAGCACTCGGCGGTCTGGCACAGCATCGACGGAGACTGGAGCGTGTCCGCGATCAGCGCACGCGACGGTCAGTTCTACCGGGTCGGCCATCGCGGCGAGATGCTGGCCGAACTCGACTCCTTCATCGAGCTGGCCCACCTGGTGCCGTTGCACCTGCTTGTCGCAGAAGGTCATGACGCCCGGTAGCCCATCTGTCAGCCCCGGTATCACGGACTCGATGTCTGGCATGGAGAGCCTGGCCGGCGCTAGCGTCCCGGCTCATGACGGGTGACGTTTGGATTCTCCACGGTGATGATCCCGGGTGGTGCGGTCGCATCGCGAGCTCTGTCGGAAGCGGGGCTGCTGGAGACATCAGTGAAGACCTTCGGGGCACCCATCGGTCCTTCGGAACCCCACGAGCGAGCCTAAGCGTCGTCTCCACAGATCGATGGGCGCGCAGCGTCGAGACTCAGCGCGCGACGCTGATCGAGAGTCTCCAGCGTCGCCGCGCGCGCCGCCAGCCGTCCCGGTCCGGGCCGAGCGCCCGGAACCACAACAGCCGCGTGGTCGCGGTTTTGATCAGTGCCTCCGCGACTCGGCCGTCCGCGTCTGGGTGCAGCGCCAGCTCCGCGTGTTTGCCGTCGGCCGACAACACCGCCGTGCGTGGATCGGCCCGCGGGTCACGTTCGGCGATCTGCAGGCTTCCACCCAGCGCGGTGAAGTCATCGATAGCGCTGCGCTGCGTCAACGTGGTCATGCAATCCTCTCCAACCAGCAGCCGCACCGCGGCCGATGTCCCACCACCGACAGTGGCGCGGCGGTACCGTTTGCGCCGGGCGCTCCTCTATCCGTTAGCCCTCCCGGACGAGCAGATGCACTGGCACCCAGTGGCCCAACTCGGCGAAGGCGTTGACCTCGGCCACCAACCGGCCATGCCATTTGAGCTGGAAGAACTCGCTGCCCTCGTGGTCGCCGCGAATCCATCCCGGTAGCAAGTGCACCGTCCACGCCGCGTCCAGGCTGCGCCACTCGGTCGCCGTGTCCGCCATGACTGGCAGGCTACGGAGCGCCCCGCACGGTGAACATCGGTCGCGCGGACGATACGACGCTTCGCCGGTTCGCACCGCCTTGGTTCGGGAACGGCAGGTGCGAGCCGTAGATGTGGAGCGCACCGAAACTGATCACCTCTGCGCCGCAGGCGTGAACCGCGTGAAGGAGGGGTTGGCGAGTTGATCTGCTGTTCGCGATGATGGTGCGGTGACGGTCGGACCTCCCGCACCACGCCCGTGCGCCTCGTGCCCGTACCGGCGTGATGTGCCGTCCGGCGTGTGGGCGGCATCGAACTATGACCGGCTGCGCGCCTACGACGCGCCGACCGGGCAGCAGCCGCCAAGGCTGTTCCTGTGCCACCAGAACGAGCGCGACAGCGCCCAGGCACGTATCTGCGCGGGCTGGGCTGGCTGCCACGACGCCGCGAATCTGCTGGCACTGCGGGTCGCGTTGGTCCTCGACGACATCACGGCCGCGGCCTATGAGGCCACCGTCGACTACCGGTCCCCGGTGCCGCTGTTCGACTCCGGTGCCCAGGCCGCCGACCACGGCGAACAGCAGCTTTAGCACCCCGGGCAGGCAGCGGTCGACGCCATCGCCAAGATTCTTCGTCGTCGCCGGGACGTCGACGCCGACTCGCATGACGAGCAGCCCACACCGGCTGTGCGCGAGGCTCGCGCTCTCCCCGTGGAACACGGGCGCCAGCGACAGTAGGAGCGTGCGATCGCAGGTCCACGCCCGTTCACGTGGCATGGGCTGGCGGAATGGAGCCGGCGAAGCGCATGTGGAGTGCCCGAGGCACGCAGAGATCGAGGAGGGGGAGCGGGTGGCCCGGTACGTGCTGCTCGCGGCATCCTCGTCGCGCTGCGCGTCGCCGTCCACGGACTGCCGCTGCCGGGCGGGCTGTCTGCTGTCATCGGTGCCGGCCACCAAGTCCCGGCCTACCGCACACATAAGTGCGGACCGCACCACGGCATGCCGAGCACGGACTCCCGCCGCACCAACCCCACCCGACCGCCAACGCTCACTGACCGTAGCCAGCAGCACCGCGCTCAACCGCGCCACCAGTACTGTGCCCATGGCGTCGTTCTGAATCGCTCGCGCAGCGGTCAGCGTCAGCACCACCCTGGCCGGGCTCCAATAACCCGCCGACTCGACAAACCGGCCAACCAACACCGCCAACGGCCACCGATCGGCCAGGCCAACCGCCGAGCTGAGATGGAGGATCAAGGGGCGTTTGATGAGGTGGGCGCTACGCGTATGGGCAGTCATAGACACCGTGCGGAATGGGTGTCCCGGTAGGGCGATCTTGGCGCCTGCTCATCCGGTCGGCTTCGTGGGCTGCGTGCAGCAGCTGGGTTGTGGTGGCCGGGACCGCGGCCAGGAGCACCGCGCCGAGGTGGTGGCACATTGTCCGGTGGTCGAGCGCGCGGAGTGGCTCGCCTGCGAGGGTGGCCAGGTCTGCCGTGCGCCAGCACAGCGGGCCGGCCACCGCTTGCAACTGCGAGTACCGGTGCCATCGTCCGGCCAGCATCCCTTTGATCGTGCTCATCGACAGCCCGACGAACGGGAAGCTCTGCAGGTCGAAGCCGCGGTTTAGCATCAGGCCACCGAGGACGGCCGGGAACGGGTCGGTGCCTGTCGGATCGGCGGGCATCCGAGGCTGCGGTATCTCGCCCTCGCGGGGGAGGGTGAGAAGAAGCTCGCGAAGCGTAGCCATCTGCTCATGGTTGCAGTGGGTCACGCGGTGGGCGAATGTGTGGAGGGCACGGGTGTCCCGGTCCGGCGGCAGCAGGGACCCTGGTACCGGATGGCCTGCGACCACGAGTACGTCGGCCGTGGGCAGGCCGAGTTGTGCGGCGACTGCCTCCAACCGCGGCACGTCGTAGTCGCGGCCGCTGTTCAGCAGGCCACGCAGAACCTCCGCGCGCATCATGGCTAGCACCGTAGAGCAGGCAGCAGGGGCGACGGTCCGGCGAGTGCGTCGGTCTGCCGTGACGGGTTCGGCCCTGCAAGCGGTGCGGCACGCCGTGCGGGCCTCGCTGGTGATCTTGTGCTCTCTGCTGGCCAACACATAGGACCGGCAGCGCCGCCGGAGGTTGGACATGATGCTGCGGCCTCATATCGACACGGCCGGCGGCGGGGCGGTAAGTGTGTCCAGCCCGATCTGGTACCAGGTGTTGTTGATGAACACGTGCAGGTTCGGGCCGCGGCACTGGTAGCCGCGCCCGGCTATCTCGATGCCGTTCGGGCGCACGATGCGGCGCGGTGCCCCCGCCGCCGCTACTCGCCTGGTGTCGAGGTGCATGGGCGTGGCCTGGTCGTACTCGGCCTGCTGCCCGCCGATCAGCGCACCGCGCGTACCGTCGATCAGCAGCCCGTCGGCGAAATGGTGCGGTGCCGGGCCCCGGTCGGTCACCGTGTCGCCTCGCATCGCCAGAAGGTGGAAGCCGGTGTACGGGCAGCAGTAGGCGTCCTCGCCGTCGACGTTGAGCGTGTAGCAGTCGACGATCGATGGGAGGCTCGAGCCTCCGGGGTAGAGCCACTCCGAGTCGAGGCTCGAACTGAATCGTGCCAGGCCGTGCCCCTCTGGACCTCGGCCGCCGAGTGCCTCGTCGAAGTACCCGACCCATACCTTGCCTGACGGTGTGGTCAGCAGCGACTCGATGGCGTCACCGAGCTGTCCGACACCGGTGCGCTGCCCCTGCCAGTTCCAGATCTCGGCGTTGAGCGGTTGGCGCCGGGCGCGGGCCGCCACCAGCAGCAGCTGGTCGCCCGGAAGCGGCTGCACGAAACGCACCCGCAACTGTGTCTGGATCTCGGCGACGGCACCGAGTCCTGCTTCGGTGTAGGAGGCCACCTGTTTTCGCCGCGAGTCGATTGAGTGTGGCCAGACGGCGTAGGCGGCGCCCTCCGGTCCGACGCCGACCGCGTCGGGAACGGTGCGCCACTCCAGCCGGTTGGTCGGCGCCAGGTGACGGGGATGCTGCAGCGCCACCATGGGCAGCGCGAGGACCTCCCGTCTGCGTTGCAGGCTGCGCTGGTCGTAATCGTCGCCGGTCATCGCCAGCATCATGCCCGGCACGCGGCGTCAAAGGGGGACACCGATTAGGGCGGCTCTGATCCGTTGGGTCCGAGGTCGCGGACCTGACGGAGTGGATGAGGGGGGCAGTGGGTGCAGGCGTCGTGGAGACCTGGTCGCGCGGCGTGCCCGAGACCACGCGCCGCAATGCGGCGCCGATCCGGTTGGTACCGCCGTGCTACGCAGCCCGCTCGGCACGAGGTGACGATGCTCGCGGTCGGTGGCGGATCAGCCGCGGCGTCCGATCCAGTGGCTGTCTGCCAGCCCTGCGCCCGTGGGCGCTGGAGTGTCTCGGTCAGGCAGCGGACCGTTTCCCTCTGATACCGGCTTGCTCGGGCCGAGATCAGCCGCCCGGTTGATGGAGCCTCGCACACTTTCCGGGCAAGCTGTGGTCGTGAGCTGGTGGGAGCCGCCCGACGAAGACTCGATCCGTGCGAAGGTCGTGGTGGCCCTCGGGTCGCTGGCCATGGGCGTCGGGGGCGGGATCTACACCTGCCTCCATGTGTCGCTGCTGTTGGGACTGACACTTCTCATCGCCGGCTGCCTGATCGGCATTGTCGGGGTAGCGAGCCTGATTCGGCGCGTCGCGCTTGGAGATGCACTCGCTCGACGGAAAAGTAGCGGCGCCGACGAGGAATGATGGTCCTCTCGCGCCGTCTCTGCGCCGTAGGGCTGGGTTGGTGGTGCCGGTGGATGTGCACATCCGCCGGGCGAACCCGCGCACCGCGGAGACTGGCGGTAGCCGGATTCTGCGGCTACTCGTACCGCGACCAGCCTGACGGCCAAGGGCGGGCGGATGAGGGCTTTGTTCGTGTGTCCGGCAGGATCTGGATCGTGGGTTCGTCACGGTGCAGCGGTGATGCCGAGCGCGTCGCCGAAGCGGGCGCCGCCCTGCCAAGCAACTCGGCGAAGGAGCCGCCGTTGACCGGCTGTTACGAACGGGAGGCAGCCTCAACCGGGCCGCGGTCTAGAGCCTCCGTGCGCGGTGCGGTCCACGCGGCTAGCACATAGTCGACCGGCAGAGCTCCGCCTTGTCCGTCTAGTTCGTTGCGGTACACGTGCCTTGCGCCGGAGGATCCGGCATCGGCTCGCCGGGCGGAGTCCGGCAGGGTCTCGCCCATGGAGCAGGCCCCCCTGATGGTTCAGCGCCCCGCTTGTGGCAGTCGGCGATCGACTTTGACGTATGGGCTTTCACGACGCACCACCGACACCACCGACGAGTCATGGCAGCTGACACGATGGCTGCTCGCCACGGAGCCGTCGCGATGGCAGTGGAGGACCTTGCGGGATGTGCTGGTCGTTGGATGAGCTGGTGCCGTCACGCCAGGGCAGGTATTGGCGGATCCGGCTCCTGCGGCCCCAGGCACCCGACCACCAAGACTGGACCAGCCGCGTGGGTGGGAGCGAGCTCGGCGATCTGGCCGCGCCCTTTGTGCAGCCACACTGTCTTGATCGCTGGCCGGTGCGCAGATCAGGACTCGGATCGCTTGCGATGGCACGTCCGGCGCCGGAGGTCAGGTGTTGCCGTCGAAGTCGCCGCGTACCCAGCCGATGTAGCGCTCGCCGGACTTGGCCACCTTCCTGTCGGCCTGCGGTCCGATGACCCGACCACCCAGATCCAGCAGTGTCTCGAAACGATAGCCCGCGAGCCGGTCGACAATGCGCCCGACCACCGCGGCCGACAGCGGAATCCGGTTCGGGTAGGACCGCAGGAACGTGACCCAGTCCGGATCGGCGACGCCGGCGATCGTGTCGCCGGACAGCAGGGCGCCCTCGCCGCCCGCGCCGTGTTGCCAGTGCGCCGCCGCGCTGCCGGGGAAGTGACCGCCGAGTTGGAGCAGAGTCAGCCCAGGAAGGATCTCGGCGTTGCCGGACCATTGGGTGATCACCGGGTCGGCACGCTGCACCCAGCGCCGATCCGCGGCGTTCACCCACACCGGCACCGACCCGAACAGGTGGCTCCACGACACCTGCGCGCCGAACATGTGCGGATGGCTCGCGGCGATCGCCGTCACGCCGCCCAGTTCGCGGACCCGATCGGCCGTGCGTTCGTCCAGGTGGTTGGGTGGATCCCACAACAGATTCCCCGCCTCGGTACGCACCAGGTAGCTCCACTGCCCGATCGCGACCTCCGGCTCGCGGTGCAAGCCGTGAATGCTGGGCTCTATCTCCCGCACTTCCAGTTCGTACGGCTGCGCGGACAGCTCGGCCTGGCTGATCCAGCGCTGGCCGGATCGCGGTACATACTGCCGCTCGTCGGCGCAGATGACGCACGTCCCGGCAGGCGGCTGGTCGGTGTCGGGGTGCTCGACCCCGCAGGTTGCGCAGCTCCAGACCGTCATGTCTATGTCTCCTTCGTGGTCTCGACGGTGCACGCACCGCCTCGTCGACCAAGGTAGGAGTTGAAGAATACTTTAAGTCAAGCATGTGGTGGACCGGATCTGGCTGGTCGGACGTTCGCCTCATGGGTCAGATCGAAGTTGACCATCACGCAGGCGTGCACGGTCTGGTCGTGTGTCGGGCCAGCGCAGAATGGCCCGACGTCACCCCTGCGCCGGGCCGGCAGCCCCACTCCTGCTTCTGACCGACCCCTGGGACCGAAGCAAGAGCCAGGCCGCACGATGGCGTGGCCCGGTCCGGATCCAGCGGACGGATGCTGCTGCGCTCAGCAGCTTGGTCACCGCCTGGCCAGCCTGCCGATCCCGCTCGACTGGCTCGGCCTCGGCATGCCGTTCGCCGCGGGTGTGGCGATGCGCAGCCTGGCGTCGACGTCAGTGGCGCAGGGTGCTGGTGAGGGCGCGTGGTTCGGTGAGGAGGTCGAGGGCGGTCAGGATCGAGCCGCAGACCAGGTCGGCGGCGGCGAGGGTGCGCGGGCTGGCACCTTCCGGGCCGAGCACGGCGATACCCAGGCCGACTGTGCGCAGCATCAGTTCATCGTTGGCGCCGTTGCCGATTGCCACACAGGAGTCGCCGCCGAGCCGCTGTAACGCGGCGACCTTGGCGACGCCGTCGGTGACCCGTTCGGCTGGCACGTCCAACGCTGCGGAGATCTCGTCGGCGGTGCCGTAGGTGTCTGCGGTGAGCAGGTGGACGTCGAAGGTCTCGCGCAGCCGGGCGATGCGTGCGGCAACGCCGGGAATCAGCACACCACGGTTGGTGATGGTGCCGTTGACATCCAGTACCAGGTGGTCAAGGACCAGCGCACTGCCGCCCGGGACATCGATGGTGATGGACATGGTGGTTGCCTTCCTGATCAGACCGCTGTACGGCGCAGCCTCGAGGTCAGTAGGAACATAGGGATGGCGGCAAGCTGCGCGACGATGGTGAGCGTGACGAGGCCGGTGACGGAGGTGTCGTAGAGCAGGCCGAGCAGCAGACTGCCGGCGAACCAGAACACCCCGAATCCGGTGTCGAACAGCCCGAACGCGAACGCGCGGCGGCGGGGATCGACGAGCCCGGTGACGACGGCCTTGACGATCGACTCTTGCGCGGCCATCCCGATACCCCAGCAGATCACCCCGAGTACCACCAGCGGGGCGGTACCGAGGAACACCAGCGGGCCAAACGCCGCGGTGAGCAGAGTGGCGCCCACCAGCGTGGGCATGCCGTACCGGTCGAACAGTCGGCCGAGTGCCAGCGCGGCGAGTGCTTCGGCGGCCATCGCCGCTGCGTAAAGCACGGGGATCAGGTCCGGGCCGACCACGTGGTCGGTGTCCAGGCGGAAAGCGATGAGCGGGTAGTCGGCGTAGCCGAGTCCGACCAGCCCCATCGCGAGCAGGAAACACCAGAACGCTGGCGGAATCCGGGTCCGTGCCGTCGGCGCCGGCGCATTCTCCAGCTCGGCGGGCTGCGGGTATCGGCGCCAGGCGCGGGCGAGTACCGCAATGCACAGCAGGGCCGGGATCGCGAGCAGCGCGAAGGACAGGCGGTACCCGCCGTGCAGCCACAGCACCAGGGCCACCGCAAGCGGGCCGAGCATCCCGCCGACCGCGTCGAGAGCCTCGCGGACCCCGAAAACCCAGCCGCGGCCGACGGTGGTGGCGGCGTGCGCGAGCATCGCGTCGCGCGGTGGGTTACGGATCGCGCGGCCGGTGCGTTCGGTGGCGATCAGCGCCGCGGCGGTCGGCCAGCTGCCGGCCAGAGCAAGCAGCGGCACCGCCGCCATCTGCACGAGGTAGCCGATCAGGGTGATCGGCCAGTACCGGCCGGTGCGGTCGGCGGCCCAGCCGAACACGAACCGCAGTGCGTAGCCGAGCAATTCGCCGAAGCCGGCCACCCCGGCCACGACCAGCGCGCTGGCGCCGAGGGTGGCGAGGTAGGGTCCGCTGATGGAGCGGGCGCCCTCGTGGGTCAGGTCGGAGAACAGGCTCACGACCCCGATCAGGAGGACGAACTGCATGGCGACGGGGCGTGCGGCGGTTCGGTTCGGTGTGCTCATCAGACTCCTCACGGGGACTGGAGACTCCTCACGGGACCTGGTCGTTCCGCCGGCATGCCGATTCCGGCCTGTTACGGTCGACAGATCGGGCCGGTCGGATGCAGCGGAGGATGCCGATGCTCACCGTGGTCGACGATCGCACCGGCGTAGCGGTGACGGTGGGGGAGCGACCGAGCCGGCTGGTCCGGCTCGCGGTGCTCCTGCCGCCTGACGACCACGAGATTTCCGGGCAGGCACTGCGTGTGCTGCTGATCGCCGATCTGGCGCGGCGGGTGCTGGAGGGGCTGCACGGTAGTCAGGTGCGGACCACGGTGGTTGGCTCGGCCGTGGCACTCGAACAGGCGGCAGAGCGGCTGCGGGCGCTGTGGATCGTGCCGCCCGACGAGGTGCGGTCCGGGCTGGACGACCCTGCGGGGCACCCGGAACTGGTGGTCACGGCAGCCGGCGAGCGCGGCGGTGAGATTCCCGGCGAGCTGCCGGTCCTGCTTGCAGGCCCGATCACCGGGCACGACGCGGACGACACCGACCCGACGGCGGTGCGGTTGGCCATGCTGAACGTGCCGCGGACCGAGCCTGCGACGCTCGACGGCGAACAACTCACTGCCGCCGCCCGCCGGCTCGATCGCTGGCGCGCGGAGGTGGCGGCCGCCGCCCGGCAGCCGTCGGCGCCGATCCCGGCGGCGGTGATGACGCGCATCCGGGCCGCTTGTGACGACGACCTCGACGCGACCGGCCTGCTGCAGGCGCTGGACGAGATGGACGACGAGGTCCCGGCCGGGGCCCGGCTGGAGACGCTGCTGTACGTCGACCGGATCGTCGCCCTCGATCTGGCGCGCGGGCTGACGGCCGGCTGACCCGCCGGTCACTGTGCTGCCACATCCGTGCCGGTGCCGAAGATCTGCTCGTAGAGATCCTCGCCGTAGCTGGTGGACAGCGGTTCGGCCGGCATCACCCGGAAGCTGCGGCGGCCGTCGGCGAGCCGTTCGGCGCGCAGGAACACCGCGGTCTCGGCGTGCCGGTCGTTCAGGCTGCGGGCCAGGTCGTACAGGTGAGTGACGAACACAATGCGGACGCCGGCCTCGGTCAGCGCGCCGATGATCTGGCGGCCGATCTCGGATCCCTCGAACTCGTTGGTGGCGGCGAACGACTCGTTGCACAGCAGAAGACAGTACCGGCCGATGCGGTCGGCGATGCCGCTCATCCGCTTGAGTTCCTCGTCGAACTTGCCGCTTTCCATCGTGGCGTCCTCCTCCCGCTTGTAGTGGGTGAAGACGGCGGGCACGACGCTCGCGGCGAACCGGCGCGCCGGAACCACGCAGCCGGCCTGCATCAGCAACTGGGCCAGGCCAACGCTGCGCAGGAAGGTGGACTTGCCGCCCTGGTTGGCACCGGTGACCATGATCAGCGATGTACCGTCGGCGGCCAGGTCGTTGCCGACCACGGTGTCGTCGGTACGCAGCCGCAACGCCACGTCGTACAGCCCCTCGGCGGTCAGCGTGCGGCTCGCCGCCTCCGCCGGTTCGGGGAAGCACACCGGGGCCTGCTTCGCGCTCAGCGCCTCGTGTAGGTTGACCGCGCCGAGGTAGAACGCGAGTTCGGCGCGAAGCAACCGGAAGAAGCTCAGGATGTGGTCGGCGGAGTGGCCGAGCGCGTTGGCGACCAGGTTGACGCCTCGGCCGCGCAGCTCGGTCAGCGCGCGGGCGCCGGCCTCGTCGCGCTCGGGCACGGTGAAGCTGTACTCCTCGGGCCGGTCGCCGAGAATGCGGCGCCACCAGCCGGGCCGTTCGTCCAGCGGTCGCCGCAGGATGTAGTCGCTACCGGACAGGGCCATACCCAGCCGGGCGCTGATCAGCACGCCGTTGCGGAACCGCAGCCGCTTGAGATGTTCGTCGACCTGGGCGAAGTACTCGTCGGAGAGTTCCCGCGCCAGGGTGTCGAACAGTGCGGTGAACCCGTCGGAGCCGAACCGGGCGTGCTGGTCGTCGCGGATGCGGCGCAACTGCCGAAGATGCTCCATGAACATCTGCATCACCTGCAGCGACCGGTGCAGCGTGTACTCCGGGTTGCGGGTGGACAGGATGCCGAAGTAGAACTTCTTCTCGCCGGCGGAGGCGTCCATCGCGACGTCGTAGATCTCGCGCACCACGTCGGGGTGGGCAAGGCAGTCGCGCAGCACGCCCTGCCGGTAGCGGATGGTGTCGGGATCGTCGGGGCCAGTGAGGATCGCGAGCCGGGCGATCGCTTGCAGGTAGTCGTCGCCGGCGGCCATCGCGTCGAACACCGGGTCCAGCCCCAGATCGTCAATCAAATCGTCGGCGTTGTCGGGCGGTTCGCGGTCGGTGTCGAAGTCGCGGTCACGGTACATCAGCAGCGCTTTCATGACCCGATCCGCCCCTTCAGCTGCTCGTATGTCAGGCCGTACTTGTCGGCGATGGCCATGGCGTAGGAGCGGCCGTCGGCCGGGCGGCGGATGACCTTGTAGGTGCGCACCGCGGGGTTGTCGGCCTCGACGGTGCTGACCATGCTCACGATGGCGTCGTTGAGCGAGGCGAGCTCGTCGACGAACGTGACGTACACGCCGAGTACGTCAAGCTCGGTGAGCCGCTCCAGTACGCGTTTACCGAGGAACAGCGAGTCCTCCAGGGTGGTGGAGGTGAACGCCTCGTTGAGCACCACGACGCTGGAGGCGGTGGCGTGGGTGAGGATCTCGCGGATGCGGACCAGGTCGTCGGCGAGCTTGCCGCGCAGGTCGGCCAGGTTCTCCCGTCGTTCGAAGTGCGTGAACAGCCGGTCGGGCAGCAGCAGCCGGGCCGAACGTCCCGGTACCGGCAGGCCCAGGCTGGCCAGGTGGTGCAGCTGGCCGAAGGTGCGGGCCAGGGTGGTCTTACCGCCCTGGTTGGGCCCGGACACCACCAGGATCCGCTCGCGGTCTTCGAGGTGGAAGTCGTTGCACACCACCGGTTCCTTGGCCCGTACCAGCGTGTCGGCAAGCGCCAGGTCGAATGTGTCGGTGGCGTGCACTGCCTTGTCGGTCTCGGCGATTTCCGGGAAGCAGAACGATAGGCCTACGCTGGTGAACGTCTTCATGTGGTCCAGGTAGGCGAGGTAGAACTGGATCTCGCGGTCGAACCGGCCAACCGTCGTCTCCACGTACCCCTGTCGGTGATCGCAGAGCCGTTGCAGCGCCTCGAACTCCGCCGGATACAGCCGGACGACCAGGTCGAGCACCTGTGCCTCGACGTGGTTGAGGTCGTCGTCGTTGCGGTACCGGACGAGGTAGTTGCGGGCCTCGCCGCGGGCGAACTTGTCGAAGGTCGCGGCGATCTCGGTGCTGTAGTCCGGCTGGTCGGCGTAGCGCAGTACCGCGACGTGGCTGCCCTTGATCTGCATGGTGTAGCGCACCTGGTCCAGCCCGTCCTGCACCGCCCGCGCCTCGTCGCGCAGTTCGGTGAACGCGGCGGACGCGACGTAACCGCGCACGTGCTCGCGGACCGCGTCCAACCCGGCCGAATTGATATCCACTGTGGACAGTGCGGTATCGAATGCCGCGACGGTGTCGCAGTAGCAGCAGATCGCGTAGAGGAACCAGGCCTGCTGCTGCAGTCGTTCGTATCGCTTCTTCGCGTGCTCCAGGCACTCGCGCATCCGTTCCATGCCGTGGGCGAAGTCCCGCACCGCATCGATGATCTCGCGGCGTTGCAGGTCGCGGAACACCTCGTGCCGGTACTCGACCTCGGCGCGGTCGTGCAACGCGATCGCGAAAAACGGTGCCAGATGGTATCCGTCACGGCCGATGAGCACCGAGTCGACGATCTGGTCGAGATTGAGATCGGTGAAGAAGTCCGGCTCGGAAACCGCCGACGGCGCCTCGATCGGCGTCGCGAACAGCACGCTCACCGCCACCGAGGACCGGTCGGCGGTTACCGCCAGACCGGCCGGGCGGCCGGAGGAGACGTGCTCGTCCTGGTCTGTCGCGCGTGTCATCGGCGCCTCGCTTTCGGCCCACAGGTCATCGACTGACCAGGGACCGTTGGCGAGGAAACCCCCGCGGTTGACGGCGAGCCCCACCACCGTCCTACCTTTGTCGACAGCCTACTTCCGATCTTCGCGCCGCGCGAAAGGTGTGTGACCGGAGCGACCGAACAGGCGGCGCAGGACATCCTCGCCGCGGGTACGCGACGGCACGTCCACCCAGATCCGCCACGGCCGCCGCCGCTGCACCGCGGTACCCGTCGCCGGTGCGGCGCACGCCGGCACGCCCGCCTCGCGCAACGCGAGCAGCAGCCTGGCGATCCACCGGCCGGGCGTGCCCGGTGCCAGGTCAAGGAGGGGGACCCAGGACTGCGCCTGCAGGCCGTTGCCGACGGCGCCGAACGGGGGTCGGGACAGCTGCGCCTGCGGCGCGAGCACCATGTGCCGAACACTGCTTGCGGACACGGCGGGCTCCCTGCGAGTGCTCGCAGAGACCATCAGCCGGGCCGGCAGAGGGCGGGTCCCATCGCCGGGCGCCGCGTGCGGCGGCGCCACCCCACCAGTGTGGCGCCGTCCCAGGCGGCCTGCAACAGGCCGTGAAGATCGACTGCCGCGCATCGATGCGGTAGCCTTGTCGCTACGAACGGCGGAGGGGCTCGCCGTCAACCGCGGAGAACCCGCCAACGGTCCCTGTCTCGACAGAGATAGGGGCTTTGTGTGTCCATAGCCGACCAACGGATCGATCCTGCCGGTACGACCACGCGATCGGTGCTGCGCTGCTCGGTCATCCTGTTTCGCCTCGACGCCGTCCTGCTGTTGCACCGCAGCCGTGACGGGGTGGACGACTGGGTGCTGCCCGGAGGGACACCGCGGCGGGGCGAGAGCGCTGGTGGCTGCGCCCGCCGTGAGCTGTGGGAGGAGACCGGGCTGCGCGCCGCGGTGGCCCGAGTCGCGTTCGTGCTCGACAGCGTCGACCACGACCGGGACGAGTCGATCACCGACATCGTGTTCACCGCCACCGAGTGGGACCGCCAAGCCGAGCCGCACGGCGGCGAGCCCGGGGCGCGGCCCCAGTTCGTGCCGCTGACCGAGATCGGTGACCTGCATCTTCGGCCGCCGGTGGGTGGCCACCTGCGTGCACTGCACCGGTACGGCGACGGCCAGACCGCGTCCTATCTGGGCAACCTGTGGCGTCCGGCTCCAAACGATGACGTCCAACCGCAGACATCGGCGACCGTGAGGGAGTCCCCGGCATGAGCACCTTGACCATCACCGGCCTGTCCGCGCTGGAGATCCTCGACTCGCGCGGCCGGCCCACGCTGTCGGTGACGCTGACCGCGCAGGACGGTTCGCGGCATGTGGCCGGCGTGCCGTCCGGCAAGTCGACCGGCGCGAACGAGGCGGTGGAGCGCCGGGACGGGGTCGCCGACCACTACGCCGGGCAGGGCGTCGAGGAGGTCGTCGCCACCGTCGAGGGCGAGATCGCCAGTCATCTGGTCGGCCACGGCTGGGACGGCATCTGGGAGATCGACACGACGCTGTGCGGGGTGGACGGCACCCCGAACCTGAGCCGGCTCGGCGCCAACGCCGTGGTCGGCGTGTCGATGGCCGCGGCCCGGGCGTTCGCGCACGCCTCCGGGCAGCCGCTGTGGCGGTGGCTGGCCCGCGACGGCGTCGCGCCCCGGCTGCCGGTACCGCACTTCAACATCCTCAACGGCGGCGCGCACGCGCCGAACCAGCTGGAGTTCCAGGAGTTCATGGTGGCGCCGATCGGCGCACCCGACCTGCCCTCTGCGGTACGAGCCGGCGCCGACGTGTACGCGGCGCTGCGCGCGCTGCTGGTCGAGGACGGGCTGGACACCGGTCTGGGCGACGAGGGCGGCTTCGCGCCGGACGTCGACGTCGAGACCGCGCTGAGGATGCTGACCAAGGCGATCGACCGGGCCGGCTACGAGGCAGGACGCCGGGGTGTCGCGATAGCGCTGGACCCGGCCGCGACCGGCTTCCGCGGCCATGACGGCCGATACCTGGTGGGCGACGAGCGGCTGAGCGCCGGAGACCTGATCGACTGGTACACCGAACTGGTCGAGTGGTACCCGATCTGGAGCATCGAGGACGGGCTGGCAGAGGACGACTGGGATGGCTGGGCAACGCTCACCCAACGACTCGGCGACCGGGTGCAGATCATGGGCGACGACATCTTCGTCACCAACCCGCAGATCATCACCGAGGCGATCGAGCGCAAGGTCGGCAACTCGTCACTGATCAAGGTCAACCAGATCGGTACGGTCAGCCGCACCCTGGAGGCTATGGCGGTGTGCCGCGACGCCGGGTACACCCAGATGATCTCCCACCGCTCCGGCGAGACCCCGGACAGCTTCATCGCCGATCTCGCCGTCGGCAGCGGCTGCGGGCAGCTCAAATCCGGGGCGCCGGCGCGCGGCGAGCGGGTCGCCAAGTACAACCGGCTGCTGGAGATCGCTGCGGCCAACCCGGACCTGCCGTACGGGCTGGGATGAGCGATGCCGTGGGCAGCCCGGCTGCGGCACGCCCGGGTCGACCACGCGGGCCGGGCGGTGCTGGCCGATGTCGACCTGACCGTCGAGCAGGGGGCCCGGATCGGCGTGGTCGGCGCCAACGGGGCCGGCAAGTCGACCCTGCTCGGCCTGCTTGCCGGTGCCAGGCGGCCGACCGCGGGGACCGCCGAGCGCGCTGCGGATCTCACCGTCGGGCTGCTGCCACAGGAGCCATGGCTCGCCGAGGACGAGAC
The DNA here is from genome assembly GCF_017312725.1 of Actinocatenispora comari. Classification (GTDB taxonomy): domain Bacteria; phylum Actinomycetota; class Actinomycetes; order Mycobacteriales; family Micromonosporaceae; genus Actinocatenispora; species Actinocatenispora comari. The sequence continues at coordinate 140,070 of NZ_BOPO01000006.1, read as the reverse complement.
GGTCGGCGAGGCGATTCGCGCCGGCGCCCGGGACACCCTCGACGCGCTCGACCGGTACCAGCGACTATCCGCGCGGCTGCGCGACGATTACTCCGACGAACTGCTCGCCGAGCTGGGACAGGTGCAAGACGAGCTGGACCGCACCGGGGCGTGGGATCTGGAGTCGCGGCTGGAGCAGGCGCGACAGGCGCTGCGCTGCCCGCCGGCGGACACGCCGATCGCGGGGCTGTCTGGCGGCGAGCGGCGCCGTACCGCGCTGTGCGCGCTGCTGGTGCGCCAGCCGGATCTGTTGTTGCTGGACGAGCCGACCAACCATCTCGACGTCGACAGCGTCGGCTGGCTGCAGGACCATCTCACCGGGTTCCCGGGCACGCTGGTGTTCGTCACGCACGACCGATACCTGCTGGACCGGCTCGCGCAGCGCACCGTCGAGGTGGAACGGGGGCGGGTGCGAAGCTATCCCGGCGGCTACGGCCGCTACCTGACTGCGAAGCTGGCCCAGCTGGCGATCGACGGGCGCCGCGACGCCGAGCAGCACGATCAGCTCGAAGGCGAACTGCGGTGGCTGCACACCGACCTGGGCGAGCGGCACGCGTGGGCGCGCTCGCGGCTCGCGGACTACGACCAGATGTCGCGGCGGTCCCACCCGACCGGCTACGACCGGCTGCGGATCCCGCCGGGGCCGCGGCTGGGCACGCTGGTGATCGAGGCGGACCGGATCGGCAAGCGCATCGACGACCGGGTGCTGTTCGACGAGGTGAGCTTCTCGGTGCCGCGCAACGGGATCGTCGGGGTGCTCGGGCCCAACGGGGCCGGCAAGACGACCCTGTTCCGGATACTGGCCGGCGAGATGGCGCCCGATCGCGGCACGATCCGGATCGGTGACACGGTCCGGTTGGCCTACGTCGACCAGGATCGGCTCGGCGTACGTGCTGGGCTGACCGCCTGGGAACTGGTCTCCGGTGGACAGCAGGCGCTGCGGCTCGGCGGGGCGGAGGTGCCGTCGCGGGCGTACCTCGCCGCGTTCGGCTTCCGCGGCGCGGACCAGCAGAAGCCGGTGGCGTCCTGCTCGGGCGGCGAACGCAACCGGCTCAACCTTGCGCTCACCCTCAAACTGGGCGGCAACGTGCTGCTGCTCGACGAGCCCACCAACGACCTGGACATCGGCACGCTCGCGGCGCTGGAGGACGCCCTGCTCGGCTTCGCTGGCTGCGCCCTGGTCAGCGCGCACGACCGGTGGTTCCTCGACCGCGTCTGCACGCACGTACTGGCCTGGGAGGGCGACGGGCGATGGCGGTGGTTCCCCGGCAGCCCGGCCGACTACGCCGCTGACCGGCGCAACCGGGACGGTACCGCCGCGCCGGAACCGGAAACGCACCGGCGGCTGACCCGGCGCTAGAGGAGGTGGACCGATGGCCGACACGTCGCTCGGGGACCGGCTGGGACCGGTGCTGGACGGGCTGACCGCGCTCGCCGACGGGCCAGACGCCGCCGAGCTCGCCGAGCTGCGTGGACGGCTGGCCGCGCAACGGTTCCGGCTGCTGGTGGTCGGTGAGGCCAAGCGGGGCAAGAGCACCCTGATCAACGCGCTGCTCGGCCGGCCGCTGCTGCCCTCCGGCGTCACCCCGGTCACCGCGCTGCCCACCGAGCTGCGATACGGGCAGACCGAGCAACTCGTGGTGTCCTATCTGGACGGAACGAGTGCACACCGGCCGCTGGCCGATCTGCCCCGGTTCGTCACCGAGCAGCACAATCCCGGTAACGTCCTGGAGGTCGCCCGGGTAACCGCTTACCTGCCCGCCCCGGCTCTGGCTGACGGGGTCGAGATCGTGGACACCCCTGGCACCGGATCGGTGTTCGCGCACAACACCACCGAGGCGACGGCCGTACTGTCCACCATGGATGCCGCGGTCCTGGTGCTGTCGGCCGACCCGCCGCTGTCCGGCAGCGAGCGCGACCTGCTCCAGCGGGTACACGAGCGTTCGGTGGCGTTGTTCGTGGCGCTCAACAAGGTGGAGCGGCTGAGAGCCGACGAGCGCGACGAGGCGCTGGAGTTCGTCCGCAAGCACCTGGCCGACGCGGTGGCCGGCGACCCGATCGCCGTCTACCCGCTGTCGGCCCGCGACGCGTTGACCGCGCGCGCCGGACGCGACGCGGCGGGACTGGCCGACAGCGGGCTGCCGGCGCTGGAACGCGACCTGTACGGCTACCTTGACACGCACCGGATCGCGGACCTGCACCGCTCACTCGCCCGACACGCCGACCGCATCGCCGCCCAGCTGACCGACGCCGCCGCGCTGACCCTGCGCTCGGCGGAACTGACCACCCGGCAGGACGGTGACCGGGTTGCGCGGTTCCGTCGGCAGGTCTCGGCGCTGGACCACCATGCGGCCGATGCGGCGGCGATTGTGACAGCAGGCACCGAGTTGGTGCTGGCCACGCTGAACCGGGCGGCACCGCAGGACACCCTCGAGGCCACCCGCACCCTGCGCGCCGACCTGACCGGCTGGTGGGAGGGCCGGGAGGTGACCGCGCTGCCGCCGGCCCGCTATGAGGACGCCGGCCGGGAGTACCTGGTCGAGCAGATCCGGTCCGTCGTGGACGGCTGGCGCATCCAGTGGGAGAACACGGCCACCGCGGAGCTTCGTGAGTTGGACGAGCGGCTGACCGCGGCGTTGGAGGAGCGGCTCGCCGCGGTCCGAGACACCGCGCGCGACGAGCTGGGACTGTCGCTGGCGCTGCCGATGCCGGCCGAGTCGCTGTTGCCGCAGGTCGATGTCGACCTGGCGTTCGGCGCCGAGGTGGGCATGACCGTCGCCGTCGGAGACACCGTACGGCGGCATCTGATGCCGGGTCAGCTGGGCCGGACGATGGCCCGCCGGCACCTGCTGGACGAGCTGGACATCCTGGTGGGCAAGCAGTTCGGCCGAACCCGCTCGGCCTTGCAGGACGCGATCACCACCGCCAGCCGACAACTGCGAGCGCTCGCGCGCCGCCGCGCCGAGGACGCGGTGTCCGGCCTGGTTGCCGCGCTGGATGCAGCCAACGCGATGGCCGAGGCGTCCGATGCGGACGACCAGCGCCGCGCCCTGCTCGACCGCATCGAGCGGTTGCGTGCGCTGCGCGCCGAACTGGTCCGGATCGTGGAGGTATCCGATGTCGCGAGTGGACGCCGATGAGGTGTTGCTGCTCTGGCGCGCGCTGCGCGCCTTCCGCAGCGGGAAGCGCCCGGAGTGCGCGCCGCGCGGCCGGCCGGCACACAGCGCGTGCCCGTTGTTTGCGGGGTGCCCGCGGTGGTCGCAGCCCGACGACTACCGCGCCGCACTCGACGAGTCGGCCGAGGCGACCGAACGCAGGCGGGCGAGCTGGCCGTGTTCCCGGCTGATGGACCTGCTCGGCCCGGACACCACCACGATCCGCTGAACCAACGCCGGATCTGACAGACTGCCAGATCCGCCGGCCCGACCGGTCGCTCCGTTCGGCTGCCAGGTCGCGGTTTCTTCGAGTCGTCGGTCCGATCACGGCCGTCGCTCGCCGCCCGGACCGTCGCGGCCCGATCCGGATGGCGCGGCCAGCGCCACGGCCAGACCGGCGCACAGCACACCGGCGATCAGCGGCCAGGCGCGTCCAGCGGTCAGGGCACCGAGCACCGCCGCGCCCAGCTCGGCGAGTACCGCGGCTGCCAGGGCCGCGACCACCGGGACCCGCGAGCCCGGCAACCAGCTCGGCGGGCGATCCAGCGCGAGCACGTAGCAGGTCAGCAGAACCGCGAGCGCCGCCCAGATCGGTAGCGCCGGCGACCCGGTCAGGGCGCGTACCGTCGCCGCGGCGACCAGCAGCACCACGCCCAGGCCGCCGGCCTGCCGCCAGCGCGGGGCGACCAGTGCGCAGCCGACGGCGAGCAGCGCGATCACCGGCGCGATCGGCGCACCGCCGGGCAGCGTCAGCAAGCCTGCGACCAGCGCAGCGACCACCGCTGGCCACCCGCCGCGAATCACCTCGTCCCCCGCGCGCTCAGCGCGGCGAGCGCCGCGGACAGTTCACCGTCGGGCCACCGCACCACCCGGATGCCGGCGGCGGCGAGCTCGGCGCGCTGCGCACCGCGTTCCAGCCGCCACAGCCGATGCGCCAGATCGCCGAGCGTACGGTCGGGGCGGGCCGGCACGGTCGTCTCGTCGAGCACGTCGACCACGATCACCCGGGCGCCGCGCCGGGACAGGTCCACCGCGGTGTGCCGGGCCCGCCCGTCGGTCAGCGGGGAGAACAGCACCACCACCGATCGCGGCGGCAGCATCGTACGGGGCACCCGTCGAAGGTCCGGCGTCACCTCGCTCAGCGGCCACCGGCGTACCTCCAGCACCGCGGCGACCAACCGGTCGAGCTGCCGGATGCCGGCCTCCGGGCGTAGCCAGCGCGGGATCCCGGCCAGCACGATCAGGCCGACCCGGTCGCGGGAGCGCGCCGCGGCCCGCGCCACTGCGACCGCGCCGCGCACTGACCGGTCCACCGTGGACCGGCCGGGTGGGCCGAGCTCGGCGAAGGCGTCCACGCCCACAACGATGTCGCTGGCGCGCTCGGCGGCCCGTTCGGTCAGGTACAGGCCGCGACCGCGGGCGCTCGCGGCCCGGTTGATCTCGCGCAGCGCCTCGCCGGGTTGGTACTCCCGCAGTCCCAGGAACTCGGTGCCGGACCCGGCCACCAGGCTGGGGTGTTCGCCCAGCCGGGGGATCGAGTACGCCGACCGCGGCGCGCGCCGCAGCCGAGGTGGCCGGGGGAGCACGACGAGCTCGGGTGCCGGCACCGAGCAGCGTCCGGTGCGGACGCCGAGCCGGTCGGCAACGGTGAGCGTGATGGCGCAGCGCAGCTCGCCCCACCGGTGCGGCGTCACGTCGAACGCCAGCCCGTCGGTGGTGTCGTGTACCCGGGCGCGGACCGGACCGGACGCCGACAGCGCCGGCGCAAGCAGCGTGGCCCCGGCCGGCAGCCGGATCCGTACCGTCAGGGTGACCGTGTCGCCCTCCAGACAGCGCCGGGACGGCCACCGCGCGTCGACCGGCAGCCCGGCCGGAAGCCGGTTGTGTACGGCGAACGCGAGCAGCACCAGCGGCCCGGCCGCAAACGCTGCCAGCGCGCCGCGACCGGTCAGGTACCCGGCGACCAGCGACGCCGCGGCGAGCAGTCCAAGCGTGTACGCGCGGGGCGACCGGGACCACCGCAGCTGCACCGCCGATCCCGCGCGTACGCCTGCCGGGCTCTCCGCCGCCCCGCCGCCGGCCCTGCCCGGGCGCACGGCCGTTTCGCCGCCGGCACCTGTCGCGGCCCTACCGCCGATCCCTGCCGGGTGGGCGACCGGGCTGCTGCCGGCGCCGGCGGGGCTCGCGGCCGACGCAGCGCCGGCATCGGCCGGGTTCACGGCCGGGCCTGCGCGAGCTCGGCCGGCCCACCCGGTACCGGTGTCGCCACGACGACCTCAGCGACGATCTGGTCGGTGTCGATGTCGCGGGCCCAGACCTCCGGCCGCAACACCAGCCGGTGCGCCAGCGCCGGTACCGCGAGCGCCTTCACGTCGTCGGGCAGCACATAGTCGCGGCCGGCCAGCAGCGCGCGCCCCCGGGCCAGTCCCAGTAGGGCCAGCCCGCCGCGGGTACTGGCGCCGACCGCGAGCTGCGGATGCCGCCGGGTGGCGTCGACCAGCGCGACGATGTAGCCGAGTACGTCACGGCCGACCTCCACGCCGCCCAGCGTGGCGCGCGCCGCGAGCACGCCCGCGGCGTCGGTGACCGGCCTCGGTCGCTGTGGCCGGCGATGCGTGGCGCGGGCGTCGAGCAGTTCCAGCTCGTCGTCGACCGACAGGTACCCGATCCGCAGCCGCAGCAGGAAGCGGTCGAGTTGTGCCTCCGGCAGCGGATAGGTGCCCTCGGACTCGATCGGGTTCTCGGTGGCGAGCACCACGAACGGGTCCGGCAGCCGGTGTGCCGTGCCGTCCGCGGTCACCTGCTGCTCAGCCATCGCCTCCAGCAGCGCGGCCTGGGTCTTGGCCGGCGCCCGGTTGATCTCGTCGGCGAGCACCAGGTTGGCGAACAGCGGGCCGGGCCGGAACCGCAGCCGGTTGTCGGTCGGGTCGAGGTAGGGGCCGCCGGTGATGTCGGCGGGCAGCAGGTCGGGCGTGAACTGCACCCGGCCGAACTCCAACCCCAGTACGGTGGCGAAGCTCGACGCGATGAGTGTCTTACCCAGCCCGGGCAGATCCTCGATCAGCACGTGCCCGTCGGCGAGAATGCCGAGCAGGACCATCTCCAGCGCGTCGCGCTTGCCCACGACCACGGTGGCCAGCTCGCCGAGTACCGACTCGCCCCAGGCGCGCGCCTCTGCCAGGTTCACGGTTCGCACTCCTCCAGCGCTCGAAGCAATCGGTCCAGTCCGTCCCGGTCCACCGTGGGCGCGTCGTGCAGCAGCGCCCAGCCCTCGGCGCCGAGCAGCCGCCGTACCGGTTCCGGGTCGCCGTCGAGGTCGACGCCGCGCTGCGCCAGCGCCGCCGCGGCGACCCGGCGAAGCTGCGGGCGTAGCCCGTACGCGAGTCCGCGCCGGTCGCCGGACAGTGCCCAACCGAGCCGGTTGGCCAGCCGATCGACCGGGGTCAGCGTGTTTGCGGCCGGGGCCGGCGGTGGCCCCGTACTGCGGTCTGTGCGGCCGGCAGCCACCAGCCGCAGCGCCAGCACCAGGACGGTGACCGCAGTGGTCACCGTGGCGGCCGTCCAGCCCGCGACCACCGCCGCCAGTATGGCGACGGCCGCGCCGACCAGCCCGGTCAGTGCCGGTTCAGGACGCATCCCGCACCACCTCCGAGCCCGGCAGCGCGGCCGCGATCTCGTCGAGCGCGTCGCGCGCGGCGGCGACCTGCTCGGCGCCGAACGGATGCGAGCTGAACCGCGCTTCGGCAAACAGTGCGGTGAGCCGACCCGCGGCGGGACCGGGCAGCCGGCCGTCCGCGACCACCCGGCGCAGCAACTCGCCCGGGGTGTCGGCTGGATCCAGCCGGGTGCCGGAGTCGGCCAGCGTGGCGCTCATCGCCCGGTAGCAGGCGACGACCGTGGCCCGCGGACCGCCGGGCGCCGCATCGAGTGCGCGGCGACCCTCCCGCACGGCCGCGGCCACGCGTTGCGCCTGGCCGGGTTCGCGCCGGTCGCCGCCGTGCCGGTGAGCCCACCAGCGCCACGGCAGCGCCACGACCACCAGGACCGCACCAGCTGCCAGCGGCTGCCACCACCAGTCGGGCAGGTGCGGCCAGTGCGGGTGGCCACCGCTTGCCGCCGCGGCCGATACGTCCGGCAGCAGCCGGGCGCCGAACACCAACCAGGCCGGCACCGACAGCGCGGCGAGCGCCACCAGCAACGCCACGAACCGGGCCCATCGCGGCGAGGTCGGTTCCGGCACTGGTACCGGTTCCTGCTCCTCGCCGCGCCGGCGGCGGCGCGGCCGAAACAGCCGTGCCACCGCCACCAGCAGCAGCAGCGTCACCAGCCCGGCGACGACGGCGGACACCACGCTGGCCGGGCCGGCCAGCGACGCCGGTGCCCGGGCGACGAATCCGGCCCGCCAGCCGGTCGGCATCGAGGTCGCGCCACCTGCGGCGCCGATCACGGCCAACGACACCGCGCCCGCGCGCAGCCAGGCCCGCCGTTCAGTCCGCGTCGTCATGGTGCCTCCACGGCGGTTCGGCGGGCAGCGTGCCCCGATAGATCGCCACCACCCAGCCGCCGTACTCCAGCTTGAACAGCGCGGCGGCGGGTGTCCGACGGCCGCGCAGCCGGTCGGCGAGCGCCATCGCCCGGCGCCGGGCGATCGGCCCGACGCCGAAGCGCACGATGCGGTCCGGAGGTTGCGGACCCTTCGCCGCCATCACCGCTGCGCCCTGCCGGCGACGCAGTACGCGATCCGCGAAGCTGCGCCTTGCATAGCGGGGCCGCCGAGATCGACCTCGCCGTCGAGCAGCCCAGCCGCGCGGCGCCACGCGTCACGCTCGGCGCCGACCGGCTCGTACCGGGAATCCCACTGCCGTCGCCGAACCGCCTCGGCCAGCTCCCAGCCGGTCGCCGCCAAGCGGGTCGCGGCTACCCGCGCCGGAGTGGAGTCGGCCGGCCAGTCGCGGGCATGCCGGGCGCACAGGCCGTGCGCCCGCCACCAGGCCCGAGCGAGGTCTGGGTCCGCGTCGAGGGCGACAAGCAGCTCCCGGTACCGGCGCTGCTGCACCGCGGCCACCTCACACACCCGACACCGGCGTACCGAGTCGAACCGGGCCAGCTGCCGGGTCAGGCGTCGCCGGTCGGCCGGCCGCTGCCAGACTCGCCGTGGCGGCGGGCCCGACTCGGCGAGGAAGGTCCGGGCCCGCGCGTTGGTACGATCGCGCTGGTCGGCGAGGATCGCCGCGACGTTGCGTCCCCCGGTGCCGGCCAGGTCGTGCAGGTGCCGCGGGCACAGTGCCAGGTCGTACGTGCCGTCGCGCGCCTCGGCGTCGCCAGCCAGCCAGTCGAGGCAGCGCCACACCGACCGGGCCACGTGCCGGCAGACCGGGCAGCCGCCGGCGGCCAGATCGGTACGGACCAGCCGGGCCACGTCGTGCCGCGCGGCGGACTCCTGCGCCGCGAGTACGGGTCGGGCAAGCGTGCGGCGCAACCGGTCCCGGGCCGCCGCATCCGGGTCGGTGCCGCCCAACAGCGCCAGCGCCGGCCCGGTGCGTTCCCGCAGCGTCCGCATCAGATGCCGGGCCGCCGCCGGGCCTACCCGGTTCATCAGCGCCCGCAGGTGCGGCAGGCACGGTGCTCCGGCATCGCGCAGCGCGGCCCGGACCTCGGTGTCCCCGGCCCAGCGTGCGATCCGGGACAGCGCACGGCCGGTCGCAGCGGCGACGTCGAGGCAGATCGGGCAGCGTAGCGCCGGGCCGGCCGGCTGGCCGACGAGCCGCGCAGCGTGGGCGAGAACCGGGCCGTACACCCCGGGCAGCAGCCAGCTCGCGGTCGGCTCAGCGAGAAGCAGCCGGTGGTGGGCGGCGCAGAAGCCGATGCCCGCCACTACTCGCTGCATCGTCTCCGGCTGGGTGTGCGACTCGCTGACGAAGGTGGTCACCCACTGCCGGGCGGCCCGGGTCGCGGACCGGCAGACCAGGCAGCTGGGTTCGGTGAGTTCGCGCAGCAGCGCGCGGCGCTCGGCGATGCCGGCCGCGGACGCCTTCGCTGGTCGCCTGGTCACGGCGACCCGATCGGAGGTCCGGATGCCATCGGTGTCTCCTACCCGTGTCAGGTAGGGACCGTTGGCGATGCTTCGCGGTTGTCGGCGAGCCCCTCCGCCGGCCGCACCGCACGACGACCGGCCCGATGTCGGGGCGGCCGAACCGTGCGAATCCGGCTCCGGTACCAGGCTACCCGATCATGGCGGCAGCACGCGGGCGGCGACCGGTGCGGCGCAACCGGCACGACCGCGGCCGCGGCGAATTGCCCTAATTCGACTCGGAGGAGTCGACCGGTCGAATAGCTTGCGTTGCGTAGGGGCGTTGGGCAGACTGGTGATCAGGCGATGGGGCTCGCCGAAACCGCGGGACATCCGCTGATGGCCTCTACCAGATCTGGTGGAGGTAGCGTGCCCGTTTTCGCTGAAGAGACTGAGGAGGATGCCGGCAGCGCCGGCAACCACTTGGCGCCCCACCCCCTGGGGGTGGGGCGATGAGTCTGCTGCTCCCGATCCCCGCCGTTCAGGCGCTGCAGCCGCTGACGATCCTGGTCGCGGCACCCGGTATCAGTGGCGTGATCGCCAAGCTGGAGGCGCGGCTGCAGGGGCGTCGTGGGCCACGGATCCTGCAGCCCTACTACGACCTGGCGAAGCTGTTCGCGAAGGAGTCGCTCGCGCCGGCCGGGGTGAACGCCTGGTTTCTCGCAGCGCCGATCGTGGCCATGGCCTGCTACCTGACGGTGCCGCTGCTGATCCCCGTGCTGACCACCTTCGGCCTGCCCTGGGGGTACATGGGCGACATCCTCGGCGGCGGGTTCGTGCTGTCGCTGGGCAGCTTCGTCGTAGCGGTGGCCGCGTTGCAGACCGGCGGCCCGTACGCGCAGCTGGGCGCGAGCCGGTCGAAGACGTTCGCCGCGATCACCGAGCCGGTCGTGCTGTTCGTGGTGTTCTCGGTGGCGCTGGTGACCGGAACCGACCTGCCGTACGCGCTGGCCGCCACTGTGCGCTCGTCGGCGAGCCAGATCGTGCGCCCGGCGCACCTGCTCGCCGCCGGTGCGCTGTTCCTGGTCATCCTGTACGAGACGGGCCGGATCCCGGTCGAGACGCACACCGGCACCAACGAGTTCGGCATGATCGAGGAGGCTCGCTCGTTCGAGCACTCCGGACCCTACCTGGCGCTGCTGAAGTGGGGCTCGGCCTGCAAGCAACTGGTGCTGTACACGCTGCTGATCAACGTGTTCCTGGCGCCGTGGGGGCTCGCGTCCAGCGCGGCGATCGGCTCCGTGGCGCTGGCGATCGTGACGCTGGTCGGCAAGGCGCTGGTGGTCGGCGCCGCAGTGGCGGTCATCGACGACTCGTTCGCCAAGCTGCGCCTGTTCAAGATCACCGACTTCGTCTCGGCCGCCTTCCTGTTGTCGGTCGTTGCCGTCTTCACGCTGTACCTCGGGGGTGGCTGATGCAACCGGTACCGGGCGTGTTCGAGGGCAGCGCCAACGTGGTCGCCGTGCTGGTGCTGCTGGCCGAGTTCGGGATGCTGCGCCAAGCGGTGCTGCGCGACCAGGTCCGGCTCTATGCGCTGCAGTCGCTGGTGGTCTCGGCGCTCGCGGCGATCGTCGCGGCCGGCCGGGACGTACCGGAGCTGTACGCGCTGGCCGGGCTGTCGCTGGCGCTCAAGGTGGTCATCGTGCCGCTGGTGGTGACCCGGCTGCTGCGCGACACCAGCGAGGAGATCGCTGGCAGCGGCACGTTGGGCGTGGCGACCTCGGTACTGGTGTCGATCGTCGTGGCAGGGTTCGGCTTCTTCGCGGTCGGCGCGCTGGGCATCCACAGCCGGGTGCTGCCGACCACGGCGCTGTCGCTGTCGATCGCGGTGGTCCTTGTCGCGTTCGTGCTGATGATCGTGCGCCGCGACGTGGTCTCCCAGGCGATCGGGTTCTTCTCGCTGGAGAACGGCGTGTCGTTGGCGAGCCTGGTGGTGGCCGCCGGGCTGCCGCTGATCCTGGAGGTGGCGTTCCTGTTCGACCTGCTGGTCGCGGTGGTGGTGTTCGGCGTGTTGATGCGCGTGCACCACGGTCGCACCTCGTCGCTGTCCACCAGCGCGCTGACCCGGTTGCGGGGGTGAGATCGTGCACATCGTCCTGCTGGCTCTGCTGATCGTTCCGGTGGTGGCCGCCGGCCTGTCAGTTGCGCCGTACCGGATCGCGCGGGTGGCGACGGTGGTGGCCGGTGCGGCCAGCTTCGTGCTCGCGGTGTGCCTGGTGCCTACCGTCGCCGGCCACACGATCCGGTTCGGGTTCCTGCGGGTCGACGCGATCTCGATGGTGTTCCTGCTCGCCACCTCGTTCGTTTATGCGACCGTCGCGGTCTACGCGATCGGCTACCTTCGCGATGAGCAGGACGAGCCGCACTTCGACCGGTACTCCCGCCGGTTCTTCTTGGGGTTCAACGTGTTCGCCGCGTCGATGCTGTGGGCGCCGGCGGTGGACGGCCTCGCACTGTTGTGGATCGCCATCGAGATCACCACCGTGGTCTCCGCGCTGCTGGTCGCGATCGACCGCACCGATGGGGCCACCGAGGCGTCCTGGAAGTACGTGCTGATCGCCTCGGCTGGGCTGGGTATCGCGCTGCTGGCCACGATCTTCCTGTACTACGCCGGGGCGAGCGTGCTCGGCCAGTCGTACGACCTGTCGTTCTCGCCGCTGTTGGCCGCGGCCGGGCGGCTGCCGGACACGGCGGTGCGGCTGTCGTTCGTGCTCGCGGTGCTCGGGTTCGGCACGAAGGTCGGCCTGGTACCGGTGCACACCTGGCTGCCCGACGCGCACGCGGAGGCGCCGACGCCGGTCTCCGCGCTGCTGTCCGGTGCGCTGCTGGCCACCAGTTTCTATGCGGTGCTGCGGTACTTCCAGGTGGCCAGTGCTGCGCTGGGGCACACCTTCCCGCAGATGGTGCTGCTGGTGTTCGGGGTCGCCTCGCTGCTGCTCGCCTCGCTGTACCTGCTGCAGCAGCGCAACATCAAGCGGATGCTGGCGTACTCGTCGATCGAGCACATGGGAATCCTCGCGATCGCGGTCAGCTTCGGCGCGCCGCTGGCGCTGGCTGGCGCGATGCTGCACGTGCTCGCGCACGCGGCGGCGAAGGGCAACGCGTTCATGGGCGCCGGGACGCTGGTGCAGAAGTTCGGCACCAAGCAGATCTCCGGCATCCGCGGCGGGATGAACGTGCTGCCGTTCAGCGCACCGGCGTTCCTGCTGGTGATCCTGGCGCTGTCGGCGCTGCCGCCGTTCGGCATCTTCCGCAGCGAGTTCCTGATCGTCGCCGGCGGGCTGCGGGGCGGCAGCCACACGATGACCGCGCTGCTGGTGGTGCTCGTGACGCTGGCTTTCCTAGGCCTCGCGGTCGGAGTGACCCGGATGGTCGTCTCGCCGAGCCCGTCCGGGGCCGCCGTCGCTCGCGGCGAGCTCAACGTCTGGATGGTGGTTCCGGTGGCCATCGGCCTGGTCGCCTTGGCGGTACTGGGCATCCACCCTCCCGGCGAGCTGTCCACCCTGATCGACCGAGCCGTCGCCGAGCTGACCAGGGTGGGCCGATGAGCAACGAGGTGCTGGACACGCAGATGGACGACGACACCGTGCTGGTCGATCGACTGGCGGACCGTCTGGACGCCGGCGATCGGTTCGCTTCGCTGATGGGTACCGACACTGATGAGGGGCTGCGACTTACGGCACTGCTCGCTACCCCGGACACGATTGAACCATTCGACTGGGTGCTGCCGCCCGGCACGACCAGCTACCCGTCGCTGACGCCCCGGATCCCTGCGGCGTTTTGGTACGAGCGGGACCTGCACGACCTGTTCGGGGTCACCGCGGCCGGCCACCCGCGGCTTGATCCGCTCACCCTGCCGCTGTCGGACGACAGCGAACGACCGGTGCCGGGCCGACCCGGTGCGCCCTGGTCGATCCAGCCGGACGAGCACATCCTGCCGCGGCTGGTGGTGGGCACCGGCCTGTTCACCATCCCGCACGGGCCGGTGCGTTCCGGCGTGAGCGAGTCGGTGGAGTTCCTGGTGGAGACACCCGGCGAGGACATCCCCGAGCTGCGGGTACGGGTCTACGCCAAGCATCGCGGGATCGAGAAGCGGTTCGAGGGGATGGACGCCGCGACCGGCGTGCTACTGGCCGAACGGGTCGAGGGGATCGCGAGCGTCGCGCACGCGCTGGCGTTCGCGCACGCGGTCGAGGCGCTCGGCGGGGTGCGGCCGCCACGGCCGGCTCGGCTGATCCGCACCTTGCACGCCGAGCTGGAACGCATCGCCAACCATCTGGACGTGGCGATGCGGCTCGCGGACGCGGCCGGCCTCGCGGTGGCCACCGCCCGCTTCGGCGCGCACAAGGAGCGGGTGCTGCGGCTTGTCGGCCGGCTCTGCGGCAGCCGGTTCGGCCGCGGCGTGGTCGTGCCCGGCGGGGTCCGTGCGCTGCCGGCCTTGCGCCCCGACCGGATTCGCGCCGAGATGAGCGCACTGGCCTCCGGGATCATGCCGGACGCACAGCTGTTGATGAACACGTCGTCGTTCATCGACCGGTTGCGGCACACCGGAGTGCTCGACACCGACCTGGCCATCGACCACGGCGCGCTCGGCCCGGTAGGCCGAGCTTCCGGCCTGGCCGACGACGACCGGATCCGCCGTCCGTACGACGCCTACGACGAGCTGGTGTGGCGGCCGGCGACGCCCTGGGTCAGCTGCGACGCCCGGGCCCGGCTGCAGATCCGGTTCGACGAGATCGACGACGCCTGCACGCTCATCGATCAGATCGTCACGGAACTGTCCACCATGGATCCAGCTACCCCGCTGTGCCGCTCGGTCGGGTTCGCCGACGGCCGCGGCATCGGCTGGGCGGAGGCGCCGCAGGGCGAGGTGCTGTACGTGCTGGAAGTGTCGGACGGCCGGATCCGGCGCTGCCGGCCACGCTCGGCGTCGTTCCACAACCTCGCGGTCTTCTCGCACACGTTCAACGGCGACGTGCTCACCGACTTCGCGTTCATCGAGGCCAGCTTCGGACTGTCCATGGCGGGGGTGGCGTTGTGATGTGGGTCTTGCGAGGGCTGCGCAACGGTGTCGTGACCACGCGCTACCCGCGTCGCCCCGACGCCTACGAGTCGAGCTTCCCCGCGGCCGTGGGTGTCGTGGATCCGGCGGCGCGGCTGCCCGGCGTGGCTGGAGTGTGTCCGACCGGTGCGATCGAGGCCGACGAGGGCGGCGTCCGACTCGACCGCGGCCGGTGCATCCTGTGCGGCTCCTGCGTCCGTGCCCATCCCGAGGTGTTTTCCTGGGCCGCCGGGAGCGAGACTGCGGCGACCGACCAGGCGACGCTGGTTGTCGGCGACGAACCGGAGGACGACGACGCGCTGTCGGCGCTGCGCGCCGACCTGGCCCGCCGGGTCCGGCGGCTGCGCCGGTCGGTGCACGTCCGGCACCTGGACGCCGGCTCCGACGGCTCCGACGAGTGGGAGATCCAAGCGCTGCTCAACCCGGTGTACGACGTGCACCGGCTGGGCATCTTCTTCACCGCGAGTCCGCGACACGCCGACATCCTGATGATCACCGGCGCGGGCGCCCGCGGCATGATCGCGCCGATCGCGCGCACCCTGGAGGCGATGCCGCGGCCGGTGGTCACCATCGCCGTCGGTGCCGATGCGATCAGCGGTGGACTCGTCAGCCCGTCCTACGCCACGTCCGGCGGCGTCGGTGCGCTGCTGCCGATCGACGTGTGGGTACCGGGTTCGCCGCCGACACCCTTCACCCTGCTGCACGCGATCCTGCTCGCGCTCGGCCGGGTACCGGCAGGACGGGAGGTGACCGCATGACCGCGTTGCTGCTCGCCGGTCTCGCCGTGTTCACCGTGGCCGGGATCCTCGACCTGCTACCGGTCGTGCTACGCCGAGCGCCGTGGCTCGCCTTCGCCGGCGCGGCGGCCGGTTCGGCCTGCCTGAGCGTGGTCGGCGCCGCCGCGGTGGCCGGGCACGAGCTTCGGCTCGGCTTCGACGGCGTAGCGATCTTCGGCGCCACCTCGCTGGCCACGGATCGGTTGTCCGGACTGTTCCTGCTGCTGATGTTCGCGGTCGCCACGCCGGTGTGCCTGGTGCTGGCGAGCTGGGCCCGTCTGCCCGGCCGGCTCACCCACCGCGCCCTGGGTACCGCCACAGCGCTGGCGCTGGGCTCGTGCGCGGTGATCGTGACCGCGGACAACTCGTTCGTGTTCCTGTTCGCCTGGGAGACGCTCACCTTCGCGTTCTTCCTGATGTCCGGCTACCACCGCGGCCGCCGGGGCACGGTCACCGACAGCCTGTTCACCCTTGTGTTCGGCAAGGGCGGCGGGCAACTCGTCCTGCTGGGCTTCCTCACCCTGTACGCGACGACCGGCACGTTCGCGCTCACCGGCGCCCCGGCCGGGATCGGCCGCTCGGCGGCGTACGTGCTGCTGGTCGCCGGGTTCGCGGTCAAGGTCGGGCTGGTGCCGGGTCACGTCTGGATGCCTCCGGGCTACTCCGCGGCTCCCGGCCCAGTGCGCGCGCTGATGTCCGGTGTCGCGGTCAACGTCGGCTTCTACGGACTGTGGCGCACGCTCGGCCTGCTCGGCGCGCCACCGGCCTGGCTGCCAGTCGTGCTGTTGCTGCTCGGCGGGTTCACCGCGATCCTCGGCATCGCGCACGCCGCGGTGCAGACCCGGCTGTCCCGGGTCATCGCCTACTCCAGCGTGGAGAATGCCGGTCTGATCGTCGTTGGGTACTCGGTCGCGCTCATCGGCGCCGACCGGCACGACCCGCGGATGGTCGCGATCGGACTGCTCGCCGCGAGCCTGCAGATGGTCGCGCACGCGGTGGCCAAGTCGCTGCTGTTCACCGCCGCCGGGTCGATCGAGACCGCCTGCGGCAGCGACGAACTGGAAGACCTGCGCGGCGTGGTGCGCCGGCTGCCGTTCAGCGGCGGCGGACTCGCGGTCGGCGCCTTCACCCTGGCCGGTCTGCCGCCGAGCATCGGATTCGTCTCCGAGTGGTTCCTGCTGGAGGCGACGATGCAGCAGTTCCGGGTCGAGGGGCTGGGCTTCCGGCTCGCACTGGCCGCCGCGGGCGCGCTGATCGCGCTCACCGCCGGCTTCGCCAGCGTCGCGTTCGTGCGCATTCTCGGCCTCACCGTGTTCGGACCGCGGCGGCCCACGCCGGTGGCCGAACCGACCGAACTGCGCTGGACCGGCCGGGTCGGTCTCGCCGTGCTGGCCCTGGGCTGCCTGGGCCTGGCGGCGGTCAGCCCGCTGGGGGTACGGGTCCTGTCCCGGGGCCTGTCGCCGCTGGTTCCCGCGGTGCTGACCGGCGACGCGCTCAAGTCGCCGTGGGTGCTGCAACCGGTGTACGCCGACTTCTCGATCCTCTCGCCGTCCTGGCTGTGGATCGTGCTGCCGGCCATGGCCGGAGCGGTGGCGGTGGCCGCCATCGCGGTCAGCCGCGGCTCGTTACTGCGGGTGCGTACCGTGCCGGCGTGGCGCTCGGCCACCGAAGGGGTGGAGGGAGAGGACCAGTACACGCCCTTCGGCTACGCGCATCCGACCCGCAAGGTGCTGGCGAACCTGCTGCTGACCCGCAACAGCCTGACCACGCTGGAACGCGCCACCGGCGGCCGAACCGGCGACCGGCGCCGCGGGCCTGCCGGCGCGCACCTGGGCTACACCACCGACGTGGTGGAGGTCGTCGAACGGTTCGTGTACCGACCGCTGATGCGTCCGGTGCTGGCGCTCGCCCGCTACGGCCGAAGACTGCAGTCCGGCCGGCTGGACGCGTACCTGACGTACATGCTGATCGCCCTGGTAGCGGTGCTCGCCGTGGTGACCGCCATGGCCTGACACCACCGACTCCCGGTCCCGGCAGTGACGGACGGCTCCCCGCTGCCGGGACCGGGTCCCGACTCCGGCATCCGTACCCGAGGCACCCGCTGAGGAGAGCCATGAAACTCACCGGAACAGCGCTGCGGCTGACCATCATCATCAACGAGGACGACCACTGGCACCACAAGCCGCTGTACACCGAGATCGTGCACCGGGCGCATGCCGCCGGGCTCGCTGGCTGCTCGGTGTTCCACGGCATCGAGGGCTACGGCGCCTCGTCGCGGATCCACACCACCCGGATCCTCTCGTTGACCGAACACCTGCCCGCACTGATCATGATCATCGATCGGCCGGAGAAGATCGAGGCGTTCCTGCCCCAGGTCGAGGAACTGGTCACGCGCGGCGTCGCAATCGTCGACGAGGTCCGCGCCGTGCACCACCGCTATGACGAATGACGCACGACCCGGGCTCAACGAGACCCCTTGGCCTGGTCGTTCACCCTGGTGTCGCGGACGTCAGGTGATGTGCAGCTGGATGCCGATGAGGGTGACCGCACCGCCGCCCAGCGCCATTAGGATTCCCCACCGTGCTCTGCTGCCGGCCGTCAGGCCGGCGATCATGGTACCCAGCGCGGCGAGCGCGCCGATCGTGAAGACGATGACCAACCAGGACAGGCGCGGTAACAGCGCCCCGGCCAGCAGCGGCAGCAGCGCGCCGAGGAAGCTGGCGAGCGCGGCGATCGTCATCGAACGGACGGACTCGGCGACCGCCCGGCGGCCCAGCCGGGTGGCGACCAGCCGGCCCCGTACGGTCAGGTTGAGCTCGTGCGAGGCACGGACCAGCTCGGCGCGGCGGTCGGCGTAGTCCGCCACGGCCATGGTGAACGCGGCGGTCACCAGCGCGGCGACGCCGACCCGCAGCGCCAGGCCGTAGCCGATCGGAGCGCCGGAACCGACGATCGCGCCGGCGGCCAGCGTAAGCGCGTTCAGCAGCCCGTCGGTGAACCCGAGCACCAACGGCAGCGTCGGCACCCGTGCCGTTCGCCTCATCGCGCTCGCAGGATCCGGTCGACCAGGTAGCTGCCGGCCACGACCTCGTCGATGCTGTGCACGACCGCCCCGGTCTGCTCAATCGCTCGGTAGACCGCGTTGGCGTCGATGTCGTCACCCACGACTGTCACGTCCATCCCGACGGTCTCGATGTCGATGTCGGTCACCGTGACGTTGACCGCCTCGACGCCGGCGCACCGCTCGATCGCCTGTGCCAGTTCGACCTGGCCCGGCCGGTCAAGCACCTTGTCGACGTCGAGTCCAAGGCGGCGAATGGGCATCGTTCCTCCCTGCTGCGGCGGCCCCGGCGCGGGTCGGGGTCCGTGGGTGCCGGCCCGGCCGGCCGGCCGGGATGCTTTGAGTTCACCGGTCGACGCCGAGCTGCCACAGATCACCCAGGTACGGGGCGGTCGCCGACAGGTCGTTGGCGACCAGCTGTCGAAGCTGGTGCTCCAGCGGGGGCCGCAGGGTCAGCTCCGCCAACGCATCGACCGGAACGAAGCGCGGTATTCGGTCGTGCTCGACCGGTCGTGGCGGTGGCGGCCAGATCGGCTCGCTGACGGTGAAGACGATGTCGATGGTTCTGTTCCGGGTGCCGGGGTGGATGACCTCGAGCAGGAACGCGATGCGCGGATCGTGGATGGTCAGGCCGCACTCCTCGGCGACCTCGCGCAGCACGCAGGCGGTGAGCGTCTCACCGGGCGCGGGATTCCCGCCCGGAAGCACCCAGTCGCCTGGCCCGAGGTCGGTGCGTTGGACCAGTAACACATCCCGGCCGCGGAACACCGCAGCCGAGCAACGGACGACGATCTGGCCGGAGTCTTCCATGGCGCTGCCTCCCGGGATCGGGTGGGCAGAGGCCATCAGCGTTGTCCGCAGTTCCGGCGAGCCTCATCGCCGTGGCGGCGCACAGGAATCCCTGGTCCTGCCGGGCCAACGGTCAACGCCACCATGATCGAGCATACCGGCCGAATCCGGTGGCGTCAGCCGAGCGTGCGCCCATCCGTCCCTGGTGCCGACACTCGCGGAGTCTGGCGTGGCTCGCCCCAGCCAGTTAGCCTGATCACCAGCAGCACGCGATGAAGCCCGTGTTTCGCCGGCCCGGCTGATGGCATCTACCCGGCCCTGCGACACTGCGCGGGCTTGTCGGTGGACCAACGCTTGTTTGCGCTCAAACGCGAGGCACTGCGACGGGGCCTGATCACCACCGAGGAATCCACCGCGCACGAGGTAGTGCTCCCGGTTCTTGCCGGTGACCCGGCGCTGGCCCGTCTCTTCGGCTCCCGATGCCGGCCTAGGACCACGCCTCGAACGGTTCCACGATCCGCTGGTCGTCGAGAAACGCAACCAACAACTCAGGCAACCGCCCCGGATAGAAGCGCTGCCTGGACTCGCGTACGTCGGCCACCGGCCACCACCGATACGCCTGATCAGGGCGCCGACCCGCGAGGTGCCGGCCGCCAGTTCGAACCGCCGGGGCACTGGCATCCACGGCCACCCGCACGATCCGCTCGGCCTGCAGCCGCCGGAGATATCCTGCTCGAAACGTCGTCTGACGTGACCAGGTCGGTTCACCGACCTGGTCGCCGTCGACGACCAGGCCAGTCTCCTCGGCCAACTCGCGCCGCGCGGCATCGACCAGGCTCTCCCCGGGGCGGATGCCGCCGCCGGGCAGCTCCCAACCTGCGGCTGAGCGCAGCAACAGCACCAGCCCCTCCCGGTCTACCACCACGCAGCGCACGGCGTCGCGTTCGACCACCGGTACCTGCTCGTCGCTCGCATTCATCTCAGCTCCGCTGCCCTTTGCTTGGCCGGACCGTTTCGGCACGGATTCGGAAAACGCCTGTCCGAGATCAGTCTTCTTGCGCCGCGGTGGGCAACATATCCCTGATGATGTCCATGACGGTGCTGTCGGTCAGGGTGGTGACATCGCCCAGTTCCTGGTGGGCGGCGACATCGCGCAGCAACCGGCGCATGATCTTGCCCGAGCGCGTTTTCGGTAGTTCCGGGACGACGAGGATCTGCTCGGGCTTGGCGATCGGCCCGATCTGTGCCGTCACGTGGCCGCGCAGCGCCCGGGCGAGCTCGTCGCCGTCCCCGGCATCGTCGCCGGAGCGTGCGATGACGAACGCGACTATCGCTTGGCCGGTGGTCGGATCCGGCGCGCCGACCACGGCCGCCTCGGCGATCCGCGGGTGCGAGACAAGTGCGGACTCCACCTCCGTGGTCGAGATTCGGTGGCCCGAGACGTTCATGACGTCGTCGACCCGGCCGAGCAGCCAGATGTCGTCGTCGGCGTCCCACTTCGCGCCGTCGCCGGCGAAGTACACGCCGGGGAAGCGCGACCAGTACACCTCGCGGTAGCGCTGGTCGTCGCCCCAGATGGTGCGCATCATGCCCGGCCACGGCTCGGTCAGCACCAGGTAGCCGGCCGCGTCCCGGCGGGGCAGCGGGAGGCCGGCATCGTCGAGTATCGCGGCCTCGACCCCGGGCAGCGGCCGCATCGCCGAACCGGGTTTGGTCGCCTGCACGCCCGGCAGCGGGCTGATCAGGATGCCGCCGGTCTCGGTCTGCCACCAGGTGTCCACGATGGGGCAGTGGTCGTGGCCGATGTTGCGGCGATACCACATCCACGCCTCGGGGTTGATCGGTTCACCGACGGTGCCCAGCAGCCGCAGCGACGACAGGTCGTGCTCGGCCGGGATCTGCTCGCCCCACTTCATGCAGGTACGGATCGCGGTGGGTGCGGTGTAGAGGATCGTGATGCCGTACCGGTCGACCAGATCCCACCAACGGCCCCGGCCGGGCGTGTCGGGCGTGCCCCCGTACAGCACCGAGGTGGCGCGGTTCGCCAGCGGCCCGTACACGATGTAGGAGTGGCCGGTGACCCAACCAACGTCGGCGGTGCACCAGTACACGTCGTCGTCGGGCTTGAGGTCGAACACCGCCCAGTGCGTCCATGCCGCGAAGATCAGATAGCCGCCGGTGGCCGTGCAGGATGCCTTTCGGTTTGGCTGTGGTGCCCGAGGTGTAAAGGATGTACAACGGGTGGCTGGCAGGGAACGGATCCGGTGTGTGCGTGGTCGGCTGCCGGTCGACCAGCTTGTGCCACCACACGTCCGGGGAGTCGTCCCACCCCACCGGCTGTCCGGTGCGGCGGACCACCAGGACGGTGCGCACCTGCGGGCAGTGCGCGACCGCCCCATCCACGTTGACCTTCAGTCCGCTGGCCTGGCCTCGCCGGTACCCGCCGTCGGCGGTGATCACCACGCGCGCGTCGCAGTCGATGATTCGACTGGCCAGCGCCTCGGCGGAGAACCCGCCGAACACCACAGTGTGCGGTGCACCGATCCGGGCGCATGCGAGCATAGCCACGACTGCCTCGGGGATCATCGGCAGATAGATCGCCACCCGGTCGCCCGCCACCACCCCCAGTTCGGTGAGCGCGTTCGCGGCCTGGCAGACCTCACGCAGCAACTGCGCGTAGGTGATCGTGCGTCGATCGCCCGGCTCGCCTTCCCAGAAGTAGGCGACCTGATCGCCGTGCCCGGCGATGACGTGCCGGTCGAGGCAGTTGTACGCCACGTTGAGCTCGCCGCCGCCGAACCAGTCGGCGAACGGCGGATCCCAGTCCAGTACACGATCCCAGCGCCGATCCCAGCTCAGCCGCTCGGCGGCCGACTCCCAGAACGCCAGCCGGTCCGCGCTCGCTCGCTGATAGGCCGTCGCGTCGATGTTCGCCGTCGCCACGATGTCCTCGGGCGGCGGGAACCGGCGGGTCTCATGCAGCAGATCGGAGAGTGTCTCGTCGGTAGCCACCGAAGATCGCCTCGCTTTCACCGCGTGCCGGCCACCTGCCCGGGGCCGGGTCAGCGTTGCTCGCACACCTCGCAGTAGGTCAGCCCACCGACCGCGTTCGGGACGCGCCCGGACTCCTCGACGACGTAGATGATCTGCACCGCGCAGGTCGCCACGCAGCGATCGCACCAGAGGTCTCGTTTGGTCTGCAGGACCACGATCCGCAGCTGCGTCAGTGTGGCCATGGCTCGTCCCAGCAAGCTCGCAGCGCCACCCGCACGACCGGCGGCCGAGGCGGGCGGGCGGGGAGGCGAAGAGTCATGTTGCGCATAGCGGGCCCCCACCATCTCGCCTGGTAGAGGCCGTCAGCGGAAATCCCGCGATTGACGGCGAGCCCCATCGCCGTACCTCCACTGTCCCCCAGCCTCTGCGGCAACGCAAGAGCTCGGCGCCAGCGGACCGTGACCATCCTGAGCGCCGTCGGGTGGGCTTCCCGCGGGGTCGTCGGGAGGCGACAGCTGGCGATCGGGCGGCATCACCCAGCCAGCGGAGCTGTGGTGTCTTGTGGCGCGGGAGGTTGCCGTGCGGCGCTCAGCGCCACCTCTAGCGGTCCGTCCGCGACGACGTGACCCTGCCGCAGGCAGATGCCCCGGCTGCAGAAACGGCGCGGGTCGGATTCGTTGTGGGAGACCAGCACCAGGGTCCGTCCTGGCTCGGCGAGCATAGCTTCGATCGTTCGGTAACACTTCTCACGAAACTGTTGATCGCCCACCGCCAGCGCCTCCTCGATCAGCAGCACCGGATGCGGCACCTGGGTGAGCAAGGCGAACCCGAGGCGCATTTTCATCCCGGACGAGTAGTAGCGCACCGGGGAGTCGATGAACTCGGCGAGCTGCGAGTAGGCGACGATCGCATCGAACTGTCGCCGTATCTCTGCTGGCGCTCGGCAGGTCACGTCTCCCTCGTCGGGAATCAGCCCGCCGCTGAGCAGCCTCAGCAGCGTGCTCTTGCCTGCTCCGTTGGCTCCGACCAGCCCGACCGTGTTCGTGCACGGCATCCCGACCTCCCCGACACTGTGGTGCAAGGTGCTCTGAGAGCACTACGCACCTGTGATGAGGATGCCGGCGTCAACCAGATCCGCGATTGCCGCCTGGTCGCCGTCGGGGTGTGCGTGCACGAACGCAGAGGCACCGAGATCGACTGTGACGCGGTATCCGAGCCGTAACGCGTCGTGGGCGGTTGCAGCGACGCACACGTCGGCCGCGATACCGACCACGACCACCGCATCAACACTAGTGGCGTTCAGGCGCGCTGCGAGATCGCTGAGTCCACCAGAGCCGGGTCCGTTGCGGTGCAGGACGAACCCCGACATGCCTCCGGTTTTGCCGGGCCCTTTTGGGACAACGTCGCCGTGCATCTGCAGGCCAGGAAACAGCACGGTTTGGCCGTCAGGGTCGCCCGGCGGCAGCTGCCACGGGCCGATGTCGCGGGTGTAAAAGATGGGCCAACCTCGCTCGATGGCATTATTGATACGTGCGTTGACCTCCGCGACGAGGGGCCGTCCGTTGCGGGTCTCGGGGGCGGCGGACCGGGCAACGAAGGCATTCTGCATGTCCACCACGATCAGCGCAGTGCCCGTTGGCGCCGTGTGCTCGCCGGGCATGTGCGGTCGCATCACGGCACCGGCTGATGGACGCGGACAGATCGCAGCGCAGTCGACCAGGCGACGAGCTGGCCCAGCATGGCGGCAGCGGCTTCGGCCTGTTGAGGACGAGGAGTGACCACGCCGCTCTCGCTGAAGTCGTCCCACAGCGAGAGCGCCACTTGCCCACGAACGTCGGCGACTTGCAGCTCGGCCATGACCAGGCGGAGATGTTCCACAGCCCGGGTACCACCAGACACGCCGTATCCGACGAATCCGGCTGCCTTGTTGGTCCATTCGGCGTACACGAAGTCCAGGGCGTTCTTCAGCGCGGCGGACGTCGAGTGGTTGTATTCCGGCGTGACGAAGACGTATCCGTCGAACTGGTCGACCGTCGTCGCCCACCGGCGTGTGTGGTCGTGGCGGTACTGCGCGGCGGCCGGCGGAATGGGCTCGTCGAGCAGCGGCAGCGCGGCGTCGAGCAGGTCTACGATCGAGAACTCGGCGTCAGTCCGCCGGATCGCGATGCTGTGGATCCACTCTGCGACGTCCCGTGCCTTGCGTCCTGGGCGAGTACTTCCCACGATGATGGCGATGCGTGTCATCGAACCCTCCCGAGGTCGATGTCGGATCACTAGATGCACTGTCTTCCAAGCGTTAACTACACGCCATGTATACTTGTGACGGTACTCGCGGAGTTCCCTGGTGCCAAGGAGGGGAACCTGGTTGTCGCATCCAGGTTCGGGTGTCGCGCCGACCGCGCATTGAGGCGATCATGCAGTGCATCCGTTGGTGTCAAGGGGAAGCAGTGCCCGGGGCTATGGCGCGAGCAGCCCCCCTCACGCGTATGCGGCGCTCGCCAGGCGGAGGCCAGTTCAGGCCGGTAAGTGCGCCACCGCCGTCAACCGCAGCTCAGGTTGATCGAGCTGCGGCATGTGCCCGACCCCTTCCAGTACGGCCGGCCGCGCCGAGTCGATGCTCTCTCCAGCTTGCAGTGCGCGCGAGATGGGGAGAAGCATGTCTTGACAACCGTGTATCGACCGAATCGGCAGTCTCGGCTCTGGCAGTCGAGACGGCGCCTGGCTGGCCAGCGCCGGAGCCAGCCTGTCGGCCGCTATGGGCATTCGTCCAAGCAGCGCGCGTCGTCCAGTCGCCGCAGATGCTTGGGTAGCCGATCGGCGCGCCACACATTGGTCGACGCGGACCCTCAGGCTCGCGCTCGTGTAGACGCCGAGCCGGTCGGATCTTCCAGGGCGGGCCCGTGAGCGACAGCTGATCGTGCCAGCACAGGGAATATGGGCGCCGCCGCAGCGGGGTCGGGCACCTCTCTGCTGTGCTCAGCCAGCGAATTCCCCACCGTTCGACGTGGCGACGAACGTTGAACGGAACAAGACACTGAGATGCTCGGCGAGTCGTCGACGCGACCAACGCCGATCCTCCAGCAATGCCCCGATCAGGTCGGAAGAGACCAGCGCAAAGAGCATGTCCCGGGCCGATGACACTGTCCATGGCTCAGCGAGTTGATGCTCCTGGTTGAGTCGTTGCGCCAGGCGACGACAGTTCCGCATCTGCTCGGCGGTCACCCTGGCGTAGTGAGCGGCCGCGTCGGCATCGTGATCGCGGACACGCTGCAGAGCCCGGTCGATAGGCAGCAACCTGGAGTGATAGCTGGCCAGATGCCGAGCCCACTGGTCTAGTGCGCTAGGTGCGTCTGGCGACTCCCACACCTGGCGCAGGGATTCGGTGAGGCCCTCCTCGGCGGCAACGTAGTCGAACAGCGCCCCGACCAGCTCAGCCCTCGTCGCAAAGTGCAAGTACGCGGCTCTGCGCGTTACCCCGGCACGATCCGCCACCGCCGTCATGCTCAACGCCTCGAAACCTTGCTCCTCCAGGATTGCGCGGGTCGCAGCAAGCAGCGACTCTCGCGTACGACGGCTCCGGGCGTTCATCGGTTCCACGATCGACTTCGACGGCATTGGCACCGCTCCTCTCCCAGGGAAGCCTACCTTGTAGGTAGGAGCATTAAGTACACAGTCTGTACACTTTTTCGCTGGCCCCGAGGGCGGGCTACCGAAGCACGGCGCGTAGTGAAGGAAGCATGCATATGCCAGGTACCGCGCTCGTGGTAGGTGGCGGAGTCTGCGGGCTAGCTGCCGCCGTGGGGCTGCGCCGTGTTGGTTGGCCCGGGCGTGGTGTTGGTCGGGCTCTGGTGATGATCGAGATGGGCACCCACCTGTCGCTGTGACCAGACGCCGTGCGAAGCCTCGGGGCGTTGGGATCGGCGTACAAGTACGGGAGCTGGTGTTTGGCGGCAACCTGACCGCGCTGATCATGGACTAGAAGCCGCTGGAACGTTCGTGCTCGGCGTCGGGTCGGGATCGGCATGGGCCACGGGCCGCCGGTTCGCGGTCGAGGACGTGCCGGACGCCGTATCGGCCTGGTCCGAGAGGGCAGCCCGCGTGGAAGCGGAGGCGCTGCGGGGCTGGCATTGCGCGCCAGCGCGACCGACGAGCCAGGACTGAGCGGGGCGTTAGACGTCGCGGCCGACTGGTTCGAGGTACCGACACCACGAGGACGTCCATTTCTACGGCACTCACTCCGTCGGCGTCGACGGCGAGACAGCCAACCTCGACGACGACGGGTACCGGCCGACGCTGGGCACCCATGACGCTGGGCACTGGCGCTCAGTACATGGCTTGATGAATACATCAATTGATGTACTGTATCGGGCATGGAGACCGCGACACACGGTCAGGTGCTGGCACGCTTCGGCCATGCCCTGTCCGACCCGATCCGCGCACGCCTGCTCCTGGCGCTGCGTGACGCGCCGGCGTACCCAGCCGAACTGGCGGAGCTGGTGGGCACCAGCAGGCAGAACCTGTCCAACCATCTCGCCTGTCTGCGGGGCTGTGGGCTGGTGGTGGCGGTCCCGGAAGGGCGGCGGACTCGGTACGAGTTGGCCGACGCGAGACTGGGGCACGCGCTGGGGGATCTGCTCGGGTTGGTGCTTGCCGTCGACCCAACCGCGTGCGCCGAGGCCGACACGACGGGATGCTGCTGATGACCTCGCGCATGACTCTGGCTGAGCGGCTGTCCACGTACCGGCTGGTGGTAACCGACTCGCCGGAGCGGCGGGTGGTGCTAGCTCGGCGAGTTCGGGGGCTCGTAGCCGCCACGATCTCCTACAACGTGATCGAAGCGGTGGTGGCGATCGCGGCCGGTACGGTGGCATCCTCGGCCGCCCTGGTGTCGTTCGGGCTAGATTCGGTGATCGAGGTGTCCTCGGCCGCGGCGGTGGCCTGGCAGTTCTCCGCCTCCGACCCCCACGTTCGACAGCGGCGCGAGCGGGTGGCACTGCGGGCCATCGCCCTCTCGTTCTTCGCGCTGGCCGCCTACGTGCTGGTCGAGTCGACCCGAACCCTGCTGGGCACTACCGAGGCAGAACACTCCACGGTCGGGCTGGTCCTGGCCGGGCTGAGCCTGGTGATCATGCCCGGCCTGTCGTATGCGCAGCGCCGCGCCGGCCGTCAACTCGGGTCCGCCAGTGCAGTCGCCGACTCCAAACAGACCCTGCTGTGCACCTACCTGTCCGCGGTGCTGCTGGTCGGCCTTGCCGTCAACAGCCTGTTCGGCTGGTGGTGGGCAGACCCCCTCGCTGCCCTGATCATCGCGGGCCTGGCGGTCAACGAAGGCATCGGCGTCTGGCACGGCAAGGGCTGCTGCGCCTCCGCCGGCAGCGTCCTCGCCGCCGATCCGGCCGACGCCGACAGCTGCGGGCGCGTCGCCGACTGTGACTGCTGCCCTTGACACCTGCAACCCGACAGGCACCGAACAATATCGGGATACGGCGCGAGCCCAGCACGCCCGGAAGCGGACCCCAACGGACGCTGAGTCGATCCGGATCGCAGCCGGTGGGCCACCAGCGCCGATGCCGTCTCACTTGCCCTTCCGGTGAACGTGTCACTTGTCGACGAGTCCGCCGCCGTCGACGGCGGCAACCCTACCGCCATCACCGGCGCCGTTGGCGCGCGTACGAGAGGCCGGCACCATGCTCGTCGTCGCCCCCCGACTCGAGACGATCCGTCATGCCGACCAGATGCTGATTCTCGACGCGGATTGTCGGGGCCGGCACGCACGCTGCCCTACTCGAACGTGACGGCCGCGACGCCCACTCCTGGGCACAGCGCGCCGAGGCGGCCGGATGGACCATCGCCAACCGGTGAAGCGGCGCTATGCCAAGCCCCGGTGGTTTCGTTCGTGTGAGACGACACCAGTTGTTCGCGGGACTCGACACCAGCCGATTACGGCCAAGGTCGATGTTCGCAAGTTTCGACACCACCACGCGACGGGCTGCGCTGGGCGGTGCTGATACGGCCTTGATCATGTCAACGAGGTAGCTCGCAGCGTAGCGGTAGCGGTGAGGCAGGTTGGCATCCACCGACGTGGTGAACGTGTTGTTCGCGAGTTTCGACAACACTCGGGGTCGATGGGACGATAAGGCGGTCTTGCGGGTGAGAGGGCGTTCGATGCCGCCGGTGTCGAAGACGGGCCTGTATGCCGCGATCCGGTGTGATGCTCGCGCGGGGATGTCGGGCCGCGCGATCGAGCGCAAGTATCAGGTGGGGTGCCGCAGGGTGGTCGAGGCGTTGGCGTCGGCGTGGCCGCAGCCGCGGAAGAAGAAGCTGCCGCCGCGGCCTTCGAGGCTGGACGAGTTCAAGCCGTTCATCGATCAGATCCTGCGGGCGGATCTGGACGCGCCGCGCAAGCAGCGGCACACGATCACCGCATCTACGGACGGCTGATCGACGAGCGGGGGATGGTCGAGTTGCCGTATCCGATGGTGCGCGCCTACGTGTCGGCGCGCCGACCGCCAACGCCTACGAGCAGATCAACAACATCACCTGCTGAGGCTCCGCTACGCCGCGCCCCTGCCGGCGGGGTGATACGGCGCGAACCGGCGGGGCATCCCGAGTCGGGGCCACAGTCGTGGCCCCGACTCGGCCATCATCAGGTCCGACACCGGCGCACCCGAAGCATCCACGGCAACCACCCTCAGCCCAGGCACCGCGCGGACCACAGCCGCACCCACCATGGCCGAACCGACCGTGACGAGCGGAACAGGCAGCCGCCTTCCGCGACGAACAATCGCCACAGAATCGACTCGTGACCCGCACACGACTGCGACACACCACTGGCGACGACGGCCCCATACCCCACGCGACGGAGCCGGTTCCGCTCGACCTGCACCGACCTGGGTGCGACCGATCTGTTCGACATCGCGCGCCACGGCGAGTTGCCACCTCCGCCGATCATGCACAACCACCACAAGCTGCCCGCTGACCACGCCAGCGCGAACCGACAGTCCACCACCTGCGGCCGGCACCAGCGACAGCGTCTCCACGTCGAGATCCGGAAAACGCGGAACCCCACGGTCAGCCATCGAAGCACCACCCCTCACGCTGCTGCTTCAACCGTAATCGCCCAACAGGCAGATACCCACAAGCGGCCGGCCGTCTCCCGCGCGACGGGGGCACGGTCAGACCGTCTCGGGGATCCAGGACGGCATCCGGCCGGTACGCCGCGGAGCAGCTCGACGGCGGCGACCGGGTCACCGGAGACGTCCGCGGGATGCAGGGTCAGTAGTTGTTCGTGCCGTCGAGGGTGGGGGTGATCGCGATCAGCCCGCCATCGTCCGCGCAGGGACCCGACAGCGGCGGGAACGAAGACGCCTGCCGTGCGATCCGCTCGCTGGGCGGTCAACGCGCGGCTCAGTCATGTCCTAACAGGTTGTGATAGGGACTTAAGCGTTTGGTTATCTGGCGATTGACGGGCGTCGACGGCTGGTGTGTTCTCGGCGGTGAGGCTCGACGACGAGTCGGGTTGACCGTGTGTAGGGGGCTGTCATGCAGGTTCCCGGACCGTTCGAATACGACCGCGCGACCAGCGTCGAGCAGGCGATCGGGCTGCTGGAACGGCGGGGCGAGACGGCGCGGCTGATCGCCGGCGGGCACAGCCTGCTGCCGATGATGAAGCTGCGGCTGGCCGACGTGGAGTACCTGATCGACATCAACGACCTGCACGACGAGCTGGGGTACGTGCTGGTCGAACCGGACCTGGTGCGTCTCGGTGCACTGACCCGGCATCGCGAGCTGCTGGAGTCCGACGAGCTCGCCGCGGTACTGCCCATCTTCCGGGACGCCGAACGGGTCATCGCCGACCCGGTAGTACGCAACCGGGGCACGATCGGTGGTTCGCTGTGCCAGGCCGACCCGTCCGAGGACCTGTCCGCGGTGTGCAGCTGCCTGGACGCCGAATGCGTGATACGCAACGGTTCCGGCCAGCGGGTGGTGCCGATGGCGAAGTTCCACCGGGGCCCGTACGAGACGGCGGTCGGCGACGGAGAGATGCTCGTCGAGGTACGGATCCCGTTGCATCCCGACTCCTCGTCCGCCTTCGAGAAGGTGGAGCGCCGGGCCGGTGACTGGGCGGTCGTCTCGGCCGCGGCCGCAGTGACGCTGGCCGGCGGGCTGATCGCCGACGCACGGGTGGGATTCGCGGCGGTGGGGCCGCACACGGTGGTACTGCCCGCGGTGTCCGAGTTGCTGCGCGACGAGCCGCCGGGCGAGCAGCTGTACGAGCGGGCCGGCGCGCTGGCCGCCGGGCACTGCGAGCCGTCGACCGACATGCGCGGTACGGCCGACTACAAGCGGCACCTGGTGCAGGAGTTGACGCGGCGCACGTTGCGGCGCGCCGTCCAGCGCATCGTCGACGGGAGGTCCTGATCATGCAGGTGACGATGACGGTGAACGGGGCTGAGGTGAGCCGCGAGGTCGAGCCCCGGCTGCTGCTGGTGCACTTCCTGCGCGACGAGCTCGGGCTGACCGGCACGCACTGGGGCTGCGACACGAGCAACTGCGGTGCCTGCGTGGTCTGGATGGACGACGAGCCGGTCAAGTCGTGCACCGTACTGGCCGCGATGGCCAGCGGCCACGAGGTACGTACCGTCGAGGGGCTGGCGCACGAGGACGGCACGTTGGACGCGATCCAGCAGGGTTTCATGCAGTGCCACGGGTTGCAGTGCGGGTTCTGCACGCCGGGGATGATGATGACCACCCGGGCGCTGCTCGACCGCAACCCGCACCCGAACCAGGCCGAGATCCGCGAGGCGATCTCCGGCCAGATCTGTCGTTGCACCGGCTACGCGACGATAGTCCGTTCGGTGCAGTGGGCCGCCGACCACCCGGACGGCGCGGTACCGGCGGCAGCGGACGAACCCGCCGCGCCCGCGGAGTCCGTCACCGAACCGGCCGCCGCCGACGCGACGCAGCCCATACCGGCAGGGAGCGCGTCATGACCACCGTGCACGAACCGCCCGCCGCACACGTCGACAACGACCAGCATCCGGTCGGGTACGGGCGGATGCTGCGCAAGGAGGATCCGCGGTTCGTCCGCGGGCGTGGCCGCTACACCGACGACGTGCAGCTACCGGGCATGCTGCACCTTGCGATCCTGCGCTCGCCGATGGCGCACGCCCGGATCGTGTCGATCGACACCAGCGCCGCCGAGGCACATCCCGGCGTCAAGGCGGTGATCACCGGCGAGGCGCTGGCCGCGCAGGGGCTCGCCTGGATGCCGACGCTGTCCAACGACGTGCAGGCGGTGCTGGCCACCGACAAGGTCCGCTTCCAGGGCCAGGAGGTCGCCTGCGTGGTGGCCCAGGACCGGTACGCGGCCCGGGACGCGCTGGAGTTGATCGACGTCGAGTACGAGATGCTGCCGCCGGTGATCGACGCCCGGCACGCGCTCGACCCGGACGCGCCGGTGATACGCGACGACTTGGAGGGCAAGACCGACAACCACTGCTTCGACTGGGAGACCGGCGATGCGGCCGCCACCGAAGCGGTGTTCGCGTCCGCCGACGTCGTGGTCAGCGAGGACGTGGTGTACCCGCGGGTGCACCCGGCGCCGATGGAGACCTGCGGCTGCGTGGCCGACTACGACTCCGTTGAGGGCAGGCTGACGCTGTGGTCGACCACCCAGGCGCCGCACGCGCACCGCACCCTATACGCGATCGTCGCCGGGCTGCCGGAGCACAAGATCCGGGTGATCTCGCCGGACATCGGCGGCGGGTTCGGCAACAAGGTACCGATCTATCCCGGCTACGTCTGCGCGATCGTCGGGTCACTGCTGACCGGCAAGCCGGTCAAGTGGATGGAGGACCGGTCGGAAAACCTGACCAGTACCGGGTTCGCCCGCGACTACATCATGCGCGGTGAGATCGCGGCGACCCGGGACGGGAAGATCCTCGCCATCCGTACCAACGTGCTCGCAGACCACGGCGCGTTCAACGGCACCGCGGCGCCGGTAAAGTTCCCGGCCGGGTTCTTCGGCGTGTTCACCGGCAGCTACGACCTGCAGGCCGCGTACTGCAAGATGACCGCGGTCTACACCAACAAGGCACCGGGTGGCGTGGCCTACGCGTGTTCGTTCCGGATCACCGAGGCGGTCTACCTGGTGGAGCGGCTGGCGAGCCGGCTCGCCGACGAACTGCAGCAGGACCCGGCGACGTTGCGCCTGGACAACTTCGTACGCCCCGACCAGTTCCCGTACGCCACGCCGACCGGTTGGGTGTACGACTCGGGCGACTACGCGGCGACGCTGCGCGAGGCGATGCGCATCGCCGGGTACGACGAGCTGCGGACCGAGCAGGCCCAGCGGCGCGAGCACGGTGAGCTGATGGGTATCGGGGTGTCCACGTTCACCGAGGCGGTCGGCGCCGGCCCGCGCAAGCACATGGACATCCTCGGGCTGGGCATGGCCGACGGCTGCGACCTGCGCGTGCACCCCACCGGCAAGGCGGTGGTACGGCTGTCGGTGCAGTCCCAGGGACAGGGCCACGAGACGACGTTCGCGCAGATCGTCGGCGAGGAGCTCGGCATCTCGCCGGACGACATCGACGTGGTGCACGGCGACACCGACAACACGCCCTTCGGCCTCGGTACCTATGGATCCCGGTCGACACCGGTGTCGGGTGCGGCGGCCGCGCTGGTCGCCCGGAAGGTACGCGACAAGGCCCGGATCATCGCCTCGGCGATGCTGGAGGTCGCGCCGGACGACCTGGAGTGGGTGAAGGGCTCGTTCCAGGTGGCCGGCGACCCAGGCAAGGCGGTGACGATCCAACAGATCGCGATGCGCGCGCACGGCGCCGGCGACCTGCCGGAGGGCATCGAGGGTTCGCTGGACGCGCAGATCACCTACAACCCGCCGAACCTGACGTACCCGAACGGCGCGTACATCTGCGTGGTCGACGTCGATCCCGGTACCGCGCAGGTGAAGGTGCGGCGGTTCGTCGCGGTGGACGACTGCGGTACCCGGATCAACCCGATGATCATCGAGGGGCAGGTGCACGGCGGGCTCACCGACGGGCTGGGCATGGCGCTGATGGAGATCATCGCGTTCGACCCGGACGGCAACTGCCTCGGCGGATCGCTGATGGACTACCTGATCCCGACCGCGCTGGAGACACCGGACTGGGAGACCGGATTCACGGTGACCCCGTCGCCGCACCACCCGATCGGCGCGAAGGGCGTCGGCGAGTCGGCCACCGTCGGGTCGCCCCCGGCGATCGTCAACGCGGTCATCGACGCACTCAAACCGCTTGGGGTCACCGCGCTGGACATGCCGCTGACCCCGTCCCGGGTCTGGGAGGCGATGCAGGGGCACGCCACGCCACCCATCTAGAAGGACGGTGTTGAAGGTGACCGATCGTGCGACCACGGTCGAGCAGCGGTTGCGCGCGGCCGGCACCGCGTACGTGCGGGCCACGGTGGTGCGGGCGCAGCCGCCGACCTCGGCGTTGCCCGGCGACAGCGCCGTGGTACTGGCCGACGGCACCATCGACGGGTTCGTCGGCGGCCAGTGCGCGACCGGCTCGGTACGGGTGGCCGCGCTCACCGCGTTGCGCGACCGGGAACCGATGCTGCTGCGCATCCTGCCCGACTCGGCCGTGCCGTTCCCGGACGTACCGGGCGCGCACCTGGTGGTCAACCCGTGCCTGTCCGGCGGCGCGATCGAGGTGTTCCTGGAGCCGCAGCTGCCCGCGCCGGCGGTCAGGGTGCTCGGCGGGTCCCCGATCGCCCGGTCGGTACGGCAGATCGCGCCGCTGGTGGGACTGGAACTCGCCGACGACACCGGTGACCGGACCGCGACCGCGGTGGTGATCGCCACCCACGGCGGCGACGAGGCCACCGCGATCCGGACCGCGGTGGACGACGGCGCCGGCTACGTCGGGCTGGTGGCCAGCGAGCGCCGGGGCGCCGCGGTCCTCGCCGAGACCGGGCTGACCGGGGCCGAGCTGGCCCGGGTACATTCGCCGGCCGGGCTGTCGATCGGCGCCCGCAGCGCCCCGGAGATCGCGCTGGCGATCGTCGGCGAGATCGTCCGCCAGCTGCGTACCGGTGGGCTCGACACACCGATGGCCGAACCACCCCCGGTACACCAGGCGGTGGACCCGGTGTGCGGGATGGCGGTTGTGGTCGGGCCGGACACGCCACGGCTGACGGCCGGCGACGAGGAGTTCTTCTTCTGCGGTCCGGGCTGCCGGGACCGGTACGCCGAGAAGCTGGGCTCCTGACCATGTCGGTGACCGGGGTGGTGCTCGCAGCCGGCGGGTCGAGTCGACTCGGCTCGCCGAAACAGCTGCTGGCCTACCGCGGCGCGCCGCTGCTGTCGGCGACGCTCGACACGGCCCGCCGGAGCGGCCTCGACCGGGTACTGGTCGCGCTCGGCGGCGCGGCTGATCAAGTCGTCGCGCAGGTGGATCTGACCGGCGTGGAGGTGGTGCGCAACCCGGACTTCGGCACCGGGTGCGGCTCCTCGATCCGTACCGCGATCGCCGAAGTCGACCCAGCCACCGACGGGATCGTGCTGCTGCTCGGCGATCAGCCCGGCGTGAGCACCGCCGCGGTGCGTCGGCTGGTCGACGCGGCGGGCCGCGCTCCGATCGGGATCTGCCGGTACGACGACGGGCTCGGCCACCCGTTCTGGTTCGCCCGCGGCATGTTCGCCGAACTGGCGGCGCTGCACGGGGACAAGGCGGTGTGGAAGCTGCTGCACTCCGGCCGGTACGAGGTCGTCGAGGTGCCGGTCGCCGGTCCGGTCCCGATCGACGTGGACACCCTCGACGACTACCGGGCGCTGCTCGCGGCCGATGCCGGAGGCGACCGATGACCAACGAGCTCACCGACGCCGCGACGCTAGCCGACCGGATGCAACGGGTCGGCTACCTCGTCGACGAGGGGTTGGCCACCGCACTGTTCTTCGCGGTACGGCTGGGCCAGCCGGTGCTGCTGGAGGGTGAGCCGGGTGTCGGGAAGACCACCGCGGCCAAGGCGCTCGCCGGCGCGCTGGACACCACGCTGATCCGGTTGCAGTGCTACGAGGGTCTCACCGCGTCGGAGGCGCTGTACGAGTGGAACTACCAGCGGCAGCTGCTGGCGATCCGGCTGGCCGAATCGCGCGGCGACCGGTTGCGTGACGCCGACCTGTTCACCGCGGAGTTCCTGTCGGATCGGCCGATCCTGCAGGCGATCCGGTTCGCCGGGCCCCGGCCACCGGTGCTGCTGATCGACGAGATCGACCGGGCGGACGACGAGTTCGAGGCGCTGCTGTTCGAGTTCCTGGGCGAAGCGGCGGTGAGCATCCCGGAGATCGGTACGTTCACCGCGCGGCGCAGACCGATCGTGGTGCTGACCTCCAACCGCAGCCGGGAACTGCACGACGCGCTGCGCCGGCGCTGCCTGTACCACTGGATCGAGTTCCCGGCGGCGGCCCGCGTCGCGCAGATCCTGCGCCGGGCGGTGCCGGGGGCGGACGGGTCGCTGATCGCGTCGGCGGCCGACTTCGTCGGCCGCGTCCGGATCCTGGAGCTGGACAAGCCGCCGGGGCTGGCCGAGGTGATCGACTGGGTGTCGGCGCTGTCGCTGTTGGGGGTCACCGAACTGACCAGACCTGCCGCCGAGCGCACGCTGGCGGCCCTGGCCAAGACCGCAGACGACCGGGACACCGTGGCCGACGCGTTCGACGCGCTCGACGAACCGGACACGACCCGAGCCTGACGACGCCACGAAGGGGCAGCAATGAAGATCAACCAGGAGTTCACCGTCGGGATACCGATCGAGCAGGCCTGGCAGCTGCTCACCGATCTGGAACGGATCGCACCCTGCCTGCCCGGCGCGCAGCTGACCGGCGTCGAGCGCGACGTGTACTCCGGCACGGTGCGGGTCAAGGTCGGGCCGGTCGTCGCCAAATACTCCGGTACGGCCCGGTTCGCCGAGAAAGACGACGGTGCGCACCGGGCGGCAATCGACGCGAAGGGGCGCGACTCGCGGGGCGCGGGCAACGCCGCCGCGCTGATCACCGCGCAGCTCCGGGCCGACGGCGATCGTACGGTGGTGGCGCTGGACACCGACCTGACCATCACCGGCAAGATCGCCCAGTTCGGCAGCGGCATGATTGCCGAGGTCTCCGGCAAGCTGCTGGGCCAGTTCGTGGAGTGCCTGGAGGGCAAGCTGAGGGCCGGCGACGACGCCGTCGCACCGTCCACTGCGGACAGTCCAGGCGCCGCGGAGGACACCACGGCGGCGCCGGCCGAGGCGCCCAGCGGCGAGCGATCCGCGGCTGCTGCCGACGGCGCGGCTCCGG
The DNA here is from genome assembly GCF_017312725.1 of Actinocatenispora comari. GTDB lineage: Bacteria > Actinomycetota > Actinomycetes > Mycobacteriales > Micromonosporaceae > Actinocatenispora > Actinocatenispora comari. Next base: position 103,783 of record NZ_BOPO01000006.1, on the reverse strand, counting down.
CCACCACGCCGGCAGCGACGCCGATCGACACCGGTGCGCGCGCGACAGCCGAGGGCGAATCCTCTGCGGCCCCAGACTCCGGCCCGGACACCGGCACCCGCACCGGTGCGGTGGCCACCTCGACCCGTCGGGTGCTCACGCCGGAACGGGAGGCGGAACCCCTGGATCTGATGAAGGTCGCCGGCGGCTCGGTCTACAAGCGGCTGATGCCGGTCGTGGCCGTGCTGCTGGTCGTTGCGGCGATCATCGTCTACCTCGTGGTGCGCCGGTGACCAACGGCTCGGGCCCGGTGCCGCCGCCGCTGCGCGGGGTGGACCGGGCTGCGCTTGCTGCCGGGCTGACCCGACGACTCCGCGACCGTGGTGTCTCCGTCGATCTCAGCGCCGCCGAGGGCTTCGTCCGGGCGCTCGCCGCGCAGCCACCGTCCACTCGTACCGAGCTGTATTGGACGGCACGGATCTCGTTGGTGCGCCGGCAGTCGGACCTCGCCGCGTTCGACGCGCTGTTCGCGGCGCTGTTCACCGAGGCCGGGCTGGGTGCTGATCCGCATGCCCGCCGGCGCCCGCTGCCCCCGACCGGCACGCTCACCGCCGTACCGGCACCGACCGCACCGGCTCAGCACGGGTCCGGGCTGCCGTGGGCCACGCTGCCGGCCGTTGTCGGTGGCAGCGACCACGCCGCGGACGCTGGGCCAGCTGTACCGCAACGGATGCCCACCGCCGCGGCCGGACTCACCGACGTGCCGTTCGAGGCGCTCGACGACGAGCAACTCGCACTGCTGGACGCCTGGCTGGGCGCGCAACTGCCTCGGCTGCCGACCCGGCGGACCCGGCGCCTCGCGGCACGCCGGAGCGGCAGTCGCGCCGCGCTGCGGGAGACGATGGCGCGGTCCCGGCGCACCAGCTGGGAACCGATCGAGCTGGTACGTATCCGGCCCGTGCGACGTCCGCGACGGCTGGTGCTGCTGTGCGACGTCAGCCGGTCGATGCAGGCCGAGGCGACCGCGTACCTGCAGTTGGGGCGCGCTCTCGTGCGAGCCGCGGACGCGGAGGTGTTCGCCTTCGCCACCGGGCTGACCCGGCTGACGCCGGTACTGAGACGACGGTCCGCGGCGGCCGCCATGGCGCAGGCCACCGAGGCGGTCGGCGACCGTTTCGGCGGTACCCGGATCGCGGCGAACCTGCACGCGCTGCTCGCCTCCCGGCATGCCAACCTGCTCCGCGGCGCGATCGTGCTGATCGGCTCGGACGGCTGGGACAGCTGCCCGGCGGCCGAACTCGCCACCGAACTCGCCCGGGTGCGCCGCCGCGCCCACCGCATCCTGTGGATCAATCCCCGCGCCGGGGCGCCCGGGTTCCGGCCGCGGGTGGCCTCGATGGCGGCGGCACTGCCCTACTGCGACCGGGTGCTGCCGGGCGACACGTTCGCGGCGCTGCGCCGGGTGATCGACGCGATCGCCGACTGCGACCTACCGGTACGCGGACCGGTCAGGACCACAGCGTGATGTGGATCGACGGCCGGAACCGGCCGATGTTGACGCCGGAGCCACGCATCATCGCCTGGATCGCCCGCGGCGTGCTGATGAACCGCACGAGCTCCGCGGCCGGCGACGGCCCAGTGTCGGCCAGCACGACCGTGTGCCACACCCCGTCGACCGACGTACCGAGGCCGGACAGCTGCACGAGCGTCTTGCTGGCCAGATCCGCGGTGACCGCGAACGCCGGCGCCATCGCCACCCCCTTGGAGCGCTTCGCCTGATCCACCGCTGCCGCGTGGCTCTGGAAGATCTGCTGATGCTCCTCGGGAACGTGCAGCCGCAGCAACAGCTGCGACACGGCGCTGACGTCGTTGGCGGCGGACGGGCCGAGCAGCCAGGTCTGCGCCCGCAACTGGCGGGCGTCGACCGCTCGGCCGGCCAGCGGATGCTCCGGCCCGACCACGGCGATCATCCGGTAACGCAGGAACGGCCGGCACAACAACGCGTCGTCGGGTTCGACCGGCTGCGGTCCGATCGCCACGTCGACCTCGCGGTTGCGCAGCGCCGTCGCGAACCGGCTCGGCGAGTGCACACTGAGCTCGACGTCGAGGTCCTTCGCCCTCGCGGTGAACAGGTCGATCAGCCCGGGCGCGACCTGCTCGGCGAACAGGCTCGACGCCGCGATCCGCAGCAGCCGCTGGGTGCCCGCCGCCTGCCTGACCTCGAACACGGTACGGTCCTGCAGGCCGAGCAGCTCCGCGGCGCGGCTGGCCAGCCGCAACCCGCCCGGCGTGAACGCCAGCCCGGTCGAGGTACGGACGAACAGCTGGTCGCCCAGCTCCCGCCGCAGCTTGGCGATGTTCAGCGACACCGCCGCTTCGGACACCCGCAACTCATCAGCCGCGTGCTTGACCGATCCGAGCCGCACGACTGCGGAGAACGCCCGAAGTTGTGTCGGGGTCACCGTCGCCCCCTTCGAACCGCCGGCCACTCTAGGCCCCAGCTCCAACCTACCTCCGATCAACCGGCCGATACGGGCGATTGGCGCAGCAACCGGCCCCGCGGGCCAGCGACCACCCGTTCGGGCAGTTCTTGGTAGCTGTGGCGATCTGGGCCGCGGGCGGAGCGATCGTCTCCACCTCCGGACAGTGGTCAGCGATGCGGCTAGACGGTGATGGTGGCGCTGTCGCCGGCAGTGGCGGCGAAGCTAGTACCCGTGACCGTGCAGGCGTCTGCCGGGGCCAGGAACACCGCCGGCGGCGCAACATCCTCCGGCTCGACCCACGGCACACCGAGCGGCAGCTTCTTGCGCTGCGCGTTCGCTGCGGCTTTCTCGTCCGCGTCGATGCCGCCAGCGGGCTCGCCGCCGCAAGATCCTTGGGTGTGGCGGGCTCGTAGTCCATCGCCGCGCTGGCAAGTGCCGCGATGTCCGCACTGGCGCCCCGGTACCCCGCCCGCGCAAAGGCGAGTGCCGTGGCCCGTGCGATCCCGCACCGGTCGCCGCGAGGACACCGTCAGGGCGTGGGCTGCACCTGTCCAGTCGATCTTTCCCTCAGCTGCTGGTCGGCTGTCGGGGGAGCAGGGTTCGGTGGAGAGATCTCCTACAAGCTTTTTGGCGGGTTGACCGTCAGTCCGTCGAGGAAGACATCGACCATGGTCTGGGTCTCGTCGCCCTGGTCGAGTCTGCTGGTGACGCAGAGGTTGCCGACCGCGCGGAGTAGGAGCGCGGCGGGGATGTCGGAGCGGAGTTCGCCAGCAGCGATGCCGGCATTCAGGATCTGCGCACAGGCGGGGACCAACCGGTCGAGGAAATAGGCGTGAAGGGCGCCGAACTCGCCGTCATCCGAGCTCATCGCGGAGGCCAGACCGTGCTTGGTGGTGAGGAACTCCACGAACAGGCCCACCCAGCTGTGCAGCGCGGCGAAGGGTGAGGGCGAGGAGGCCAGAAGCTCTGGGGCGGCGACCGCGCATGCCTCGACCTGGTGCCGATAAACAGCGACGATGAGGTCTTGGCGGGTCGGGTAGTGCCGATAGATGGTGGCGATGCCGACCCCAGCGCGGGAGGCGATCTGGCGGATCGGCGCGTCCACGCCAGACTCGACGAACACTGCCGCCGCCGCCCCCAGTACCACCTGTGCGTTCCGGACGGCATCGGCCCTCTTCGTCCGGCTCGGTTCTTTACTGTTCGCCGTCAGCGTTCTGCCCTCGCACCCACATGGTTGCCAAACGGATCGGCGATCCGTATCGTTGTGGATCGGCGATCCACTTAACCGAGGCTAGCCGATCCAGCGGAGGCTCCGCTGTTGTCCATTTGTGCCCAGAAAGAGATGTCATGTCCAATAGCTCTCACCTCTCTCCTGTCCTCACTGTCTCGCCCGTCCGCATCCCCGCCCCTTACCGGGGGCAAGACCTCCAGACCAAGGTGTCCGTGCCTGTATCCGGCGCCGGGCTGCCCGTGATCGTTTTCGCTCACGGATTCAGCCTGTCCTCGCGTGATTACGCCCCACTCGCCGACTACTGGGCAGCCCACGGGTTTGTGGTCATCCAGCCGACCTTTCTGGACTCCAGCACACTGGGTCTGGCTCCTGATGACCCGCGTACTCCGGACATCTGGCGGTTGCGCGTGCAGGACATGAGTCACGTCGCTGACAACCTCGAGCTTATCGAGCAGGCCGTGCCAGGCCTCGCCGGGCGCGTCGACCGGAACCAGCTGATCGCCGCCGGCCACTCCTACGGCGCCCAGACCGCCGGCATGCTGCTGGGCGAGCGTGTCCGGGACGCCGCCGGCACGCCCGGCGACAGCATGGCGGATCGGCGTTTCCTGGCTGGGGTCCTGCTCGCGCATCCAGGCGACGGGGACAGCCTCACGGAGATGGCGCAGACGTACTTTCCGTTCATGCGCCCCGACTTCGCCCAGTTCACTGCGCCGGCGTTCATCGCCGCCGGCGACCACGACCAGTCGCCGCTCTCGACGCGTGGTCCCGAGTGGTTCACCGATGTGTACACGATGAGCCCCGCAAACAAGACGCTGCTGACCCTGTTCGGCGGCGAGCACGGGCTTGGCGGCGTCAGCGGCTACGAGGCTGCCGCAACCACCGATGAGAATCCGGAGCGCGTCGCCCTCGTGCAGCGGCTCACCACCGCCTATCTGAGCGCCGTGGTCCTCGACGATCGCGACGCCTGGAAGACGGCCGTAGACGAGCTCCGCGCCGAGGCCGAGCCCCAGGGCCGCATCGAGAGCAAGTGATCGGACCGACCCGCCGTGGATGTCGCTCGTCCGCGTCCCCCGTTCGATCCCGAGCTGGCGGACGTGCTGGTGACGCTGAGCGCGCAGCTGCCCTCGACGATCACTCCAGAGCTGATCCAGCCCATGCGGCAGGCGATGGCCTCCGGCGCATCATCAAAAGGGGAACTCGTCCGGCGCGGTCTGGTAGTGCGCGATGTCTCCGTCCCGTCCTACGACGGCGCATCCATCACGCTGAGTGTGGTGCGACCGGCTCGCCGCAGCGATGCCGGCGTGCGGCCAGGCTTCTACTACGCCCACGGCGGCGGCATGATGTTCGGCGACCGGCTCGGCGGCGTCGGAGTCCTCGCGGAGTGGGTGCTGCGCTACGACGCGGTGGCCGTCAGCGTGGACTATCGCCTCGCGCCGGAATACCAGGATCCAACCCCCGTCGAGGACTGCTACACCGGACTCGTCTGGACCAGGGATCACGCCGACGAGCTCGGCATTGACCCCCAGCGGCTCATCATCGCTGGCAGCAGTGCCGGCGGCGGCCTCGCCGCCGGCACCGCCCTGCTCACGCGCGATCGGCGCGGCCCGGCACTCGCTGGTCAGATGCTGATGTACCCGATGCTGGACGATCGCGATCAGACCTCCTCTGCGGCGCAGATCGACGGTGTCGGGGTGTGGGATCGCGGCAGCAACCGCACCGGCTGGAGCGCGCTGCTCGGGGACCGACGTGGCGGCGACGAGGTGTCCGCCTATGCGGCCCCCGCTCGCGCCACCGACCTGTCCGGCCTCCCGCCGACCTTCATCGACTGCGGCTCGGCAGAAGTATTCCGAGATGAGGATGTCGCCTACGCCTACGCCTACGCCTCCGGCATCTGGGTCGCAGGCGGACAGGCCGAGCTGCATGTCACGCCCTAGGGTCAGCACCGTCACCCGGCGACGATCACACACGACCCTGTTCAGTAGCTGGCACATTGCCATTGGTAGTGACTGGTGTGTCCTGGCGCTGGTGGGCGAGGTGGCGTTCCCGACGAAGGCGGCACCGCTGCCGGGCACCGGCCGCCTCGGCCCGGGGCAGCTGGCGGGCGCGGTCCTGGTCGCCGCCGGGCCGATCGTGGGGCTGGCCGCGTCTGGCGTGCCCGAGCGGTTCCGGGTGCGCCGGCCCGTCTTGCTGCCGGCCGCACGGTCTGACACGGCGTCGGCGGGGAGAGGGCGGGATGTCGGTGAACGGGCTCTACGACCGGAGGCCGGCATCGGCCATTCCCAGTGGCGGCTCGGCCGGCAGGGCAAGCCGCGGAAGCCGCACCACACCGAGCTGGCAGCGAGCTGGACCGCCCGGTCCGAGCAGGGCGACGACGTGATCGGTGCGACCAGCCCGGCGCCTCCGTTCGAGGCGCGTCGATGTGGTGTGTGGCAGTGGATCGGCGCGAGCGGCGTTCCGAGAGTTGCCCCATGCCCGGCACAGGCTCCGCACAGCGGGCGGTCGGACACTGTGCCCCGGCCGGTACCCGCGCGCACCGTCGCGCCCGGCCGTCCACGTGCTGGAGGAATCGGACATGTTTCTCACCTATCTTCGTCGCGAGCTGCGGCGCCGACGACGGCAGGCGATCGTCGTGGCGTTGGGGCTGGCGCTCGGGATCGGGTTGACCGTCACGGTCACCGCGCTGTCGTCCGGGGTGCAGTCCGCGCAGCAGTCGGTGCTGCACTCGCTGTACGGCGTCGGCACCGACATCAGCGTCACCCAGCAGGCCGACCGCGGCAGCGGTGGCCCGCAACGCTTCGACGTACAGCGGCAGCGCGGCAGCGACCAGAACCGGAAGAGCTTCAGCACCGACCGGGTGACGGCCGGGATCGGGTTGCAGAGCTTCGGCGCGGCGACGGTGGCGAAGATCGCGAAGCAACCGCACGTGTCGGCGGCGGCCGGCGGGTTGAGCCTCACCGACGTGAAGGTCAACGGCAAGTTCGCCCAGCAGCAGGGGCAGGAGGGGCAGGGCGGCCCGGGCCGCGGCGGGTTCGGCTCGGGCGGTTCCGGGGGCAACCCGGGCGCCGCGCCCAGCCAGCCGCCGATCAACGTGGACACGTTCTCGATCGAGGGTGTCGACCTGTCCGCGCCCGGTGTCGGGCCACTGTCGTCGGTGGACGTGTCGACCGGTCGCAGCTTCACCGCCGCGGACGCCAAGGCCAAGGTGGCGGTGCTGGCGAGCGGCTTCGCCAAGCAGCGCGGCCTGACCAAGGGCAAGACGCTGACCATCTCCGGTACGAAGTTCACCGTGGTCGGCGTGGTCTCCGGCGGCGGTCAGAGCACCGACGTGTACCTGCCGCTCGCCGCCGCGCAGTCGCTCGCGGACCAGGCCGGCAAGGTGACCACGATCTACGTCAAGGCGACCAGCGCGTCGGCGGTCGACGCGGCCCGTGCCGAGGTGAAGAAGGTGCTGCCGAAGGCGACCGTGACCAGCTCGGCGGACCTGGCCGGTGCGGTCTCCGGCTCGCTGTCGGGCGCCGCGTCGCTGGCCGGCAACCTCGGCCGGTGGCTTGCCGTGGTGGTACTGGTCGCCGCGTTCGTGACCGCGGCGCTGTTCACAGTCAGCGCGGTGAGCCGGCGCGTCCGCGAGTTCGGCACGCTCAAGGCGTTGGGCTGGCGTACCCGCCGGATCGTCGGCCAGGTGCTCGGCGAGGCGCTCGTTCAGGGCGTGCTCGGCGGGGTGATCGGTATCGCGCTGGGGTTCCTCGGTACCTACCTGGTGAACCGGCTGGCGCCGGCACTGACCGCGACCGTGGCGAACGGCGCGACCGGCGGCGGCGCCGGTGGGCACGGCGGTACGGGCGGGCCCGGGGGTGGTCGATTCGGTGGCGGGTTCGCCCGGGCCGCGCAGCACACCGTCGAGGTGCACCTGGCCGCCTCGGTGACGATCGGCATGGTCGTGCTCGCGGTCGCGCTGGCGATCGCCGGTGGCCTGATCGCCGGCGGCTTCGGTGGCTGGCGGGCGGCCCGACTGCGCCCGGCGGACGCCCTGCGGCGCGTGGACTAGAGGGAGACGGCGATGTATGCACTCACCGGCGTGACGAAGCGTTTCACCAAGGGGCGCAAGGAGGTACGGGCGCTCGACGGCGTCGATCTGAGCATCGGCGACGGCGACTGGCTCGCCATCCAGGGCCCGACCGGGCACGGCAAGACCACGCTCTTGCAGCTGCTCGGCGCGCTGGACCGGCCGACCTCGGGCAGCGTGGTGTTCGACGGCGACGATCTGGCGAAGCTGTCCGAACGGCGGCTCGCCGCGGTACGGGCCCGCTCGTTCGGGTTCGTGTTCCAGTTCTTCAACCTGATCCCGACGCTGACCGCGCAGGAGAACGTGGAGACCGCGCTGGTGCCGCTGAAGGTGTCGGCGAAGGCGCGCCGCGAGCGCGCGGCGACGGCGCTGGCCGACGTCGGGCTCGCCGACCGCAGCGGCCACCTGCCCGCGGAGCTGTCCGGCGGGCAGCAACAGCGGGTCGCGATCGCCCGCGCGCTGGTGACCGAGCCGGCCGTGTTGCTGGCCGACGAGCCGACCGGCAACCTGGACGAGGACACCCGGGACGAGATCATCGGTCTGTTGGAAGGCTTGTGGAAGGACCGCGGCCTGACGCTGATCACGGTCACCCACGACAGTACGGTCGCGCGCCGGGCGCCGCGGATCGCGTGGATCTCCAAGGGCCGGGTGTCGCTGCGCAAGGACGACCGGCGCGTCCAGCGACCCCGCAGGGCGACGCGGAAGGGCACCGACGGCGAGGCCCCGCCGAAGGGCGACGACGGTGCGACGGTACCGAAGAGCGCCGGCGGCGCGTCGCCGGTGACGGACGGCACGACGGAAGAGGAGACCGCGGCGGAGTGACCGGCGACCGGCCCAGGCAGCGCCTCCCGGGCCGGCGTCCGGGTTCGCTGCCCACCCCGGTCCGGTTCTCCGCCCGCTCAGGCGATCCGGTAGCCGACGAGGGCTATGAACGGGGGCCAGACCCCGCCGGCCGGGGCCGACAACCAGCGCAACGGCAGCGATCTCGGGACGAGCTGCGCTCGCCTATGGCCAGTCATCCTGGAGTGTGGGAAGCGATTGCATCTGACTCCGGTGCCTGAGCGGTGCCCGAGAACCCGCGGCATCTCCTGGCACTGGGCGACATGTGGCGGCATCCGAATTTAACGCATCAAGCGCTGGGCACGATGTGCGGAAGGAACGGTTGTGCGACGGAGTCCGCGAACAGAATCAGCACACCGAGGATGTCGTTCCGCGGGTCCGGGTCGGCCGGGAACGCATTGCCGGCGAACGTGAACCGGGACGCGAGGTGCACCCCGGTCGCGCCGAAGGTCCCCAGCAGCCCCCGCGGATGCCGGGCCTGCTCCTGCTCGTCGCACTGGTATTTGCTGGCTAGTCGCAGCCGGGTGCCGTTACGGTCCACCGCGAGCACCGACAGCCAAGCATCTTACTTTCGGCAGTGTTGCCGGCAGTACCGCATGCCGAGTATGGAGTGGTGATCTTATTCGACGCGGTGACGAAGCGTTATGGTCCGAAGCTCGCTCTGGACGCGGTGACGGTGCGGGTTCGCAGCGGACATGTGGCCGGGCTCCTGGGGCCCAACGGCGCGGGCAAGTCGACGGCGATGCGGCTACTGCTCGGGGTTGGATCGTCCGACGCTCGGCCGGGTGACGATCGACGGCGTGCCCTATCGGGAGCTGGGTCATCCGTTGCGGGCGGTCGGCGCGCACCTGGACGCTCGGTCGTACCACCCGAGGCGGAGCGCACGGGCGCACCTGTTGGGGCTCGCCCGGTACGCGGGCATATCGGCGCGCCGGGTGGATCAGGTGATCGAGCTCGTCGGGCTGGAATCGGTCGCGCGTCGGCGCGCGGGCGGGTTCTCGTTGCGGATTGCAGCACGGACGAGCTGGTTTCCTCGGTGGCAGCCGTGGCGATCCTACGCACGCCGGACGTCGACAAGACCGCCGATCTCGCCCAGGTTCACGATGCTGCACCACGTGCCGTCGGTGGCCCAGCAGGACGCGCTGTTCGCCGAGGCGTGTCGGGTGCTGCGGCCCGGTGGCGCGTTCCGCGGTGTCGACAGCGATCTCAGCATCGGGTTCCGGCTGCTGCACCTCGGCGACACGATGGTGGTGCTCGACCCGGCCACGCTGCCGGATCGGCTGCGGCGGGCGGGGTTCGCGGTCGACACGGTCGCGCATCGACCGCGCCGGGAGATCTCCTTCACCGCCCGCCGCCCGCCGGCATCCTGAGCCGCGGTCGTCACCGGACCGCACCAGCCTCAGCCCAGATCGCCGTGGACGGTGACGCCGCCCACCACAGTCCCGGTCACGGTGATGTCCCGGATTTCGTCGACCGGACAGGTCAGCGGATCGGCGTCGAGCACCATGAAGTCGGCCAGCCGTCCCGGTTCGAGGGAGCCGAGCCGGTCGGCGGCGTCCAGCAGGATCGCGCCGTTGACCGTCCAGGTCCGTACCGCTTCGGGGCGGGTCACGGTCTTGGCGGGCGTGAGCAGGCTGCGGCCGGTCCGGCCGTCGACCCGGCGCAGCGTCTGCCACAGCTGCCACATCGCCTCGGCGTGCGCGCCGTCGCTGCCCTGCGCGATGACCGCGCCGCCGTCCAGCCACCAGCGCAGCGGTACCAGATCGCGCCACAGCTCGCCGCCCAGCCCGTCGACGTAGGTGGCCGCCCCCTTGCCGTAGTCGGTGCCGGCGTAGGTCTGTGCCGCCACGCCCATCGCGACGAGCCGGTCGATCTGGTCCGGGGTGGGGTGCGGGAAGTGCTGGACGATCCAGTGCCGACCGGCCAACGAGAACTCTTTATCCACAGTGGACAGTGCATCGACGGTACGGGCGCACGCCAGGTCGCCGGCCGCGAGCACGTTGAGCCGCACGTCGCGGGCCGCGGCCAGCCGGCCCAGCTCGACCAGCGCATCGACGTCCAGCGCCATGGTGCCGTTGGTCAGCCTGCCATGCGCGTCGCGGTACGGCCGGTGCATCAAGGCGCCGCCGAACTGCACCGGCGCCTCCATCGACACCGTCACCCCGGCCACGCGCAGCACGTCGTCACCGGTACCGGCACCGCGCGCGTCGGCGACGGAGTCCAGCCATGCGGCCGGATCCGGATGACCGACCGGTACCTCGTAGCTCGCGAACACCCGGCCCGGCAGCGCACCGGCCTCGTGCAACGCTCGGAGGTCGTCGGTCGCCATGTTGACGTGGCCCTCGTAGCTGGTGGTGATCCCGGCCGCCACGTTGGCCGCCAACTCGGCCGCGATCGCGGCCTGCCGGGCAGGTGCCGACGGCCGCGGCAGCAGCCGCATCATCCGGCCGAACAGCGGCGCCCGTCCGTTGTAGAAGTGTAGGCCGTGCACCAGCCCGGTGGGTGCGCCGGTGCCATCGCGCTCGAACCGGATCCCGTCGGCGTCGGCGGTGTCCCGGTCGATGCCGAGCGCGGCGAGCGCGGCGCTGTTCAGGATCGCCGGATGCGGCCAGTAGGCGGGTGTCGGGATCAGGACCGGGTTGTCCGGCGCCGCCGCGTCCAGGTCGTGCCGGGTCGGCCAGCGCCGCTCGGCCAGGCCCTCGGGCAGGTCGAAGTGGTCCGGCGGGGTACCGATCGACGTCGCCGCGATCCACGCGCCCGGCGCGGACCGTTGCGCCGCCGCGCCGATGCGGCGGGCGATCTCGGCCACCGAGCCGGCGCCGACCAGCGACGGTACGGCCAGCGCCGCGAGCGCCCGGTGCACCGCGTGCGCGTGCGTGTCGATGAAGCCGGGCAGCACGGTCGCGCCGCGCAGGTCGATGATCCGGGCGCCCGCCGCGGCACCGGCCGCGACTTCGCGCTCGCTGCCGACGGCGGTGATCCGGTCACCGTGTACGGCGAACGACTCGGCGACGGAGAATCCGTCGTCGACGGTGCGAACCCGTGCGTTGCGGAAGATCGTGTCGGTCATGCCTCGCTCCTGATCGTGAGTGGGGTGGTGGTCGGCCGACGCTCGCCGCGCACGAACCCCGACCACAGGTCCTGGACCCGGTGCACCAGTGCAGGCGGCGGCTGCTGGCCGGCGAGCATCGGCGCGTCGTGCCACGCCGGGCCGGTGCCGAACAGCACCGGCAGCTCGATGCAGTGGCACGCGCCGTACGGTGCGCCGGCCGGTCGCCAGTCGAACCGGTACCGCTGTACCGGCGTGCGGTCCGCGACCCAGCGCCGTACCAGCCGGTCGGTTGGCCGCTCGAACAGCTCGCGGGTGGTCTCGGCGATGTCGGTGTCGAACATCGCGGCGGTCTCGTCCCGGGTGGTACCGACCAGCATCGGCACCGGCGATGCCGCGTCGACCGGATCGGCCGCGACGAGGCTGCCGTCGGCGACCAGCTGGAAGGCCGGCTCCATGGTGCGCCGGTCGCCGTGGCACGCCTGCACCTGCTGCTGGGCGTCGAGCAGCCGTTCCACCGGTACGGTGGCGGGGTCCGCGCCGGTGCACCCGCGCAGTTCGGCCGCGAGCAGCCGGGCCCGGTCGGTGGTCTGCGGCACGATGCCCGGCATGCTCTGCACGATCGCTTGCTGGAAGCCCACCGGCCGGCCGAGCATCGCGACCACCGACAGCGCACCGGCCGACTGGCCCGCCACCGTCACCCGGCCCGGATCGCCGCCGAATGCCGCAATGGAGTCCCGGACCCAGTCCAGTGCGCGCAGCTGATCGAGCAGTCCCAGGTTGGGCCCGTCGCCCAGGGCCGCGTAGCCGAACGCGCCGAGCCGGTAGTTCACGGTCACCACGACGATCCCGCCGCGGGCTGTGAGGCGGCTCCCGTCGTACCAGGGCAGTCCGCCGGAGCCGGTCAGGAACCCGCCGCCGTGCAGGAACACCAGCACCGGCGCGGCGACCGCGTCGTCCGGCGACCAGACGTCGAGGTACAGGCAGTCCTCCGACCAGGGGGGTACGGCGCCGCCGACGGCCCGAGCCAGGCGCGACGGGCGTTGCGGCGCGGCCGGGCCGGGGCGCAGCGCCTCGCGTACCCCGCTCCACGGCGGCGCCGTGCGCGGTGCCCGGAATCGCTGCGCGACCGCGTACCGGATGCCGCGAAAGGTCCGGACCGTGCCGGTGCGCCGGCCGCGGAGCCGGCCGGCGGGGGTGTCGATCTCCATGCACTCAGGATCGGCCCGGGTCCCGGATTCGACCGTCTCCGGGCGCTGGATCGGTTGATCACGACATCGATCTAGGCTCTACCGGTGGATACCGTCATCGCGCTCGATGATCTGGACCGGCGGCTCGTGCACGCCCTGCAGCTCGACGCGCGTGCCGCGCTGACGGACGTGGCCGCCGTGCTCGGCGTGTCCGGCCGGACCCTGGCGCGCCGGTACCGGCGGCTGCGCGAGTGCGGCGCGGTTCGGGTGGTGGGGCTGCCCGACACCGCCCGGCTGGGGCACACCGACTGGTTCGTGCGGATCCGGTGCGTGCCGGACGCGGTCGAACCGGTCGCCGCGGCGCTGGCCCGGCGCCCCGACACCTCCTGGGTGGCGCTGGTGTGCGGCGGCACCGAGATCACCTGCATCACTCGGTCGACCGCCACCACCGGTGCGGCACTGTTGCGGACGCTGCCGCGTACCTCGCGGATCACCGCGGTGACGGCGCAGTGCCTGCTGCGGCCGGTGGCCGGTGTCGGCGGCTGGTTCGGCCGCATCGACGCGCTGGACCCGGCGCAGATCGCGGCGCTGCAGCCGGCGCCGCCACGGCCGTTCGGGGTGGTCGCGTTGGATGAGCTGGACCGCCGGCTGATCGCCGAGCTCGCCGTCGACGGGCGTACCCCGCTGCCCGTGCTCGCCGCCGCGACCGGGGCGGCCGAGACGACGCTGCGTCGGCGCTTGCAGGTACTGCGGGACAACCGGTTGCTGTACTTCGATGTCGAGGTCGACCCCGGCCTGTTCGGCTTCGGCATGCAGGCGGTGCTCTGGCTGTCGGTGGCGCCGGCGCACCTGCCTGACGCCGCCCGCGCGCTGGCCGATCACCCGGAGGTGGCTTTCGCGGCGGCGACCACCGGCTCGGCCGACCTGATGGCGTTCCTGGTCTGCCGCGACCCGGACGCGTTCTACGAGTACCTGACCGGACGGCTGGGATCGCTGTCCGGCATCCAGCACGTCGAGACCGCACCGATCGACGGCTACACGAAACGAGCCGGCACGCCGCTGCCCATCTGACCGGCCCACCGGCACCGCGGGGCGGTCGCCGCGGCCGGTCACCGGCACCGTGGATCGCCGGAGTCCGGTGTAGGGCGCCGGCGTCCCGGGTGGCGCACGGCCGAGGAGCCGATCACTGCGCGGCTGGCCCGGTGTGCTGTCGCGATGGGCCCGGCGGTGCCGTGGACGCGTCTCGCGCCGCCTGGTGCCGGCCGCGAGTCAGGTCGGGAGGTCGGCGAGTGCGAGCCGGACCGTGTCGACGAACTGAGCCGCCGCGGTGTCTGTGTAGACCGGTTCCGGCTCCCACGGGAGTACCCGGCCGGCAGCCACCGCCGGTAGCGCGGCCCAGGCGGCGATCCGGTTCCGTTCCTCGGCGGGCAGCGAGTTGGCGCGGCGGTCGTACAGCAGGATGTCGGCGTTGTACCGGGCCAGCGCGTCCCAGCCGACCACCGCCCACCCGCCGCCCGGGCTCGGTACCGGTGGGCACATGGTGACGCCGGCCGCAGCCAGGTGACCCAGGTCGGCCCAGAAATCCGGGTTGGCCAGATACGCCTCGTCCGGCGTGCCGCCGGACAGCGCGAGCACCCGGCCATGCCCGGCCCCGGCGAGCCGGGCGGTTGCCGCGTCGGTCAGAGCCGTCCCACCGGAACCGGCCCCGCCCGTGCCGGCGTCGCCGACGATGGTGCCGGCAAGTTCGGCGAAGCGGGCGATCAAGCCGGTGAGCGAGCGGCCGGCACCGACCCGGATCCGTACCGCGGGGGCGAGCTCGGCCAGGCGATCGGCGACGGGCGCGGGCACCCCGTACAGCTCGCCGCCGTAACTGACGCTGACGATCAGGTCGGGCGCGAGCGCATGCACCGCGTCGAGGTCGAACTCGGAGCCGGCGCCGAGAAAGCGGCTGGCCGCGAGCTGGCCCGGGCCCGACGCGCCCGAGCCCGACTCGGCGGCATGCTGGGAGCCGAACCATCCCGCCACCGGTACGCCGTGGCTGGCCAGGGTGGCGGCCGCCTGGGCGTAGCCGACGATGCGGGTCGGTGGCTGGTCGAGTTCGATCCGGTGGCCCAGATCGTCGGTCCAGGTCCAGGTCGTTGCCGCCATCGCCTACCGCCTCTCTGCCGGGTGGGCGGCATCGCCGCCCGATCGCGTTGGGAGGTTCGGTGCCGCCCGGTCGCTATAGGTTAGCCTGCCCTAATGGCCCGCGACTGTAACGATCTTCACCACTTGTCGCCTTGACAGAACGTGGTCCGACACTGTCCCGCTGCCTGGTCGTGACCGGCCGCCGGTCGCCTTGGCCAGTCACGGCAGACTCGCGCCAGGGCCGTACCTAGGTCGCCGCGCCACCACGCATAGTCGTGCCCGCCGAAGTACTCGGTGTAGGCCAGGTCATAGCCGCGGGCCACGAGCACGTCGCGCAGGTGCCGTGCGTGTTGCGGGCCTTCCAGCAAGCCGGCCGACACGTACATCCGCACCGGTCGGTGCGGGTTCTGGGCGAACTGGCGGGTCAGCCACCCTGCCCCGGCGTCGAACGGGGTTCCGGACGGCCACCAGAACGAGCCGGACTGCGCGACCACCACGCCGAAGCGTTGCGGTGCGGTAAATCCCGCGTACGCGGCGGTCAGGCCGCCGAGACTCTGCCCGGCGATGACGGTACGTGCCGGGTCGTCGGTGACGTTCCAGCGGCTGGCCGCCCACGGCAACATGCGGTCCGACAGCAGCCGCAGGAACTCCGGCGAGCAGGTCAGCTCGCGGCGCCGGGTCGGCAGATCCGTCGCGCCCGGCATGAGCGCGACCAGTGGCGGGATCGCGCCGTCGGCGATCAGGTTGTCCAGCGTCGGGGCGATGGGCATAGCCGGCCCCCACATCTCACCATCCAACAGCACCAGCACCGGGTACGGACCGGCGGCGGCGTGATGTCCCGGTGGGGTGTACACCCAGACCGGTCGGCCGTCGCCGGGCAGGTCGTGGCGTTGCGTCGCGCCCTCCGGCGCGCCGGGTCGGGCCGACCACCACGGCTGCGGCGGCGCCTGGGGCAGGGCGCCGACCGACAGCTCGCCGCCCCACCGGCCCGGGATCTGGTCCGGGTTCAGCGGGTCGGGCCCGCCGCGTGACGCGAGCGTGGACCAGTACCGGTCCGGCGGCAGCGGATCGCGGTCGTCGGCGGCGATCCGGTACGAGCCGCGCCAGTCCGCGCGCAGTCGCCAGCTGCCGGTCCACACGTCGGTGCCGACCACGCGGTGCAGCCGACCGGTCTGAGGTTCGGACCGGTCGGTGACCTTGTTGACCGACACCACGACGGCCCGGGTACCGGTGCCGGTGCCGTGCCGGTCGCGCCACAGGAACGTGACGATCCGGTACCGCTCGTCGGTCGGATCGGGTTCGCACCAGGGCACCGGTCCCGACCGCACCGCGGACCACCACTCCTCGTCGACCGCTGTCGTTGCCAGTGCGGCGATGCGCGGGCTGACGACCCGTCCGGGCAGGGCGGCCGGCGCGGTGTGCGGCGGCATGGCGGCGGCGTCGCGCCCCGTTGTCGAGGAGGGCTCCGAGGCGCTCACGAGCGGACCCGTTCGGCGTGCGCATCGGACCGGTCCGCCAGCACCCCGCCGCTGTTGCGGTCGATCGACCCCAGGTGGTGCCCGCGACCGGCGTCCGAGGCGCCAACGACCGGAGGGAGATCCGCCGTCGTGGCGAGCGACCGCGTCCGAACCTGCATCTGCCCTCCCATAATTAAGGGAAGGCTAGCCTCATAAGCTGGGTCCCGAGTGGCCGCTGTCGGCATCGTGTCTCGCCTCTCTCTGGCTCCGGCTTCGTGGCCGGCGGGCCACCGGGAGATGCCGCGGTACGCCGGCTCGGCGGGCCGGCCCGGGATCGTGGCTGCTGTGGGCTGGGCCCCGCCGTCTCGCGTGGACTAGTAAGGTTAGGCTAGCCTGACTTGATCGAGGGATGGAGGTCCGGTGCGCACCACGCTGCGTGTACTCGTCTCGGCCATGCTCTGTGTGATGCTCGGCACGGTCACCGCCTGCAGCACTTCGCCGCACCGCGAAGCGTCGAGCGACTCGATCACCGCCGCGTCGACCGAAGGCGGTACGAGCTACCCGCTCACGCTGAAGACGCCGTACGGCACGACGGTGCTGAAGTCGAAGCCAACCCGGGTCGCGATCGCCGGCGAGGTCGGCGACACCGAGAACGTCCTGTCGCTCGGAATCGTCCCGGTGCTCGCGCCGAAGTTCCAGCTGCAGTGGCCCTGGATCGACGCCGACGCCCGCGCCAAGATCACCCAGACCTACGAGGGTGGCGCGGACGGCGAGCTACCGCTGGAGAAGTTCGTGACGGCACGGCCCGACGTGATCATCGCCGTGACCGACACTAAGCTCAAGCAGCACTTCGACAAGCTCTCGCAGGTGGCGCCGGTCGTCGCGTTCCCGGACAAGCCGGCCACCACGCAGTTCGACTGGCGCGACTCGCTGCGGCTGATCGGCGCGGCGCTCGGCCGCGGTACCGAAGCGGCGAAGCAGATCACCGCGACCAACGACAAGATCGACGGCGTCAAGAAGCGGCATCCCGAGTTCGCCGGCAAGTCGATCACGTTCGCGATCGACTACGGGCCCGGCTACGGCCTGACCTTCTACACCGGCAAGGGATCGCCCGGCGAGGCGCTGTTCCACCGGCTCGGGTTCGACCCCAGCGACCACGCCGACCGGTTCACCGGGGAACGGCCACAGGTCAGCGACGAACAGCTCGCGCTGCTCGACAGCGACATCGTGGTGGTCAACTACAACACCGGCGAGACCGCGAAGAAGAAGCTCGAGTCCAACAAGTTGTTCGCCAACGTTCCCGCGGTGAAACAGGGGCACTACGTGGGCCTGCTGCCCCAGGGCGGCACGTCGCCGCTGGCCTGGTCGATGGCACGGCCCACCGCCGCGAACTTGCAGTGGTCGATCGGTTACCTGGTACCGAAGATCGCCACCGTCACGAAGAAGGCGAGCTGAGGATGGCCGACCGCCGGTACGTGTCGCATCCGATCTTCCTGCGCGAGCTCGTGGTCCAGGACAGCTTCCCGCTGACCCCGTCGATGCAGCGGGTGGTCCTGGGCGGCGAGCAGCTCGGCTCGTTCGACAGCAACGGACACGCCGTCGAGCCGTTTCGCACCGAGAACGCCGACGACCACGTGAAGCTGCTCATCCCCGCGCCCGGCGAGGAACCGCCCCGCCCGGTGCAGCAGGACGGGCACCTCGACTGGCCGCCGGGGGCGTTGGAGCGCTCCCGCGACTACACACCCCGCCGGTTCGACCCGGTGGAAGGCAGGCTGGAGATCGACTTCGTCCGGCACGCCGGTGGTTCGGCCGCCGAATGGGCGGTGTCGGCGAAGCCGGGAGACCGGATCCTCGTGGCCGGCCCACGCGGCACCACCGTGCCACCCGACGATGTCGACTGGTACCTGCTGATCGGTGACGAGACCGCGCTGCCGGCCATCGCCCGGTGGATCGAGGAGCTGCCGGCCGGTACCCCCGTGACCGCGATCGTGTCCGTGCCCTCGGCCGCCGACGAACAGCACATCGAGCACCACGCCGACCTGGACCTGACCTGGATCCATCGCGACCGTACCGCTTCAGACGCGTTGCCGGCCGCGGTCCGCGCGGTGACCTGGCGGCCCGGCCAGGTGTACGCGTGGGCGGCGGGCGAGGCGTCGATGCTGCGCCCCGTCCGGCGTTGGCTGCGCGACGACAAGAAGATCGACCGCGGACACCTGGACATCTCCGGGTACTGGCGCGCCGGGCAGAGCCAGAACGAGGCGGCGATCGCCCGGATGCGGCTGCGCAAACGCGTCGACCTCGCCTTCCCGTACGCCGTGCGCGCGGCCGTCTCGTTGGGCGTCGCAGAGCAGGTCGCCGACGGCGTCCGGTCCCTCGACCTGCTGGCGGAAGCGACCGGTACCCAGCCCCGCGGGCTCGCGAAGCTGCTCCGGCTGCTCGCCCACGAGGGCCTGTGCACCGTCTCGGCCCAGGGCGACGTCGCGCTGACCGCCGACGGCGCCCTGCTGGCCGAGGAGTTCGTCCACACCGCCCTCGACCGCGCCAGCGGGTACGCCCGACTCGACGACGGCTGGCCGCAGCTGCTGCACGCCCTTCGTACCGGCCGCTCGGGCTACGAACGAGCCGTCGGCCGCACGTTCTGGGAAACGCTCGGCGACGACGCGCAGTTGGGCACCAGCTTCGACGACGCGCTTGCCGAACGGTCGCGTGGCTGGGTCGACCGCATCGTCGAAGCGCTGCCCCAGCTCGACGGGCTCGTGGTCGACGTCGGTGGCGGTACCGGTACGGTGCTGGACCGGTTGCTGCTCGCCGCGCCGAAGGCGCGCGGCATCCTGGTCGAGATGCCGACCACGGCCGCCCGAGCCCGCGACAGGTTCATCGCGAGCGGGACCATCGATCGCATCGAGATCCGTGCGCAGAGCTTCTTCGAGGAGCTGCCGGCCGGCGGTGACCGGTACCTGCTGGCCGGGGTACTGCACGACTGGCCCGATGCGGAGTGCGTCAGCATCCTCCGGCGACTGGCCGTCGCGGCCGGGCCGGCCCCGATCCATCTCGTCGAACGACTGCCGGAAGCCGCCGACCACACCGAGGACCTGGCGTTCGACCTGCAGCTGTACACGGTCTTCGGTGGCGGAGCGCGCAGCCGGCGCGAGTACGCGACGCTGGCCGATCGGGCCGGCCTGCGCCTCACCGACGCCGTACCGCTCACCGACGAGTTGCACCTGCTGACGATCCGACGGTAACTACATCGACCAGGTCCGGTGACGAGACGGTGGTGGTGGGTGTCGACTACCTCGACGGCATCACCCAGCAGCGCACCGTCCGGCGGCGCCGGCTGGCGCCGGCCACCAGCGCAACGGCCTACTACCCTGTTGGGACTTCTCACCCAGTCCGTGCGCAGTGGCCCACTCCCGGCTCTGGTATTGGTGGGTCATGGACAGCGAGACGGCGGCGCGGATCGCTCGGCACAGCTGGTTCGACAGTTTCGAGGAGCTGTGCTTCAGCGTGGTCGAAGGCGCCGATGAGAGCCAGGTGATACGCCGATTCGGCGGGGACCCGGGCGCCACGGAAGTGCACGGGCCGGAGCGTTACTGGCAGCTGATGGAAACCCACGGTCCCGGCGACATCGTCCACCTGGTTCAGGTCGGTACCGCTGCCACCGGGCAGGTCTTCGCGATCGAGATCAACGGCTACACAGGTATCCTCGGCCAGCGGAGTCTGTCGCGCGACGGTGCCCGTGTGCTCACCGTGTACACACACGTGAACGGCGCCGACCGCATTGGCTACGCGATCGATGGACGGCAGGTCATTGACGAGGAACCGTGGGGGCCTTTGACGCCGCTGTCGGATCCAGAACCCGAGCCTGCCTGGAAGCCGGCATGGTGCGAGGGCTTGACCGACCCGGAGCATGGGGTGTGGCTGTGCGGTGCACGGCAGTTGGTCCTCGCCGAGCGAGTCATGGGGATCCTGATCGAGCCAGAATGGTTTCGGACCCCGCTGCGCACCGCGCAGTTGCCCGACCCTGACGACAACCCCGTCCTCGCCATGAGGAGCTGACCTGTAGCGTCGGCCTTCGCTTGGCGTCCAATCGAACCGGGAAGTCGCTCCGCGCGGTCTTGACCAGGGTCAGTCGACTTCACCCGGCGTAGCTCCGGCTCGCCGAAGGACACCGGATGGCGCTGTGCGCGGTGATCTCCGCCGGCGCCAGGTACAGGTCGCGCGCGATCATACCCATCCCGAACGCTCGCGCCC
The DNA here is from genome assembly GCF_017312725.1 of Actinocatenispora comari. Lineage (GTDB taxonomy): Bacteria > Actinomycetota > Actinomycetes > Mycobacteriales > Micromonosporaceae > Actinocatenispora > Actinocatenispora comari. The sequence goes on along the minus strand of NZ_BOPO01000006.1, from coordinate 83,113 downwards.
CCACCGCGTCGCCTGCTCGATCGCGCCGAACCGCAGCAGCCCGAGCAGCCGGCCCTGCATCCGGTGGATCGGCTCGCTGGTCTGCCAGCGCCAGACGCCGGCCCGGGTGGCCCGGTCGTACGTGGTGATCCGGCGGGCGGCCGCGAGCAGCGGCGCCATGGCATGGTCGGCGACTGTCGCGCTCGGCGGGTCGTCCGAGACTCTGGATCGGGATCTAACATCGGCCCGCCTGCAGATCTCCGATCACGACAGGGGCGCCCCCGACGTGAAGGTAGGGTCAGAGAACCACATCGCTCGACCTCGCAAGGGACTTCAGAGGCGGCCCCGAGCCGGACCACTCCAACGCCGCAGCGGCATGCCAGCCCGCCCCAGCCGACGAACCAGAGCGTCCGCCATCGCCCAGCGATCGCGCCAGGAGGCTCTCACCTGCATCCATGGCTGTCAGGACAGCTTGCCGAGCAGCGTCTTGACCACGGTCCGCGCTTGCTTGTCGGTGGTCGAGTAGTCGTCGTTGGTGCCGGTGTAGATCTTGTCCCCGGAGCTGACCCCCTGGTAGGTGGCGCCGCCCCACCTGACGGAGACGATGACGTTGGCGGCGCGCGCCTCGACCCAGGCGCCACCCAGGTGATACAGCTTCGGGTGGTCTCCACTGCCGTAGGACACGTCGTTGGTGAACTTCGCACTGAATGCCTCATCGCCGAGACTTGAGATCGCCTGCGGGTGCTGCGCGTCCTCGTTGCCGGAGAAACCGGCCGGTTCCTTGTCTGCATCGTCTGGCGAGGCGGCGAAGGTCCTGTCGTTGGCGAAAGCGTTCCGTGCCTCGACGATCGGGTTGCCCGCTCCGCTGGACATGAGGATCCCGACCTGCAGGTACACCGCCCGGTCGGAGTCGAAGATCGCCCACGAACACGACCGCTGGTGGTCCTCGTCGTTCGGACCTTTGATCGTGGCGCCGTCGACCTGCTTCGGCCTGCTGGCGCCGATCGTGCAGGGGTTGGGCATTCCCGTGTATGTCGTCGGCCCTGATGACGGCGACCCCGACGAGCCGCCCGCTGCTTGGTGTCCACGACCGGAGCCGACTCCCGTCGCGAGCACGACGCCGATGGCGACGATGCCGACGAGCGCGGTGGCGCCCACCCCGGCGACAGCCGGAAACCAAGCGGGCCGGTGCCGCCCGCGCGGTATTGCCGTCGGAGGGCCCGCGCTGCCGGGGCTGAGTTCGCCCTGGTTCGAGTCGTGCCGCCACCTGGGGTAGTCGCTCATGGCAGCGATTGTTGGCGATGCCGGCAACCCGGTCTACCTCGGCACGGGATGCGCGCCGCATCACGACGCCGCACCACCGAGATCACCGGCGACCTCGTCGCCGACCTGATCGCGCATTGGTGTCGGTCGCCGCCGCCATCGCCGAACGGGCCACCGCGCTGCTGTCGGTCCTGCTCGCCGCACCCGGGTCCGATCTCGCCGCCGCCATACGCGAGGCCAAGGTAGCGCCGATCCGCGCCGCCACCCGCGAACGGCTACGCCTGATCACGGGCGACGACACCGATCTCACCGCCCGGGCCGACGCCGGGCTCGCGATGGTGCTGCTGCACCTGATGGTCCACAGGTCACCGCCTGACGAGCAGCACCTCCGGTCCCGGATCCTGCCCATCATGACCGGCGACACCGGACCGACCTGACAGGTCCGCGGCCGATCGGGCAGCACCACCGATCCGTGCCGCAGTGGCCAGCGCTGTCGCTCGGCCTCAGCGGCCGTCAGCGCTGGTGGATCGTGCAGGGCAGGGTGTTGAGTTCGTCGGCGCCGTGCTCGGTGACAAGTACCGTCCCGCCGAGGTTGGCGCGCCGCCGGCCGAGGACGCAGTTCGGTTCCAGGGCAAGGCTCATGCCGGGTGCGAGGACCCTCTCGGCGCCCACGGTGGGCACGCCGCCGACAGGGCCGTACCGTGCCAGCGCTGGGTCGGGGCCGTCCGGGAAGCCGCAGCCGCCGAACGCATCGAGCGGGTTGAGCGCGTGCACCATCGGGGTCAGGTTCCACCCTCCCACCTCACGGACCGGCTCGGACATCGCCGCGACGACCGCACCGAACGTGGCTCCGGGCCGGATCGCGGCCACGCCGGCCTCGTACGCGGCCCGTGCTGCCGTCGCGGCGCCCACCGTGTCCGGATGCGGGTCGCCGATGGTCAGGGCGAGTTGTTGTTGAGTCTCGATCATGCCGTAGACCGGGAACAGCTCGGCCATCAGGATGTCGCCGGCCGCGAGAACGCGGGGCCGGCCTCCCCGGTAAGTCCAGCGGGGCGGTCCCCAAGCGACGCTCTCCCCGTCGCTACCGAGCACCAGGACGCTGCCGCTGTTGTGCGCGCCGGCGCGCAAGCTGGCGGCGATACCCGCGGCGTAGACGTCGGTGTCGGCGACGCCCGCCTCCGCGACGTCCAGCATCGCGGCGCACATCTGCTCGCCGGCCCGGGCGCACCACCGCAGCAGGTGTTGTTCTTCGGCACTGCGACAACGGATCGCGGCACGAAAGTCGTCGTCGATCGGTATCCAGTCGACATTCGGTAAGCGGTGCAGCAGTTGCTTCCAGGTGCCGGCCGGCATGATCCCGCCGTGCTGGAATGCGGTCGCACCGGTGCCGATGACGCCAATCCGTCCGCGGGTGAGCCCGTGTGCGGCCAGCTCGGTGGCGATCCGGCCGCCACCGCGGCCGGCGCCGGCCGGCAGCTCGTCTCCGGCCGCGACCAGCTGTTCGGGCGCCAACCAGGACCCCGAGCCGTCCGACTGCGCCTCCAGGTGTTCGCCCACCGCCAGGTGTACCGGCACCAGCAGCAACGGCGGTTGTCCGCCGAGGATCAGGACGACCGCGCCGGTACGTTCGTTGGTGAAGTAGTTGTCGGCCGCGACGTGCGGGACCCCGCTGCCCTCCGGCTCGCCGTACACGAGCAACGCCTTCAGATCGTGTTGTTCGATGAGTCGTTGCGCGATCGCCCAGCGGCGATCGCGCTCGGCGGTGGACAGAGCGGGAAAAGGAACGGGCGCGGTCACGACGGCCTCCGCCCGAAGCGGGCCGGGGTGGCGGCGGTGGAGACGTGCGGTAGGTCATGGCGCAGCGGGCTTCGCTTGAGTCCGGTGACCCAGTTGGTCACGGTGTGCCGCGCCGGCGGTATCGCCGGCAGCACGCCTAGCGCCATCCGGCGAAGTTGCCGGGCGGCCGGCTTGACCAGCATCGCCATCCGGGTCATGCGGTCGGTGAAGCGGAGCACCTCCAGGGCGGCAGCGCGTCGCTGAGACTGGTAGTCGTCCAGAACGGCAGGGTCGGCCGATCCGGTGAGGACCGCGGCCAGCCGGCTGGCGAGGTCGTACGCGTCGGCGATGCCGGTGTTCATGCCCTGCCCGGCGGCCGGGCTGTGTACGTGCGCGGCGTCGCCGGCCAGGAAGACATCACCGATCCGGAACCGGTCGACCATCCGGTGATGTACCAGGAACCGCGAGGACCAGGACGGCTCGGCCGCCAGCCGGACCCCGGTCTGGCGCCGGGCCAGCAGCTGGTCCAGATAGGCACGGTCTGGCCGTTCCGGCACGATGGCCGCCGGGTCGACGGTGGCGATGATGCGATGGTTGCCGTTGGGAAGGCGCCCAAGCACCGTGACGCCATCGCCGGACATCAACACGCCGGCCTCGTCGGCGGCGATGAGCGTCTGGGTCACCGCCACGTCGGCCAGGACGAACAGCATCGGGTAGGTGCGGCCGGGAAACTGCTGCCCGATGCCGGCGCGGACCGTACTGTGCGCGCCATCGGCGCCGATGACGTACCGCGCGTGCAGCGCAAACGGTTGCTGGCCGGCTCGACCGCGCAGCAGGTGGCCGCTGTCGTCGACCTCGATCGTCTCGACGCGATGTTGGCGCCGCACCGATCCGCCGAGCTGGTGCAGCCGCGCCAGCAGCAGCCGCTCGGTGTCGCTTTGCGGGACGCTCAGGGCGAACGGGTAGCGGCTTCGCGCGGCCGTCAGGTCGATCGCCGTCACCCGGCGGCCCCGGTCGGCGAGGACGAGCCGTCGGATCACCCGGCCCGCCGCGATCAGCGGGCCGGTCACTCTCAGCTCGGCGAGCATCTCCAGTGTCGAGGAATGCACCAGCGTCGCGTTCGAGGTCTGTGTCGGCTCGGCGGCCGCGTCCAGCACGACCGGCGGGTCGGTGAACGCCGCCAGCCGGATCGCGGCGGTCAGGCCGGCCGGCCCGGCGCCGACGACGACCACTCCGACCCGTTCGATGTCGGTCTCTTTGCTCATCCGGCACCTCGTCAAGGACAATACGTTTCGTACATGAGCATTTTTCTTGCTGTGTATCGTTTGCTGTAAGATACATACTGATCCTTAATGAGGGAAGGCGGAGTGGTGACCGCGACGAACGAGCGGGCGGGCCGGCGCCGGGGGCCGGCCCTGGAACAGGCGATCCGTGCCGCGGTGCTGGCGGAGCTCGCGGACGTGGGGTACGCGCAGTTCACGATCGACCGGGTGGCGCGCCGGGCTCAGCTCGGCCGGGCATCGCTGTACCGCAGGTGGGACCGGAAGGCGGACATCGTCGCCGATGCGCTCGCCCACACCTTGCCGCCGCTGCCCGCCGCACCCGACACCGGCAACGTGCGGGACGACCTACTGGCCTGCTTCGAGCAGATGCACCAGCTGCTCGACGAGCTCGGCGCTCTCGCCGTCCAGGCGCTCGCCGCCGAACTGCTGGGGCCGCCCGACAGCGCGCTGCGCGCCCTGCTGCGCGACCAGGTTCTGGAACCCCGCTTGCAGGCCGTGCTGGACATCCTGCTGCGTGCCGCTGCCCGCGGCGAGATCCGCCCGCAGGCGGCGACGCCCGTTCTGGCCCGCACCGGTCCGGCACTGATGTTCCAGCACCTTCTGCTGTACGGCGGTCCACCAGCCCGTGTCCTGGTCGAGGACATCGTCGACCGTGTCGTGCTTCCCGCCGCCGCAACGGCCTGATCGACGGTCGCGAGTGCGGCCGACCGAAGGGCGCTGTTCGATTTCACCGGCTTCTACGGCCAGCGCTGCGATGCGACGCGCCAGGCCGCGCTCAGCAAGCTCGGCGGTCTGAACCGGGGCAGTTGCCGGTTGCGGGCGGAACGCCAGGTGGGTCGGCCGGCTGCCGTTGCCCGCAAGCGTTTTGGCGGACGTCGGACGGGGCGGATCCGGTCGCCCTCGTGCAGGGGCTTCTGGCGCGAGCTAGCGGGCAAGCGTCAACCACAGTCCGTTGCCGCGGAGTGGATCCGGGGCCGCCGTCGGTCGGGGCCCTTTCGACAAGCCCGCAGTGGCCGGCTCGTTCGCTGGTTGTGGGCACAATCTCGGCGTCCGAGTTTGCTGACGCCCGACGCGTTGGGGCAGCCAGATCGAGTCCCGACCGATGCCTGTTCTGATCTCGGGCGGTTAGCGCAGCGGTGGCGTGTCGTCGGTGGTGACCCGAATGAAAGGGTCCCGCGGGCTGCCGGCGATCAGGGCGGTGTACGCGGACGGGCGGCGGAACGCATCGCCCATCGTCTCGGCGCGGCGGTAGGCGCGCAGCGCGTCGAGGTCGATCGGAGCGAGGTGGATGCCGGGCGATTCCCCGGCTTCTACGACGCGCATGTCGCGAGACCCGTCCGGGCCGAATGCCATGCCGTCGAAGGCGATCGAATGCCCCCAGCCGTGTCCGGCGTAGTTGGCCATCGCGACGGCGGTGGCGTTCTCGAAGGCTCGGGCTCGGAACTGGGTGAGACGGTTGATCTCCATGTCGCAGGCGTTCGGGGTCAGGATGACCTCGGCGCCGGCGAGCATGAGCGCGCGGGCGCTTTCCGGGAACTCCCGGTCGTAGCAGATCATGGTGCCGATCACGACATCGCCGGCGGCGGTGTCGAGCACGCAGGTACCGAAGGTGTCGCCGGGTGTGAGCGCCGCTTCGGGCAGGGCGAACGCGCAGGTGTGCACCTTGGCGTAGGTGTGGACGATGTGGCCGTGGCGATCGATCACCGACACCGTGTTGCGCGGTGCGGGTCGCCAAGCCTCGAGATAGGTCAGCGCGATGGCCATGTCCAGCTCTTCCGCGAGTTTCTGGAAGTGCCGAACGTAAGAGGAATCGGTCGCGACCGGCTCTCCCCGCCACACGTTCGCCGGTGTCGCAGCCGATGCCGCTGTGTCAAGCTCCCAGACTGTCGGGTGCGCGAAGACCGTCCGGCCAGCGGCGGCTGCGGTGTAGCCGTTGCTCCACATCTCGGGGAACAACGCAAGGTCGGCGCCCATCGAGGCGGCTTTCCGGCAGGCTCGTTCCCCGGCCGCGACGGCCACGGACAGGTCGGGCTCCGGGCGGGCGAGTTGCAACAGAGCGAGTGTCAGGGTGGACATGCAGAACGGCTCCTTCGTATCCGGTGGGACGGCTGAACGAAGGAGGCTCGGTGGGCCCCGTGAACAACGTCAACGCATGGTGCGAACCTACCCGACGCGGGCGCCGACCTGTCGTGAGGTCCCGAGCTTGCCGTCCCGTCTGCCGCATACTGACCCGTGGTGATGTTCGGGCGTCGCCTCGGCGGAGGCACCCGACGCGTCCGCTCGAACCGCCGATCGCCAACGGCGCGGGCGGCGGCTCTCCGGCCGCCGCCCGCTGCCGGGCGGGGGTGGTTGCGTCAGGCGGCGGACCGGGTGTCCGTGCCTGCCAGGTTACGGTCGGGGATCCAGGAGCCGTGGAACCCGGACGGGACGCCGCGGGGGAGCTCAACCACGGCGACCGGGTCGGCGCCGATGCTGGACGCGTCGAGGATGAGCAGTTGAGAGGCGCTGCCGTCGCCTCGGGTGGTGATCGACATCAGCCAGCCGTCGTCCTCGCACCGCCGCCCGTCGGCTGGTACGAAGACCGCTTCGCCGACGGCGGTGTCGGTGCCGAGTTCATGGCTGGTCACGGCGCCCGTGGTCCGGTCGTACTTGACGATGGCGGCGGGGGTGTTGGTCACGCCGGAGGCCGTACCGGCGACCGCGTACAGGTACCGGCTGGGCCGGCCGATTCGCTCGTCGTCGAGGGTGGGGAACTCCACCCCGCGATCGTCGAGGGCCTGTTCGCTGATCGTCCTGGTCGCCGGATCGACGATCCAGCGGTACAGCCGGGCGAAGCCGTTTCCCGCCTCGTGGCCCGAGGTCTTGGCGCGGGGTCCGATGGTGGTCCAGAAGTCGGTGAAGTCCTTCGGCGTGTAGCGCACCGCGTCGAGCACGATCCGCCCGCTGTCGTCTTCGTGGGCGTTGCCGACGTGGAAGACGTAGCACGGGTCGATCTCGATCCAGCGAACGGGTGCGTCGGGCCGGTCGTGTCGCATCACGCCGAGTCGTGCCACGTGCGCGTCCGACCATTGAAACGGCATCATCCTGCCCACCAGCTCGGCGTGGAAGGTGACCGGTAGGTCCAGCCACAGCACGTGGTGCTCGGTGAGGGCGAAGTCGTGCATCATCGTCGCCTCGGGTACCTCGATGTGCCGGGTACCGGTGAGCACTCCGTGCGCATCGATGCGGTGGTAGGTCAGGTGCGGACTGCGCACGCTGGAGCCGAAGATGTGCAGGTCGCCAGTGGCGGGATCGCGCTTGGGGTGCGCGGTCATGTTCGTGGTCAGCCGCCCGCCGAAGTCACAGACGCCGACGGTGTCGAGTTCGGGAGTGATCTGGTGCGGCAGGCCGGCCTCGTGCAGGGCCAGGATCCGCCCGTCGTGGTGGATCACGTGCGTGTTTCCGGTGGTGACACTCAGATCCCGGGACCCATCGGCGCGGTACGGGGGCCGGCCGGCCATCTTGCCGGTGCGTACCCACCGGTTGCGGTACCACTCGGCGCGGCCGTCACGCAGCCGGATCCCGTGCAGCATGCCCTGCCCGACGAACCAGTGGTCGCTGCGTTCGCCCGGTAGCGGGTTGGGACCGTTGCGCACGTACCGGCCGCACAGCTCGGGCGGGATCGCTCCGGTCACGGGCAGGTCGGTCGCGGTGATCTCGTCGGTCACCGGGGACAGGTGCCCGGCGACCTCCACGGTCGCGGTGTTCGCGTCTTGATCCATCGGTTCAGGGCCCCTCGGGTGGTGGCTGGTCTGGCTGATGCCGCCGCGGATGCGCCGCGTTCGCAGCGCCGCGTCGCCGACGACCACCCTCGCAGCGGTCCATTCAAATGTCAATCGGTACATGTACAGCTTGACATTGAATCGGGACATGTGCACGCTGATCGGATCGGTCGCCGCGACGATCGATCCGGATAAAAGCCACAGCAAGCAGGAAATGGTGACGACCATGCAGGACAACGCTCCGCCGTACCCGCACGCCGCCGGCCCGCCACCGACAGCGGGGAGCCCGCCCTGGCCGGGGTCTGCCGGGCCGGCTCAGCCGCCCGCGCCGCCCGGCCATCGCGGGTTCGCGACCGTGATTGGGCCGCTGCCCGGCAACCCGCCGTCGGACCAGGCTTGGAGGAGTCGCCCGCAAAGTCCGCCGCCGTGGCCGGGGCCGCAGCACGGGGCCCCGCCGGCGCCACCGAGCGGTCGGCCGGGTGACCGCGATGCGGGTCGGACCGGCTCGGCGGCGCGCCGCATCCGGGGGCTGGCACCGCTAGTACTCGATGTCGCCGTACCCCTCGGCGCCTACCTGGTGCTGCACGCGCTCGGCTGGTCGGCGACCGCTGCCTACGCCGGCGCGGTGGGCGCCAGCGTGCTCTGCCTGGGGGTGTCGGCCCTGGTCAAACGGCACTTCGACGTGATCGCCGCGGCCATGCTGGCGATGTTCACGGTGCAGCTACTAGTCTCGCTGGTGACCGGCAGCCTGCGCCTGAGCGTGGGCATCGAGGCGCTCACCAGCGCGATCGGCGCCACCGTACTGCTGGTCAGTTGCGCGGTCGGCCGGCCGATCTTTCAGACCTTCGCGATGCGGGTGGCGGGCACGACACCCGAACGTGCCGCAGCGATGCGGCATCGGTGGTCCGCCCAACCCGCCTACCGTCGTCTGCTGACCAGGCTGACGCTGGTCAGCGGTGCCGTGCTGGGCATCGAGTCGGTGGTTCGCCTGGTACTGATCGCGACCCTGCCGCCTGGCGCTCTCGTCGGGGCCTCCCGCGGCCTGCAAATGGTCACCCTGGTCGGTCTGATCGGGTGGGCCATCCTGTACGGCCGGCGGTCACTGCGCCGCGGGTCTGCCGTCCGCGTCTGACGGGCGCTGCCCGTCCGGGTCGTCGGGCGACCGGCGATGCTCGTCCGGGTCGGTGCGTGCGGGGCCCGCCGTCGCGGCCGGGCCGTCGGTTTGGTCGATCTGCTCCATCGCCCACCGCGTCCAGTCCTGGAGAGCAGGAAGCGTATGCCGGCCCCGTTCGGCGGCCAGTCGGCCGATACTGAGCGGATTGTCGCGCCACGCGTCGGGGGCGGCGGCGATCACTGCCTCGATGTCTGCCAATAGGGCCGCAGCCTGGTCGGCGTAGTCCTGCAGGATGCGTTTGGCGTCGTCCGGATCGAGGACGCCGATCAGGAACAGGCGCAGCGCGGATTCGTTTCGGGTACCGCGCCGGGTCGGCTCCGACAGCATCCACCGTCGCAGCTCGCTCAGCCCAGCATCGGTGATTGCGTACGTCTTGCGGCCCCGCGAACCGGTCTCCGTCACGTCGATCAGCCCGTCGGCCGCCATCTTGTGCAGCTCCGGATAGATGTGGCTGTGCGTGGTGTGCCACGCCCACCGACCCAGCTGTTGATCGAACGTCTTGGTCAGATCGAAACCGCTGGCTGGACCTTCGGCCAGCAGGCCAAGCAGCGCGTGCCTCAGCGACATGCCGCGCAGCGTACCAGCAGTAGTACCGATTGACATGTACCGATGGACATCAGTGAGTGTGCGCGAGAGTGAGAGGAGTTGCGGTGGCGTCTCCGCCCCGTCGGTGACGTCGCCGCGACGATGCACCCAGGCGCCGCCACGACGCGAACGAACCGGCCGGCGGCGGGGTACCGACGCCGGTGGACAACACCAGAAGGGAAGGCAACGATGAAGAATCTGGCACCCGACATCACACGGCAACGCCTGCTGCTGGAGGGCCACTTCACAGCCGCCGTCGATGAAGCGCTGATCCGTAGGTTCCTTCGAGAGCTGCCACAGTCTCTCGACCTGCGCACCTACGGGGAACCAACCGTGTTCGTGCCGGGCGGACGCGGTCGTGACAGCAACGAGGGCTACGACGCGTTCGTGCCGCTGATCGATTCGGGGATCTCGCTGTACGTGTGGACAACGAAGCGCTTCCTGGCCATGGTCATGTTCACCTGCAAGCGGTTCGACGAGGCCGCCGCCGTCCGGTTCACGAACGAGTTCTTCGCCATGGCCCAGACCGAACACCAGGGGTTCTGACCCGCGGCCCGCCCCGCTGCCGGTCGGCGACCCGGCCTCCCGTCCGGGCGGTCTGCACCGATCCCGACGTTGTCACGGGGCGAAGGGGAGGCGGTGGGCGAGCCAGTCGAACACGCGCTCGTCGGTGCGGGCCCGGCCCAACGGTTGGCAGTGGAAGTTCGCCCCTTCGGCAGCCGTGAACTCGACCCGGTGGGCCAGGTCTCCGAGCATGCCGGCCAGCTGCTGGGACTGGCCCGGCCAGAACTGTTCGTCCTGCGGGTCGGTGATCATCAGGGGCGTCTCGATCCTCGCCGCGAGCTCCGGCGTGAGCCGGTAGTCGCGTACCGCGCAGAACACGTCGAACCAGTCGGTGCCGGCGCCGTACGGTCGGGCCCGGAACTTCAACGTCCGTCGCAGGTGAGGGATCAGCGTGGCAAGGCGCATGTCACGGTCGAATGCTGCTCGATCACCGCGATCCAGCAGGCCGGTCATGCCCTTACCGAGGTGTTCAAACCAGGAGCTGGACACGTCCACCACGCCGGGATCGGCGATCGCCGCAATTAACCGGTGCTCGAAGCACAGCGACCGCGGCAGCCAGTAACCGCCCTGGCTGACGCCGTAGCCCACGAGCCGGTCGGCATCGACGTCGGGCCGGGCGACGAGCATGTCGAGCACCGGCGTCAACACCGCCTCCCAGTCTGGGCGAAACGGCATGCTGTGCCGAAACAGCATGGACTGCTGGCCGGGACCGTCGAAGATGTAGGCGTTGAGGCCGCGCTGCAGGGCTCCAGCCGCGGCCTCGTTCCACAGCCCGGTCAACGCACCGTCACTGCCGTTGACGAGCACCATCGTCGGGCGCCGTGCTCCCGACGCGTCCGGGCGAAGCAGGTAGCCCGGCAGCACAGTGCCCTCGTAGGGCGTGTCCGCCCGTACGTGCGCGCCGTCGGAGCAGCCGACGAACGCATCCCAACAGTCACGATGCTGGTCGAACGCGGCACGCAACCCCGTCTCGTCGTCGGTCTCCGCCAGGCCGTCTACCACGGCCGCCCAGTAACTCGCCGCACGCAGGTACGCCGCCGCCGCGCCGGCTCGATCATCGCCGTCACCCAACCGCCCGGCGTGCTCCTGCAGCCGTGTCGCGGTCACCGACCACTGCTGCGACCAGGAGGCGTGATCGTGTATCCGGTCCAGGGTCTCCAGTACCTCGCCGGGCTCACTGGCGCCGTGTGTCGACCTGCCCAGCATGGCCCTGGCCTGGTAGTCCAGCGCTGCGTCGCCGAAGAACCCCTTGCTGAAGACGGTGTGTGCGGGCATGAGACGACTGTAGGCACAGTGGGTCCGGCCCGGAGCCGCTTCGGACACAGCGCTGGGCCATACGAGGCGGATGGGACTCCTGTCGGCGTCGGTACGACCAGGCATACCAACTGTTCATCCGAGGTGCTGCGGGAGACGCCGTTCTGGGACCGCTACTTCCAGAGCGTAGAAATCCTGGTCGGCGTCGAGAACGCCTACGCCAACAACTACGGCCTGGACGCCCACGCCACATTCAACGCGTGATACAAGCCGCGCCGACAACACCGCCAGCCGCGGCCGGCGCAGCCCAAGGACGTCGGCGGGTACTCGAACCGCGCCGCCACGCTGGGACCCGGCCGATGAATGCTCGCCAGGAGCCTCCTGACGGGGCATGCGGATGCGGAGTCCATGCGCCGACAGCGGTGGAGCCACGACCCCGTATCCCGGAGTGTCAGCCGTAGAAGACGCCGCACCTGTGGCTTAGCTGCCCGCCGAGGCAGATGGCTTCGCGTACTGCGCTGATGCAGCAGCGCGGCCGGACCATCGCGGCAGGAGGGCGAGTGCAGCGGCGGCGACGAGGATTGCCCCACCGCCGACCAGCAGGCTCGTTCGCACTCCTGCGGCGAATGCGTGTGGTCCGCTCCGGGTGGCGTGCAAGTGGGCGTTGAGGATGGTACCCAGGACCGCGAAGCCCAGCGCTGTGCCGATCTGGCGGGCCGCGCTGACCATGGCCGAGCCGACGCCGGAGCGCTCACGCGCAACAACCTGCAGCACGGCCGCCGGTGCCGGCACGATGGCCAGGCCCTGACCGATGCCGCACGCGACGAACAGCGCACCAATCGGCAGATAGTCGACGTTGGTGGACATCGCAGCAAGGGCCGCGATCGAGGCGCCGGTGAGCAGATAGCCGATCAGTAGGGGCCGGCGTGGGCCGAAGCGCCCGGTGCACCGCCCGGCAAGTACGGATGCCGGCATGATCGCCAGCGTCATCGGCAACAGAAGCAGCCCGGTCGCCCACGGCGAGTGTCCGCGAGCCTGCTGGAGGTACAGCGTCAGCAGAAAGAACGCACCAGCGCTCAACTGCCGCGCTGTCTTACGAAGCCTGATGGGGGGCGAGGGTGAGTTGTCGGTCCGCGGCGAGATGGAGGAGATCTTCGTCGTGGCTGATGAGTACGACGACAGCGCCTGATGCCGCGATGCGGCGAATCTGGTCGGAGATCGATCGGAGGTGACGGCGGTCGACACCGGAGCTTGGTTCGTCGAAGATCACGATCCGGCGGTTGGAGACACGTACGGTGGCGACCACGAGCCGCTGCTGCTGACCGCCGGACAGCGAGAGCGGATGCCGCGTGGCGAGATGGTCGAGGTCGAGCGCTCGAAGCACCGTCTCACTCTCATCGACTTGGCCGGCTCCCGCGCCAGCGAGTCCAATCTCGGCGTCCACGCGGTCGGTGAACAGTTGACGTTGTACGTCCTGCATGACGATGGCGCTGACTCTCTGCCGCGCCTGCCGGCTGAGTGCCTTCCCATCGAGGCGCACGGTTCCGGCGCTGCGTTGCAGTCCGGTGATGATCCGGGCGAGCGTGGACTTGCCGGCGCCGTTGGCTCCGCGGAGTGCGGTGACCTCGCCGGCGGCGATACTGACGCGCTCGATGTCGAGCACTACCCGGCCGCCGAGCCTGCAGCGGATGCCTTCCAGCTCGAGAGCAGCGGACCGAATTTGGTCACCCGGCGACGGCTGCGCGACGCTGCCACCCGTGGCAGGGAGCGAAGGTAGCTCCGCGGTGCGGATGTCCCCGCGCAGCCCTTCGCGGGCCAGCACGTCGTCGGGCAGGGAGCGGAAGGTGCCGGCGGACCATTGCGTGCTCATCGCGCCGTCGCGCATGACGATGATGCGGTCTGCCAGGCCTTGCAGGTAGCGGAGGCGATGCTCGGCGACGACGATCGTGACACCCTCCGCTTTGACCTGTGCGAGTGTGGCGGTCAGACGCTCCACCGCGTCGGCGGAGAGGCTGGAACTCGGCTCGTCCAGCAACAGGATCCGGGGACGGTGTGCGGTGGCGGCGGCGATCGCGACCTGTTGCTGCTGCCCACCCGAGAGGCGCTGCAACGGTTGTTCGACCGGGACGTGGACGGCGATCTGGCTGATGAGGTCGTCGACGCGCGTGTGGATCTCGGGTGGCGGAAAGCCGAAGTTCTCCATGGCGAAAGCGATCTCTTCGCGGGCGGTCTCTGTGAAGAACTGGCGACGCGGGTGCTGAAGAACGGTACCGGTGCCCAGGCCGATCTCGTCGAGCTCGGCGCCTGGGGTGGCGATCCCGTCGACGGTCACCGTGCCGACCAGGCTGCCCTCGTCATGAAAGTGCGGGATCAGCCCGTTCATCAGTCGCAGCGCAGTGGACTTTCCTGAGCCGCTCGCTCCGCAGAGAACCACAAACTCGCCGGATCGGACGTGCAGGTCGAGGTTGCGCAGGCTCGGAGTCTCGGCATGTGGGTAGGTCCAGGTGACGTGTTCGATGTGGATCATGACAGCGGCGCCGGGAGGGTGAGTGCGGCTGTGGTCAGGGTGGCGGTTACGAGGACAAGGACCAGGTCAGGTGTTGCGAATCGCGGGGGCTGCATGGCGGTGGGCTTTCGGCGGGACCCGAGACCGCGCAGGATCGCGGAGGCTGACAGGTCCTCGCTGGCGCGCAGGCTCGCGGCGATCATCGGAACGGTGAACCGTTCCACGCTGAGTACCGGATGGCGCAGCAGCCCACCGGCGCCGACGAGACCACGTAGCCGCATGGCATCGAGCACCGCGTTCGCCTCGGCGCCGACGACGGGAAAGAAACGCAGCATGACCGCGAGCGTCACGGCGAAGGGCCGGGGAATTCTCCAGATGCGGAGTGCGGCGGCTAGCTGCGTGGGTGAGGTGGTGACGATCACGTGCGCGCCGACGCCGATGGCGACGACGAAGCGGATCAGGTAGACGCACGCGAGTGAGACGACCGCTGTCAGGGCGTTCGGCCACCACAGCGGCAGCCACCAACCCAGGACCCACATCACGCCCGCCGCCGCAGGCAGGCTGGCCGCTCGCCGCCAGTCTCGCTCACCCAGCGCGAGCCCGATGGCAAGCAGCAGCGCAAAGGGGACGAAGCGCAGCCCTGCGGGGCTCATCACCACGATGCTGCAACCGATGACCAGGAGGATCTTGGCGCGTGGGTCGAGGCCGCGCCGTGGCCGCAGCGACGGCACCGGCACGGCTTGAACCTCAGGCAAGGCCGGCGCGGACAAAGTGCTTTCCTAGGATCGCTGAACCGAACACGCCGCCTAGGAAGGAGGAGGCGAGGACGATACATGCCAGAAGGCTGATGACAGGGACGCTGAGCAGGGTGTCCGAGGCGTGCACGTAGGCCTTGCCCATGTCGGTGAAGTTCGAGGAGGCGAGGTAGGCCGTGCGGTCGACGAGGAGTGGAAGGAAGGGGGTGAAGAAGCTCAACCCGAACACGGTGTACGCCCAGATCATCGCCCACTTGGAGCGATAACGTCCGGCCCACAGGATCAGCTCGGCGACCAGTCCCAGCCCGACGATCCCCGTGCTACTCAGCAGGGTGTTGCCACCCACCAGGTAGAACATCGCCACCACGACGCCGAACAGGGTGAGCATGCCGGCATGCCTGACTCGGGTGAGGAACAGCAGCACGGTGACGCCGCCGACGATTGCCTGTAGGGGCACGATCAGCAGCCACACCAGTGGGGAGATGATGCCGAGCATCCCGATGACGTAGGTGGCGACGATGAAGATGACGGCGAAGATCGCGACCCGCAGCAGATCGCGGGCAGAAAGACGCAGCGAGAACGGTCGTGCACCCGTCTCTGCTTGGCCTTGGGTACTGGGGTTCGCGCTCATGCCAGACCTGCCTTACGGAAGTGCTTGCTCAGCATGGCGGTCCCGAGCAGGGCGCCGAGCAATCCGCACACCAGCGTCGCGGCGAGCATCAGCAGCACTGCAGGAACGGTGACGACCTGCGCGAACTCGGCTATATAGTCGGCGCTCATGGCGCCGTTGCTCTGGCCTCGCAGGTAGCTGGTGCGGTCGATCAACAGTGGGATCCAGGGGCCGATGAACCAGGCGGAGAATACGGTGTAGGCGCAGATCGATGCTCGCCGCGAGCGGTACCTGCCGGCCCAGAGGATCAGGTCGGCGAGCAGCGCCACGATGATCGTCACGACGGTGCTCTGCCAGGGATGGCCCACCATGAGGTAGAGCAGGCCCACCACGGCACCGAAGACGGTGACCATTCCGGTGTGTCGCACGCGGGCGAGGAAGAGCATGTACGGGATGCCTGCGGCGATCGGGGCGAGCGGCAGGGTGAGCAACATCGTGAGGGGGCTCATGATACCGAGCATCGCGATCACGAAGACGATGACGAAGTAGATTACCGCGAACACTGCCACGTTCAGTAGGTCGCGGGCGGTGAAACGCGGCGGGAACGGTGGGCTCATATCGGTGTCGGATGTGATGGAGGGCGGGGTTCTGCGGGTCATGGAACGAGAGTCTTCCTATGGGGTTGGTGGTTTCAGTTGTGTGCGCTGAGTTGCCAGCCGGCGGCGTCGACGCGTTCGTGCCAGTAGCGGGCATAGGCACCGTCGGCGGCGAGGAGCTGGTTGTGCGTGCCGGATTCGCGGATGCCGCCGTTGCCGTCGAGCAGGAGGATCTGGTCGGCGGTCATGATCGTCTGCAGCCGGTGCGCGACGACGATCATGGTGCGGTCGGCGCGGACTGCATCGATCGCATCGCCGATGGCGATCTCGTTGCCGATGTCCAGGGCGCTGGTGGCCTCGTCGAGCAGCACGATCGGCGCATCCTTGAGCAACGCGCGGGCGATCGACACGCGCTGGCGTTCTCCACCGGAGAGATTCGAGCCGCCTTCGCCGACCCGGGTGTCCCAGCCGTTCGGCAAGCGGTCGGCGATCTCGTCGACCCGGGCTCGGGTAGCTGCGGCGATGACCTGCTCGCGGGTCAGTTCGCTGTTTCCGATCCAGACGTTGTTGAGGATGGTGTCGTCGAACAGGTAGACGTCCTGGAACACTGGCGCGACCGCGGCTTCGACCACGGAGGTGCCGAGTTGGGGGGCGGGAACACCGCCGATGGACACGGTGCCCGACTCGGGATCGTAGAAGCGGGCGATGAGCTTGGTGATCGTCGTCTTCCCGGATCCGGAGGGGCCGACGATGGCGGTCATCTGCCCTGCAGGGGCGGTGAAGGACAGGTCGCGAAGAACCGCGCCGCCGCCGTAGCCGAAGGTAACGTTGTCGAAGCCGATGCTCCAGTCCGCGGGTGTGCCGGCGCCGGCAGGTTCCGGGAGCGCGGTAACGGCGGCAAGTTCGTCGAGCTGGTCCAGCGTGGTCCGCGCTACGGAGATGCCGCCGCCCAGGTCGCCGGCGCCAGCGATGGGTTCGTTGAATCGCACGCCCAGTACCAGCAGGGCGATTAGCGTCGCGGGGTCGATGGAGCCGCCGATCGCGAGGAACGCACCGAGGACGAGCACGACGGTAATCGACAGCTGCACGATGCCGGTGAAGGCCGCGATGCCGGCTCCACCGGTGACGAGCATGCCGCGATAGGCACGGTGTTGGCGCTGGAGTGCCTGTTCGACGAGGTGGTCGGCGACGGCGCCTTCGCCAGCGGTACGCAATGTTGGCTGGGCCCGGGCGAACTCGACCACTCGGTTGGAGGCGTCGGCGACCGCGACGGAGTGAACGGCGTCGCCGCGGCCGATCGCGCGGCGCAACCACCGGTAGCCGCCGATCATGATCGGCACCATCACGGTCATCGCCAGGGCCAGGCGCCAGTCGACAACGTACATGCCTACCAGCACCGTCGCTGGGGTGATGAAGCCGGTCAGGATCAGCCGCAGGATCGCGTAGGGCATCGTGGAGACGAACATCGCCCCCTGGGTGGCGATCCCGGTGATCAGGCCGGAGCGGTCGCGGCTGAACCAGGCGACCGGAAGATTTACGAGGCGGTCACCGAGGCGGTTGAGTAGCGAGTCGAGCAAGGCGGTGCTGGCCCTCATGCCTATCTGGCTGGCGAACCAGGCGACGACGACGTACGCGATGCTCACCCCAGCGAGTGCGATCAGCCAAGTGCCCAACGCGCCCATCTCGCCGCGGAACAGGTTCCGTAGCAGCGGTACGAGTAGCAGGAACGCGATGCCCTGGAGCAGTGCGGTGGCAACGATGAACACCAGCTCGGTGACGAGCAGACGGCGGGCCGAGACGGATGAGTAGTGAAGCAGTCGGCGGATCAACGTTGAACCCCTTCTGGCAGCGACCGGGCGTGGTTGGCTTGGTAGTCGGTCCACATCCGTGCAAACAGTCCGCCTGCGGTGACCAGGTCGGCATGGGTTCCGCGCTCGGCGATCCGACCGTCGGCGAGGACGAGGATCTGGTCTGCATGGGTGATGGTGTGAAGACGGTGGGCGATCACCAAGACGGTGCGATCTGCTGCCAGGGTGCTAAGCGCTGTCTGGATGGCGGATTCAGAGTCGGGGTCGGCGAAAGCGGTGGCTTCGTCGAGAACGAGGATGGGTGCGTCGGCGAGCAGGGCGCGAGCAATCGTGACTCTCTGGGCCTCGCCACCTGAGAGGTTCGCATCCTCGCCGACGACCGAGTCGTAGCCGCGGGGCAGGCGCAGGATGCGGTCGTGGATCTGGGCGGCCCGGGCGGCCGTCTCGACCTCGGTGTCGGTGGCCTGGGGCCGGGCGAGGCGAATGTTGTCGGCCAGGCTGGCCCGTAACAGTTGCACGTCCTGGAACACGAACCCAACGGCGTGGTAGAGCTCTGCCGGGTCGATCGAGCGGACGTCGGTGCCGCCGATCGTCACCGTGCCCGTCTCGACGTCGTAGAACCGTGGGATGAGCTTCGCCAGCGTCGACTTGCCTGAGCCGGACGGCCCGACGAGGGCGGTGAGCGTGCCCGGTGCGCAGGCTGCGGCGATCTCGCGCAGGACGCGGTGCTGACCGTCGTAGCTGAACGACACCGTGTCGAGGGCGACCTGGTGCCCGGCCGGGTGGCGCGGGCTGGCCGGCTGGGGCATGGTCGGCAGTGCGAAGAACTCGGCGAGGGACTGCTGTGCCTTCGTCGCGTTGCGCAGGAACTGGGCGGAGGATCCGAGCTTCATCAACGGGCCGGTCAGGCCGAGGCCGAGCAGGATCCCCGGCAGGACGTCGATTGGAGTCACCGCGCCGGCGTTCACCAGCCAGGCGCCGGCCGCCAGCAGCCAAGCCAACACCACGACCGGCGAGGTGACCAGTTCGATGATGGTGAAGGCCGTCGAGGTGTCACGGGTCCACCGGTCAACGAAGCCCACGTAGCGTCTCGTCTCCTCCTGGTACCGGCGATGGCTGCGGCCGACCTGCCCGAACCGCTTGACGACGGCGATCCCGTGCACGAACTCGATGGTGGCTCCCGACAGCGCCGCGGTGGCCTCGTCGTACTGCCGGTACTTTTCGGCACCGCCGCGCATCATGAGCGGATACGTCGCCGCGGTGATCGCCAGCGGGACGAGCGCGGCCACTGCCAGCTGCCACTGGACACTGAACAAGTACGCGAGGCTCAGCACTGGCACGGCGATCGCGGTGAGAACATCCTGGATGGCGTGCGCGACCAGCTGATGCAGGGCGACAACGTCATTCTCCACCAGCTTGCGCACCGTGCCGGAACTGCGTTGATCGAACCATCCCAGCGGCAGCCGCTGCAGGTGGCGGATGATCCGCCGCCGTAGCGCCAGCTGGAGTCCGGCGTCCGCGAAGTGCCCCACGGCCCCGGCGCCGAACGCCGTGCCGAAGCTGACGAACAGCGCGATCACCGCCACGATCACGATGGCCCACACACGCCCGGCGTGGATCGGTTGCCCGGACAGTGCCGGCACAAGCTCCCGAGCGAGCTCGACGATCGCGATCAGCGGCACCACGCTGCTCGCCGCGCCCAGCACACTGAGCACGATGATCGCGGCGAGGCTTCCCCGTACCGGCGCGAAGAACCCCTCCTCGCGCACCCGGTTCGGGAGACGACCGTTCTCAGCCTGTGCTGGGTCAGTCGCAGCATCCACAACCATCAACGCCCTTCTCTCGCCGTCACGCCGCAGCTGTCGCACGCCGGCAGGTAATGATAATGATTATCGACAGTACTCGAGAACCGGCTGCATGCATAGGCCGCCTGCGGCCATCAGTCGCTACGGCGAGCTTCCGGTAGTTGTCTCGGCGGTCAGGTGCTCCGACGCTCCAGCGCGATCAAGATGTCGGCGAGGGCGGCTGCGGCGGCAGTCGGGCTCATCGCCTTCCGCGCACCGCGTTCGTATCCCTCGGCGTTCTACCCGTCGCCGACGATGAGTGCATCCACCGTCCTAGCGGGAGCTGGGAAGACCAGATTTCTCGTCGCAGTGGGCCGCCAGGGCCAGGGGCTGACGCGTAGTCGATGGCGATTAATGCCGGCCGGGGTCTCCCCGCGAAGCCGGCCACGGCGCGTCGCGGCCGTGGCCGTGGCCGCAGTCACGGTCGCAGGCCTGGCCGGCGGGTCAAGGCCCTGACCAGCTCGACGAGCCGCATGCTCGTCGAGGAGCTGGTAGCGGGGCGAGATGCCCCGATAGAGAGACTTCGAGAACCCGAGGCTCGATGTTCCAGCGTCGCTGGCTGCGGTGTCGTTGGAAAGCTGGTCGTCCTGGTGTTGTCTGGCACATCAACCTACGAGCTCAATGGTATTGATTATCGTTAGCATTAAGGGGAGAGTGTACTCATGACCCTGGACGGGACCAACCAACCGAGGCCATCGGCCGACTCCGACGCCGGCCCCGACACCAGTCGCTACGTCGAGTACCTGCTGACCAACCGGAATTTCGCCGCGCCCGCAGTCGCCGCAGCGATCGACACGATCCGACCGGTCGCCTCTGACCGCCCGCTGCGTGTCCTTGATGCCGGTACAGGCGCGGGCGGTGCGCTTCCCGGGCTTGCTGACCTGGTTCGTCGTGCGGGTCGCGCGGGTGCGGTGCGGGCTGTCGACGTCGATGCGCGTGCTGTCGAGGTCGCCCGTGCCCAGCTGTCCGACCCGCAGGTCGCAGATCTCGTGGAGTTGGAGGTGGGCGACCTGCGCGTGGTCGCGGCCAACGCTGCCGAGACCGGCGGGTTCGACGTGATCTGGGCCTCCGACGTGGTGTGGCCGGCGACCTTCGATGACCCTGCCGCCGTCGTGCGCACCATGGCCGGCGCGCTGGCTCCGGGAGGAGTTCTGGCGCTGTTCACCACGAACTATTACCAGTCGATGCTGTTGCCCGGACACACGCGGCTGGAGAGGCTCGTTCGCACCGCGTCCGAGTTGACCTGGGGGCTGCCCGACGATGGGCCACACCAGTACGAACGGCTGGGAGCCTGGCTGCGATCTGCCGGGCTGGCCGAGGTGGCCGTGCAGGTGTTTCCGGTGACTGCACCAGCCACCGAGCCCGCAGCGCGTGCCTTCCTGGAACAGATCGTCTGGCCTGAGATGCGCCACGCGGTCGCCTCTCACGGGCGGGCGGCAGGCATGACCGACGCCGACATCGCCCGCGCCGAACGACTGCTCGACCCGGTCGCCCCGACCTGGATCGGCGCCGATCCAGACAACTTCGTGGTACAACCGACCCTGCTCTGGACCGGACGAGCCCGCCTGCACTGAGCGTCTCTCCTGGTGGTCGGTGCCACTGGGCTCCGTTCGTGCCCGGGCGCCGGGGCATCCCGGGCGACTCGTCACGACTGGCCTTCCCGGCGTGTTCGGCAGCGCGGTTAAGCTGGGTGTGGTCACGGCGAGAAGGAGGTGCGGGATGGGGCAGGCTGCCAACGTGCGGACGCGGCGCACGGCGCAGAAGGAGGCCGTCCATCGGATCCTGGTCGACGAGCCCGGCTTTGTTTCCGCCCAGCAACTGCACCAGCGCATGGCGGCCGAAGGCAGCCCGGTCGGGCTGGCAACGGTGTACCGGCAGCTCAACGCGCTGGCCGCTGCCGGACAGGCCGACACAATTCTCGTCGAGGGCGGGCAACTCTACCGCGCCTGCACCACGGGCGCCCATCACCACCATCTGGTCTGCGACAACTGCGGCAAGGCGGTCGAGATCGACGCCCCGCCGGAGAAATGGATCCACGGGGTCGCCGAACGGCACGGGTACACGATCACCCGGCACGTCCTGGAGGTGTTCGGGCTCTGCCCAGAGTGCAGCACACCAAACCCTGACTAGCACGCCGGGGCATGGCCCTCGCCTCGGGCGGGGACACATACGTGTCGGGGCAACACCCGACGTCACTACAGGTGCTGGTGCAAGAAGCCGGCGATGGTGTCGAGCACCCAGGTGGACGCGTGCTGTGGCCCGCCGTGGCCGGTACCACCCAGGATCAGCAACTGGCTGTCGCATCCGGCCGCGACTAGTGCCTGGTGCATCCGCTGACTCTGGTCGAGCGCCATCTGCTGGTCACGGTCGCCGTGGATGATCAAGGTAGGCGGCGCGCCGTCGAGATTCTGGAACAATGGGCTCGCGGCACGCGCGCGGGCGAGGTCCGGTTGGCCGACCGTGGTGTCCAGATAACGTGTCTCCGGCGGATCGGTGAGCACGGAACGTTCCATATCGGTGCGGGACAGACGAGCAGCCAGGTCGGTCGGGCCGTAGCAGTCGACGACCGCATCGATGCGGTCGCTGGGATTCCCGCCGGTCGAGGACAGCGCCGCCATTAGCGACAGATGCCCACCGGCCGAAGCCCCCCATGAACCGATCCGTTCGGTGGACAGCTCGTAGGCATCGCCATGACCGCGCAACCACCGCACCGCTGCGCGCACGTCGTCGATGTTGCGCGGAAACCGACCGGCTTCACCCAGCCGATAGTCCACGCTGGCGATCGCGATACCTCGCCGTGCGAGCTCCGGGGCGAAAGGGTCAGCGCTGCTGACACGGTCGCCGAGAAACCAGGCGCCACCGTGCAGCCACAGACAGACCGGATGCGGGCCATGCCCGTCAGGCACGTACAGATCGAGCCGGAGCGGCTGGTGCTCCGGATGCGCGTACTCGATATCCGAGACCGTGGGGAGGGGAGTTACGGCGGCGAGGGTCTTCATATGCGAATGATACTCATTAGTCATATGGCAGGCGAGGGTCCATGCTTGCGATCCGGTTGGATCGGTTGTCGGACGGGCAGGGGCCGGCACGTCAGGCGCGGGTGTCGACCACCGGCGGGTCCTCGTGGGCGGTGAAGCTGTCACCGAACGGGTCGGGAAGTCGACTCCAACGCTCTTGCCCGTCGGCGAGTTCATCGTCGCTGAGCAGGCAGCTCTGCAACTGTTCGTGCAGCTGAACCGTGTCGAGTTCGAAGCCGATGAAGGCGAGCCGGGTGCTGCGGTCGCCGAAGTAAGGGTCCCACTCCAAGGTCGCGGCGACCTGCCGTTGCGGGCCGGCCTTCGGCCACTGCTCGTCCGGTACCGCTGCGAGCCACCGATCGAGTGTTCCAAGCGTGAGCGAGCCGCCGGCTCCGTCCCACCCGATGACCAGATCCGGCTGGGTGGAGATCCAGGAGTGCCCGCGTACCCGCAGCGCGCTGCCGCTCAGCGAAGGCAACGCCGCGTGCAGTCGGGCCGGGTGAAAGGGACGACGCGCGTGGAACAGCGTGGACACCACTCCGCAGTCGGGTTGGTGCGCGCACTCGCCGACCTCGAACCCGGCCAGACCGCGGGCGACGGCTTCCGGCACGTCCGGCGAGTACCGGATCCTGCCGCGCAGCCGACCGTGCAGCGGAAGCCGCGCGGTCGGGCCGGGGGCGTCCGGACCAGCGACCAACACCCGCGCCCACGGCGCCAGTCGCTCTGACAGCGCGGTCGCTTCCGCGATGCGGTATCGATCGACACCCACGGCATGCACGAGGATCGTGTCGGCTCCTTCCATCTGCCGGATCACCGTTTCGGCGACGCCACGCCCGTCCTGCCCGGCCGCGGCACGCCCGCGCTGGTCCAACGCCTCCATCGTGGACGTGTCGGCCAGTATGGTGTCCGCGTCCACGACGGTGACCACCGACTCGATCTGCACCTGGTCGGTGAGCGGCGCACCGTCGATCAGGCAGTACTCGGCCGCGGCGACAACGGTGTCCGGTTCGACCGATGGTGGAACCACGAGCACCTGTCCACGCTCCGGGCTGTTGGCAGCGAGCCGCGCCAGTGTCGGCAGGACATCTTCGCGGATAGTGCACGATACGCAGCCATGTACGAGCGCAACGGCGACGTCCTGGAGGACAAGTCCACCCGCTCGCACCGTCCTGCGCACCACACCACCCTGCAGCTCGTGCAGGTCGTGTTCAACCACGAGCAGTTCTGGGTCCGCTGTCATCAGTTGCTGTACCACGGCCTGGCACGCATCCCGGTGGAACCCCGCGAGCACCGTCAGCCTCGGCCGTGTGGTGCCCGCATCGGGTCGTACATGTTCTGACGGCTCATCGTGGTTCATGCGGCCCTTCTTCGTCTTGGGAGTCAGCCGGTGAGCCCCGGCCTGCAGCTAACGATAATGGTTCTCGTTAGGGGCGATCGGAGTCACGCACGTGAGTGGTGACACAGGACTTGGTGCCGAGCCGGTGGCCGTCCGGCGGCGACAGGGAGCAGATGGTTCTCGCCCAAGGCGGCGATAGGCGAGGTCGTCGCGAACCATGCCCTGATGGCCATATGACCATCTGAGCATTTGTTATTGAAAATGATTGTCATTAGGATGCCGTCATCCCTCGTCCGCAGAAGGAGCTTCGGTGAACCATCACTCACATCCCCGTCGTCCGCGATTGCGTCGCCTTCGGCTACTGGCGATCGCCGGCGTCGCCGCCGCAGCAGCGCTGACCACGGGCTGCTCGACCAATGCCGCCTCTACCGGATCGTCGGACGGCGGCAACGCAGACAAGATCCAGGTGGTCGCGGCGGAGAACTTCTGGGGCAGCCTCGCCAGCCAGTTGGGTGGCAGCCACGTCGCGGTCAAGAACATCATCAACAGTCCCAGCGCCGACCCGCACGACTACGAGCCGACCGCCGCCGACGGCCGGGCCATGGCGGGCGCGAAGCTCGCGATCGTCAACGGGATCGGCTACGACTCGTGGGCCGGCAAGCTGGTGTCCGCCAACCCGAGCAAGGACCGCACCGTACTCACCGTCGGCGAGCTGGTGGGCGTCAAGGACGGCGGCAACCCGCACCGGTGGTACTCGCCGGGCAACGTGCGGACCGTCATCGACCGCATCACCGCCGACTACAAAAAGATCGACCCGAAGCACGCGAGCTTCTACGGCAAGCAGCACGACAAGGTCGTCGACACGAACTTGAAGGAGTACTTCGACCTGGTCGGCCAGATCAAGTCGACCTACGCCGGCACCCCGGTCGGCGCTTCCGAGTCGATCTTCACGCCATTGTCGGAGGCGACCGGACTGGATCTGAAGACCCCGGAGTCATTCCTCGACGCGATCAGTGAGGGCACCGACCCGACCGCGGCGGACAAGCAGGCCATCGACCGGCAGATCGCCGGCAAGCAGATCAAGGTGTACGTGTACAACTCGCAGAACGCCACGCCGGACGTGCAGGCACAGGTGAAGGCGGCCAAGGCGCAGGGTATCCCGGTGGCCACCGTGACCGAGACGCTCACCCCGGCCGGCGCCTCGTTCCAGCAGTGGCAGGTGGCGCAGCTCAAGGCGCTGATCTCGGCCCTGCACCAGGGAACCGGCAAGTGACCGCCGACCCGATGATCCGCCCGGGCGACGGCTCCGGACAGCCTGTCACCCCCTCGGACGACGGAGGCCGTCCGACCGGTGAAGCTGCCACCGCGGTGATAGCGGTACACGATGCCGCGGTCGTGCTGGGCGGACATCGGGTCTGGCACGGCGTCGACGTGCGGGTGTCGGCCGGTGAGTTCGTCGCGGTCCTCGGCCCGAACGGGGTGGGCAAGTCGACGCTGCTCAAGGCGATACTCGGGTTACAACGGTTGGCGTCCGGGCGGATCTCGGTGCTGGGCGCCGCGCCCGGCCGGACCCGCAGCTCGGTCGGCTACCTGCCCCAGCGGCGCAGCTTCGACTCCAGCGTCCGGATGCGCGGCGTCGACGTGATCCGGCTGGGCATCGACGGCTCGCGCTGGGGGCTACCGTTGCCCGGCCGCGTAGCCAGACAACGCCGACAGCGCATCGACGAGCTGGTCGAGCTGGTCGACGCCGGCCGGTACGCGCACCGCCTGGTCGGTGAGCTGTCCGGCGGCGAGCAGCAGCGGATCCTCATCGCGCAGGCGCTGGCGCACCGGCCGCGGATCCTGCTGTTGGACGAGCCGCTGGACAGCCTGGATCTGCCCAACCAGGCGGCGATCGCGGGGTTGGTGAGCCGGATCAGCCGCAGCCAGGAGGTCGCGGTGGTGATGGTGGCGCACGACGTGAACCCGATCCTGCGCTACCTGGACCGGGTCGTCTACCTGGGTCCGGGTGGGTCGGTGGTCGGCCCGCCGGACCGAGTGCTCAGCAGCGACTCGCTGAGTGCCCTGTACGGCACGCCGGTCGAGGTGCTGCGCACCTCCGATGGCCGGATGGTCGTCGTTGGGCAGCCGGATTCGCCGGTGCCGCACGACCATCAGCAGGGCGGTGACTGAGATGGACGACGTCCACTTCTCGGTCAACCTGGTCGCCGATGTGGTGCAGATGTGGTCCCAGCCGTTCATGGTCAACGCGTTCCGGGCCGGCACCATCGTGGCCGTGCTCAGTGCGCTGATCGGCTGGTTCGTCGTGCTGCGCCGGCAGACCTTCGTCGGGCACACGCTGTCGGCGGTGGGGTTTCCCGGTGCCGCAGGGGCGACCTGGCTCGGCTTCGGCGCGCTGTCCGGCTACTTCGCGTTCTGCCTCGCCGCCGCCGTGGTCATCGCGCTGCTCGGCGGGCGCGGTTCCGGCCGGCACAGCGACGAGTCGGCGCTGGTCGGTACGATCCAGGGTTTCCTGCTGGCTTGCGGGTTCCTGTTCGTCGCGCTGTACAAGGGATTCCTCAACGGCACCAACGCCCTGCTGTTCGGCAGCTTCCTGGGTATCACCAGCCGACAGGTCGTCGTCCTCGCTGTATTGGCGGTCGTGGTGCTGGCACTGCTTGCGGCGGGCGGCAGGCCGCTGCTGTTCGCTTCCACCGACGCCGAGTCCGCGCGGGTGGCAGGCGTCCCGACCCGCGCGCTGGATCTGGGCTTCCTGCTGGTACTGGGCGCCACCGTCGCCGCGGTCAGCTCCATCACCGGCGCGCTGCTGGTGTTCGCGTTGCTGGTGCTGCCGGCCGCTACCGCGCACCGGCTCACCGCCCGGCCGGCCCGCAGCCTCGCGCTGTCGGTGCTGTTCGGCCTCGTCGCCGTGTGGACCGCGCTGACCGCCACCTACTACTCGCCCTACCCGCTGGGGTTCTGGCTGACCAGCATCGCGTTCGCCGGGTTCGTGGTCGCCGCGGGCGGCCGTGCCCTGCGGGAGCGCCGGCGACGCGGCTTTCGGAGGTTCGCCTGGTGACCACGCTCGTGACCATGTTCTCGCACGCCTACCTATGGGAGGCGTTCCTCGCCGGTACCTTCGTCGCACTCGCCGCCGGCCTGGTCGGCTACCTGCTCGTCCTGCGGGCGCAGGTGTTCACCGCCGATGCGCTCAGCCACGTCTCGTTCACCGGCGCGTTCGCCGCGCTGGCACTGGGCCTGGACCTGCGGGTCGGGCTGTTCGCCATGACGATCATGGTCGGGCTGGGTATGGCGGCGGCCGGCCGCCGCGCCAAACCCGACGACGTGGTCATCGGCGGCGCATTCGCCTGGATACTCGGCCTCGGCGTGCTGCTGCTGACCATCTACACCACCCGCCGCAGCGCGGGCAACGGTGCGGCGTCGGTGACCGTACTGTTCGGGTCGGTGTTCGGGCTCAGCCGCAGCCGCGCGCTCACCGCCGCCGCCATCGCTCTCGGCATCTGCCTGATCATCGCGGTGATCGCCCGACCGCTGATCTTCGCCAGCCTGGACGAGACCGTCGCCGCCGTGCGCGGGGTACCGGTACGGCTGCTCGGGTTCGGATTCCTGGCCCTGACCGGTGTAGCCGCGGCCGAAGCCACCCAGGTCGTCGGGTCGCTGCTGATCCTCGGCCTGGTCGCCGCGCCCGCCGGGGCCGCGGCTCGGCTGGTCGCCAACCCGTACCGGGCGCTGCCGGCCTCCGGTGCGCTCGCCGTGCTGTCGGTCTGGGCGGGGCTCACCATCGCCTACCTGGTACCGGTGCTGCCGCCCAGTTTCGCCATCCTGGCCGTGGCCACCGTGCTGCTGCTGGCCGCCATGGCCACCGGACGGCTTCGCCACCGAACCCGGCGCGGACCGCGCGCTGCTGGCACCGGCCCGGAGCATGGCCGCGCCGACCGGCCCGCAGCGGCCCAACCCGGATGAGCACGGCAGATGACCACCGACATGCCGGAGCCCCGTCGACAGCTGGCGCGCAAGCGAGCAGTCGTCCTCTCCAGCCTGACCGGCGACGAGTTCCGCAGCACCCAGGAGATCCACCGGGCGCTGGTCGCCGCCGGTCACCGCATCGGCCTGACCACCGTCTACCGAGCCCTGCAGAACTTCACCGAGCAGGGGTACGTCGACGTGGTCACCTTCGGCCGCGGGGAACGCATGTACCGCCGCAGCGGCAGGCCCGGTCATCACCACAACCTGGTCTGCCGCGACTGCGGTACCGCCCGGGAGGTCGAACTGCCCGGGGTCGAACGGGCCATCCGTCGCGTCGCCACAGCACACCGCTTCATCGACACCGAACACACCATCGAGATCTACGGGCGCTGTCCCGACTGCGCGGCAGCGCCCCCGGCTGATCTCCACCTCCGTACCGCAGGCCAGTGAAGGAGCAGTAGTGAAGAAAGGCATCCATCCCGACTACCATCCCGTGGTGTTCCAGGACCGGTCGACCGGGGACCGCTTCCTGACCCGCTCGACCGCCACCTCGGCGCAGACGATCGAGTGGCCCGACGGCAACAACTACCCACTGATCGTGGTCGACATCAGCGCCTCGTCGCACCCGTTCTGGACCGGGCAACGCCGGGTGCTCGACACCGCGGGCCAGGTGGACAAGTTTTACCGCCGCTACGGGCATCGCGACCGGCGCGCGAACGGGGTGTCCTGATGGCGGTACCGAAGCGGCGCACGTCCCGGTCGCGGACCCGAAGCCGGCGCGCCCACTGGCTGCGGGCCACCGTGCCCGCCCTGACCCCGGTCATCATCGGCGGCGAGCGGCGCCTGGTGCCCCGCCGCCTCGCCCGGCACCACCAGCGATCCACCGACACCTGACCGACCGACTCCGGAGGCAGCACTCAGCATGACGTCCGACCCGATCGAGATGTGGAACCTCGCTGACTACGCACCGACAGCGCAACGGCTGGAACCGGTGGCCGACACGATCATCGACACCGTCACTCGCGCCCTCCTACCGCCCGCCGTCGCGGTGGACGTCGGTGCCGGTCACGGTCAGCTGGCAACCAGGCTGGCCGCGGGCGGCTACCGCACGTTCGCGCAGGAGCCCAGCCGCCGGATGCGCCAGGTGGGAGAGGCCAGGACCGGCACCGGCGTCGGCTGGCTCGCCACCACTGCGGAAGAAACCGGACTCGCCGATGCCAGCGTCGACGTGGCGACCTCCTCGTTCGCTCTGATGTTCGCCGATCCGCAGCGCGGGCCACAAGAGATCGCCCGCATCCTGCGACCCCACGGTCTGCTGGTGATGACCGCCTGGGCACCCCGGGGATTCCTGCACCGGATGACCACCGCGATGCTCACCGTGCTGCCCCGGATGGCCGCGGCCCCGCATCTCGGCTGGGGTGATCCCTCGGTCGCCCAGGCCAGACTCGAACCCTACTTCCACGACATCGCTGTCGAGCGCCACGAACTGCCGTGGCGGTTCGCGTCGGTGACAGACGGAATGGCGTTCTACCATCACGGAAGCCCCGCCCACGCCGCCGCGTTCGCCATGGCCGGCGACCAGCGGGCTGCCCTGGACGCGCGACTACGCCAGCACCTGCACGACGACACCTCCGCCGACGGCAGCATCGACACCACGACCGAGTACCTGCTGATCTCTGCCCGGCGCGGCCCAACGCCATGAACGGCCCGGCTACCGCTCAGCCGAGGTTCCGAAGGTTCAACAGGTGCCAGCTGCTTGTGCCGGCGACGACCGTCGACCACCACAGGTATCCGGCGCGGGCGTGCACCGACGCCGCCGTCGCGGCGAGTTCGACGCTGCGGCGCCGCCGAATGTCGTACAGCAGCAACTCGGACAGCGGCGGGCCACTCGCACCGGCAGGCGCCGCGACCGACACGACCTCGAACCGGTCCAGCGGCGTCACGTCGACCAGCGCCGCCGCCGCCGAACCCCCGCCAAGGCGATGCCGATCCGAACCATCGGGGCGCAGCAAATCCAGCTCACCGCGACGCGAGACACGGCACCACGCACGGCCACACGTCGCGCCCGGCCCGACCCGTACCGAGGTCCGAACCTGGGCCGCGGCGTCGTACAGGCCGGCCGGGGAGGTGAACCACGGCCAGGCCAGCGGCGTGTATCCGGCCGGTATCGGACGCACCGCCACGGCCCCGCCGGTCACCGGAACCGACCGTGCCGAGTTGGCGTCCACCCACCGCAACCGTCCGCCGGACACCTGCAGGTCGTACTGGGACTGGTTGAACGTCGCGGGCCCCGCGTCGGCGACCAGCCGATGCGCCGCGCCGCCGCGCCGCGACGCCCACCACAGTGAGGTACGAGCGGAGCCCGCGACGTCGACCGTGGCCGCCCAGTACACGCGGGCGGCGTCGGTGGCGATCGCGGTGAAGCCGGGCACGCCCGCCTGGGTGATCGAGGCGAGAACCCGAACGTTGCGGTGGGACACCACGACCAACCGGGATCCCGGCCGTTGTGGCCGGCTGGCGATCCCGACCGTGGCGCCGTCGTCGAGCACGGCGGCCATCTGGTACGTGTCGCCTGTGGGCAGCAGACCCGGGACGGTATCGACGCGGGCCTTTGGCCAGGCGGCGGCGAGGGTCGCCGGCATCGCGGGTGCGGGCGCCCTCAGCGGCGCCGGTGCGGGCAGGCACACCAGCGTGATCGTCGCGGCGACGGCGACACCGATCGCCACCATCGGCCACAACCGGGCGCCGGCGCGCGGCCGGTTCCCCCGATCCGGTCGCCTCGGGAAGTGGGCAGCGATATGCCGACCCGCCGCGCGTGCCCGGTCGTCGTTCACCCGGCCAGCGTAGGTTAGCCGGGTGGCAGAGGTGATCGAACACTCCGCGCACCAGCCGCGCCGGCGGCCGGCCCCGATGTACGTGCTGGCCGCGGTCCTGGTCGCCGCGGTGGCCGTCCGGTTCGTCCTGCCGGATGTCCGGTTGCCGGCCCGGCTGGTGGCGGGGACCACGATCTTCGTGTCGACCGTGGTGCAGGCGTTGCCGTTCCTGGTCCTGGGTACCGTGATCTCGGCCGCCATCACCGCCTACGTACCCGCATCCGCGTTCGCCCGGCTACTGCCGCGCGCGCCGGTGGTGAGCGTACCGATCGCCGGCGCCGCCGGGATCGTCCTGCCCGGCTGCGAATGCGGTTCGGTGCCGGTGACCTCCGCGCTGCTGCGGCGCGGCGTGCCGCCCGCCGCCGCGTTGGCTTTCCTGCTGGCCGCACCGGCGATCAACCCGGTCGTCTTGGTGGCCACGGCGGTGGCCTTCCCCGGGCACCCGATGATGGTCGTCGGTCGGTTCGTCGCGAGCCTGCTCGCGGCCTGCATCATGGGCTGGCTGTGGCTCCGGTTCGGCCGCGGCGACCTGCTTCGGATTCCCCGCGCCGGCGCCGAGGACCGGGCCCGGGTGCGGGTCTTCGTCGCTGAGTGCCGGCACGATCTGGTCCAGTCCGGCGGGTTCCTGGTGATCGGGGCGGCCAGCGTCGCGGTCCTCGACACAGTGGTACCGCCCCGCGCGCTCGGCGTCGTCGCCGGCCACCAGGTGCTGTCGGTACTGGCGCTAGCCGTGCTCGCCGCGGTCCTGTCGGTGTGCTCGCAGGCCGACGCGTTCGTCGCGGCGGCGATGACCCAGTTCTCGCTCACCGCACGGCTGGTGTTCCTCGTCGTCGGACCGCTGGTAGACGTCAAGCTGTTCGCGATGCAGGCAGGGACGTTCGGCCGCCGGTTCGCGGTGCGGTTCGCGCCAGCCACCTTCGTGGTTGCGGCCGCCACCGGTGCGGTGCTCGGTTCGGTGCTGCTGTGAGGCGGCACGTCGAGGCGGTACTGCTGCTGCTCGTCGGCGGAACGCTGATCAAGCTGGTCGCCACCGGCGGATACCTGCGTTACGTGCGGCCGGCGATGGCGCCGCTGCTGGTGTGCAGCGGCGTGGTGCTGATCGCGGTGGGTGCGGGCTCGTTCGCCCGGATCCGCCGCGATCACGCGCACGGTGGGCCGGTCGGCTGGCTGCTGCTGGTGCCGATACTGCTGATCCTGGTGGCGCCGCCGCCGACGGTCGACACGTTCGGGGCGGCCAGGTCCGGCACCGCGGTCTCCCGGCCGACCGGCCGGTTCGCGCCGCTGCCCAGCACCGACCCGGCGCCGCTGACCCTCACCGACTACGCGGCCCGCGCCCTGTACGGGCACGGCTCGACGCTGCGGACCCGGCGGGTACTCCTGACCGGGTTCGTGACCCGCGGCGCCCCGGGCCAGGAGTACCTGACCCGGATGGTCATCACCTGCTGCGCCGCCGATGCCCGGCCGGTCAAGGTACGCATGGCCGGGCGCATCCCCGCCGACCTCGCCGCCGACGCCTGGCTGTCGGTGATCGGCCGCTACGACTCTCACACCGACGCCGATCCCCTCAACACCAATCGGATCCCGTACCTCGACGTGCTGTCGTACCGCCGGGTCGCTGCACCGAGCCAGCCGTACGAGTGATCCGCGCCGGTGCGCCGTGGTCGGCCCGCGCGTGTGTCTCAGCGGTCGAGAGCTGCCGGCGCCACCTCGCAGGCGAGCCGGTCGATGTTGTCCCGCACCCGGTGCGGGTCGCCGGCGGCCTCGGCGAGCAGCAGGACCCGGTGCACGCCGGTGGCGGCGACGGTGGCGGCGAGCCGGTCGGCGCACTCGGCGGGGCTCCCGATCGGATGGCTCGACAGCAACATGTCCAGATAGGCGGCTTGGTCACGATGGGACGGCGGGCGCCCGTCGATGCGGACGTAGTCGCCGGTAGTGGCCAGCCAGGCGGGCATGGTGCTGCGCAGCAGGGCGGCGGCTTCGCGTCGGCTGCCGGCCACCTGCGCCAGGTGCGCGCTGGCGTGCGGGATCGTCTCCGGGGCGTGACCGTGGGCGGCCGCGATCTCGGCGTACCGGTCCAGCATGGTGACCTTCTCCGCGTCGGTCGCGTGCAGGCCCAGCAGCAGCGGCAGTCCGCGTGCCGCGGCCACCGCGACGGTGGCAGATGAGGTGGCCGCGACCAGGACCGGGACCGGGCGGTGGGCCCGCGGTACCACGGTGACCTCACGGAACCCGAACAGCGGTCCGGTTCCGGCGATGCGCTCGGCGCCGGACAACCAGCGCGTCAGCAGATCCAGGGACTCAGGGAAGCCGTGTTCGAGTCGTTCCAGGCTGCTGCCGAACACCTCCAGATCGACCCACGGCCCGCCGCGGGCCACGCCGAGCCGGAAACGCCCGTCCGACAGGGTGTCGAGCAGGATGGCCTCCTCGGCGAGCGCGACCGGGTGCCGGGTGGACAACACGCAGGCGGCGGTACCCACGGTGATCCGCGCGGTGCGTCCGAGCAGGTGACCGGCGAACGCGATCGCGGACGGGCAGCCGCCGTACCGGATGAAGTGGTGTTCGGCGATCCAGGCCCCGTCGAAGCCGGCCCGCTCCGCGGCGACACCGTGGTCGAGCGCTCGGCGTACCGCTTGCTCCGGTGACTGCCCGGCGATGGCGCCGGCCACCAGGAAGACATCCATCGCTGCGCGCTGAGGCAGCGTGCTCTCGGACGGCAGGTTGGCGGGTCGGGTGGTGCGCGGGGCGGTCCGGCCGCCCCGCGCGCCGGTCGATGTGGTCACGGACTCAGCAGTCCCGCAATTCAGGGGACTGGTTGAGCAGCTGGCCGCGCGGGGAGATGAACGCGCGGTACCGGTCGCTGTCGACCGCGGCGGGCTGGAACGCCGCGACGCGGTGGCAGTTCTGGAACGCCAGCGTGACCCCGAAGTGGCGCTCCAGACCGCCGCGGATCGCGTTGGACGCCAGCGCCCGCAACAGCTGACCGCGGTCGGCCTCGCTGGGCGGCGGGGTGGTGTTGTCGGCGAACTCGGCGGTACCGGCCTTCAGCTCGCCGACCACCGTGCTGATCGTGTCCCACGCGTACGGCAACGAGGTGCGCACGCACTCGACGAACTCGGCGTCCGACACCTCCCCGCTCTCCGCGCGCGCCAGCAGTTCGGGGGATACGTCCAGGGACATGGGTCTTCTCCTCGGTGGTGAGTCCGGCCGGGTGGCCGGAGATCGGTTCAGCGCAGCGCGGTCAGCTGCGCGGACTCGGCCGGCGGGTTGTCGAGCAGCGCGGCCGGGCCGAGCGTGAAGTCCGGATCGACCTGGGCGGCCAGGTCGACCCCGGTGCGATCGTTCGCCCAGGCGGCGGCGTTGCGCAGGTGGAACTCGACGGCCCACCGGGTGTACGACTGCCAGTCGCGCGGGCTGGCGTCGACGGCGGCGATCATCGTGTCCAGCACCGCCGCGGTGGCGGGCTCCAGCGACGAGAGCGGCCCGATCGAGCCGCGTTCCGCCGCCCGCACGTAGCCGGACCGGCCGACCAGACCGATCAGGTCGGCGCCCACCTGGTCGCGCAGGAACTGTGCGTCGGTGTCGTCCTCGACCTTGTTGCCGACCACGGAGAGCCGGACGCCGTAGTCGCGGGCGTAGTCCGCGTACTGCCGATAGACGCCGACGGAGCGCCGGGTCGGTTCGCAGACCACGAACGTTCGGTCGAACCTCGTGAACAAGCCGGATGCGAACGCGTCGGCGCCGGCGGTCATGTCCACCACGACGTACTCGCCAGGACCGTCCACGAGATGGTTGAGCAGCAGCTCGACCGCCCCGACCTTGGAGTGGTAGCACGCCACGCCGAGGCTTTCCACGCCGAACGGCCCGGTCACCATCAGCCGCACCCCGCCGGCGTCGCGGCACAGCGCCGCGTGCAGTGGGCTGTCCTCGACGACGCGAAGCAGCCGGGAGCCGCGTCCGGGCGGGGTGGTCTTGACCATCTCGCCCGCAGACCGGATGCGCGGGTTGTCTCCCCGCAGGTACTCCTTGATGTCGGGAAGCCGGTCGCCGAGCGTCGGGAGCAGCGCCGCCTCGTCGTCGCTGAGACCCAGCGCCACCGCCAGGTGTTGGTTGATGTCGGCGTCGATGGCGAGCACGGGTGCGCCGGCTGCGGCCGCGTGCCGGGCGAGCAACGCCGACAGCGTGGTCTTGCCGCTGCCGCCCTTGCCTACGAGAGCAATCTTCACGAAAGGGCACCTCTGATTGGTTCGTCGGGTCGTAGATGAAATTAGTAATCGTTTCCGACACGACCGTCAAATCAACCAGTGAACATATGACTACTGATGGCAGTCGAGGCTCGATCCTGCAGCGAGACCGACCGCGCGGTGCCGCCGTCGGGTACCGCGCCGGCGCGGCGGTGTCGATCACGGCTGCCTGCCCGCCCCGGTGAGCACCCGCCGAGGCAGCCGGCCGGGGTACCGCCGCGGCCGGTCGGGTATCGATCGGGCGGGAACTGCGACCGGGGCCAGCGCGACTGGGAGAACGACAGGTTGACCGGCACGGCGGTTCCGGCGTGGCCGCGTCGATCGGTGTTCCCGGCGTCGGAAGGAACCGCCCATGGCCGTCGGCAGCGTAGCGGTGAGCACGCAGCAACCGACATCGACTGCACCGCCCGGGTCCGGCGCGACCAGTTGGGCGGCAGTACGGCCGCTGGTGCTGCGGATCCACTTCTACGCCGGGGTGTTCGTCGCGCCGTTCCTGGTGATCGCGGCGCTGACCGGGCTGGCGTACACCACGATGCCGCAGGTCGAACGGGTCGTGTACCGCCACGAGCTGACGGTGCCGGCTCGCGCGGACCGGGTACCGGTGACCGCCCAGGTGGCCGCGACGCACGCGGCGCATCCGGAGGGCAGGGTCACCGCGATCCGTCCGGCTGCGACCGCGACCGCCAGTACCCGAGTGATCATGTCGGTGCGAGGCCTGCCGGACGGGTACAGCCGCACGGTGTTCGTCGATCCGCACACCGGGCGGGTGCTGGGCGCGGAGGACACGTTCGGGGAGTGGCTGCCGCTGCGGGCCTGGTTCGACACCATGCACCGCACGCTGCATCTCGGCACGGTCGGCCGGATGTACAGCGAGTTGGCGGCGAGCTGGCTGTGGATCGTGGTACTTGGCGGACTGGTGCTATGGCTCAGCGGCCGGCGACGGACGGCGCGGATCCTGCGCCGGCTGCTGCCGCGGATCCGGCGGGCCGGGCGCTCGCGGGTGATGTCGTGGCACGGGGCGCTCGGGCTGTGGGTCGCGGCGGGTTTGCTGTTCCTGTCGGCGACTGGGCTGACCTGGTCGCACTTCGCCGGTGGCCACATCTCCGCGATTCGAGGCGCGTGGGGATGGTCGACGCCGTCGGTGTCCAGCGCGGTGCCGCCGTCAGGTCACCGGGATGTGGGTGTGGATCGGGCGCTGGCCGCGGCGGCGGACCGCGGAGTCGGCGGGCCGGTGGAGATCGATCTTCCCGCCGGGCCCGGCCAGGCGTACGTGGTCCAGCAGGTCCAGCGCTCCTGGCCGGAGCGACAGGACGCCGCCGCGATCGATCCGGCGACCGGCCGGGTCACCTCGGTACAGCGGTTCGCCGACTGGCCGGTGGCCGCGAAACTCGCCCGCTGGGGCATCGACGCGCACATGGGGCTGCTGTTCGGGCTGGTCAACCAGATCGCGTTGGCGGTACTGGCGGTCGTGTTGATCGCCCTGATCGCGCTCGGGTACCGGATGTGGTGGCTGCGCCGGCCGTGCGGCGGCTGGGGCAGACGCCCGGCACGCGGTGCCTGGCGGCGGGCCTCGTCCCGCGTGCTCGCGCCGCTGGTGGTGACCGCCGCGGTGGTGGGCTGGCTGGTACCGGAGTTGGGGGTCAGCCTCGCCGCATTCGTGGCGGTGGATCTGGTGTTCGGCTGGCGGGCGCGACGGCTGGCGGTGACGCGGTGATCGCGTCATCGGCCCTGGTGTGGACGTGACGGTCGTGTTCGCCGGTACCGGCGGGGACTGCCTGCTGTGATGCTGCGCCGGCACGGGCGGGGCGCCGCCCGCCGTACTGCATCGGGTCGCCGCCGGCTGGCATGCGGTCATGGCGCTCGGCATGGTCGCGATGCTCTGGCCATGGAGATGGGATGCGGGTTCCCCGGCCGCTGGAGTGCGCGGTGTTCGGTGCCGGCGCGGTGTTCTTCGCGGTGCAACTGTTGCGCCGCCGGTCGGGCACGGCCGCACCGGACTGGCGCACCACGCGCTGATGATGCTCGCGATGGTCTGGATGGTGGTCGCGATGCCGCTGTCGATGGGTGCCAGATCGGCTGGTACCACGACGATGCCGGGGATGCCCGGGAGGTCGATGCCGGGCCCCGGGCGATGCCGGCGGCCGCCCACCGACATTCTGCTGACCGGCATCGCCGCGGCGTCGTGCCTTGTCGTGGGCACCCTGCACTGGAGCACCTGGAACATCGATCAGGTACGCGACGCGACGGCGCCGAACGCGGGGGTCACTTGACCGCGCCGTGGCAGCCGATTGCCCGGACCGGATGCCATGCGGCGATGAGTCTGGGCATGGCGACAATGCTCGTCGTCATGCTGTGACCGGCATCGGGACCGTCGCTGGCCGGCCCGTTCGGGCGGCGAACGGCCCCGAGACGGCGTCCGGCAGGGGGCCGGTGCTCGATTCGACCCGGCCGCGCCGGGCGACCGACCGGCGCCTCGCAAGCCCCGCGTCCACCAGCCTGCGCGCCGACCTTGGCCACGGCGGGCCGGGCGCGTGCGGTGCCGCTCACGCTCAGCCCGCGGGGGTGAAGTCCGCCAGGTTGTCGATGCCGAGACTGCGCTCGATCTGGGCGACGGTGGTCACCATGTCGGTGAAACTGTTGGTACCGAACCGGTCCGCCTCCATGTTGGCGAACTGCTCGCCGAGCCTGACGAACTGTGCCGCCGGGGTGATGGCACGGAAGGTGGGGAAGATGACGGTGTCTTCCCGGGCTTCGTGCGGTTCGTACATGCGCACGAAGGACGCCAGGTCGCGTCGCGTCGCCTGCCGAGCGGCTGCGGAGCGCAACTTCGCCGTGGTGGCAGACTGCAGCACCCGTTGAGTGATGCGCCGGCCGGCCGCATGTTGGGTCAGCAGCGTTCGTACCGTGTCGACGTGCCGCCCGGCGGCCTGCAGCCGGGGAAAGACGTAGGCCTCTTCCAGCCCTTCGTGGAATCCTTCGATGAAGTCATGGATGAGCTTCGCCGCGTCGGCCAGCGCGTCGGCCGGTGGCCGGTGACCTGCCGCGATCTGGTCGTCCATCGCGCGGTAGATCAACAGGACCCGTTTCAGGACACCGTGCTCGCGCATCAGGTCTTCGGAGGGCGGCAGCGTCGCGTCTGCTGGCGCAGTGGCTGCGCCAGGGTGGGTGCGCGCATCGACCACCTTGGTTCCGGCGGCGCCGGCCAGCACTCCCGCGGCCCCCACACCGGTAATCAGTAACGCTCGGCGGGTGGAGCGCTTCTCCGGCTGTGGATCGTCGGTCATTGGTTCACCGCCCCGCGGGGCTGGCAGCGGTCCTGACGATCTCTCCGGAGCTGCGTAGGACATACCAGTAGCCGCCGTTGAGATCCAGTGCCTGACCGAGAGCAGTGCGCGGCTTCAGGTCGGCGACGTAGGTGTAGAGCGGCCAACGGTTGTAGGTGATGACTCTGGCGTCGGAGCCCGGCTGCGCGACCGTACCCAGCAATGCGGTTCGCACGCCTCCGGCGGCGCGGGGGTTGGCCCCCGCCGGTACCAGCGCCGGGGGCCAAGTACCGGCGCACGGACCGGTACAGGTGACCTTGGCCTGCTTGTCCGGCGGGAACATGTACAGCACGAAGCCCTCGTTGTTGGCCAACACCCGCCCGAGGCCCGGAACCGTGACCGTCCGAATCACCGGCGACGCTGATGCCGAGGATCGTGGGTGCTGGGCCGTGCTGCTGTCGCCGCTCGGCGCCTCGTTCTGGCCGTTGCCGCAGGCGGTGGCAGTGACCAGCAGTGCCGCGACGACCGCGATGGCCGGGCTGCGTCGCATGCTGGCTTCCTTTCCGACCAGAAGACTGGTCCGCGTGATCGGGTTGGCTGAGTTGGACCGGGTCAGGCGGCGTCGGTGGTCGACGCCGGTGACACCACCACGACGACCGAATCCGCTATCGGTGGCGAGTGAGACAGCGAACGCGCACGTACCGCGCGGATGCGCGGCTCCGCCCGACGCTTGCCGAGAAAGGGATCGGCGCGCGTGTGCCGTGCGACCCAGCCCATCACCACCGCCGACGAGAGGTTTCGAGCGCTGCCTTCGTCGGTGGACGCTGGGGGTCCGGGCTCGGTCTCCGCGGCCAGCCGTGCCAGGAGCCTCCCTGCACCGATCAGAGTCCATGGTTACCGAGTCGTTTGTGGGCATGGTTCGGTTCCCGCTGTCCCGACATCGATTCACCGCGGAAGCCTCGAACCGAGGGGCAGCCCCGACCACACCTCGACATGCATCTGTTGGCCAAGCGTGAACGGTAGATCGCAGCGTGGGCCGCGACGGGAAGATCTAACGACGAGATCGCCGCCGAACTCGTATTCAGCCTGCCACGGTACGCACGCACATCGGGCGGGCAATGCTCAAGCTCCATGCCCGGGATCGCCCGCAGCTTGTCGTCTTCGCCGTCCAAGCTGGCCGGAGCATCTGACCTTACCGATCACGGTCCAGACGACTGACATGCACGTTCCGCTAGATCCCGCCGCACGTCCAGGCGCGTCGTGCCGACCTCGGTGCGTACTGTCTTCATGGGGCCGACGCTGCTAGCCTTCTCGCCAACCCTTCTCGCATGACCATGATCGGCATGTTCCTGCCCGCGTGAAGGCACGCGCAGGCAAGATCAATCCGAGAGTGCCTTGGCGAGTTTCGGTGTCACGGCGTTCAGCCCGTACGGGATGCTCAGTGCCGACGGGAAGCCGATCGCGATGGCGGTCGTCATGTCCAGCGCGATGTAGGCGCCGCGCCTGACCACGTCGAGCCGCCGGAACAGCGGGTTGGCCTCCACCTTCTGCCGCACGTCCGGCTTCAGGTAGGTCAGGATCAGCACGTCGGCGTCGAGCACGTCGAGCCGCTCCGGCGACACGCTGGCCCGCTGCGGGGTGTCGCCGGTGGGCAGCTGGGTGACCTTCGGTGAGATCGTCAGCCCGAGCTGGGACAGGAACACCGCCGAGGCGTCCTTGGCGCTGTTGATCACGTACAGCTCGGACGGGCTGCTGACCGGGCCGAACGCGAAGGTCTTGCCGGCCGCGCCGGCGAGCTTCTTCCGCGCGTTCGCGACTTGGCCCTTCACCTTGGCTACCAACGCATCGGCCTGCTTGCGTCGGCCCAGCACGGTACCGGCGCGTCGGGTCATCTCGGTCCAGTCGTCCTGCCCGGGCGCGGTCGCGTACCCGAGGGTCGGGGCGATGCCGGACAGCTTCGCGTAGTCCTTGGCCAGCGTGTAGTCGTCCGAGGCGAGGATCAGGTCGGGACGCAGCGCGGCGACCTTCTCGGCCGGCACGCCATCGGTGGCATCGAACAGCGTCGGCGAACCCTTCAGGTGCTGCCACGGGGCGATCCCGCCGGGCAGTGCGACGTTGCGCGCCACTCCGACCAGCGGTGCGCCGAGCGCGAGGGCGAGGTCGGTGTCGCGCAGGTATCCGGCGGCCACGACCCGCTTCGGCGCCGCCGTGACGGTGGTCTTGCCGAGCTTTCCCGGGACGGTGGCCGGGAAACCGGCGGTCGGTTTGCCGCTCACCGCCGGATCCGCGCTGCCGGAGGTACTGCAGCCGGTGAGGCCGGCGGCGGTGAGGCCGAGCGCACCGGCCAGCAGGCCGCGACGGGACAGGGCGGGCCGATCTCGAACCGGGCGGGAAGCAGGGAACACCGACGACTCCTCGGTCTCGCAACGTCCGCAGCGGGCCGGAATCGCTGGTGGAGCAGCGGTTCCGGCCCGGTGGACAGGGTGTGGCGCCGGGCGTGACGGTCGCCGCCGTCCAGCGCGAGTTAGCTTAGCCTAAGCTATTCTGGCAAAGGTGGGGTGTGGCCTCCGTCTCGGCCCGCTCCTTGCCCGTAGCGGTCGGGCCTCGCCGCGCCGGCCGGTCTCGCCGTACCGCTCCGGCCTGGCGGTTGAAGGCCCGGCGTGCCGGCTGCTGTTCGCCGTTCCGGGCGTTCCGCTCTCAGTGCGCGGCCAGCCGCCAGCCCTGGGCGCATTCGCGTTCGGCCCACAGCGCGGCGTAGCGTCCGCCGGCGGCGACCAGTTCGGCGTGCGTGCCCTGCTCGACCAGCCGACCGCCGTCGAGCACCGCGATCGAGGCGGCGCCGGTGATCGTGTCGAGCCGGTGCGCGATCACCAGCAGCGTCCGGCCGCGGGCGAGCTCGGCCAGCGCCGCGTGCACCGCCGCCTCGTTCTCCGCGTCCAGCGCCGAGGTTGCCTCGTCCAGCAGCACGATCGGTGCGTCCTTGACCAGGGCTCGGGCGATCGCCACCCGCTGCCGCTCACCGCCGGACAGCAGCCCGCCGCCCGCGCCGACCCGGCTCGCCCAGCCGCCTGGCAGCCGGGCCGCGATCGACTCGACCTGCGCCCGCCGTGCCGCCTGCCGGATCTGCTCGTCGGTGGCATCCGGATTGCCCACCCGGATGTTGTCCTCGATCGTGCCGTCGAACAGGTGCACGTCCTGGAACACCACCGAGACCAGCTCGGCCAGCCGCGCGCCGGCGATGTCGCGCACGTCCACGCCGCCGATGCGTACCGCCCCGCGATCGACGTCGAAGAACCGGGCGATCAGCTTGGTCACCGTCGTCTTCCCGGCGCCGGACGGGCCGACCAGCGCGGTCGTCGTCCCGGCCGGGATCACCAGGTCCAGGCCGGTCAGTACCTTCGGCGATCCGGGCGGGTAGCCGAAGTCGACGCCGGACAGCTCGATCGACGCATCGGCGTGGGAGCGGGGCGCGGCCGGTTCCGGCAGCGGTTCGGTGCGCAGCACCGCATCCAGGCGGACCAGCGCGGCGCGGCAGGCTCGTATCCCACCGGCGATGCCAGCGAGGTCCGCGAACGGTCGCAGGAAGTGCACGCCCAGCACCAGCAGCGCGACGATGCGCGGCGCGTCCACCCGGCCGCCGGTGGCCAGTAGCAGGCCGACCACCAGCACCGCGGTGAACGCCAGCTGGATGGCCAGCTGACCGAGATGCTCGCCGGGCAGCGCGCCGAACACCTGCCGACGTGCCGTCCGGTACTGGTCCTGCAGCGCGTCGCGCAGCAGCGCCCGACCGCCGGCGCCGCGCCCGTTGGCCCGCAGTACCGGCTGGGCCCCGGCGAACTCCACCAGCCGGTCGCTGGCCTGCCGGGTGGCGGCGTGGTGCGCTGCCTCGGTGCGGTCGGTGATGCGGCGGGCCAGCACGAACACCGCCAGTACCACGGGGACGGTGACCAGCACGGTCAGGGCCAGTCGGGGGTCGTAGCAGAGCAGGAAGAGGAACACGGTCGCCGGTGTGAGCAGCGCGCCGAGCAGCGCCTGGACCAGGTGCACGGTGCGTACCGCGGTCTCCACGCCGCCGCCGAACAGCTGCTCGACCTGCGCGGCCCGGCCCCCGTCGAACCAGCCGAGCGGCAGCCGGACCACGTGTGTGCCGAGCCGTTGGTAGAGCCGCCGGCGCCACGCGGACGCGAGCGCGAGCACCCGGACCTCCTGCTCGTAGTGCGCGACCCAGCCGACCAGTACCGTGCCGGCCAGCGGCAGCAGCCACCGGGCGGCGGTACCGGTGTGCCCGGCGAGCAGCGTCGACAGCAGCGGTACCAGCAGACCGAAGGCGGTGCCGGCGGAGATCGCGTACACCGCGGCGGAGACGAGGTAGCGGGCCAGCGGCCGGGGATCGGCACCGAGGCCGAGCCGGTGCAGCAGCGCGATCATGCCGCCACCCCCTGCTGGGCGCGCCAGAGCCG
Organism: Actinocatenispora comari; assembly: GCF_017312725.1. GTDB lineage: Bacteria > Actinomycetota > Actinomycetes > Mycobacteriales > Micromonosporaceae > Actinocatenispora > Actinocatenispora comari. Next base: position 40,199 of record NZ_BOPO01000006.1, on the reverse strand, counting down.
GGCGTACGTGCCGTCCGCGGCGAGCAGCGCGTCGTGCGGGCCGCGTTCGACGATCCGGCCGGCGTCGAGCACCAGGATCTGGTCGGCGGCGGTGATCGTATGCAGCCGGTGCGCGATGACCAGCAGAGTACGGCCGGCGGCCAGCTCGGCCAGTCCGTCCTGCACGGCCGCCTCGGACTCCGGATCGGCGAAGGCGGTCGCCTCGTCCAGCACCACGATCGGGGTGTCGGCCAGCACCGTACGGGCGATGCTCACCCGCTGCGCCTCGCCGCCCGACAGCCGGGCGTCGGCGCCGATCACCGAGTCGTACCCGCGGGGCAGCTGCAGGATCCGGTCGTGGATTGCGGCCGCCTTCGCCGCGGCGCGCACCGCCGCGTCGGTGGCGTCCGGGTCCGCCAGTGCGATGTTGTCCCGGACCGACTGCCGCAGCAGCGTCACGTCCTGGAACAGGAACCCGATACGCCGGTACAGCTCGGCGCGGTCCACCTCGCGCAGGTCCACGCCGCCGAGCCTTATCGCCCCGCCGGTCGGGTCGAAGAACCGTGCCAGCAGGTGCCCCAGCGTCGACTTGCCCGCGCCGGACGGGCCGACCACGGCGGTCAGCGTGCCCGGCTCCAGTACCGCGTCGATGCCGTGCAGCACCTCGTGCTCGTCGGTGTAGCCGAACCGCACCGCGGCCAGCTCCAGCGACAGCGGCCCGGCGGGCAATGACACCGGATCGTCGGTGGCCGGCTCGGCCTGCTCGCGCAGCAGGTCGCCGACCCGGCCGGCCGCGGCGTGTGCCCGCCGGCGCTGGTCGCGCGCCGCATAGATCGGGGTGAGCAGTTCGAACAGGCCGAGCGCAAGCAGCGCGAAAGCCACCACCGAGACCGGTGCGGTCCAGCCGAGCGCGACGAACCCGGTACCGAAGCCGGTGACGACCAGCAGCACGGTAGCCGGCGCGACGGTGGCCCGGGCCAGGCTTCGCTGCCGCACGGAGATGCGCTGCGCGGCGTCGGCCGCGTCGGCGTAGCTCGTCGCCGCGGCGCGCAGCCGCTCGGGCGCTTCGCCCCGGCCGAACGCCTTGACGACGCCGATTCCGTGTACCAGTTCCAGCGAGGCGGCGGACAGCTCGGCGCTCGCCGCGGCGATGCGGCCTACCGGTTCGGCCGAGCGACGCGCCAGCCGCATCCGTACCGACTGGGCGGCGCCGACCAGCGCCACAGTGACGATCGCGAGCAGCGGGTCGGTCCACAGCAGGTAGCAGACGACCACCGCCGGCCCGGCGATGGCCGAGTACAGCTCGCCGCGGGCGTGTGCAATGGCGTGGTGCAGCGCGGCGACATCGTCCTGAACGGTGGTCTTGACCCGGCCAGACACCCCGCCGGCGAACCAGCGCAGCGGTAACACGGCGAGGTGGTCGGCCAGCCGCAGCCGCAGCCGGCGGGACAGCTCCGCGTCCGCGAGGTGGCTGATCAGCCCGGCGACCAGGTAGAGCACCAGCCGGGCGGCGAGCAGCCCGACCGCGAGCCAGCCGATCGGCCAGACTCCGGTGCTGCCGCCGGCCAGCAGCCGCCGCCCGATCTCGACGATCGCCACCATCGGCGCCACCGACAGCGCGGTCGCCAGCGCCTGGCCGACCGCCGCGACGGTGATCCGTACCCGTACCGGTCGTTGCAGCGCCGCAAGGTCACCGGTCACGAGCAAACCTCGGTGCGAGCAGGGGCAGGCGTGGGCGCAGCGATCATCTGTCCACCTCGGGTCGTCATGCGAGAAGGAAGCCTAGCCTAACCTTCCTCATCTGCCGTGTCGTGGTCCGCCGAAGTCTTCTGGCGCTCGACGAGCCGACCGCCGCGCACGATCCATGACCGGACACCGAAGACCTCGGCGACGGTGTTGTCCTCGTCCGACAGCAACGCCCTCGGCGTCCAGCGCGGCGCCGCCGCCACGACACCGGGATGTGGGTGTGGACCAGGCGCTGGCCGCGGCGGCGCACCGCGACGTCGGTTGGCCGGTGGAGATCGACCTTCCCGCCAAGCCCGGGCATGCGTACGTGGTGCAGCAGGTCCGGCGCTCCTGGACGGAGAGGCAGGACGAGGCTGCGGTCGACTCGGTGAGCGGCCGGGTCGTCTCGGTACTGCGGTTCGCCGACTGGCCGGTGGCCGCGAAACTTGCCCGCTGGGGCATCGACGCGCCCATGGGGCTGCTGTTCGGGCTGGCCAACCAGGTCGCTTTGGTACCGGAGTTGGGGGCAAGTCTCGCCGCATTCGTGGCGGTGGATCGCGTGCTCGCTGGCGGGCTCAAAGGGTGGCGGTCGCGCGATGATCTCGTCACCGGCCCTGGGCTGGACGGCGTGGATCTCAAGACGGTGCAGGTTCAGTTCGAACGCCCAGCTACAAGCTGACCGCCGACACCGGGCGGCCCACCTGGCGAGGTGAATGGGTGCTCAGCCCGCGGGGGTGAAGTCCGCCAGGTTGTCGATGCCGAGACTGCGCTCGATCTGGGCGACCGTGGTCACCATGTCGGTGAAACTGTTGGTGCCGAACCGGTCCGCCTCCATGTTGGCGAACTGTTCACCGAGCCTGGCGAACTGTGCCGCCGGGGTGATGGCACGGAAGGTGGGAAAGGTGACGGCGAGTGGTTTGGCACAGAATGCGTTGGGTAGCGGCACGCTCAGCCCTGGAAGGTGAAACAGATCGCCCGCCGTGGGTCAGCAGGGGCCCTCCCTAAACATCGCTCGTACCGATCACCGCGTGACCGGTTCATCCCCGTCGATGGGGCGCCTGATTCGCTCTCGACGTCTTCACCGCGGTGAGCCGGTGCGGATGAGCCGAACGGGCCGCGCCGACGATCAGGCCGGGTTCGCGACGGGTGCGTGCAGGTCGTATCGCCAGTCGTTGCTGCGCATGAGGTGTCCGGGCGGGTACTCGAAGTCGGTCTCCTCGACCAGGGTGAAGCCGACCTTGCGGCAGACGGCGTTCGAGCCGGCGTTCGCCACACTCGGGAAGGCGTGCAGCCACCGGTGCCGGCCGTCGGCTCGGGCGGCCGCGAGCACCGCCTGCACGGCGGCGGTCGCGATGCCCTGTCCCTGGAACTCGGGCAGGACGTTCCAGCCGGACTCGTACACGTCCGTCCCCCGCCAGACCCGGCTCCAGAAGGCCACACTGCCGGTGGCCTCGCCGTCGGGCAGTTCGATGCGGAACATCCGCCCACCACGCAGCGTCAGATAGCGGTGGTGCCGCCTCAGCAGCTGGTCCTCGGTCTCCGGGCCCCCGACATGCGCGCGCATGGCGGGGGTGTTGATCCGCCGCAGCAGCGACAGGTCGCTGTCGGACCAGGTGACGAGATGGATCGACGGGCGGTTCATGCAAACATCGTGGTCGGCGTGGTGCGACCGGGCAACCGCGTTCCGGCCCGTGCGCGAGACCGCCAACCGGTAGGCCGTCGAGGACACAGCGGCACACCCGTCGCACGCGGCAGCCCGACACGGCGGGGACCGGCCGCTTCGGGTTCACGATCGCGCCACCGCCGAGCATGGCACCAGTCGTCCGCCGAACACCGTTGTGGTGACGCGGAGGGCAACTGCCGCAATGCAACCACCTGGCTTCGCCCCGCGCATCCCGCCACCTTGCCCGTGAACATCTCACTCATCGAATACCCCCTGTATTACTCGTTTCCAAGACATATGGCTCATCTGTCTGGCTTCGGGGGACTACGCGTCGGCTCGCCGGTTGCCGCCCACGCGAACCGCGGCAACCGCTGCGATCAGCGCCACGGCAGCGGCCAGGGCGAGGCTGACGCGTAGCCCGTGCTGGAAGCCGGTCGAGGCGGAGATCAGGGCGCCGAACACCGCTACCGCTAGGGCGCCGCCGACCTGTCGGCTGGTGTTGAACACGCCGCTGGCGATCCCGGTGCGGTGCGCGGGTACGTGTTCGAGTAGCAGTGCGGTGGTCGGCGGCATCACCAGCGGTCCGGCCAGCCCGACCGGGATCAGCAGCAGCGCGCTGACCCACACCGGCGCCGAGGCCGGCGCCAGCGCCAGCGCGACCGATCCGGCGGCGATCAGGACCAGACCAGCGATGATCGGGACACGCGGCCCGGTGCGTTCGGCGATCCTGGCCGAGAATGGCGTCAGGCAGGCGCTGAGCACCATCATCGGCAGAAACGCCAGCCCGGCCGCGAGGGCGGACAGGCCGTGCTGTTGCTGGAAGTACAGCGAGAACAGGAACGGCAGCCCGTAGAAGCCGACCATGAACGCAAACCCGATCCCGGTGGCGACCACCACCGTCGCCGAGCGAAACAGCGACAGCGGCACCATCGGATGCGGACCCCTGGCCTGGGCGGCCACGAACGCGGCGAACGCGACCACGGCCAGGCCGGCGGCGCCGAGCACGCGTGGTGCGGTGATCCCGGCGGCGCCTGCCTCGATCGCGGCGAAGGTCAGCCCGCCCATTGCCAGGATGCCGGTGACCTGTCCGATCCAGTCGAGCCGCGCCGGCCGCGTCGGTGACTGCGGCGCCCGCACGAGCAGCAGCAACGTAAGCACGCCGACTGGCAGGTTGATCCAGAAGATCATCCGCCAGGAGGCGAGGCTGAGCAGCCCGCCCAGTACCGGGCCTGCCGCGGCGGCCACCGCACCGCCCATCGCCCACACCCCCACCGCGCGGGCGCGGCGGGCCGGGTCCGGGAACGCGTGGCGTACCAGGGCCATCGAGGTCGGCATCGTGACCGCGGCACCGATGCCCTGCACCACGCGCGCGGCGACCAGCAGCGGCAACGACGGGGCCAGCCCGCACGCCACCGACGCGACCACGAATAACAGCAGACCGCCGGCGAACGCGCGGCGCGCGCCGATACGGTCCGACAGCGCCCCGGCCGACAGCAGCAGCGCGGCGAACATCAGCGTGTACCCGTCCACCACCCACTGCAAGCCGGTGATTCCGCCGCCCAGCGCGTGTCGGATCGAGGGCAGCGCGACGTTCACGATCGTCGCGTCCAAGGTGATCACGAAAAACCCGAGGACGGCTGCTGTGAGCGTCGCCGTGGCGTGCCGGCTCGGGGCGTGCGCGTCCCCGGCCAGCGGGCGACGAGACGAAGCGATCAGGGACATGACAGTGGGTGTCCTTCACGTAAAACGTGGGTGCCGAACCTGCTGGCCCGGCCTTGCATCCACCACACCACGCACCTGCCTGACCTGGGAGTCCGCGCTGTAAGGGGTACTGGCAGGGCCCCCACGCCAGCCCGCTGGCCTAGGCTGGAGGCGTGCCAGCCGACACCGTGCGCGCCGACATCCGCAGCTTCCTCACCAGCCGCCGCGCCCGCCGCCGCGCCCGCCTGACCCCGGCCGAGGTCGGCCTGCCCGACATCGGGCAACGCCGGGTCAGCGGACTCCGGCGATCAGAGGTCGCCCAGCTCGCCGCGATCAGCGTCGAGTACTACACCCGTCTGGAACGCGGCAACGTGCGCGGCGTCTCCGACGAGATCCTCGACAGCCTCGCCCGCGCCCTGCGCCTCGACGACGTCGAACACGCTCACCTGGCCGCGCTGGTGCGCGCCGCCAACGCCCCCCACCACGCCGCCGACCGCGATGGCGGCGCCTCCCATGTGCGCCAAAGCCTCCAACAACTGCTCGACGCGATGACCGGCGCCGCCGCGTTCGTCCGCAACGCGCACCTGGACATCCTGGCCACCAACCGGCTCGCCCGAGCCCTGTACCGCGACGCCCTCGACACCGACCAGGCGCCGCCGAACCTGGCCCGGTTCGTGTTCTGCGACCCGTGCGCCCGCCACTTCTACCGCGACTGGCCCCGCATCGCCCACGACGCCGTCGGCAGCCTCCGCACCGAAGCGGCCCGCACGCCGGACGACCCCGACCTGGCAGACCTCGTTGACGAGCTCGCGAATCGCAGCGACGACTTCGTGCATCGCTGGGACGCCCACGACGTCGAGTACTACCGCAGCGGACAACAACGCTTCCACCACCCCGACGCCGGCGATCTCGACCTCGACTACGACGCCCTGGAAATCTCCGCCGACCCCGGTCTGACCATCGTCACCTACACCCTCGCCGCTACCGCACCCCACGCGTCGGCCTTCCACCAGCTCCAGCAACACACCGAATCAAGCTAACTGCCGCCCGCCGTTGGTCCGACTTGGGATCGGACGCACCAAGGACCGACCCTCAGCTCAGAGCCCGACTTCTCGAATGCCTCCGCGCCCGACGAAAGGCTCGTGCTCGCGATGCGTCGGTTCCGCTCCGGTATCTTGTCTCGGCGTGCTTCGATCCAGGCGACCGCTGCCTCCAACGAATCCCACCGGGTGATGTGTCGGGCTCGGCCGTCGACTAGGACGGCGGCGTGCCACCGGTCCCGAGCTCGCGCGTCGGCGACCCGGCGGATCATCGCCCTCGTAGGCCGATCGCCGTCGCCGATACCGGCCGCCGGCGCCGTCGTCATCGACGTGCCAGCCGGCGCGGCGACGCAGCAGTCGACGCGGATGGTCCTCGGCCACCTCATGATCGTCTGCCCGGGGTGTGCGGGCCCAGTGCCGGGACCTCGGTGGTAGAGCCGGAACTTGCCCGCCTCACCCGCGCTCCGGGGCCTGACCACGCCGCTGTGGCGGCACAGCTCGGTGACGAGCTGGTCGGTGTCGGATCCTACGAACGCCTCGACAGCGACACCGCCGAACTCGCGGTCCTCGTGGCAGAGCACTGGCAAGGGCGGGGGATCGGCACCGGTCCTACCGGCGGCAGCACTCCCGGTGCGGGCTCGCCGAGCGATGCTTGGTCACCGACGCCCTTTCGGCCGGGCGGCCGTGACAACCGCTGATTGAGCGGTCTCGCAATGCCCAAGGCCGCCTTCCGGCGGCGTTGCTCGGACATGATGGATCAGCGTGCCGCCCCAGGTGCCTGAACGCGGACGGAAGAGCATTTCGGTCCGGCTGGACGTTTCAGGGCGGCCCGCGACCTTGAGCGTGGCCCATCGGGTACTACCGGGGAAGTAGCCGCGGGTTGTCGATGGGTCCAGCTACTTCCCCAGGGCAACTGGGTAAACGCTTCCCGGGTGCGATGCCCTCGATCGCCCGGCAGGCGATCGTGGTGGCATGCGCACTCGTTCTCGACTCCGTCCGAGCCGGGCGACACGACCGGTCGTCCTGGCCACCGCAGTCTGCTCGCTCGCGTTCGCGATCGGCTCCGCCCTGCAGAACTTCTGGATCGTGGACACCCCGCTGGTCGAGACGATGATGCGGCACGCCGGGGCGGCTCATGATGCTGGTGCGGCGGCGGACTTTGTCCGGGGCTTCCGTGTCGTCGGCTGCCTGTACATCGTCGGTAATGCCGTCGGTGTACTGGTTCTGGTCGCTCGCTCGTGGCTGCTGTGGTGGTGGGTACTGGTGGTCAACAGCACGCAGAGCCTGGGCTGGGTGATGATCCCGACGCAGATGTGGAGCGCAGCCCGGGACCGACACGGCGTGCTTGGACTCCTGCCTAGCGCGGTCACCGACGGCGGTGCGCTGCTGCTGGTGTTGGTGCTGCTGTCTGCATGGGTCTGGTGTCGCGGGCCGTGGGCGCAACGCCGGGAGACCGAACAGACGTCGTCGCCGCGGGTCCCCGCTTAGGGTGGCATTCATGCTCGGGAGGTCGTGGGTCCCGCATCGGATCATGTTGGGGGTGTTGCTCGCCGCGTTCTGCGTCGCGGCCACCGCCAGCGCCCCGGCGCACGCCCCGCTGCGGGTGCTGGACGTCGGTGGCGTACTGCTGCTTGCCGTTCCCGCCTTGGTTTCGCCCTGGGTTGACCGATACGCCGCACTGGTGCTGGTGGTCACGGGGATTGCACCCACCGTGTTCTATGCCTTGGGATATGCGAGCATCTTTGCGCCGGCACCGGCCACCGCCGCGGTGTTCGGCGCGATGCTTGCCGGCCGGTCCGCTCTCGCCAGTGTCACGGTGGCCGGGGTCTGCCTGGGCTCGTTCGCCGCCGGACTCGGGCACGGCCTCAGCATCGCTGCGGCAACCGTGGGCCCGGCCTGGATCGTCGGCTGGATGGTGGCCGCCGCGAGCGCGGGTGTCTCCCTGCGTACCAAGCGGCGGCTGTTGGAACAGGAGCGGTTGCGTGCCGAGGTCGCCGCGCAGCATGGCGCCGAACAGGAGCGGCTGCGCATTGCCCGGGAACTACACGACTCGCTCACCCACAACATCTCGGTGATCAACGTCCAGGCCGCGATGGCGACGCACCTGATGGGCCGGGAACCGGACCGCGTCCCTGATGCGCTGGAGAACATCCGGGACGCGAGCTCCAGCGCGTTGCAGGAACTGCGCTCGACCGTCGAGGTGCTGCGTAGGGTCGATGCCGGGGCACACGATGCCGCAGACGAACCCGGGCCTGGTCTCGATCGGCTGCCCGAGCTGCTGACGGCCGCGCGCTCGACCGGGCTGGTCGTCACCTGCGACGCGGCGTTCGATCATACGGGGATCCCGCCGCACGTCGACCGGGCGGCGTATCGCATCGTGCAGGAGGCCCTCAGCAACGCCGGCCGGCATTCACCCGGATCGGAGGTGGTGGTGACCGTGGCACGTAACCGTGGACTCTGCATCACCGTGGTCAACGGCCGCGCCCGCCGCCCGGCCGAAGCGGCGGCGGGCAGCGGAGTCGGGTTGGTGGGGATGCGGGAGCGCGTGGCATCGGTCGGCGGCCGGCTGGAAACCGGACCGTACGAGGCCGGGTTCCGGGTGCAGGCCGAACTGCCCGTGCCGACCGACAGCGAGCAGAAGGCACACCGATGACGCCAGTGGCAGACGACTCGCCCTCCAGGGACCGACTTCGTGTCGTACTCGCCGACGATCAGCAGCTGATCCGCGCCGGCTTCGCAGCGCTGCTGAACTCAGAGCCCGACATCGAGGTCGTTGGCGAGGCGGCCAACGGGGACGAGGCACTCCCGTTGGTTCGTGCGCTGGTCCCGGATGTGGTCCTGATGGATGTCCAGATGCCCGGCACCAACGGCATCGACGCCACCCGCCGCATCGCCGCCGACGCCGCGCTGGCCCGCGTTCGTGTCGTGATCCTCACCAACTACGCGCTGGATGCCTACGTGTTCGAGGCGCTGCGTGCCGGCGCGGCCGGGTTCCTGCTCAAAGACACCGGGCCCGACGAGCTGTTCCGCTCGGTCCGGGTCGCGTCGGCAGGAGAGGCGCTGCTCTCGCCGACGATCACCAAGCGGCTGATCGCTGCCTATGTTGCTTCCCCTCCCGCGCCCACCGCAGTTCCCACGCTGGCCCCGCTCACACCCCGCGAGCGCGAGGTGCTCACCCTGGTCGGCGCCGGTCTGTCCAACCGGGAGATCGCCGAACACCTGACGCTGTCGCACACCACTGCGAAGACTCATGTCAGCCGGACCATGATCAAACTCGGTGCCCGGGACCGCGCTCAGCTGGTCGTGATCGCCTACGAGACCGGGTTGGTGACGCCAAGAACCGGCGACCGATGACATCGGCACTGAGGTGCTTCGAACGCATCAGTTCGCCGCGTTGGATCGTGCCACGGTTTGGAGAGGGCGCCCGCCCAGCGGATGCCGTTCTCTTTGCGGAGGCGGGCGCGCTCCTCGCGTTCGGCGGCGAGAGTGTCGCGGTGGTGGGCGTTGGCGCTGCGTCAGCGCAGGTAGGCGCGTCGGGCCGGGGTCCGCTGCCCTCCTGATCGGTCAGTCTGCGCGCACGGACAGCTCAGTCGCCACGCCTCCAGTGGTCGGATCGGACGTCACCCCACATCCAACCCTCACGACCAGCAACCCGGCGAACCTATGCGGTCACAGCACTAGCGAACGGCCTTCCCGGCCGGGGCACCTCTGCTTTGGTGGAGCGTGCGCTCAGCATCGACGACCAAAGGATCCCGTGCCGAGACTCAGCGGAAGCCGACACAAAGCGCCGTACGACGCCGGTCCGCTGGCGACAGCACGTCGGCAACGGCGCCGTCCTGGCTGCGGCGAGTTTGCTCACCTGCCAGTGCCGGCGCGGTCGGGCACTGGCGTCCTCGTGGCGAAGAGATGCCGTATTTGACCCGCTCTGACTGGTCAGTCGTCACCGTTGGGTGCTCCGTTGGCGTGCGGTGGGCAAGCATCTGGGTTTGCGCTGTTGACAAAGGCGCATCACCAGGGCCATCGTGTTGGGACAGCGTCCCGGACCACTGTCCCAGGTTGGGTGGTGTAGGAGAGTTCTATGGACGAGACAAAAGGCGGAGTGCAGGTCGTCGAGCAGGCTTGTGACGTGCTGTTCGCTATTGCGGCGAGCACGGAAGCGCAGAGCGTGCGGGAACTGGCTGGGCGGACTGGTATCAGTAAGACGACGGTGCAGCGGATCATGGTGTCGCTGCATCGCTCCGGGTTGCTGACGCTTGACGATCGGACGCAGAAGTACGCGTTGTCTCATCGCGTCATGGAGTTCGGGGCGTCGTGGCAGCAGTCCTACGACCTGTTGACGCTGGCCCGGCCGTGGGCGGAGAAGCTGCACAAGGCGACCAAGGAGACGGTCGCGGTGTCGGTGGCGTCGGGGGGCTGGCGGGTCACGGTCTTTCAGCTCGAGAGCCCTCTGGCATTGCGTTACAGCACACAGATCGGCCGGCCTTATCCGCTGCACATCGGCGCAACGGGTCGGTTGTTGTTGTCGCAGCTTCCCGACGAGGAGGTCGAACGCCTCGTCAGCGACGCTGCTTGCCACGGCGTGGACATCCCCGAGGTGGGCCGCGTCCAGATCGATGCGCACGAGGTCCATCGCGACGTCGCCAGAATCAGGCAGGACGGCTTTGCGCTTAGTGAGAGCTGGCACGGTGCTGTGGGTAGTGGTGTCGCGGTGCGGCTGGCCTCGCCCGATGGTCGGCCTGCCGCGCTGAGCCTCTATGGGCCCGACAGCCGCCTGACTGCTGTCCGGATGCGGGAGCTGCTTCCCGACCTGGTGCACGCCGCCGAAGAGATCTCCCGACCGACGTTAACCATCCAACAGTCTTCGGATCCCGCGTAGTCGCGGGAACTCCCACACCGGCGCCAGGGCGTCGGTTGCTGCAGCCTGCCCGCCGCACGGGCGGACGGTCCGCATTCAGAGCGGGATCGTCCAGGGCGGCGGGCGGTTAGCCCCTGTCCTGAGAGGAGCCGTCTCTAGTGATAGCCAACGGCACCGACTTCGCACCACGGTCGAACGTGAGCCGAGCGCCCATCGCAGCGGGCATCATCGGCACCCTGGTCGAGTGGTTCGACTGGACCATCTACAGCTACATGGCGGTCGTCTTCACACCGGTCATCTTTCCCACGCACGACCCCGTCGTCGGGTTGTTCGCCAGCTACGGCACGTTCGCGGTGGGATTCTTGATGCGGCCGCTGGGGGCGGTGATCTTGTCGCCGTACGGTGACAGGCACGGACGGCGGCAACTGTTGTCGTTGACGATCCTGCTCACCGGGCTCGGCAGCCTTGGTATTGCCGTTACGCCAACGTATGGAGCCATCGGGCTCGCGGCTCCGTTGCTGTTCCTGCTGTTTCGCATGGTGCAGGGATTCGCCTACGGCGGAGAGTTCCAGGGTGGAATCACCTTCGTCGTCGAACATGCGAACGGTCGACGCGTCGGCTTCTTCGGCTCCCTGAACATGGCCTCGGCCGGCCTTGCCACCCTGCTCGCCACCGGCGTCGCCACCGCGGTCACGCGGTGGGTACCGCAGGATGCGCTCGGCGTCTGGGGCTGGCGCATCCCGTTCCTGCTCGGCGCCTTGCTGGCGCTGGTCGGCCTGTATCTGCGATCGCGGGTGCCCGAGACACCCGAGTTCGAACATGCAGCACGGCAGAACCGAGTCGTCAGACAGCCCTTGCTGCAGGCGATCCGGGAACATCCGCTGTCGTGCCTTCGAGTCATGGGCCTGCAGATGTCCACCGTGCCGTTCTATCTGTGGCTGGTGTTTCTGCCGACACTCGGGCACCTTGTCGCGGACCTGCCCCTGTCCACCGGCCTGTTCGCCGCGATGATCTCCACTGCGGTGTACACGATCCTGTTGCCGGCCTTTGGTGCGCTGTCGGACCGGATTGGACGCAAGCCACTGATTCTGATGACCTTCGTCGGGTTCCTGGTGTTGGCATATCCGCTGCTGCGGTTCCTGCTCACCGGCGATCTGGCCGCGTTCCTCGCACTGGACCTGATCGGCACCGTGTTGGTGGCGGGCGCGGCGAGCATGGAGGCAAGCACGTTCTGCGAACTGTTCCCGCCAGAGGTTCGGGCATCCGGGATCGGCGTTCCCTACGCTGCGTTGACCGCGGTACTGGGCGGCACCGCCCCGCTGATCGCCACCGCGCTCGCGTCCTCGGCGCATCCCAGCCTCTACATCGCCGGATACGTGATGCTCATCAGCGCCATCGCCATCGCCATCATCGCGCCCATGCCGGAGACCAACCCCGCCCGGACGCGATCCACGACTCTGCCCCCCGCCCCGGCCGATCACTGACATCCGCACCCATCACAGGAGGCCAACATGCAACTGCAGCTGACCACCGAGCAACACAAGCGCGCCGAAGCAGTACACGCGTCCGCGCTGGTCACAGACATGGCATGGGCAACCAATCCGGCCTGGCCCACACCCTTGATCGACGGACGCTACGCGCTTGAGCGCGCAGCGGCAGGCGGGGTGAGCGCGGCGAACGTCACCGTCGTCGCCTACGGTGCATCCTTCCGTGACGCGATCAAGGAGATCAACAGCCTGCGTCGGCTCATCGCAGACCGGTCGGACGTCGCGCTGCTGGTCCAGACCACCGCCGATCTCGACCAGGCCAAGCAAGAAGGCAAGATCGGCATCATCGTGGGCTTCCAGACCGGCTCACCGCTGGAGGACGACTGGGCCAACACGCTCCCGGTCCTGCAGCTCCTCGGTCTTCGCGTCATGCAGCTGACCTACAACGAACACAACCTCATCGGCAGTGGCTGCCTGGAACCCGACGACCGCGGGCTGACCGCGTACGGCAATCAAGTCATCAACGCCCTCAACGAGCAAGGCGTCATCATCGACCTAGCGCACGTAGGCATGCGCACCGCCGCAGACGCGGTCGAACGATCGGCGCAGCCGGTCATCGTCAGCCACGCCAACGCCCGAGCACTGTTCCCGCACCCGCGCAACCTGCCGGATGATCTGATGCGGCTGGTCGCCGAACACGGCGGTGTCATCGGCACCACTGCATGGGACGTTCTGTGCCGCAGGGACAGCAAGGAACGTCCCGATCTCGGGGCCTGCCTGGACAATATCGCCTACGTGGCTGACCTCGTCGGCGTCGACCACGTCGGCATCGGCACCGACAACAACGAGAACTTCCGGGCGCTGCCCATGCGTTCCGACTTCGCGGTCCAGTACCTCCAGGACGACGACACCAGCACACCCCTGGGACTGGACGGGTTCAGCTGGATGGACGAGTTCGTGAACCTCACCCGCGGGCTCGTCCAGCGCGGCTTCTCCGACGAGGACTGCGCCAAGATCCTCGGCGGCAACTTCCGCCGCGTCGCCGACTCGGTTTGGCACAAGGAGGCGCAGTGAGTGAACACATCGTGGTCGTCGGTGGCGGCATTGTCGGCTCGGCCGCCGCGTACCGGCTCGCCCGTCGCGGGCTGCGAGTCACCCTGGTAGACCGGGCGGACACCGGACACGCCACCGCCGCGGGCGCCGGCATCGTTGCACCTGCCACCGCATTCACGACACCTGCCGCCTGGTATCCGCTGGCCTTCCAGGCTGTCGCCTTCTACCAGGAACTCGTCGCGGCGCTCCGAGATGACGGCATCACCGACACCGGTTATTCGGTCACCGGCGGCTTGTTCATCGCCACCGACGAGACCGAACGCCAGCGGCTGACCGAAGTCCATCGCCTCATCGACGAACGCAGACTGGCCGGTGTCGCCAACATCGGCGAGCTCACCATGGTCGACCCGCAGCAAACGCACGAGATGTTCCCGCCGCTGGCGCCCGATACCGTGGCGCTGCATCTGTCCGCTGCCGGGCACGTCAACGGCAGGGTGATCCGAACGGCGATGCAGCAGGCGACCCTGCGACGCGGCGGCACGGTCACACAGGGCCGGGCCGAGCTGGCGCTCGACGGTAACCACTGCACCGGCGTACGCATCGACGGCGAGCTGCTCGGCGCCGATGCGGTCATCCTCGCGACCGGCGCCTGGCAGGACGCATGGCCAACCCAGCTAGGAGTGAAACTTCCGATCAGGCCGCAACGCGGCCAGATCCTGCACCTCGACGTCGCCGAGGACACCACACGGTGGCCCGTCGTCGTGTCCTTCAACGACCCCTACATGGTCACCTTCGGCCCTCACCGGATCGTCTCCGGCGCCACCCGCGAAGATGGCACCGGCTTCGACTACCGCATCACCGCCGAAGGCCAAGCCGAACTGCTACGCAAAACGCTCGCACGCGCACCGGGACTTGGCCCAGCCACCGTCGTGGAAACCCGCATCGGCTTCCGGCCTTTCAGCCCAGACCGGCTGCCCGTACTCGGCGCGGCACCAGAACACCCCGAAGTCTGGTTCGCCAACGGCCTAGGCTCATCAGGACTCATGATGGGCCCATACGCCGGCAGCATCGTGGCCGACATGGCCACCAACGACGAACCACCACTCGACATGAAACCCTACGCGCCCACCAGATTCGCCGGCTAGATGTTGTGGTTCATAAGGTTGACGTTCGGCGGGCAATAGGGGAGGGCGTAGGTCCCAGTGGAAGGAGGGACACGACCCAATGGCTCTGCGAGGGCAGCCGCGGCATTGCCCGGTCCAACATATCGGCCACCACAGCTGCATCGAAAGTGACACCCAGCAGGACGATGTCGACGGCGGTGATCGTGACGGCGTTCCCGACCGACTGGACGGTTATTCGATCGCGGATCAGACGCGGGGTCGACGAGCGTTGCCGATCTACGTCCGCCTTGAGGGTCGTCCGGGCCTACAAGCTCCGGTTGGAGCCTTCTCGGTCTCGGGCTGGCGGTTCAGACACGCCGTCCTTCTGTCGTTTGCGGCAACGCCGCCCAACCGGACGTGGCGGAGGTTCGACCAGAAACGAAGGGCGAGTTGGCTTCGCCGATGGTCGAGCGAGCTGGACATCGGACCGTCCCGATTGCGGCCGGACGCCTCCCGCCTACAGGTGAGGCCGGACCGCACGACCTCTGGCCTGGGCGGGCTGTCTAACGGAATCCCCCCACCCGAGCAGGCCGGGTAGCACCGGCCGGACGTGTTACCAACCGGCCGGAACCCCCGCACCGTACGAGAATGAGGTATGGCTCAGCGGTGGATCTTCTCCATCGGCAGGTGCAGGACGGTGGCGTCCGCGGGCAGGGTGTTGTCGGCGTACAAGTGCTGTACCTGGTCGGCGGTCAGCGCTCGGTCGGCGAGCCAGCTGTCGTCGAGGTCGCCGAGCAGTGGATCGTTGATGCCGTCGAGTCGGGCGCCGAACCGGATGCCGCCGACGCTGTCGTCGGATACCGACCCGGGGACCGCCGCGCCGCTCGCCGCCAACGTTCCGTCGACGTAGAGGGACACCGCGTCGCTGCCGCGGGTGAGCACGACCTGGTGCCATGCGCCGTCCGCGTAGGTTCCTGCGGCATCGACGTTCTTGCCGTTGACCGTCGCCCGCAGCGTCTGGTTCGCCAGCAGTTGCACGGACCATTGTGGTTGGCTGCCCGTACCGTTGGCCCACACGACGGTCTGTTTGCGGGTGCTGCTGGTCCGGAACCAGGCGGCCATGCTGAACGGCTTGCGCCCGAACAGCAGCGCAGGGGTGCGCGGCACCTCGACGTAGTCGCCGGCCAGGTGGAACGCGCCGCCGAACCGGCCGGCCACCGGCTGCGGTGCTCCACCGACCACGGCGTCGTGGTGACCGGGGCCGGCGTCCGGGGTACGCGCGGGCGCCGGCGGCGGGCTGTTCAGCAGGCCGGTGGGAACGCGGGCGAAGGTGATCCGCTGGCCGTAGGTGACCCGGGTGTCGGTCGGTACCCGGTCGCCGTTTTCGTACAGCAGGCCGATCGAACGGTCGCTGGCGGGAAGCTGGACCAGATCGGAGTAGGAGGACGGTCCGGCGTACACCAGCGGACCCTGCCGCCACGTCCTGCCATGGCCGGTGCTCGACCACAGCGTCATCCGTTCGCGGCTGGTGGCATGGTTCGGCGCGGACAGGACGAGCCGGTCGCCCAGCGCCAGGACCGATCCGGAGACCTGGGCGGCGACGACATCGGGCACCGGCCGGTAGGAGTGGTCGAAGCTCGTCCCACCGTCGTGGCTCGTGGTGTCCGCGCGGCCGACCAGGGCCGTACTGCCGGTGCGGGTGTTGAAGTAGACCGTGCCGTCGGGTAGCTCGGCGGCCGTGCTCTCGTTCGGATGGGTGGCCGAGGCGTCGTCGATGCCGCCGACGTGCCAGCTGGTACCGCCGTCGTCGCTGAAGATCGCCTGGCCGCCGAATACCCCGGGGTCGGTGCAGTCCATGCCGGCCGGTGGGGTGATCGAGTGGTCGCCGGCTATCACCAGGCGGCCGGCGTGCGAGCCGTGCTGCAGCTGGATGCCGTGGCCTGGTCCGCCGACGAAGTGTCGCCAGGTCGGCAGTTTCGCCTCGTTGGTGATGTCGCGTGGCGTCGACCAGGTGCGCCCGTCGTCGTCGCTGTACTGGATGAACGGGCGGCGGGTGTGCTGCGCGGTGGCCTGCCCGCAGGTGATGGTCTGCAGGGTCTCCTGGCCACCGGTGTGTGTGGTGTTCAGGATGATGCGGCCGGTCCGGCGGTCGACGACGGGCACCGGGTTTCCGGACTTGTCGTCGTTGTTGTCGTCGACTACCTGGAGCGGCCCCCAGGTCCTGCCGCCGTCGACGGATCGCTTCAGGACCACGTCGATGTTGCCGTTGTCCGAGGGGCTGTCGACGCGGCCCTCGGCGAACGCGAGCAGGGTGCCGTTGTCGGTCCGTACGATCGAGGGGATGCGGAAACTGTTGTAGCCGTCCTGATCGCGGGAGAACACGGTGCTGTAGCTGATCGCCGGGTTCGTGTCGGAGTTGCGTCCGGTGGCGTCCGCGGCCACCGGCCGGGCGCCCGCGGACTGGGTGGAGACCATCACGCCCGCGGCGACGGTCGCCGCGACGACCAGCCCGCGGCTCGTGCGAATCGACATGCGAGACCCTCCGTTCGATCGGTCACTCGGTGCGGCCTTCTCGTACTGCGGCAAGGAAGTAGTCGCGGTGTTCCCGGCGCGCCGCCGGGTCGGGATCCGGTACGTTCGGGGCGTCGAGCACGGTGGCGCTCTCGTCGAGGTACGGGGGTACTGGCGCGTCGAACTGCAGCCAGCGCAGGGCGGCCCGACGCAGCTCGGGCATCGCGCCGGGCTGCGGGTCGTGGGCCAGGTTTCGCAGCTCCAGCGGATCGGACCGCAGGTCGAAGAGCATTTCGGCGCCGGCGGTGGTGATCAGCTTGTGTGTCGCGGAGCGGACCAGGTAGGCCGGATCCGGGTCGCGGGTCATGGCGAACACGTGGGTCCGGCGGGCCGCCGCGTCGGTCAGGTCCAGCCCGGGTAGGCGCGGGTCGTGGTCGGCCCGGCAGATGCTCGCCACGGTGGGCGCGACATCGACCGTGCTGGCGAGCGCGTCGGTGCGGTGGCCCGCCCGTTGGTTCCCCGGCAGTTTGATGATCAGGGGCACTCGCAGCACCGGTTCGTACATCGGACCGTGCTTCAGCAGCAGGTGGTGGAAGCCGAGGTACTCGCCGTGGTCGGCGGTGAAGACGATCGTGCTCGACTCGTACCGGCCCTGCGCCCGCAGCGCGGTGACAACCCGGCCGACCTGTTCGTCGAGCTGGCTGATCGTCGCGTAGTACGCCGCCATCGTGGTTCGCAGCCGTTGCTCGTCCAACCGGTCGTGGTCGAAGTACGCCTGCCGCCAAGCCCGGTCGGCCGACGGTAGTTCCGCGGTCCATCCGGGCAGCAGTGTCAGTTCCTCGGGCCGGTACCGATCGGCCCACCCGGCCGGCGGATCGAACGGATGGTGCGGCTTGATGAACGACACGTGCAGCAGCTGCGGCGTGTCCGGCGTCCAGGCCCGAATCTCCTCGACCGCCCGGTCACCGATCCAGGTGGTCGAGTGCCAGCTGTCCGGCAGGTTCGACGTGCCGGTGCCGAAGGAGTCCCAGTACGCCGGTGGCGCGTCCGGGCGGACGGTGAGTTCCTGGTCGGTCAGGTCCACCACGTCGGCCAGCCCGGCGGCCCGCAGATCCCGGTGGTAGTCGTCGTCGTAGCGTCCCGGGCCGTGCTGTTCGGCCAGGATCATCCGCTGGTAGCCGACGTCCAGGTAGGTCGGCGTGAAGTGCATCTTGCCGACGGCGGTCGTCTGGTAGCCGCGCCGCCGCAGGACCCGCGGGATGGTGTCGATCCCGGGTGCCAGCGTGCTGTGGTTGTTCAGTCCGCCGTGCTGGTGCGGGTACAGGCCGGACAGCAGCGAGTAGCGCGAGGGCGTGCAGACCGGGTACGGGCAGAACGCTTCGGTGAAGGTGATCCCGTCCGCCGCCAACCCGTCGATGTGTGGCGTCAGCACGTCGGGGTTTCCCGTCACGCCAAGGCAGTCCGCGCGCAACTGGTCGGCCTGGATGATCACCACGTCCGGATTGGTCACGACGGGTGCCGATCCAGGAAACCGATGGCTGCCAGCTCGTCGGCCATCGCGGCACGTTGCCGATCGTCGAGGCTCGGCATCGGTGGCCGGCAGGGGCCGCAGTCGACGGCGGTGAGCCCGGCGGCGGTCTTGAAACCGGGCAGTTCGCCGGCGTATCCGCTGACCGTCTCGATGGTGCGTTGGGCTAGCCGCTGGCACTCTCGTGCCTGGTCGAGCTCGCCCTCTGCGGCGTGGCGGAGCAGCCGCAGGTACAGCGGCGCGGCGAAGTTGTAGACCGAACCGATCGCGGCGCGGATGCCGAGCCCCGCGGCCACCAGGATCAGCTGCGCGTTGCCGATGTACAACTCGTACTTGTCGCCGGCCAGTGCCAGGCAGCGTTGCAGGTCCGCGACGTCGCCGGCCGCGAACTTGATGCCGGCGAAGGTCGGCAGCCGCTCGCCGGCTTCAACCAGCACCGCGCTCGCCGGAATGTGCACCCCCGTCATCCCGGGGATGTGGTAGTAGACGAACGGTAGTTCCCCGGCCGCGTCGGCGATCGGCGCGAGGAAGTCCACCAGTTCGGCGGGCGTGGCCGGCTTGTGGAAGTACGGTGGCACTGCGGAGATCGCGTCCGCGCCGACGTCCTGCGCGTGCCGGGCCAGCGCCGCCGCCTCCCGCTGGCTGGTGTGCCCGACGTGCGCGATCACCCGCATCCGCCCGCCGGCGGCTGCGCACCAGCGTTCGAGCAGCTCCCGCCGTTCGTCCCGGGTCAGCGACGCACCCTCGCCCGCCGTACCCCCGACGTACACGGCGGCGCAGCCCCACCCGGCCAACTGGTCGGCCTGCCGTTCGATGGTCCGCCAGGCCACGCTCCCGTCCCGGTCGAACGGGGTGAACACCGCGGTCGCGAGCGCCATCACCGAGCCGTGCGCGTCCAAGGCCAGTCGTGCCATGGGTTGTCCTCTCGATTCCCTCGTCAGCGGGTGCGCAGGTTGTCCAGGATCAGGTAGTCGCGCTGATCCACCGCATATCCGGAGATCTGCCTGCGCAGCCCGGCCAGCGACTTCTTGGTGGAGATCCCCACCGCCCAGGCACCGTCGACGATGACCTTGTTCAGCCGCGCGTACGCGTCGCGCTGCGCGGCGGCGTTCGTCGCGGTGTTGCAGGCGTGGACCGCGTCGATGTAGCTCTGCGGTACCCGGTTCTTCATCATCACGTTGTCCTGGCTCGGCAGCATCGCCCGGCCCCGAGCCACCAGCCCCGGGCTCTGCAGCGTGTTGGGCTGGTTGGCGACGCAGCACTCCAGCTTTCCGGCGAACAGGTCGTTGAGGAAGGCGGTCGCCTCCATCGGCTTGAGCGTCAGCTCGAAACCGATCTTCTTGAAGTCGTCCTGGATGATCTGCATCATCTGGCTGGCGCCGGGATCACTGCTCACCGCGGCGGTGGCCCTGCGCTCGCCGCCGGCCTTCTTCAGCAGCCGCGCGGCCGCGTCGAGATCGAAGGCGTGCGACGTGAGGTACGACTTGTCGAAGCCTGCCGAGCCCGGCATGATCGGCGCGTAGACAGGGTCGCCGATGCCGAACCTGACCTGTTTGATGATCTTCTCGCGGTCGATCGCCCGTGCCAGCGCCTGCCGCAGCCTGACGTTGTCGAACGGCGGCATCCCACCGTTCATGAAGAAGATGTCCATCCGGCCGCTGCCCTGCGCGACGGTGAACTGGTCCTTGAGCTGAGCGACGTCGTTGAACTCCAGATACATTGCGCCGTCGACGTCACCGGACTGCAGCGCCGAGACCATCGCCTGGTCGTCCTGGAAGAACCGGAACTCGATCTCCTTCAGCCGGGGCTTGCCCTTGTCCCAGTAGTCGGCGTTCCGGGCCAGCCGCAGCCGCCGGTTCGGGTCGTACTCCACCAGCCGGAACGGGCCGGAGCCCGCGGGCTTGTTCGCCAGTGCCGCACCGCTGTTGTGGTCGGCCGGAACGAGCGGGAACGAGAACATCCAGTCGAGCACGATGCCCTCGGCCACCGCGTAGTGGAAGTCGATCCGGACCGTCCGCTTGTCGACCGCGGTGGCCTTCTCGATGAACTCGCTGGGCTGCACAAGGGTGAACCCGTCCTTGGGATTCAGTGCCCGCTTGACCCCGGCGACCACGTCCTCGGCGCTGATCGCCCGCCCGTCGTGGAACTTCGCCGCCCGCAGCGTGATGGTCACGGACCGGAAGTCCGATCCGATCGTCCACTTCTCGGCGCCCGCCGGAACGGTCCGGTAGCCACCGGGCGCGTAGTCGATCAGGTAGCTGTAGAAGGAGTGGATGTGCAGCGCCGAGTTCGTCTGGTAGGGGTCGAACTGCATGATCTGCGTGGTACCGAGCGTCAGCCGGTCGCCGTGCGCGCCACCAGCCGGGTCGCCGGACGCTCCGCAGCCGGCGAGACCCGGTGTCGCGGCGGCGATCCCGGCGACACCGGCGGACACCAGCAGCGAGCGACGACTGAGGCCAGGTAGGTCGGTCACAAGTACCTCCGGGGAAGTCACGCCAGACGGATACGAGGGTCGAGGTAGGCGTAGAGGAGATCGACGAGCAGGTTGAGCACCAGGAAGACGACCACCACGAACAGCACGCCGCCCTGCACCACGGCGTAGTCGCGCTGACCGATCGAGGTGTAGAGCAGCCGACCGAGGCCGGGATAGTTGAAGAGGGCCTCGATGACCACGGTTCCGCCGAGCAGGCTGCCGAGCTGGATGCCGACCACGGTCACGGTGGGCAGTGCCGCGTTTCGCATCGCGTGGCGGATGACCACCCGCGATTCGCGGACGCCCTTGGCCCGCACCGTACGGATGAAGTCGCGTTGCATCACCTCGGACAGCGACGTCGCTAGGAACCGGGCGATGATGCACGAGCCGTGTACCGCGACGGCGATCGCGGGCAGGATCGACCAGCGCAGGGCGGCCACCGGGTGCTGCCAGAAGTTGACGTAGTCGCCGGTGGCCGGCAACGCGTGCGTGCGTACCGCGAGCGTGATGATCAGCAACAGCGCCAGCCAGAACGACGGGATCGCCAGCCCGGCGGTCAGGTAGCCGTGGAGCAGCCGGGCGAGCAGCGATCGCGGCCGCAACGCGATGAGGGTGCCGATCGGGATCGCGATCAGCAGCGCCAGCAGCATGCCGAGTACCGCCAGCTGGACGGTGGCTGGAATGCGTTCGGCCAGGGTGTGGGACACCGAGTCGGCGGAGTAGAAGGACTGGCCGAGGTGGCCGGTCACCGCTCCCTTGACCCAGAGGAGGTACTGCACGACGACCGGCTTGTCCAGGCCGAGCCGGGCCCGGGTGGCGGCGATCTGGGGGCCGCTGGCGTCCGGGCCGGCGAGCACCGTGGCCGCGTCACCGGGCAACGCGTACACCATGGCCCACACCGCGATGGACGCGAGCACCAGCACGACGAGGAACTGACCGACCCGGCGGAGCAGATAGGCGGACATCAGATCACCGCCCGGGTCGTCGCACCAGCGCTCTCGACACCGACGGCGACTCGCAGGCCGTGCCCGACCCGATCCATGCAGAACACGGTGATGGCCAAGCAGAGACCGGGAAACACCCCGAAGGTCGGGCTCTGGTAGAGGTAGCCGCGGGCCTCCTGCAGCATGCCGCCCCACGACGGCGTCGGTGGCGGTACGCCGAGCCCGAGGACGCTCAGGCCCGCCTCGACCACCACCGCCAACGACGCGGTGATCACCAGCTGCACCATGATCGGTCCGAGCAGGTTCAGCAGCACGGTACGGAACATGGTGTCCGGCGTGCTCGCGCCCATCCCGCGGCTCGCGACCACAAAGTCACGGTCCCGGATGCTCAGCGTCGCGGCCCGCGCAAGGCGGGCGAACTGCGGTATCGCGGCGACGCCGATCGCGACGATCAGGTTGATCCGGCTCGCCCCGATGACGGCGGTGATCACCAGCGCCAGCAGCACCGTCGGTACGGCGAGGAGCAGGTCGACGAACCGCATCGAGACGGAGTCGGTCCAGCGCCCGAGGTAGCCGGCGACCACGCCCAACGGGACGCCGAGCAGCGCGCCGAGCGCGGCGGAGCCGCACCCCACCGTCAACGACGCCCGGGCGCCGTAGATCGCGCGCGACAGGATGTCCCGGCCGAGATCGTCGGTACCCAGCCAGTGGCTGCCGCTGGGGCCGAGCAGCGAGCCGGCCGACTGCGCCGTCGGGTCGTACGGGGCGAGCAACGGTGCCGCGACCGCGCAGACCACGATGACCAGCAGGCCGATCGCCCCCACCACGGCCGAGCGGGACCGGGCGTACCGGGACAAGAACGTGCGCGCGCCTGAGCGCGCCCGCACCCGCTCGGACGCCATCGACAGGGTCGCCATCAGGCCACCTCCTCGGCGAAGTGACAGGCCGTCCAGCGCCCGTCGACCTGCCGGAGCTCCGGTGTACGGTCCGCGCACGCGGCACGCTCGCGGCCCAGCGGGCAGCGGCTGCGGAACCGGCAGCCGGTCGTCGCGGCGGTCGGATCGGGCGGATCACCGGTCAGCGGAACCCGTTGCCGGCGAATCGACGGGTCGGGCACCGGGATCGAGTCCAGCAGCGCCCTGGTGTACGGATGCCGTGGCCGGCGATAGAGCTGGCTGGCGGCGCCGGTCTCCACGATCGCCCCGAGGTACATCACGGCGACCGTGTCGGCCATCTGCCGGACGACCGAGAGATCGTGGCTGACGAACAGGTAGGCCACGCCCGTCTCGTCCTGCAGATCGCGGAGCAGGTTGAGTACCTGCGCCTGGACCGACACGTCCAGCGCGGACACCGGTTCGTCGAAGATCACCACCGCGGGGCTGGGTGCCAGCGCGCGGGCGATCGCGACGCGCTGCCGCTGCCCGCCGGAGAACTCCGCGGGCAGCCGGTCGGCGTGCTCGGGCCGCAACCCGACCTTCTCGAACAGTTCGAGCACGGTACGCCGCCGCTGGGTGCGCGGGACTCCGGCGAGGCGCAACGGCTCGGCTGCGTTGTCGCCCACCGACAGGCGCGGATTCAGCGACGAGTACGGGTCCTGGTACACCATCTGCACGCGCTGCCGCAGCCGGCGCAGCTGCCGGCCGTTCGCCCGCAGCAGGTCCGCACCGTCGATCCGGATCGAACCCGCGGTCGGCTCCAGGAGCCTGAGCAACGACCTGGCGAGCGTCGACTTGCCGCAGCCGGACTCGCCGACCAGCCCGAGGGTCGAACCATGCCCGATGCGAAGGTCGACGCCGTCGACGGCACGGGCCGTCGCGACGGTACGGGCCAGCAGGCCGCGGCGGATGGGGAAGACCTTGGCCAGCCCAACGACCTCGACGACAGCGGGTGCGTCGTCGGGCCGCGCGGGAGGCGCAACCGACGGCCGGGCGTCGGGCTGCGGCAGCAGGGTGACCGCCTGGCCGGCGTGGTGGCAGGCCACCGCACCGTCGTCGCGAGCAACCAGCACCGGCCGTTCGGTGCGGCACTCGGGCCGGTCGCCGCCGATCGGGCAGCGCGGCGCGAACGCGCACCCGGCCGAACGTTCCCGCAGGTCAGGAGGCTGGCCGGGGATTGCCCGGAGCCGTCCCTGGGGCTGGTCCAGCCGCGGCAGCGACGCCAACAACGAGGCGGTGTACGGGTGCTGCGGCCGGTCGAAGATCCGCGCCACCGGTGCCGTCTCGACGATCCGCCCCGCGTACATGACCGCGGCGCGGTCGGCCATCTCGGCCACGACGCCAAGATCGTGGGTGATCAGCACGGTCGCCGCCCCGGTCTCGCGGGCGGCCAGCCGCAGCAGTTCGAGGATCTGCGCCTGGACGCTGACGTCGAGAGCGGTGGTCGGTTCGTCGGCGATCAACACCTTGGGCCGGTTCGCGATCGCCATCGCGATCACGACGCGTTGGCACATGCCGCCGGAGAACTGGTGCGGGTACTGGTCGTACCGGATCGCGGGCTGCGGCACGCCGACCAGCGTGAGCAGCTCGAGCACCCGGGCCCGCGCCGTACGGGCGGTCAGCGCGCGGTCGTGTGCGCGCAGCGCCTCGGCGATCTGGTCACCGACCCGCTGCACCGGGTCGAGCGCGGACATCGGGTCCTGGAAGATCATCGCGACGTCGGCGCCCAGACGCGTCCGGCGCTCCCGGGCCGGCAACGCCAGCAGGTCCTGGCCGGCCACCTCGGCCCGCCCGGACACTCGGCGGACGTTGCCCGCCGAGAGCAGGCCGAGCGCGGCGAGGACGGTCACGCTCTTGCCCGAGCCGGTCTCGCCGACGACCGCCAGGGTCTCGCCGCGCGCCACCTGGTACGTGACGTGGTCGACGGCGCGGACGGTGCCGGCGGGGGTCGAGAACTCGACGACCAGGTCGCTGATCCGCAACGCCGGCTCGCCGGGATGCTCCTCGACCGGGTGCGGTTCGGCCGTGGCGGGGCGGAGACGTCCGGAGCCGGCAGCCCGCATTGACCCATCTCCCAACCTGAGGGATATCCTACAAGTCAGGGACCTTAGGGTTAGCCGAACGACCGTGTCAAGCAGTTCCCGACGACGACGCCGGCGAGACGCCAGCACCACGGACCAGAGAACGAGGTCACCAGGTGAGCGAGCAAGTACCGGAAACACCGGTTCCGCGGTTGCGCCCGGCACCGCTGCACAAGGCGGTCCAGGACGAGATCCGACGGTTCATCCTTCGCGAGCGGTTGCAGGCCGGCGACCCGCTCAAGCCGGAGGCCGAACTGGCGCGGCTGTTCGGGGTCAGCCGCAATTCGGTGCGCGAGGCGGTCAAGGCGCTGGAGTCGACCGGCGTGCTGGAGACGCGCCGCGGCAGCGGGGTGTATGTCCGGGACTTCTCCTTCACGCCGCTGCTGGAACACCTGCCGTACGGGCTGATGCGGGAACCGCAGGCGCTGAACGACCTGATCGGCCTGCGCAAGACCCTGGAGTCGGCGCTGATCGGCGACGCGATCGCCGCGCTGAGCGACACGAACGCCGCGGCACTGCGCGAGCTGCTGGCCACCATGCGGCAACGCGCCAGGGACGGCGCCGATCTCAGCGACCCCGACCGGGCGTTCCACCAACTACTGTTCGCCGACCTCGGCAACACGATGCTGCTGCAACTGTTCGACCTGTTCTGGCAGGCGTATCACCAGGCGACGCTGTCAGTACCGCACCGAGATCCCATGCTGATCGTCCACGACCACGCCGCCATCGTCGAGGCCGTACTCGCCAAGGACGTCGACGCTGCGCGCGAATCGGTCCGCGCCCACTACGTCGGGATCGAGGAACGCATCCGCCAGGAACTCGATCACCTGGCGAAGAAGCGCTGACAGACACGGATGCACCCGTACGCGCTCGGCGCGAGCGTGCCCGGCACTCCGCCCGCGGCCCGCTTGAGGGAGAGTCGGCGGCGACCTCGGCCGACTCGGCAGGGTCTTTGAGTTCGGCGAAACCAGCTGGAGTGCGGGCCCCTGCCGTGATCGACACCGATGGTAAGCACGCACAGGCGGCCGACGTTGCTTGGTCATGGGCGCAGGTAGGCGCCGCCGTTCCATTGGCGCTCTGCCAGGTATGCCATGGCCGATTGAACGATCTGTATCTCTGGGGGAATGTCGGTCTTGGTGAGTCCGCGGCTGGTTAGGCTGTTGCCGCAGGATGGTCATGGTCACGTCGAGGTGGTGTAGACGGTCCCGGCGTGGTGCGGCGGCGGTGCCTAACAGCAGGTCGAGGCCGTCCGCCTGTGCGACGACTTCGATGGTCGCGTCGCCGCCGAGTTGGGTGCGCAGGTTGATCAGGGTGCGTTCGATCGTGTCGAGTCGATCTGCTTGCGGTACGTGAACCAGCACAATTGGTCGGGCGCTGGCGGTGAGCGGCTCGTTCATGTGTCCCTGCTTTCGGGGGTTGGCGGGTCTGGGCGGTGATGCGGGGCGGGCCAGCGAGGACGGTGGCCGGAGTGCGGCCGCTTCCAGCGGGGCTTTACTTGATGGGGGCGGTCGTGCGGTAGGCGAGGTAGCCGGGGTTGTCTGGGTCGGGTGCGACCAGCGCTGTGCCGGTGGGCAGGGCGGCGGTGGGTGGTTGCCACGTGCCGGTGGCGAGGATGTGTCCGGTGGCGGCATCGACGGCCATGGAGTGGTGGCCGTCTGCCCTGGTGTACAGGGTGTGGCCGATGAGGCTCACGGGGTGTGTGCCGGCGAGGCGTGCGAGGTCGATCGTGTTGTGTTTGCCGCCGGGGAACGCGACGACGATGTGTTTGGCTCCTGCCAGCGCTACAGCAGTGCCGGTGGCGTCTGGTAGGGGCTGGACGCCACTTTCGTCGCCGAGGTCGGCGAGCATTTGGCCGGTGCTGAGTCGGTAGGCGGCGTAGCGCAGGCCGTGGTCGCCGTCGCCGACGCGCCAGGCCAGCAGGGCCACGTCGCTGGTGGCGCCGACCGAAGCCAGGACGTCGATCCGAGGAGCCGTTGCTGCGCTGGAGGCGCTGCGCGGTACCGCGAGGCTGCCGGAGCTCCAGCGGGTGCGTCGGCTGGTGGTGTCGACGGCGCGGAGGTGGCCGCGCCGATCGCCCAGCAGCAGGATGCCGTTGTGTTCCTGCAGCAGCAGCGTGCCGGGGTCGGAGCGGTGGGACACGGTGCCGTCGGTGGGGCGGATCGCGGCGGTGGGGTCGCGGCGGTCGGGGTCTGCGACCGCGCTGTGGTCGAACACGCCGAAGATCCGGCCGGGCCCTTTGTGCGGTCCGGGTACGTCGACCGGTCCCCAGTCTTTGCGGCCACTGTGTAGGTCCCATGCGGTGACGAAGAAGCGTGCGGTGCCGTCGTTGAGCGTGCCGACTTTCAGGTCGGTGTCGGTGGTGATCAGCAGGTCGCGGTCGGGCAGGTGGCTGGTGACGAACGCGCCGCACATCGGTTGGACCCGCACGGTTACCACGGGATGGCCGTGCCGGTCGATGGCGGTGATCGAGAGTTTGTGGTTGGTCTTGGTGGTGTCGACCACGCCGACGAAGCGGTCTGCTGCGGCGATTGGAACAGGTTCGAACTCGGCCTGTCACAGCGGTGCGCCCGTCAGCCCCGGCGCTAGCCGTGCGACGCGCACATCCGTCGGGGAATCGTTCGCCGACACCCCGCGCAGGGACGCGCAGCGGACCGACCGGGCACACCGCCTATGACATCGGCTGGTCGGGCTACCGTGAAGGAACATGACCGAGCGCATCCGCGACCCCGGCGACGTATTGGTCGTCCACAACGACCACGTCCTCCTGCGCGACACCGGACTACCCCGTTTAATAGGATCAATCCTGCTGAAGCTATCGATGCAGTCCTAGACTGCGGCTGTCGACTGATCCCGACGCGCGGGCAGACTCACCGAGTTCACCCTCGCTCGTTCTGGCGACTCGCTAACCAGCGGTGCAGGTGACGGTGCCTTGTGAGGAGGACGATGACGGCCAGCTTCGGCGCCGGTGTTGAGCGCCCGTCTCACACTCGCACACAGCATGCTCTCCGCCTCCTCGTGCTCCTTGACCGGGCGGGCGAGGATGCTGCTGCCGGCGACCCTCCAGTTGCGGTCAAGGCTGTACGCAGCGAGCTGCGTTTACAGGCGATGGATTTCTGGATGCGCAACCCGGACTACTTGGCGGACGAGATCATCTCTCAGGTCGAGGACGGAAGGTTGTCGGAGTCCTATCTGCAGATAGCTCGTGGCCTGCTGGAAGACCCGGAGCCTGACCTGCATTACTACCCGATGCCGCGGTGGTTCTATGGCGCGTACGAGGCGATCGATGACGCGATGGCATTACTGGAGACGTACGGATTGGCGACCTTTCGGCGTTCGGGGGAGCCTGGGACGAAGAGCCACCGTAACCAGTTGTTCTTGACCGCTGCTGGCGCGGACGCTGTGGCCGAGTTGGCAGACGACGCTGTCTTGGGTTGGTACGCCCGCCAAGCCAGATTGGTAGCGCTGGTCGCTGGCGACACCGTTGGTAGCAAGTTGAAGGAGCGTCAGTACGAACAGGCGACGTATGCCGGCACGGAGTTGGGTTTGGACATCGCGCCGATCGCTGAGCATGTTCAGAAGCGGCTGGAGAGTATTGAAGCATCCGCGTCGATGGAGCAGGAGGTGGGCGATGAGTTCTCTGGCTGACGAGATCGTGAAGGCCCTTGGTCGGCGCCGAAAGGAGAACCGGCTGGAGATGACCTCCGTGGAGGTGGACCGACTTCTTGAGGATATGGGCATCCCGACGTCGGCATCGAAAGGTGTGCCGGTTCATCTCCGTGTGGCACGAGTGTCCTTCCGAGGCACAAAGCGCCTTGACCCCTCGCATCCAGATGCAGAAGGCTGCGAGCTCGAGACGATAGACGTCGGCGAGGGGCAGTTGCGCCTAAACCTCGACGCGGCCACCGATGCCGTGCGTGCGGACGCGGCAACCCTAAAGACCTTGACCGGCGACGGCGAGAACCAGGACGAAGCGGGCGATATGGATGCTGCGGAGCCAGTGGTGCGTGCACTGGTCCCGTTCGACTTCACGTGGCAGCCGATCGACGGAGTGAATGGTATTGGGTCGGGCAGTAACTTGCGCGGCAAGTCGAGTATTGTGAACGTACTGCTTTGGTCGCTCTCCGGCCGATGTGCGGAGTTCTCGGTCGCGGTGAAACGGTGGATCGAGCACGTTGAGGTCGACTGGGTTGTCGGCATCGAGACGCTTCGAGTTGCCTTCAATGCCGACAACGGCTTGGTCAGCGACGGAACGGTAACAGTCGTCCAAGAAGGCGGGTCTTTAGGCACTGTCCTCGCTTCATTCGACGACGGGTCATTCGAGGACGCCATGAGTTCGGTCATGTTGAACCGTCTTCGCCTAGAAGCATTCACGGTCTCACAGTCGGGAAAGCCGGTAACGCATAAGTGGGCGTCCTATGTGAATGCGTTATGGGTGCGGCCGAAGTATCTGAAATCAATCATCGGCAAGGAAGCGACCCTCAGTGTCCGTCTGATGCAGATGTTCATCGGAACGGACTGGGTGCCGGTGCTGGCGACTACTGCAACAGTGGTCGGGACGTTGGAAGCTGAGCAAAGAGCTGCGCAAGAACGAACCAAGACCGCGACGGCTGCGGTGGAGACCTCTCGGGACCAAGCATTGGGGGCAGTGGAAGCCGTCAAGGCAAGAATCACTGCCCTACCCGCAGGCGCGCCTGACCCATCGAAGTGGGCCGCTGCTAACGCCAAGATCAGCGACTTGGTTCGTCAAATGCACGTCTTGGAGACCCAGCTGCTGAATCGGTCCGTCGCTGCCGACACCGTGCGTCAGCAGTTGAAGGCTGCGAAGGCACGACATCACACTGAGTACGAGCACGCCTTGCTGACTAAGTTCTTCCACCAAATGGAACCAACGATCTGTCCGCGGTGCGCAGCGGCCGTGACTGACGAGCGTCGTAAGGCGGAGCCGGATGACCACAAGTGCTCGGTATGCACCAGCGACCTCAATCTGGAGGCGCTCGCGGCGAACGTCGTGGTTGCAGACACCGTCGACGCTGGCGTAGCCACGGTACTGGTCGAATCCCCGGTGGGCGTTGTCAGCGACGACGGAGCCGAGGATGAGCCGACGAGTGAGATCGACGCACTTGAGCAGGCACGCGTCAGCATCGAGAATGTGATGGCTAATCTGCGCGAGCAGATCGACGAGCTACAGACCGCCCACGATGAACTCGTCGAGAAGGTTGACCTGGATGCTTCCCTATTGAAGGCGATGGAGGATCGTCGGCTGCTGGACATCGAGCTGGCGCGGGCAGAGGGCGCCGCCGACGCGCTATCTGATCCGGTCGCGCCTGTGGACGCATCGCCTGTCGACCCGGTACAGCAGGCTGTAGCTGACGCCGCGCAGAAGGTTCTCAGCGAGTGGGTAAAAGGTCATCAGGACCCACTACTGGCAACCATCTCGGCAGAGATTGAGCGCCTGGTTGTGAATTTTGGCGCGGACAGCCTGAGCAACATCAGGCTTGACGGAGCCGCAAATATGACGTTGCGGCAGAACGGGGATCCGTCCACGTACGGGGCTGTCTCTTCAGGCGAGCAGCTGCGGTTGAAGATCGCCACAGTGATTGCGCTCATCAAGCACGGGTACGCTGAGCGTATTGGCCGGCATCCCGGCTTCTTACTTCTAGATTCGCCGGCGGCAGAGGAGATGCCTGATGGCGATCTAGCCACGATGGTTTCTGCGCTGCTGGACGTGGCAAAAGAGGCGCCCATGCAGATCATCGTCGCTACTCGGAGTACCGGTCCCCTGGCGGATCTTTTACCCGAGGAGAACCGGCTTATCGCCGACGGCGACGACTTCGTGTGGTGAGGTCGGTGGAACTGATCTGTCGGTAGTCCGAGCAACCATCAGACGAACCGTCAGGTTCAGGAGGAGTCCAGATGAGCGACACCGGCGCCGTATCGCTCGCCGATGCTGTCCTGAGATTGGTGCAGAACGCCAGTGGCAAGCCATTCCCACCATCCGCCGTTGAGGACCTTGGGGGATGGACGCGGATCGCCTCGGAAGCCGCTGGTCTCACTGGGCTGCCGGTACTTCCGCTCGTTGCCACTCTGGTAGCTCGGGATGCCCAGCCTGGCGACACCGAGGCGGCCGCCGCGGTGACAGCTGTCGTCGACGCCGTTGTCGCTACCGCCCAGCCGTCGCTCCTCCGGGACTCGCTCGACGCGCTCCTGGGCAGCGCAGTCGTCACCCAGATTGCCGGCGCCAGGCTGGTCGCCGGGCTCGAGCCCGTGGCAGCGGCCTTCCTCACCCGCGAGGAACCAGAGGCGTTCGCAGACCTCGCATCGGCGGACGCACTCGAAGCCATGACTCGTCTTGTTGCCGCCGGACACGGGTCGCATTTCTCACTCCTGGCGCTGTTGCAGAAGTTCACAGTTCCTACGGCCGCCCCGATGTCGCGTGCCGTGATCCGTTCGGTTAGCACCGCTATTGACGTCTGGCCGGAAGCGGACTCGTTGGTCGGCATTGTTCGTGTCCTGGGTGGCGTCGACGCTGTAGAAGGTGGTGACGCCGCTCTTGCCGCGGCCGTCGAGTCAGATGCCGCATGGGTTCTTGCGACGGCTTCTTTGCTCCGCTCTTTGCGGGCGGTTTCGGTCCAGGACATGAGCCCACATCTCGAAGACGCAGCCAGGTTCTTCGGAGTAGCAGCCAACGCCCACCAACGACCTGATGCCGTCCCGATGCTCCGCGTCGTCGAGGCTCTCCGTGAACTCACAATCGGCGTTGTTTCCAGCGACGCGATGGGCGCGATGGCTACAAAACCGCTCTCGGTGGACGCGCTCGCTGCTGTCCGCGAGCAAATTTTGCGATTCAGCGTAGATTCGAGCGGCCTGGATCATTGGTACACCGACAATAAGCGAGCGGTACTCGCCGCCTGGACCAGGCTCGTTGACGACCTCGACCAGATGAGTGAGCAACTCGGTAAGGACGGCTTCTATCAAGCCGAAGTCGTCGTTCGGGACCTCTTAACGATCTACATCAGCGCGAGGACGTTCCGGATCGGTACTCGTTGCGCCGACATCGTCGGAGTGCAAGACCTGATCCAGCCGGTCATCGACGATGGTTTCGCTAGCAACGCGAGCCACCTGAGTAATCTGGAGGAGTACGCCGCCGAACTTGAGTCACGAGGTGGCGGTGAGCTTGATGATGAGGAGGCAGCTCGGCTTCACGCCGCACGCAGCATCATTGCGATTGCACGGCGCGTAGCCAAGGGAGGTGAGACGCCGGGAAAATCCGACGGCGGCGCCCCGTCCGTGCCGCTGCCTCATCTGCTTGGCCGACTGGTCCCGCTCGGTTCGGCTGACGAACATCTGCTCACGCAGATTTCTCCTGCGACACTCACTGCCCTGGAGGAGCAGCTCGATCACGTTGCTGCGGGGCGTTCACATCTGAATCTCGCGCAGCAGGAGCTGTTTGACGTTCTGCGCGAAGCGCTTTCGACTAGCCCAGATTACAAAGACGAAGTCATGCGAGTCGTCGATCAACTTCTGCTGCTCGTCATCAACTTCGTGGCCAGCAGAACCGGGTCCTCAGCTGGTCATTACGGGTATTTGTTCGATACCACCGCGAACGAGGACAAGATCCATGAAGACCTATACAACTACCTGGTGGGCAATCTCGGCAGTCGCGTCGAGTACGAGGTTTCCCACGTCGGAGGCGGGCGAGTCGACATCCGGTTGAAGTTCGACACTTTCGCCGTCCATGTCGAGATGAAGGTGGACGACACGAAACTGCCGCTGAGCAATCGGACCGCGTACCTCAAGCAAGCGGTGACCTACCAGGGCAACGACATCCGCATTGGATTCCTCGTTGCGTTGCGGCATAAGGCATTTGACCCAACCGGTCCACCGCCACACATCAAGTCACTGATTGGACACACTGCCTTCGCCATCGACGGTGACCCGGAGCCGCGCCACATCATCCATGTGGCGGTGCCCGGCAGCCGAGTCAATCCCTCGAACTCCAAGTAGCCGACAAGCCAGCAGTGCTCGCTTGGATCACGACAGCAAGTCCTTCGTGTGTGTCCACACCGTCATCCGACGCACACCGAACCGCCGGGAGATCGATACCACGCTCTCGCCGATCGCTCGGGAAATTCTAATAGCATCCACGAGCGCGGGAGACCGACGCGACGTGCTCGGTCTTCGTGCCGCGTAGCGCTTGCACTGAGCCTTCTATCGTGGGATGGATGTCTTGTAGGGCAAGGTGTCGGAGCCGAGTGTGATCACGGGCAGGAGTGTCGCTACCAAGGCTGTGGTGAAGCGCTTGCTACGACAGCGATCGACCAAGATCCGAACGTCGAGAGCAAGGGCTTCTGCCAGTTCGACCTGACGTACTGTGTGATCTTCTCCTCCGCGTGCAGGAGGTCATCTTCCCCAGGCGCGGCCCGCTCTGACGTTCTTGCTCCGAAGAGTCGCCGGTATAAGCCACTATGCAGGCTCCATCTCGCGTCTACCTGACCGCGCCAACCAACTGAGCGTTGGTGTCCTGTCCGAACGAGCACGGATTCGATCTCGTCCAGGGCCGTCCCCCATGACGAGGCCGGTCTCCCCTCCCAAGGGCCGAAGAACTCCAAACCATCCACGCGCCAGTCCTCTCTAATGCGTATACTTGCACGAAGGCGGACCTAGATCATCGCCTTAGAAGTCGCGGCAATCGCGATGTCCGACGAGTCTCCACCAGATCCTCAGGAATTCTACCCACGAGTTCCACCTGCCGCACCGTGCGCATACTCCCTCCTGCTACCTCGGTATCAGATGCCAACGCAGGGCGACAGGTTTTTGCGCGACCGGATCCTCGACGGTAAACGATACGTTCGAGGTCGTGTGTCACTGCCAGCCGTGAGAGCAATCGACGTGTAGCCGTGAACTCTGAGCACATCGAGCAGAATGGCCTGTTCTCCCATTCGCGACTGACTGCCTGGACCGTTTGGCTCAGAACGAGCGTCGATCTGAGCGAGCAGTTACTCCATCACTACGATGAGCTGTTCGCTCTTGGCAGCTTGGCGCGAGCTAGCGTGATGACCGGTAGTCCCCAGCGCAGGCGTCAGTAGCTTGTCGAGACTCAACACCCAACGCTCCGGCTTGTTCTGGCGACGAATCGTCAGCGTTCGGCGCGTCAGTCTGAGTCAGGCCCGACCGGCCGCTACGTCCATCAGTCGGTCGAACTCCCGTCCGCGGTAGCCACGGTGAGCACTGGGTGGCTGCGACTGAATAGGCTAACCGTCCGCCTACTCCAAGATCAACACATAATCCACCCAACTACTACGGAACAACCCTTGGCGGATATCTGACACCACGTCGGTGAAATGTTGTTGCAAGATCGGTTGGGGGCGCCTAATGGTTGTGGCAGGCGCAGACGTGTGACTTGGCTGGCGGAGGTAGAACTGGTGACGCGGATTCAGTCAACACTCGATGACGGCAGTCAGCAGAGCGTCACTGGCGCAACGAGATACACAGCTCCTCGGGTTCGTGCGACGCCGGGTAATCGAACGGTGGCTACACGTCATGTACGCCGCCGTCATGGGGTTGGATCAATGAGACCGCGACGCGCTGAACCATCGTCGCCTGGATCGCCACTGCCTTTGGCCTCCGTAGCTCGTCGCGTTTTTGCCGTCATTGTAGCTGTGGCGACGATGGTATCTGGTACTGCGTACTGGATGCTCCGGCAAGCCTACGAATCGTTTTACGGCGCGTTCGGTCTCACTCCGGAAGAAGTAGGAGTTCAGCGCGATGCGATCCTTGGCAGTGCGATAGTAACTGGCCTAATCGCATTGGCCATCGGTATACCGCTCTTTTCCGCAGTAGGCGCAGGATACTTACTTGGACCGGCCGAGCCTGGAACTGGCACAAGAACGCGAATTGCTCTCGTCTTTGTGGGCGTGGTCGCTTTCATGTTCGCCGCATCAGTCGTTTTGGAGAAGATGTACTTTGCTTATGTGTTGAACATTGCATCGATGTTCCTGCTCGCCTTCTGGATTACCTCCTCGGTGGTACATAAAGGGAGAGACCTCGGTAGGATTTTCGGATTAGGACTCGCCTACGCTGTCATCGCAGGATTTCCGGCCCTCTTAATCTCGCTCAGCTTTCGCTTGCTGCTCGGAGCGGAATGGTCGCTACTTCCCGCCGGCATCGCCTTTACTGGAGCTGGGTTAGTAGCACGCCGACTCTGTAAAGCGCACCTGAAGGGTGCGAACAACTCTTTCGCCATTGCCGCACAAGCCATCCTCTTACGTATAGCAAAAGCACTATCGGCAGCTTCGCGCGGCAGCGTTGCTGTGGGGGTGATTGTTGTCTGTGCGCTCGCCATCGTGTCTATTCAGCAATGGGGCCGATGGTCGGATGGACAATACCGGATTGCCGGCGAGGTCATGGGTCTCGGATACGTCAGCCCGGAGCAACAATCGATACTGCTGCATACCACCGTCAGGCCCATAACCCTTATCCCCGTGAGTGGGAAGGACCCGGAGCGGCTCTGCACGCGAGCACATCCCTACGCGGCAAGCCTGATCGGTGATTCCGGTTCGACGAACTGGATCCTGCTTAGGACAATCCATAAGCCGAAATGGCGAGTGATCGCGCTGTCTGGTAGCGACTACGCCATCGAACTCACACCCGCATCTATCGTTCAAGCGGGCGGCCAAAGGCGGTCCAGTTCTGGATCCAACATCCCGTGGGACACCCCTGCCTGTGTGCTCCGATAGCACGGCAAGCTGTACGAGTTCGCTGCTTGCTCCGGGTGAAGAGCGGCCATGGGTGCGTCAGCAGCTCATGGTCGTGGGTCGTGGTCGATTGCCTTCAGCAGCTTCAGTAGTTGTTTGGTTTCTGTCAAAGCGTCGGTTTTCGTCTCCGGGGCGTCCATGTCCCAGTGGGCGAGTTCGTTTCGGTAGTCCTTCACAGCGATGACGCAGCGGACGAGCTCGTCCTGCTCGTATGGCCATCCCAGCTTCGCCCAGCATGTGGCGTCTTTCAGGATTTCTGGGTACTGGCCGAGGGTGAGGCGCTTGCCCGCGGCGCGAGCCTTGCGCACGCCGGAGCCCTCGGGCAGCTCGTCAATGGTGAGCCGGTCGGTGAGGCGGCGGAGGCGCCGCTCCGCCTCGCCAAGCAGGATGAAGGGCTCTACCCGGAGCTTGAGCTGGTCGGCCAAGTCGGCTGCGGTGAGTATGCCGAGTACGAGGTTGTCGGCGTCGGTGACGATGAGGAATCCGCGGCGCTGGATGTCATCGATACGGACGAACAGTTCCTCCTGCTCCTGAGCCGTGTGAGGGTGAGGGTCCAGCGCGGCTTGTATGGTCGCGTCGCGGTGGCCCATCTGGGCACGGGCAATACTTTCCCAGGTGACGACTCCGCGCAGCACATTGTTCCGGTTCACCACCGGCAGTTGCGAGAAGTCACCCTGGACCATGCGTGTGATGGCACGGTTGAGCGGTTCGTCGAAGCCCACCGTGACTACATTGCGGGCGAAGGGGAGGCTGCCGATGCGCCAGTGGCGGCTCAAATCCTCGCCGTTGAATGTGGCGAGGGCGTGGCGGAGGTCAGTTCCGGCCAAGTCGTCGGCCGCTTCTCCTGTCGGCGTGGCTTCCTGGGCGGAGACCGTGATCAGCCCGTCGAGCTGAACCTCTGTGAAGTGGGGAACTACCTGTAAACCTCGCGCTGACAACTCCCGGTCGACGAGGTCGATGGCGTCTCCGGTGCGCCTCTGCCAGCCCCACAGGCCGATAAGGTCGCGCGCGGTCAGCTGCCGGGTGCCCTCGTCGCGCACGTCCTGCTCCAGCGCCTCGGGATCCGCCGGGGGCTCTATGGCCCCGTTGTAGCCCGGGTCGACACCGGTCTGCGCCAGGGTCTCGACACGGTGCGCCGCACCACGACGTCGCAACTCGCTCACGGTCAGGAATGCGCCAATGCTGTCGCGCAGGTCACCACCGATCACGGCGCGCTCTACCTGGGTGCGCATCCACTCGACCTTGCGCGTGTGCCGGAAGCCGGGAGGAGCCTCGCTTCGATACTCGTACCCACCGATCAGTCGTCCGATGGCGACGACACCCAAGAACTTGCGGGGCATCACGACCAGATCTCCGGTCTCCATCGTGATGAAGCGCCACAACTGATGCTTCCAGTTGTCCACCCGGGCAGGCGCCTCATCCGGATAGTCCCGCGCCAGCACTTCCCCCACATCGGCGATCGACTCACAGCCGCTCAGATCGCCGACCTCCTCCCAGCCGGCGATCACCATCCCCTCGTCAAGCGCCAGCTCTTCACGCTCCCCGCGCTGGCCTCCGCGGACCGTCCAAGCCCTGACCATGGTTCCCGCTTCCGCATCGCGCTCGTGCCGCATCCGCATCAGGCGGCCCGATCTCAGGCCGAATGTACCCGTGCGGGACAGCGCAGCACTATCTGTATTGCTCCCCAACGTGTTGGCGGGTTTCGTGTTTGATCTGGGCAACGACTTCCGATGCGGTGGAGCATGACCGGTCAATTGAGCCAGGCTCGTCGAACGAGCAATGACCGACCGCGGCCGACGACCTGGCGTACCCAGTGAAGGCCAAGGCCGTGCGCCCGAGGGGCGCCCGAGCTTGCAAGGCACGTTGCGGCCGTCGCTGACCCTGGACGGCGCGCCGGCGCCTTGGAAGGTGGACGTGCCGGCATCGGACAGGACTATCCGGCACGGATGGCGCGGCTCTTAATCAGCGGGTTCGGGGTTCGAGTCCCTGACGGCGCACCACCAAACCCAGGTCGGACATGGCGTCTGACCTGGGTTTTTGCTTGCCCGGAGATCATCTTCGGCTACTCCGGAGGTTCGAAGATCGCCGATGGAGTGCCCGAGGGGTGCCCGAGAGTCGGTGATGCCCCGCAACATCGCGCGGCGTCGCGCGGCATGCGACGACACGTCCCGCTGACTTCCTGATGGTTATCGACGGCGTCGACGATCGAGCGCATGGTTTGTATTCGGGTCGGCTGCGTGGCGGGTGCCGATGGAACTGGGGTTGGCGGTAGGGCGGCCGAGATCTCTGTGCGGTGAGCGGGTGTGGGGGGGTCGATGCTGTGGCCGGTGACCACATG
Source organism: Actinocatenispora comari (assembly GCF_017312725.1). GTDB lineage: Bacteria > Actinomycetota > Actinomycetes > Mycobacteriales > Micromonosporaceae > Actinocatenispora > Actinocatenispora comari. The sequence continues at coordinate 2,029 of NZ_BOPO01000006.1, read as the reverse complement.
CTTGGCTGATCGGCTCGGCCAGCCACTGCCAGTAGGGCGGCCCGGGAGAACTCGAGCACCCGACGCGTCGCCGCAGCCGGCACCCTTCAGGGCGGTGGATCCGGCCACCTCGCGGACGAGCGGGTCCTTCCTCATCGCCGGCCCCGTACTACAACCTCACGAATCACAGCACCTGGCAGGGTTGGCGGTCATAGAGAGAGTCCGATCTCAAGGCCGGGAGCCGCCGCCCTCGCTGTCTCATGTTCACGCACACGTTCGACCTGCGGGTCCAGGTGCCGGGCGGCGTGCAGCACCTTGACGTGTACCACGGTTCCGACGCGGGCTCCTGCGACCATCTCCAGTTCCGTACGCAGCGCAGGATCCAAGTTCGGTTCATGTGCGAGAAGCAGCTTGGCGGCGTTGATCTCAACAGCGGCGATCCTCAGCGTCCCTTCCCCATCGCCGCCTTTGACGGCACTGGTCAGAACGGAGATGAACGTCGGAATGGCTACCGCTGTCACGGCTTCACTGGTCGCTTTGACAAGGCGACGACCGCGATAGTCCGAGTCGTCTTCGGTTTGCTTCACGAGAGTTCCGAGCACTTCGAGCCCCAATAGCGCGTGCGCACTGTCAGGGAGGATGGCGTGATCGGCGGCCCAGTAGAGCGTTTTGATGGTGTCGTCATGAAGGCGGAAGGAGTCGAGCTGAGCAGCCGCCTGCGCAGCTTGCCTGGCGGCACGTTCGGCGACCTTCACGGAGTCTGCTGCAGCAAGCGACGATCTTTGCACCGCGGCCGCGTTTCGCTCGCCGATCTGATTCGCCTCTCTACTGCTGCGCCGTTGTGATCGGGCGGCAAGTAACGTTCCGAGCAGGGCGATCGTTGTCGGAGCGACGGCGAGCAGGATCATGAGCCACCAGGGCACAGTTGCGGTTCCCATGGCAACGAGGATCGCATGCTTCCTTGTGATCTTCGGTACGTGGAGCTGGTCATCCAGTCAACTAACGCCCAGCGCTCAGCGGTGGGCCAACGCTTGGCAATGAGGCTCGCGTGTTGTAAATGCTCGACAGCGAGCCTGTCGCGTGCAGGCATGGTGTCCTACGCAGTCGCGACGGTGAGTCGTGGTCGATTAGCTTCAGTCGACCGCTGGCCCACCCCCGGTGTGTTCCTAGCTGGTGCGCCCGAATGGCGAGGCACGTTGCGGCAGTCGCTGATCCTGGGCGGCGCGGCGCTTTGGAAGGTGGGCTTGCTGGCATCGCACGGCGCCATTAAGCAGGGGTGTCGCCTCTTAACCGGCGGGTTCGGAGTTTCGAGTCGCTGAGGGCGCACCACCAAACCCAGGCCAGACACCCGGTCTGACCTGGGTTTCTGCAAGTCCAGGGATCTTCCTCTACCGTCTCCGACGTTGGGAGATCGTCGATGGGTGCCCGAAGTCGCCGATGCTCGGCAACACCGTGCGATATCGCGTGGGACGCGCCGACACCCTCAGCTGACTCCCTGAGGCTCCGACGATGTGGTGGCTGCGGTGTGGGTTGGGTGGCGCCGCGACCCGTAGTCGTGTGTGACTGGTGCCGGCAGGTGTGATCCGTATCAGCAGGGACTGCCCCAAGTTTTGTTGACACTCGGGGTTGTGTGGTGTCAGGCCGCGTGTGTGGTGTAGATGGTCTCAAACTCGATCGGGGTCAGGCGTCCGAGGCGGGCTTGGCGGCGTCGGCGGTGGTAGGTCTTCTCGATCCAGGTGACGATGGCCAGTCGCAGCCCTTGGCGGGTGGCCCAGCGGCGGCGGTTGAGGACGTTCTTCTGCAGCAGGGCGAAGAACGACTCCATTGCCGCGTTGTCGCCGCAGGCACCGACCCGTCCCATCGACCCGGTCAGCCCAGCCTGGCGCAGTGTGGTGACGTATTTCCGGGACCGGAACTGGCTGCCCCGGTCGGAATGCACGATCGTGGCGGCGGGGCAACGCAGCCCGATGGCGTGCTGCAACGCGGCGACCGCCAGATCAGAGGTCATCCGGGAGCCGATCGAGTAGCCGACGATCCGGTTGGACCACAG
>NZ_BOPO01000005.1:56873-68925 GCF_017312725.1 Actinocatenispora comari | reverse complement strand
TGCCCGGTCGGACCGGTGTCGCCGGACGGTCGGCGCCCGGCTGGCCCGGTGCCGCCGGACGGGCGGCGCCCTGACGACCCGGTGCGGCGGCCGTTTCCCGCTGCGGGGCGGTCGGTACCGCGGCGCGGACGCCGGCGGTGGCGCGGGTGGTGGCCCGGCGGGCCAGCACGTTCGTCGCGACGAGGGCGGCGACGGTCAGCGCGGCGCCGGCGATCTCGGCCGGTACCGGGCGGTACCCGCGGACGATCTGGATGCCGAAGGTGATCACCGGTACCAGGTTCATGAACAGCGCGGCGTTGGGCGCGCCGAGCCGGCGGATCGCCACGTTCCAGGCCAGTACCGCGAGCACCGAGGAGGCGATCGCGATGTACCCGAGCTGCCAGGCGTCGGCGCCGAGCGCGGCCGGTCCGGGCAGGTGGCCGACGCCGGTCAGGTCGGCGACGAGGGCGACCAGTACGGTCGCGGCCGCGCCGACGATCTGGGTCAGCGTGCTGAACCGCAGCGAGCCCCAGCTGGCGAACCGGCCGGCGCCGTGCGTGTACACGGCCCAGCCGACCACGCCGAGGAACGCCATCGCGTCGCCGCTGCCGATCGCGCCGAGGTCGGTCGGGTGGCCGTGCGTGATGACCAGCCCGACGCCGACCAGGGCCAGCAGCATCAGGCCGAGGGTGGCGGGCGTGGGCCGGACCCGGTCGCGTACCCACCGGACCAGCACCGTGAGCAGCGGGGTCAGCGCGACCATCAGGGCGCCGTTCTGCGGCGCGGTGTAGCCGAGCGCGATGTTGACGAGCAGGTTGAAGCCGGCGATGCCGACGACGCCGAGTACCGCGATCTCGGCGAACCGACCGTCGGTACGAAACGCGCGGCGGCCGGCGGTGGCGGCGAGCACCGCGGCCAGCACGGCGGCGGCGATCAGGTAGCGCGCGGCGGTGAGGTGGTACGCGTCGACGTGCCGGAGGGCACCGGCCATCACGATGAACATGCCGCCCCAGATGGCGACGGAGAACAGTGGCAGTCCGTACGAGCTGGACCTGGACATGAGCGAGACACCCTTTGTTCGACGGATCTCGAACCTTTGACTCGACTCACCCTAGGTGCATGTTCGACGATTGTCGAACATGAGTTACCCTTGACACATGGAGCTCTACGAGCCGGACGTGGCCGCCGTGCCGGTGACCACGATCCTGTCCGCGCTGGGCGACGAGGCCCGGCTGGAGATCGTGCGCGAACTGCACCGCGACGGTGAGCGCTGCTGCGGCACGTTCGACCTCGGGCTGGCCAAGGCCACCCGGTCGCACCACCTCAAGGTGCTGCGCGAGGCGGGCGTCACGCACACCCGCATCGAGGGCACCAGCCGGTACGTCTCGCTCCGCCGCGACGAGCTGGAACGCCGTTACCCCGGCCTGCTCTCCGCCGTCCTCGCCACCGCACCCACCCCCTGAAACCGGGGCCGGCACCGAGCCCGCCCCCGAGGTGGCGGCGGGTCGGCACACTGGGGGCATGACGATGCCTTCGCAGCCTGCCGCGCTCGCCTGTCCGCTGTGCCGGAACCAGGATTTCCAGCGCGAGGAGGGGCGGCTGGACAGCAAGTGGGGCGTGACCTCACACAAGATGGTGCTGATGATCTGCACCCGGTGCCGCTACATCCTGCACTTCTACGACAAGCACTCCATCTTCGACTTCGACTGACCGACGCCGGCCGCGGCGGCGTGGTCAGGACGTGACGTCCTTGCGCAGGAAGCGCCACCAGGCGAGGGCGGTGAAGCCGCCGGCGTAGATCAGCGCGGAGAGCGCGCCGCGGGCCATCTGGTCCCAGCGCACCGGGTCGGTCAGCAACCCGGTGAAGGCGTCCTGGTAGTGCGTGGGCAGCACCGCGCGCAGCCCGCCGAGCGCCGTCACCTGGTCGAGGATGCTGGACACGATGACCAGCAGCACCGCGCCGCCGACCGCGCCGAGCGCGTTGTCGGTGCAGACCGACAGCAGGAACGCCAGCGCCGCCGGTACCAGCAGGACGATGGCCAGGTAGCCGACCACACCGGCGATCCGGCCCAGCGCCGGACCGGGCTCGATGGTGTCGCCGGTCATCGTCACCAGCGGGTGCCAGCCGAACGCGGCGGCGCCGACGGCGAGCGTGACGCCGGTCAGCACCACCAGCGCCGCCGCCGAGGACAGCAGCCCCACCGCGTACTTGACGCCGAGCAGCCGGCGGCGCGGCACCGGCGCGGCGAGCAGGTAGCGCAGCGATCCGGAGCTGGCCTCGCTCGCCACCGTGTCGCCGCAGAACAGCGCGACGATCACCACCAGCAGGAACGACGCCGAGACGAACAGGGTGAACACGGTGAAGTTCGCCGCCCCGGACTTGGCCACGGTGACGAACGCGTCGGTCTCGTTCTGCGCCGACCCGTCGTTGCCGTCGGTACCGAACCGGAACGCCAGGAACAGGATCACCGGCAGCGCGACCAGGAACGCGAAGACCAGCTGGGTACGCCGCCGGGTCAGCTGGCGCCGAATCTCGGTGCCGACCGACAGCGTGCGGGCCGGCCGGTAGCCGGCCGCCCGACCATCCACAGTGGACGTAGTCACCGCGCACCCCGATCCCGCCGCTCGTCCAGGAAACCGCCGACCTGGCTCGATCCCGACCCTCGGCCGATCCGCGTCCGTGCCGTCGGCCCGGTCATGACTCGCCCCGGTCGAGCAGGGCGAGGAAGGCGTCCTCCAGCCGGCGCCGCGGTACCAGCCGGTCGACCTCGACGCCGCCGTCGACCAGGGCGTCGACCAGCCGGTGCCGGGGCGTGCCGTCGGCCAGCTCGACCAGCAGGCCGCCGTCGGCCCGCGCCACCGTCGCCACCCCCGGTACGGCGGACAGCAGCGGTGCGGCCGCGTCCGGGTCGGCGACGCCGACCAGCACGCTGGGCGAGTCGCCGATGATCTCGGCGACCGGACCGGCCGCCACCAGCTCACCCCGGCGCATCACCACCACGTGCGTGCACGTCTGCTCGACCTCGGCGAGCAGGTGGCTGGAGACCAGCACCGCCCGGCCGTCGGTGGCGTAGCGCTGCAGCACCCGGCGCATCTCGGCGATCTGCGGCGGGTCCAGCCCGTCGGTCGGCTCGTCCAGGATGAGCAGGTCGGGCAGGCCGAGCATGGCCTGGGCGATGGCCAGCCGCTGCCGCATCCCGTGGCTGTACGCGCGGACCCGGCGGTGGATCGCGTCGCCGAGGTCGGCGATGTCGAGCACCTCGTCGATCCGCGCGTCGTCGAGCGGGCGGCCGGTGGCCCGCCAGTACAGGGTGAGGTTGTCCAGGCCGGACAGGTGCGGCAGGAAGCCGGGCCCCTCGACGAGGGCGCCGATCCGGGACAGCACCGGGGCGCCGGGGCCGGCCCGGTGGCCGAACAGCAGCGCCTCGCCGGCGGTCGGCCGGATCAGCCCGAGCACCATCCGCAGCGTGGTGGTCTTCCCGGCGCCGTTCGGCCCGAGCAGGCCGACGACCTGGCCCGGCTCGACGGTGAAGCTGGTGCCGCGGACCGCGACGAACCCGTCCTTGTACGTCTTGCGCAGCCCGCGCACCGCGAGCGGCGTGTCGGCCAGCTCGGCGACCACCGCGCGCTGCCGGCCGCGCCGCCGGGCCCGGGCGATCAGCACCGCGGCGGCGATCACCAGCACGGCGAGCACGACCGCGGCGGCGAGCAGCCAGTACCAGATGCCGGACGGGTCGGTGAGCGGCGTGGCGGCGACGGCGGGCAGCTGCAGCGCGCCGGTCACCGCGACGGTGTAGGTCGCCGGCTCGCGCGGGCCCGCGTACGCCCGGTCGGCGGTGTCGACCACCAGCCGGATCCGGTGCCCGGTGGCGAACCGGTACACCATGCCGGGCAGGGAGACGGTGACGGTGCCGCTGCCGGTGACCCGGATCGGCGCGGCCTGGCCGGCGACGAGGCGCTGCCCACCGTCCGGGGCCACGTCGTACAGCTTGGCGAACAGCACGCCGCCGGGTCTCGTGGCGCCGATGCGGACCGGTACCCGGGCGGCGCCGGTGAGATCGACCGGCCCGGTCAGCGCGGTCGAGGTGAACGCGGCGGTCTGGCCGGGGATCTCGGTGGCCGGCGTCTCGCCGGCGATGCCGACGCCGGGGATGGTGGAGGTGGCGGCGGGCGTGGAGTTCGGCGGGCCGGCGATCGGCTGCGCCGGGCCGCGCAGCGCGACCTGCGCGCCGGGCCGGTGCAGCCCGGGGTACCGCCGGGCGGACATCGCGGTGGTGCGCACGGCGTCGGCGGACCGGTCGTACCCGACGATCCGGCTGAACGTGAACGAGTCCGACCCGTCGCCGCTGCCGCCGCGCAGGTACCGGTCGAGCCAGCTCGCGGTGAGCTGGCGGACCCGGTCGTGGTCGGCGGCCGAGCCGTCGCCGCCGTCGTGACCGCCGGAGAACCACGCCACCCGGACCGGCGCGTGGGTGATGCCGCGCGCGTTCGCGTCCGCCTCGGACAGCGGGAACAGCGTGTCCGACAGCCCCTGGACCAGCAGCGTCGGCGCGTGGATGCGGTCGAGGACCGGTGCCGGCGAGGATCTGTGCAGCAGCGCGACGGCCGCCGCGTTCGGCTTGCCGCCGGCGAGCACCTGCCGGTACATCCGGCACACCTCGGCCGCCCAGCGGCCGCAGCCGACCGCGGCCGGGTCCGGCGGGCTGCCGGCGGAGCGCGGCGGCCGCTCGGTGCGCAGGCCGGCGATGAACAGGGTGCCCAGCCAGGCCTGCTTGAGCACCCCGTCGGTGGCCGGCCGGCCGGTCGACTCGGGGAACAGCGCGCTGCCCAGGTCGTGCCAGGTGATCTGCGGGACGATCGCGTCGACCCGCCGGTCCGCGGCGGCGAGCAGCAGCGTCAGCGCCCCGCCGTACGATCCGCCGACGGCGGCGACGCGCGGATCGTCCGGGCCGTCGGTGCGCACCTCCGGCCGGCGGCCGAGCCAGTCGACCAGCCGCTGCGCGTCCTTGACCTCCCAGTCCGGGCTGTCCAGGTGGATCTCGCCGCCGGAGCGGCCGAACCCCTGCGCGGTCCAGGTGAGCACCACGTAACCGAGCCGGGCCAGGTCCTTCGCGTCGCCGGCGACGCTGGCCTTGGTGCCACCGAGCCCGTGCGCGAGCAGTACCGCGGGGGCGGGCCGGTCGGTGTCGGGCAGGAAGAGCGAGGTGTCCAGGCGGACCGACTGGTCGCCGGCCGGGCCGGTGCGCACCGTCACGAACTGGTCCTGCACCCGGTAGCCGGGCAGCGCCCGGACCACGAAGAACCCGGTCAGGCCGGCGGCCAGCGCGAGGACGACGATCGCCGCGACGACCCGGTCGCGGGTCCGGCGGGGCAGCAGGCGCGGCATGCGCCAACGGTACGCGGCGCCATGATCGCGTCGCCGCCGTTCCACAGCGCCGCCTCAGCCAGCGAGCGCACATTCCCCGCACTTCGGTCAGCGGACGGGTCGGGGTCGGGGTGCGGTCGGTGGTCGCGGCAGGCGGATAGGCTCGCCGCGTGACCAGCCAGACCAGCTCACTGACCCTGACCGCGAGCCTGCGGCCCGCCGCGCTGGACGGCCGGCGCGGCATCGTCCGGCTGCATCCGGAGGTGCTCGCCGCGCTCGGACTGTCCGCCGGCGCACCGGTGCTGCTGACCGGCCGGCGCGCGTCGGCCGGGCTGGCGCTGCCGGCCGAGGCGGACGCCAGCCGCGCCCTGCTGTACGCGGACGACCTCACCCTCGGCAACCTCGGGGTACGGGACGGGGCCGAGGTCACGGTGGCCCCCGCGCCGGTGACCGCGGCCCGTACCGTGCAGGTCGCCGGGCCGGCGCAGACGGTGGCGCTGCTGTCGCCGGAGATGCTGCGGCTGGCGCTGCTGGGCAAGGTGGTCACCGCGGGTGACAACGTGTCGCTGCTGCCGCAGGACGTGGCGCCGGCGGCGGGCGGCCGGACGGCCGCGCAGTGGGTGGCGGCCGGTGCGGTGACCCCGCCGGTGGAGGCGACGAAGCGCAGCCTGTCCAACAGCCTCGGGATGGGCTGGGTGTCGCTGCTGCTGACCGTGACCGACACCGGCTCGACCGGGCCCGGCGTGGTCACCATGGACACCGTGGTGCGCTGGCAGGACGGCCCGGCGACCCGGTCCAGCGCGACCCCGGCGCCGACCCATCAGTCCACAGTGGACACTCTGGAGGCGATCGACCAGGAGCCGGTCGAGGTGGCCGACCTGGCCGGGCTGCGCCCGCAGGCGCAGGAGCTGACCGAGCTGCTCGACCTCGGCTTCCACCACGGCGAGATCCTGGCCAAGCTCGGTACCACCGCGAGCCTCGGCGTGCTCGTCACCGGCCAGGCCGGCTCCGGCAAGTCCACCCTGGTCCGCGCGGTCGCCGACGAGGTGTCCGCCACCGTGGTCACCGTCTGGGCGCCGGAGGTCGCGGCGCTGGCCAACGACCCGGCCGCGGCCCGGCTCGCCGACGCCGTGGTGCGCGCGCGGGAGGCGGCCCCCGCCGTACTGCTGGTGTCCGATGTGGACGCGCTCGCGCCGCGCGACGCGCCCGGGCCGCTCGCCACCGTGTTCCGCCGTACCGTGCGGGCCGCGCTGGACGCCGGCGTGGCGGTGGTGTGTACCACCAGCCGCCCGGAGGACGTGGACCCGCAGCTGCGCGGGCCGGAGCTGCTCGGCCACGAGATCGCGGTACCGCTGCCCGATGCCGCGGAGCGCCGCGAGCTGCTCGGCGTGCTCACCCGCGACGTCAAGCTCGCCGAGGACGTGAAGCTCGACGACGTGGTCGCCCGTACTCCCGGGTTCGTCACGGCCGACCTGCTCGCGCTGGTCCGGGAGGCCGGGGTGCGGGCCGCGGTGCGGCACCGCAACGCGTCGGCGACCGCCGGGCGTACCGACGCCGGGTCGGTGGCCGAGCCGGCCATCTCCGCGGCCGACTTCGACGCGGCGCTGGAGGTGGTCCGGCCGACCGCGATGACGGAGTCCACTGTGGACGTCTCCGGCGTGACGCTGGACGACGTGGGCGACATGACCGAGGTCAAGCAGACCCTCACCGAGGCGGTGCTGTGGCCGCTGACCTACCCGGACACGTTCGACCGGCTCGGCATCGAGCCGCCGCGCGGGGTGCTGCTCTACGGGCCGCCCGGCTGCGGCAAGACGTTCCTGGTGCGCGCGATCGCCGGCCAGGGCAAGGCGAACGTGCTGTCGGTCAAGGGCGCCGAGCTGCTGTCCAAGTGGGTCGGCGACTCCGAGCGCGCGGTGCGCGAGCTGTTCCGCCGGGCGCGCGACGCGTCCCCGTCGCTGGTGTTCCTGGACGAGATCGACGCGCTGGCCCCGGTGCGCGGCCAGGCCACCGACGGCGGTACCACCGACCGGGTGGTCGCCTCGCTGCTCACCGAGCTGGACGGGGTCGAGTCGCTGCGCAACGTCGTGGTCGTCGGCGCCACCAACCGGCCCGACCTGATCGACCCGGCGCTGCTGCGCCCCGGCCGGCTGGAGCGCCTGGTGTACGTGCCGCCGCCGGACACCGAGGCCCGCACCGCGATCCTCGACTCCGCCGCCCGGAAGGTACCGCTCGCGGCCGACGTCGACCTGCCGTCGCTCGCCGCCGACCTGGACGGCTTCTCCTCCGCCGACTGTGCCGCCCTGGTACGGGAGGCCGCGCTCGCCGCGATGCGCGAGTCGCTGACCGCCACCGAGGTCACCGCCGCCAACGTCGCCGCCGCGCGCGACCGGGTCCGCCCGTCCCTCGACCCCGACCAGGTCGCCTGGCTCGCCAACTACGCCAAGGCCCACAACGCCGGCTGACCACGGCCGGCTGTCGGACCCGGCTGGTACGACGGGGGCATGACGATCACCGTGGCGCGCGGCGACCTGTTGACGGCCGAGGTCGAGGCGCTGGTCAACGCGGTGAACACCGTCGGGGTCATGGGCAGGGGGCTGGCGCTGGCGTTCCGGCAGGCGTACCCCGCGATGTACCGCGACTACCGGCGGGCCGCGCGGGAGGGCCGGCTCGCGGTGGGCCGGATGCACGTGTGGCCGACCGGCGCCGAGGTGGGCCCGCGGTACGTGCTCAACTTTCCGACCAAACGGCACTGGCGGTCGGCGTCCCGGCTGGCCGACGTCGAGGCCGGTCTCGCCGATCTGGTCGGCACGATCGACCGCCTCGGTCTGCGCTCGCTCGCCGTGCCGGCCCTGGGGTGCGGCCACGGCGGCCTGCCCTGGCCCGACGTCGAGCCGCTGATCCGCTCCTCCCTCGGCCGCAGGCCGGCGGTCCGCGTCCTCCTGTACCCGCCCGCCTGACCACACCGCGATCACCGGCCGGCCGGCCGCGCCGCGATCCGGGACGCGCGCCCGCCACCGGCAGCGCGATTCGCCCGAGCGGCCGACGGGCGCGATGACGCCAGAAAGCTCCTAATTTGGTTAAAAGCTTCAAATTTGCGCCTTGCCTCGGTAGATTTTGACTGGAATGCGCATCTCGTACCGAGGAGGCTGCCATGTCCGTCACCCGCCGTTCGCTGCTCGCCGCCGCGGGGCTGGCCGCCGCCGGCCCGGTACTGCTGTCCCGGTCCCGGCCGGCACGTGCCGCCACCTCCCCGGTGCTCGCCGGCCAGCGCGTCATCCACGCGTACTCCGGCCTCACCCCGCCCGACTCGCTGCTGGCCACGATCCGGTCGGGAGGCACCGCCGGGGTGCTGTTCTTCGGCGACAACATCTCGTCCGAGTCGCAGATCGCCTCGGTGATCGACCAACTGCGTGACGCCGCGGCGGACAGCCCGATCGACGCCCCGCTGCTGCTGCTCACCGACCAGGAGGGCGGGCAGGTGCGCCGGCTGCCCGGCGCGCCGGACCAGTCGGAGAAGCAGGTCGGGGCGTCGAGCGATCCGACCGGCGCGGCGCGGACCGCGGGTACCGGCGCCGGCAACAACCTGGCCGGAGTCGGGATGAACCTGAACCTGGCCCCGGTCCTCGGCGTGTACCGGGCGGCCGGCGACTTCCTCGACCAGTACGGGCGGTCGTACAGCATGGACGCCGGTGTCTGCAACGACTGCGGTGGCGCGTTCGTCGACGCGCAGCAGGCGACCGGGGTGGCCGCCACCGCCAAGCACTTCCCGGGTCTCGGCGCGGCCACCTCGCGGCAGAACACCGACAACGTGCCGGTCACGCTGAAGGTCTCGGCCAGCACGCTGCGGTCGGTCGACGAGGCGGCGTACGCGGCGTCCATCAGCGCCGGCGTCAAGCTGGTGATGTGTTCCTGGGCGGTCTACCCGAGTCTGGACGCGTCCCGCCCGGCAGGGCTGTCCAAGACGATCGTCGGCGGCGAGCTGCGTAGCCGGCTCGGCTTCGGCGGCGTCACCGTCACCGACTCGATCGGCGCCGGAGCCCTGTCATCGTACGGTTCCGTCGGCAACCGCTCGGTATTGGCGGCCGGCGCCGGGATGGACCTCATCCTCTGCACCAGTGAGAGCGCCGGCGACTCGGCCGCCGACGCGCTGAGCGCCGCGCTGGACGACGGCACCCTCGACCACGACACGTTCGTCGCCGCCGCCGACCGCGTCACCGCCCTGCGCCACACCCTGACCTGACCCGTACCGGGCTATCGCCGGTCGGGATCCGAGTCGGCGGTGGCGGACTCGTGGGCTTCGGGGATGACGGGCTGGAAGAGTTCGACCAGGTTGCCGGCGGGGTCCTGGACGAGCGCCTGCCGGCCGCCGATGCCGGTGACCGGCTCGGCCCGGAACGGTACGCCGGCGGCGCGCAGCCGGGCGACCTCGGCGTCCAGGTCGTCGACCTCCAGCACGATGCGGTTCCAGCCGCCCGGCGTCTGGACCGTACCGTCGGCCATCGGCCGCGAGCCGCCACCCGCCTGGTCCGTGGTGATCGGCGCGACGAGCAGGAAGCGCAGGTCGCCGCGGGCCAGCATCGCGAACGGCGGCGCCGGATGCATCACCTCGCGGAAACCGAGCTGCCCGCAGTAGAACGCGATCGCCGCGTCGACGTCGTCCACCAGGTACCGCACCGTGGCCACCGCCACCGCCCCCTCCGTCGCCTTTCCCCGACCCTAGACCGATCCTCGGTGCCCCAGAGCCGCGAACGGCGACTGGAAGCTCGTCGGCTCGCGGCGGCCACCGCCCCGGGCCGGGTCGCCGACGCGCTCCGGTCACTGCTGGACGCCCTGCACTGAAGTTCCCAGCGGGACGGCACGACCTCGTGGATCTCGTCCCAGACGATGTGCTCGGTACCGCCCGGCCAGCCGGCGTTGCCCTCCTCGTCCAGGGTGCTGTAGACGGCGTAGTACAGCGACAGCTCCGGCCGCAGGTCGGCCAGCAGCGCGGTCGCCCAGGAGTGCAGCGCGGTGTCGGTCGCCGGCACGATCCAGGTGCGCCGCTTCCCGAACGGCAGGCCGACCGCGCCGCGCCGACGCAAGCCCCCGGCCCGCCGTCGCCGACCCGGCGCCACCACTGCCCGTGCCGGCGCGGATCAGTGCCGGCGCTGACTGGCGTCGGTTCGGCCGTCACGCGGAGGGGTTGTCGCAGGCCGGCGGTACGGTCGGGCGGTGGCCAGGGAACGGTTCCGGATGGTGGTGGCGGTCTACGGGCTGCTGCGCGACGGTGATCGGTTGCTGCTGATGCGGCGGGCCGGGTCCGGCTACCACGACGGCGAGCTGTGCGTCCCGGCCGGCCACGTCGACGGCAACGAGGACGTCGCCAGCGCGCTGGCCCGCGAGCTGCGCGAGGAGCTGACGATCACGGTCGAGCCGGACGCCTGCCGGCTGGCCCTGGTCGCGCACCGCGCGCCGGAGACCGCCAGCGACCACGAGTACCTCGACCTGTTCTTCGAGGTCCCGCGCTGGGACGGCACCCCGGCGATCGGTGAGCCGGCCAAGTGCGTCGAGCTGTGCTGGGCCGACGCGGCCGCACCGCCGGCGGACACGGTCGCCTACGTCGCCGCCGCGCTGCGCGAGGTCGCCGCCGGCACCCCGCTCCTCCGCTACGGCTGGCCCCCCGACTGAGGCGGTCGCCCCGGCGGGGCGGATCCCGGTGGCGGAAACGCGGCGGTACTGCTCTGCTCGGGTCGCCGCCGCCCTGCCGGGTTGACAGCCACTTCGCTCAGGTCGACGGCCGCCGTGCCCGGGTCGACGGCCACGTCGCTCGGGCGGTGGCGGGTTCGCGGGGTGGCATCGGGGGCGCGGCGCCCGGAGAGGGGGGCAGCACGGTGGGTGCGGAACCACGGGCGGTGGGACGCCGGATCGGGTACGCCGCGCTGCCGGCGTTCGTGCGCACCTGGGTCGACGCCCGGTACGGGCCGGTCACGGTGCTGCGCGACCACGTCGGCGGGATGTCGCCGGGCTGCGCAACGAGCCTGCGCACCGGGGCCGGCGAGACCATCTTCGTCAAGGCGGTCGGCGCCGAACTGAACGCGCAGACGGTCGAGCTGTTCCGCGCCGAGCTGCGGTTGCAGCGGATCCTGCGGCCGGCGCCGTACCGGCCGGCGCTGCTCGGCGGGCTGGACCGGGACGGTTGGGTGGCGATCGTGCTCCAGCACGTCGATGGCCGGTTCCCGGATCTGTCCGACGTCGCCGACCTCGCCGCGGTCGCCGCCGCGATCGACGCCCAGGTCGCCGAGCTGACCCCGGTACCGGCCGGGGTCGACGTGCTGCCGCTCGCCGAGACCGCGCGGCGCTGGCTGGCCCGGTGGGCGGACGTCGCCGCCGACCCTTCCCGGTATCTGCCGGGTTGGGCCGCCGCCCGCTGCGACGCGCTGCTGTCCCGGCTGCGTACCCTGCCGGGCCGGCTGCCCCCGACCACGCTCTGCCACTTCGACGTGCGCGACGACAACGTGCTGATCCGGTCGGACGGCTCGGCCGCACTGCTCGACTGGGGCATGGCCCGGCTCGGCCCGCCGTGGACGGATCGAGTGCTGCTCGCCGCCCAGCAATCGACCTCCGCGGCCGACCGCCTCCTGCAGCGCTGGTTCCCCCCAGCCGACCGAGCCGACCGAGTCGACCGAGCCGACCGAGTCGACCGAGTCGACCGAGTCGACCGAGTCGACC